>NZ_JAKSYH010000269.1 GCF_022829295.1 Methylobacterium sp. J-088
GAATCTTGGTGGCTGTGGCTGCGGGATGCCGTCCGCCACAACATGAGAAGGGTGCCTGACCATGGAGTTCGTCGCTCTCCTTCCGGCCTTGCTCGGGGCCGTCGGCCCGATCCTGGCCAGGGTGCTGCCCGACGAGGGCCAGCGGCTGCAGGTGCAGCTCGACCTGCAGAAGGCGCTGATCGACCAGCAAGGGGATCTCAGTCGCGCCATGGCCGAGGTGATGAAGGCCGATGCCGGCTCGGAGAGCCCGCTCGCCCGGCCGATCACCGTGCTGTGGGCCCTGGCGATGATCACCTGGGTCGGCGTGGTCGCGCCGATGCTCGGGCTGCAGGTCGAGGTGGTGACCGCGCTCAAGGGCGTGCCGGCGGAGCTGTGGTCGCTGCTGACCGTGGGGATCGGCGCCTACATGCTGGCCCGCTCGGTCGACAAGATCGTGCCGCAGATGGTCGGGCCGAAGGGGTGAGCGGCGGCTTGCGAGCCCGGCGATGACGGACAACATCCCGCCCCAGGCGCGGACGATGCGGGCGGGCGGCCCACGCGGGAGCGGATCCATGGCCGACCATCTGCCCGAATGGATCGGGCGCCTGATCGAGCGGGTCGAGGCGACCGGTCGGCAGATGGACGTGCTCGGGGGCAAGCTCGACCGGATGGACGAGAAGCTGGAGGGCGTGGCCTACCGGCGGGACATCGAAGCCTTCGTGGCGCGCGACGAGATCGAGCGCCGGATCGACAAGGCGGTGGACGGGTTGGCGGGGCGGTGAGCGGGCGTCTCGACGTAAGACAAAGGCCGGTCCGGTGCGAGCGACAGCCCGGGAACGCGTGCCTGCCATTCTCCTCACGAGCCGCGTTGCACGCGGCTCGGCTCACACGGCGGTGAAATCGGACGCGCTCCCGCCCCGGGGGAAGATCGGGGCTCGGCCGAGCGACTCGCTGAAGTTGGCCCGCTGCTCGCCAAGATCCGCAATCATCTTAGGGATCCACTCAGCCGCGCCGGCGCCTCCGCGCGGGGCTTTTTCATGCGCGTGTCATTGAAAGCTGATTTGCCGAATTCGCTGAGCGAATTGCGATCAACCGCTGCCTTTTACTACTCAAAATCGCATATCAACGTTGCGACGGTATTCAAACCTGAGCTATGAGCATATCGAGGTAACGAGCGGCAATTTCTCAATGGGAACCATTATGTCCGATTGCTGCTTTTGCTACACAACTGACAAGTATTATTTTTTACCTACTCTTCTTAGTGCAGCTCAAGCTCGGCAACATATCTCCAAGGGAAAAGCCGATGTCCTGATCCTGGGTTTCGATTTTCAGAACCAAGACAAAGCCTTTCTACAGCAGATAGCAACCAAATATAATGTTTTGGTGCAATTTTACGACAGGCGTGAAATCAAAAACTTACCAATTTACATGGCTAGACATTTTCTAGACACAATACTCGATAAGCGTTACATTAATATCATTCACATCGATGGTGACACGCAAATCTATGCCAACATCGATCCACTCATCGAGGCGCCGCTTGCTTCAGGAAGCATACTTGCTGCGCCCGATCCTATGGCGCTCCTTTTCGGCGAGCCCGATAGATTGTCAAAAAAGACAACGGCTTATCTTCGGTCGATCGGATTGAGCAGCGGTATCGCGGCACGCTACATAAATTCCGGCGTCTTTCGTGTCGCAAGATCTGACCTGAAAGCCATCGATCAAGAAATTCAAAATTTGTGTGGAAAAAATTTAGCGCAATACAAGTTCACAGAACAAGATGCGATGAATGTCGCATTTGGAGATCACATAAGTCTAATTTCCATGAAATGGAATTACCCTGCATTTTTCGCAAATTTTGTTTATAATGGCCTGAAAGATGTTCACATAAAGCATTTCATGTCGAACCCAAGGCCTTGGCATGGGCCGTTCATACCGTGGGGTAAAGCCGGCTACAGCCCTTATACTGATATGATCAGCGCCCACCCTCAGTTGAAGGATTTCTATCGGCCAATGCCAAGACGGACAGTGGTCCGCTACATGGTACAGCAGCGAGCCAAAAAGTTCCTGGATTCCAGAATTTGGCAGACTGAGGCGATCGCAAATAAGATCGTAGAATTTGAAAAGCATGCTGCAGTTTAGTACAACGTTTTGCCTATCGGTGATCGAAGACTCTGCGTTCGCGTATGGTAGAGCCGCAGATCGCGTGACGGCTGGGTTCAGCTTCACCGACGCGCCTATCGGCTCCTGTCCTGCCCAGAGCAGCGTCGTGTGAGACGCTCCGATCCACCTCGTTCGTCAGCGAGACTGAACTTCAGCCCACCTGGCCGACCGCAGCGGGCTTTTTGTGCGCGACGCCTCCCTCGAACGGATGATGCGGATCATCTCTGCCCAGGGTTATTCAAGAGCCTTCGAAAACCCAATGGCAACTGAACCCGCCCGAGCCCGCCGCGGCGGGTTTTTCTTTGGTGGAGATGGAACAGCGAGACACAAGCGGCTGTGTCGCTCCAACGCTCCCACATCTTGGAATCGGGAGTCACGTTGGAGCGAACGATGCACGTCGAAGCCGTCTGCGCCATCGGATTTCTAGCCGGCCTCGTGGAGTTCGCCCGCCTTTTTTGCGAGGCCCCCGAAGCCGGCGACGCGTGACCGGCAAGCCGATGCTGTCGAGCATATCACCCGGGCTGGCTCACCTCAGCTGCGGGCTTACGTCCGCCGCACCCGGCGCACGGCGTGGCGGCCGACGCACCATCTGTCTGCGATTCATCTCCCGCCCGCCCGGGTCCCCGGCGCGGGCTTTTCGTACCCCAATTCCGGTGCGGGACAACCGCAGCGTTGGTCCCGAACGACCCGCTCACCGCCACCGATCACCCCGAGTTCCGAGCCGCGTTGCGTATCAGCCCAGAGGCTCGTGAGATCGGACGCTCCCGCGCCCCGTGCGCGGATCGGGGCGGGGCCGAGCAACCCGCTGGAATGGGCCGCCGCTTGCGGCTGTCTGCTCCCCCTCTCAAGGACCGCTTCAGCCCGACGGCTCAACCGCCTGGGGCGTTTCGTGACGTCAGCATGCTCGGATTCGGCTTTCAATCCCACCCACCGCCGGCTTGCGCGGGGTCGAATCCGTTTTTCGTGAGATATATGGTTTCAGCAGAAATCGAACTCCCTTCGTGCGCGTCAAATTCCTGGCGGTGGTTCGAGATAAGATAAATTTGGCCCGACTCGCAGCCACTGCAGATAGAAGCAATCATCTCACGATTGCTTAAATCGATCCTGCGATGAAATTTATCGTGTCGTGCCTTAGCTTCTGCATTCCTGCGATGGAAGATTGGTGCCGTAACTGAATTCGATTTCGTCAAAGGATCTTCGGTCTGTAGACTTGCAGTCTTTTCATACGAAAATGTGGGCTGAGCCGCCAATATACTAAATCCTATTATGAAAATCTTCGGTCGCATGCTGACCTCTGGCCGAACCAAGATCAGCAAGAAATGGTTAGCGCCGTGTTAAATTTTCCGGATGTGAGCCAATATTGACGGGTCGCGGTGGGCGTGGGACCGAAACGCGGGCGACGATGAACTCCGCGCTGTGCAGATTGTCGATCCAAATAACAGCTTACGCCCGGCCCGGCGCCGTGGGCTGATCGTGGCGATGCGCTCGGCGGCTTTCGCGCCCACGTCCAAAATCAGGGGCGGCAGCTCGCGTTCTGAGCCGGTGATCGTTGAACCAACGTCCGGTGGCGACGCTTCCCAGTGGCCCGGTGCGCCCTGTTTGCGCCCAGGCACGGAGGAAACCCATGCGCATCCTATTTCTTAGCCTGCTGTCCGCTGCGAGCCTCGCCAGTCTCTCGCTACCCGTGGCTGCCGTTCCGGCCGGTCCCGCCTCCGAGATATCCACGCGACCCGGCATGATCACGCACGTCCGGATGCATCGCCATCACATGCGGCGGGGACGGATGACTTGGGTGCAACGGAGAGGCGGCCGGCGCTAATCAGTCGTTGATGGAACGGCACGACGATCTGCTCACACCCGTTCGAGCCATCCCGGCGTGCCTCCCTTGACTCTGAGCCCGCCCGGTTCGCCGCGGCGGGCTTTTTCATGCACACCCCGGAACGCCCGATTCATCTTCTTCAGCAAGCGTCACAGCACACGGAAGGCTGACCCTCTTGGAGATGCATGGACACGCCTGGGCACGGCACTGCGGACTACCCCATCCCTTCGAGCGATACGCTGGCCGCCATGCCCAGTGACGCCTTCGTTGCAGCTTGGCGGACCCTTACCGGCGAACCGCCAGCCATCATGCTGAGCTCGCGCGCCGCAATGATCGCCTTGCTGGTTTCCAGCATGCCGATCGCCCCGCTTCGGCCAGCGATCCCGGTCTGGAACGGTGACGGTGCCGGTGTCGGCACGACCCGGTAACCGCCGGCCGCCATCCTACAGCCGAGCTGCGTTGCGTATCGGCTCGGCTCACACGCTGGTGAGATCGGACGCTCCCCCGCCCCGTGATCAGATCGGGGCGGGGCCGAGCGCAATGTCCGATGCGGGAAGCCTACTCCGACTTTCGGTGTCCGCGCCCGTGCTGCTCCTTGTCGGCGCCGGCCGCAGCTGCGGCCTCCTTCTCAGCCTTGCCTACCGTCGCTGAGCTCGTCGCCGCGTCGCTGGTTCCGCCCGCCGGTGCATTCGATGCAGCCGATTTGGGATGCCCCTTCCCCTCGGTCGGTGGCTCAGCCTTCCCACCCTCGAGAACCTCGGGGTGGCCTGCGCCGGCCTTTGCGCTCCCGGCCTCTTGGACTTCGGCGGCCTTCTGTTCCTGAGCACTCATCGTGCTGTGGCGCTGTCCGTCGCCGTGCTGCCCCTTGGCTGGGTTCGACATCGTGCTCTCCTCCATCGTGGTCAGGCGGCAACTGCGTGCGCCGCTGACGGTTCGGAGGAAAAGCCAGCGTGCGACGAAAGGCCGAACGCTGACCAGCAGGGAAGCAGCAGCCCTAATCGCCAAGACGCATGCCCGTCCGGCTGATCCGTACCTGAACAACCCGTCAACTCTGCGCCGGTCGAGCACCTGAACAGATAGCCGCCAAGGCCTCCGATCTCCGTCACCTGTTAAGGCCCTCGCGGTAGCCCCGCTGGGATGACCGATCACCCAGCGCTGACCGACCGCCCGACCACGGTCGCCTCTTGGCACGACCAGATCGAACGCCCATCCGAGCACGCTTTACCCTGACTGAAACAGAAAAGGCCCCGGAGCATCTCTGCCCGGGGCCTCATTGGTCTGGAACCTGCCGTCGCGGTTACGGGCAGCTATGCCGGCGGCCATCGTTACCGAGATAGGTACCGGTGCGCTGATCGTATGAGCGGAAGCGTTGGATGCAGTAGCCGACAGAGTCATCCGACGAGGTTGCATCCGTTCCGTAGCCAGCTGGAGCGTAGCCGGATCCATAGCCGGCGGGCGCATAACCATACCCTGCCGGTCCGTAATCCCCACCATAGTAGTCGTCCCCGAGGGCTCCGTAGCCGTAGCCGAGACCCACGCCCGCAAGCCCCAGGCCCACACCAAGGCCCAGGCCGCCGTAGCCGTAGCCTCGGCCGCCGTAACCGAAGCCGCGGCCGCGCTGGAAGCCTCGTCCGGCGAATCCGTGATTTCCGACGAAGCCGGCGCCACGGATGCCCGGGTTACTCAGGGCACCGCGATTGGCAAATCCAGCCCCGGTAGCACCAACTCCACCGAAGCGCGCACCACCAACGCCCAGGCCGCCACCGAATCCGCGGCCGGCTAGGCCGTTACCGACTCCGCCGCCGGCCAGAGCATTGCCGCTGACCGCGCCACCACGGAATCCCCCGCCTGCGAAACCACCGCTGCGCAAGCCGCCCCCGTGAAACCCGCCCCCAAATCCGCCGCCCCGGAAGCCGCCGCCGCCGAAGCCTCGGGCATCGGCTGTGGCCGGGAGAAGGGCCAGAGCGCCAACAATCGTCGCAGCCTTCAAAATGGTACGGTTCATTGTGTCCTACCGATATAAAACGAGGAGTATCTAACTGGACAACACGACGGCGACCGAGTTGGTCCCAGCGAAATCTGTCCGAATAGCCGCGGGCTGCTCGGCGCTGAGGCCGCGCCGAGTATCTCAGGCGGTCGTTCATCCGCGCCGCCGCTCCGCCTCATCCTCGGCCGCGTGCTGCCGCTTCGTGGCAATCCGCAGGTCGAGCCAGGCGATTGCGGACGCGTGCACGTGCAAGGCACTCACGTGTCCAGGGCGATCGTCAGCCGCCCTGCAGGCTCTCCGCGAAATCCTCCGGGATCTCGCCCCACTGGCCGAGGATCGTGACGCCCTCCAGCTCCCCGGTCTCGTCGTCGGCCACCACCTTCAGCGCCGCGGCCCCGGGCATCCGCTTGGCGAGGTTCTCGGCCTTTTTCAGCGCGCCGCTCTCCGTCTGTGCAGGCTCCTGCCGCGCCGGCCGCAGCCGCTTCCGGTGCAGCTCGAACGGCTGCACCACGAACGCCGTCTTCATCACCATGCCGCTGCCTACGCCCGCTGGCCGTCCACCCGTACGGCGGTGAACGCACGAAACAGCACCGGCCGGCCTGCGGCATCGCGCACGTCCACGGTCCACACGGTCCAATCCTGGCAGCCGACCCCCGTCATCAGACCCAGCGCCACCCGGTCCGCGTGCTGCCGGACCTCGCGGATGCTCGACAGCCACCGACCCTGCAGATCGAACACGGCGTCACCGCCACCCAGGCAATGGAAGCGGTAAAGCCTCCGCGGCATTGACGTTTTCCCAACCTCTCCACAGCCGCCCACCGCAATCGCCCTGCGATCCGAAACAGCCATTGAACCACGCCTCGCCGTCCGCTTTGTTCCCGATGTGTTCTAGTCGAGGTTGTGAACCGGATGCACGCCCAACGGCACGATTCGCTTGTGGAGATCCGCTCATCGGAGGCCGAGGCGATCGCATCGGCCTATCTCCGGGCCGCCGACGGCGATGCCCGCGCGGCGCTCGTTCAGGCGATCACGGATGCGCTGACCGATCTCGACGCGGCCGAGCGGCGCGCGGCCGGGCAGGGGCGTCTGATCTCGCGCGGCTACGCGCGGGGCTACGTGCATGGTTGACGCGCTGTCCCAGCGTCTGGGCGACATCGCCGGCGACCGGCTGGCGATCGACTGCGCGTCCTGCCGCCGCCACGGCAGCTACCGGCTGGACGGCCTGATGGCCCGGTTCGGGCCGGAGATCGCGATGCTCGATCTCCTGCGGGCTCTCACCACCTCCTGCCGCCACCAGCGCGAACCGGGCGCCACGGTCGCGCGCAAGTACGAGAGCCAGTGCCTCGCAACGCTGCGTCTGCCGAAGATGCCCGACCTGGAGCCGCCGGTCCCGCCGGGCCGGCCGTTCGCGCTCGAGGTCTGGGACGCGCGCGGCCGGGTCGAGCTGCGGCTCGGCGTGATCTACCCGCTCGACGGCGCAGTCGCCGCGTTCGAGGCGATAAAGAACGCCTATCCGCGCGACGAAGTCACGTTGCGGCAAGGGGCGCGGGTGCTGTACCGGCGCCCCCGGCCGGGGGCGCCGGACCACGTCGATGCCGATCCCGGCGGTGCTTGAGAGGGGCTGGGGCCACTGATGGCGGTGGTAGACACGTGCGGCCAGGACCAGGGCACCGTAGTGCCGGAGGGGCGGCATTGGTGGGCTGGAGGGCGTGGATCACGAAGTTCGAGATGCGCACTCCGGGCGACATGACGCAGCTGGGGAAGCTGATCGTGGCGCGGACGTGAGGGCCACGCCGTGGAGCTTCGGTTGGTTCGCTTTGGGTGGTTTTCAGCCGATCCGCTTTCAGGCGGCAATGCATGAATGCGGACGTCGTCGCGACACGCGCTCGCAACCCTTGCAGAAATTCGGAGGATCCACTTCCCGGGATCTCGTTGGGTGAAGACTCCAAGAATTCAGCGCGCTGACCTGAATCCGTACAAACCATACAAAATTCCAAAAACCCGAATTTTGGCGAATGCTGCAGGTTGGCCCTCGCAATTACCACCGGGTTGGCATCTGGATTGATACACCCAGGAATTGAGAGCACAGTGCCAGCGACCACGCAGAAGTCGTCTGCGCGTTGGGAAGCCGCGCAGCCTGGAGTGCCCATGATGGACCGCCCCCGCGCAGATCGGTGCCTTGAGATTGCCCGTGAGTTGCGTGCGGCGGCCGAGGAGACGCGGCGGACGCTCCAGGTTTCGCGCGATCTCGTGCGGCGCTCCCGCGAGCAAGCCGCCACCGGGCCGTCGACATCTGGCGACGACCCCGGCCCCTCGGAACAACTGGTGACGTCTCTCATCGAGGCTTACGAAGCCGCGGAAAATGAGCACGACCCCCAGACCCGCCTGCTGCTCGGCCACGTGCTCCATCATGTCGGGCGTCGCGTCGCCGAAATGATCGGACCGCGCGCGGGCGGGATCGCGGTGCATTGAGCGCCGCGGCGCAGGGATTGGCGGAGAGCTACGATGAACGTTGACGATCCGCCGGACGACGACCCCGGTGCGCTGGTGCGCATCGCCTGGACGCTGGGCGTCCCGGTCGCGACCTTCCTGACGACCTACCCCACCGGGAAATCGGACCTTGAAACCGCCGTAGGGGCTCTGGATCATCCCGCCGAAGTGGTAGCGCTGCTGCGCCTATTTGTACGGCTGAAGAGCCCCGAGGCCCGGGCCCGCTGCCTCGCCTACGTCGTGCAGGAGGCCACGCACGACGGCTGATCCGCGCGGCCGTCCTCGACAAGGCCAAGAACGCATGATGCTGGAACCCGACGAACGGCGCGGCATCGATCCGAAGGCTCAGAACGCGGTGATGGACCAGGACCACTTTCCGATCATCGGCATCGGCGCGTCCGCGGGCGGCATCGAGGCAATGCGGAGCTTCTTCCGGGGGGTCCCGGAGACACTCAGGGCCGCCTTCGTCGTCATCACGCATCTCAGCCGGGAGCACAAAAGTATGCTCCCGGACGTGCTGGCGCGGTTCACGCCGCTTGAGGTCGAGGCCGCCGCCGACGGCGTGCCGGTCCTTCCGGGCCGCGTCTACGTCATGCCGTCCGGTTTCGTCATGGGCATCGCGGGCGGGCGGCTGACGTTGACGCCGCTCGAGCCAATGCGCCGCGAGACCAAGCCGATCGACGTCTTCCTGACCGCCTTGGCTCTCGACCAGGGCGAGCGTGCGGTCGGCGTGATCCTGTCCGGCGGCGACGGAGACGGCGCCATCGGCGTCAAGGCGATCAAGGAGCACGGCGGCCTGACCCTGGCCCAGACCGCGGATGGCGACGGCCCCGAGACCGCCGATATGCCGCTCAGCTCGCTGCGGACCGGCTTCGTCGATTTCGGCGAGATGGCCGAACGGATGGGCGACCGGATCGCCGCGCACATCGCCGCGACCGGCGTCGGCGCATCGGCTGGTCAGGCCGATGCGGTCGCGCGGGAGCTCGACGCCGAACTGCTCACCGAGATCTTCGCCATCCTCCGCCGTCAGGTCGGCCACGACTTCTCGGGCTACAAGCCCAGCACCTTCGTTCGGCGGCTGCAGCGGCGCATCAGCATCGTCGGCGCGACCGGCCCGAGCGGTTACCTCAAGCTGCTGCGTGCCGACCCAGCCGAGGTCGGGGTGCTGTTCCGGGACCTGCTGATCGGCGTGACGAACTTCTTCCGCGACCCCGCCGCCTTCGAGGCGCTGGCTACGCAGGTCATCCCGAGGCTGCTTGAGGCGCGCGCGGCGACCGATGTCGTGCGGATCTGGGTGCCTGCCTGCTCGACCGGCGAGGAGGTCTACTCCGTGGCCATCCTCCTGCGCGAGCATATGCTCACCCTGGCGGATCCGCCGCGCGTGCAGATCTTCGCCACCGACATCGACGAACGCGCACTCACGGTCGCCCGGACCGGCCTCTACCCGAGAGCCTACCTGTCCGCTGTCTCGCCCGAGCGGATCGCCCGGCATTTCGTCGTCGTGGGCGACAGCGCCGTGGTCGCGAAGGCCGTGCGCGACCTATGCACCTTCGCCCCGCACAGCGTGCTGCGCGATCCGCCATTCTCGCGCCTCGATCTCGTCTCCTGCCGCAACCTGCTGATCTACCTCGGCGTCGAAGCCCAGCAGCAGCTGATGCCGGTGCTGCACTACGCCCTCCGCCCGCGCGGCTTCCTGTTCATCGGTATGGCCGAGAACGTGACGCGGTTCGAGGACCTGTTCGAGACGATCGACAAGCGGCACCGTATCTTCCAGGCCCGCGACGCGATCCCCCCGGCCCGGCTGCCGCCGATGTCCGGGCCGGACACGGCGATCTTCGCCAGCACCGGCCAGCCTTACCGACGTAACGTGACGACGCACACGGCCCTGCGGCACGCGGTCGAGACGCAGATGCTGTCCGAGTACACGCCGCCCCACGCGGTCGTGACGCGGACGGGTGAGGCCGTGCACTACTCGTCGCGGATCGGCGATCATCTGGAGGTCGTGCCCGGCCAGCCGACCCGGGAGTTGGCCGCGATGGCGCGTAAAGGTCTTCGGCTGGATCTCAGGACGGCCCTGCGCGAGGCGATCGAGGGCAACACCTTGGTCGTGCGCGACGGCATCGGCGTCGAGCTTCCGGACGGCCGTCTCCAGTCGATCTCCCTGGTGGTCAAGCCGCTAAACACGCCCGGCGCGATCGAGCCGCTGTTCCTGGTCGTGTTCAACGAGGCCGCCGCGCCCGCCGAGAACGAACGCCAGCAGGCCCTGGAGGCGACCGAGCGGGACACGGCGCTCCAGGGCCTGGAGCGCGAATTGAGCGTGACACGCGAGCGGCTCCAGGCCGTGATCGAGGAATACGAGACCTCCCTGGAGGAGCTCAAATCCTCGAACGAGGAGCTGTACTCCGTCAACGAGGAGATGCAGGCCGCCAACGAGGAGCTTGAGGCTTCGAAGGAGGAGACGCAATCGCTGAACGAGGAGCTTCAGACGGTGAATTCCGAGCTCACGTCCAAGATCGAGGCCATCGATCAGTTGAGCGACGACCAAGCCGCGCTGTTCGAGGGCATGAACGTCGCCAGCGTACTCCTGACGCCGGATCTTCACATCCGCATGTTCACCAGAGCGGCGGCGCAGGTCTTCGGCTTGCAGCCGGGCGACGTCGGCCGGTCCCTGCGCAACTTCTCGGCGCCGATCCCCCTGGCGTGGCTGCAGGACGAGATCCCGACGGTGTTGGCGGCGAACCAGCCCTCCGAGCGGACGGTCGAGGGGGCGGACGGCGCCCGCTACCGCGTCCGCTTGACGGTCTCGTCCCGCAACGGCAGCCGGATGCCCGGGATCGTCGCCAACTTCACGAACCTGTTAGAACAGGAGTAACCCATGGGTCTGTACGCCGCGCCTGGGACTTCTGCGAGCCGGTGTGAAGCAGACACTGTCGGCTGCGCAAGCGCGGCTGGAGCCGCCACAGCTTTGCAAAGCCCTCCCGGCTCTGCTTTCAGGCGAATGGATCGTATCGTCGACCTAAGCTGAATGTCGGACGTCAGATTTCCGGCAGCAGGCCAAGAACCGGTCGCTACCCCAAGCCCGAGTTGCCGGACGGCCAACGAATGGCCGCTTTCGGGAGGGGCCGATGGCTTTCGGCACGGCTGAGTTGAGTCGGAAGCAGCCCTTTTGAACCAGTGTCTTACGCCGTAGCAGTTAAAGGTCAGCGTCGCATTCCCTTCATTACGACATAACTTACCGCAGGCAAATATCGCTGCCTCGGGAACGCTGGTAGTCCAGGGACACAACAAAGCGATGCGTTTGCATCGGGGCCATAAAACGCCGCATTTTCTATCCGCATCAATTCCGGCCGTTGGCAAAATTGTTGTGAAATCTTAACGGTCACGGCCAAACTGGGGGACAGGGGGTCGTCGGTTCGAGCCCGGCCACGCCGACCATTTTCTTGCTGCTGTTTCGAAGGCAGCGCATCACTCCGCTGACAATCTGTCTCGATCACCGCGGAAGCGGGGTTCCGTCAGCCACTCGGGTGCAGCAGCCGAGCGCCACGTCGCGGCCAATCAACTTTAAAATCCTGCGCACAAGCGGCTTCTAAGAGCCAAAATCGGTGAGCCGGAGCCGTCCCGGCGGCGCGGCTACTCGTCCGCGAAGGCCCGGGGTTCCGCACCGATCGCGGCAGCGGTCAGCGTGACTGCACCGGCCGCCTGTCGCAGTTCATACCGCGCGATGTCGTCCGCAAGTTTGACGAGGCAAACGAGCAGGAGCCCGAGCAACAGGCAGCGGCGGAGGGTGAACGCGGGGATCAGCATGGCGGGCGCCTCGAGGAGACGCCAGCACCGTACCTTGGCAGGTGCGCGAGGGCTGCCACGGCGAAAGCACAGCTGCACAGAATGAGAACGGCCAAGCTGTGGCAAACGTTCGTCACGCTAAAGGCTGGGTGAGCGCAACCAAGCGAATACGATCTGAAGATGCGTCATGGTGCGGTATGCGCTCCCGCGGCGAACCGCGCGACGTCGTCCGCGGTCGGGGCCTGGACGCTGAACGGGAAGCTCAACGACCGGACGATCTGACCGTGCCCGAGACCGGGGTAGATGTGCGTCTGCGGAGGCTCATCACCGGCCTGCAACCGGTTCGCGAGCGCGACGGTCCCAGTCGGCCGCACGTCCTGATCCTCCGCGCCGCTCAGCAGCAGCAGCGCCGGGTGCCGGCCGACGGCGTGGTTGATCGGCTGCATCGCGGGGTCGGCCCCGGCAAAGACCTGCTTGTCCAGGGGATCGGTCAGCGCCGAGGTCGCGTAGGGTCCGGCCAAACCGACGATCCCGGCGAGGTCCTCGGGACTGGACCCGGCCCGCTCCAGCCACGTCGCATCGAGACCCAGCATGGCCGCCGCCCACGCGCCGGAGGAATGGCCCGCCACCACGACGCGGCGGGGATCGCCGCCGAATTCGGAAGCGTGGCCGATCGCCCAGGCAACCGCGGCGGCGTTGTCGGCCAGGATGTCCGACAAGCTGGCGGCCGGGAAATGGCGGTATTCCGGGATGACCACGACGAAGCCTCGTCGTGCGAAAGCCGCGCCGACATAGGCGACGTCCGCCTTCGAGCCGCTGCGCCACCCGCCACCGTAGAGGAACACCAGCACCGGGCTCGGCACCGAGCTGTTCGGCCGGTAGATGTCGGCCTGATGCTCGCTTCCGGCCGCATAGGCACGGTTCGTGTCGACGTGAACCTCGACCGGGGCCAGCAGGTTCAGGACTACCAGGGTCGCGCCGACGAGCTTGTCGAAGAGCGTGGCGAGCATCGGTCGATCCGTTGCGAGGGTGGCCACGACACGTGCGGGACCGCGCGGGCGGCAAGAAACCGGGCTCACATCCGTCGGCCGGCCTGAGCCTTCCGCCCCGGACACCGATCCCCGTCAGTGATCCCGCTTCCCGATCCGTGCCATCTAGGACGGCGGCGCGGATAAATCTGTCCGTAGGGAGAGCCTACGTGATTTCCAGCACGCCGAGCCGGTCGGTCACCTGGACCATCATACGCCGCTCGGCGGAAAGCACGCTCACGCTGACGGAGCCGTCATCCGCGAAGCGATGCAGACGTACGCTTCGAGGTTGCTGCGCGAGGAGGAGATCCACCGCTTTCGGCGTCGCATCGGGGCGGGCGGCGAGGCTGCGCCGGTCCCAAGCGTCGATGCCTTGCCAGAGCGGCACCAGCAGGGCCCCGTCCCGCCGGACGAAGCGTGCCGAGACCAGATTCGGCATCGCGCCGGCTTGAGTGATGGCGACGTCGCCCGAATAAGGCGCGCCCGCAGTGCCGTGGCCGCCGAACAGCCGGATGAGGTTGCGCACGGCCGTGAAGGCAGGCGTCGGCTGTCCGTCATAGGCCAGGAGGCCGAAGCGGCTCTCGGGATCGCCATCGCCGTGATCGAAGCTGGCGATCAACTCGTACAGGTAGGTCCGCCGCACCCCCTGCAGGTAGCTCCACAGGAGCAGGCGGGGGAGATAGCGCGCCCGGATGCCCTCGGAGACCGGCAGGTGGGCGCTGCGGGTTGCGAGCGCCGTGTGGTAGCCGTTCTCGGTGGCGATCATCGGCGCCGAGCCGAACACCGGCCGGGCCGCCGCGACGAAGCGGGCGAGGCTGCCGCCGCCGCCGGTCTCCGGGTGCTCGGCGCCCGGATAGGCGTGGATGTTGCCGAGATCGACCAGCGCGGCGAGGTTCTGCGCCGCCGCGACGTTGCCCTGGATGTAGCTCGGTCCGGCGACCTGGACGGCGGGGTCGCGCGCGTCCGTCCGCACCGCCCGGAACAGGGCCGCCTGATGGTCGGCCGAGAGACCGGGAAGGTCGCGCCGGCCGGCGATCGGCGGCTCGTTGCCGCCCTCCGCGATGATGAGCCCGCCGCCGGCCCAGTGGGCGATGGCGGCGAACTTGTCCGGGGGCACGCGGGGGCCCGGCGTCAGACCGTCGTAGAAGACGAGGCTGAAGCGGTAGCCGCGGCCGGCGAGGGCGGCGATGCGGGCGAACTGGCCGGCCGGCTCACCGCCGGTGAGGACGATATCGTCGCGCAGGTGCCGGACGCCGAGGGTATCGAGGGCGGCTGCGCAGGCCTCGAAACGCGCCACATAGGGCGTGCCCCCATGGCCGAGATGGACGTTCACGCCGATCGAATCGATCAGATCCTCACAACGATGCGGCGGCGCGGCCGCCTCGGCACGGCCGGCCACGAGGGCGCCCGCAGCGAGCGCCAGGGCTGACCGGCGCGTGAGGTCGCTCATGCCCGCCCAGTCACGGTCTGGAGCCATGCGGAAACGGTCGGCGCCGGCCGCTTCGCCGTCGCCGCGGGACTGCGCCGGGTCGCGCGCACGAGGTCACGCAAAGCCTGTTCGAGGGCGGCCTGGGCCTCGGCGGAGCCGAGGTTGTGGTCCGCCCCGGGCACGATCGACACCGGCGCGCCGAGGCGCCGCGCGACCCGGTCGGGGTTGCGGCCGATGTGACGGTGCAAGGCGGCCAAGCCGGGATCGCCCGCGCTGTAGAGCAGGCGGATCTCGGCACCGCGGCGCCGGAGCGCGGTAAGGCGGCGCGCGACCGATCCCCCGGGGATCCGCGGACCGAACGCCCGGCGGATCCGCCGCAGCGCTGCGTCGACACCGCGGCGGGCCAGGACGCCACCGATCGCCCGGACCCGGATCTGGCCGCGGATCAGCCGGCGCCAGGTATCGCCCTGCTTCAGGAGCGTCGCGTAGGTCGAGGCGCTGCCGTAGGTCTGGCGGATGACGCTGTCGATGCTCTGCTCCGGATCCCAGTCGAAGCAGTAGAGATTGATCAGGAGCGCCCCGTCGATCCGCGGATCCCGGCACAGCGCGTGGAAGGCCGCATGGGCGCCGCTGCATCCGCCGGCGAGCACGATCGGGCCGCCTCCGGCCACCTGATCGACCGCCTGGATGACGTCTGCGAAGCCGTCCGGCGCAAAGAGCGGGCGGCTTCCGTCCGGCCGTCCGACACTGTCGCCGATGCCGGCGACGTCGAACCGAAACGAGGCGATGCCATCGCGGGCGAACCTTCGGGCGAGCCGGGTGGTCTGTCGTCCCCAGCCCGAACGCACGGTCATGCCGGTCGACACGAACAGGATGGTCGGCGCACCGGGTTCCGACCTGTCCGGCGCGCAGGCGATGCCGAACAGGCCCTGCCCGAACTGAACTGCCTCCTCGGTCCAGCCCGGGCCGGCGAGACGCGCCGCAGGCGGGGCCGTCGCGCTTGTCGCCGCCGACTCAGCCCCCTCGGTTACGAAGGCGGCGATGCGGGCGAAATCCGCTTCCGGAACCTTCGCGAAGATCGGATCGCCCACGAGATGCGCGAGGCCGGCGAAGGGCCCCGTCTCGACGGCGCAGCCGACGGCGTTCAAGCGCGCAGCCAGCGCCCCCGGATCGGTGCCGAGGATCAGCACGTGGGGCGCGGGCGGCGACGCGATCCGGGTGAGGCTCAGCCCGGAAAGCGCGGCCTGGAACGACGCCTCCATGCGGAAGCCGCCGACGGTCAGGCTGTCCGGCTCCGCGGGTGGCGCCGATCCGTCGGGCAGCCGCCCGATCGTCTGGGCCCGGAGCCGCATCTCGCGCAGGTAAGCGCGACCCGTGGCCACGGGCGCCAGGAGGACGAGACGGTCCACGGGCTCGGCTTCCGCGGCGAGCGCCGCGAAGGTCGCACCCAGGCGGAGGCCCACGAGCACGATTTCGGCGATTCCGGCCGTCTCGCGCAGATACCGGACGGCCTGCCGGATCGCGGCCACGCAGGACTCCACGCCGGCCGCGTCGGGATCGGCGGAATCGCCCTCGCCCGGATAGTCGAAACGCAGGGTCGGGCAGCCCGCCTCGGCCAGTTGCTCGGCCAGCGCCCGCCAGGGGCGATGGGCCGCCATCTGCTCGAACCCATACGCGCCGCACAGAACCACGCCGCGCCGCCCGGCCGCCGGATGGAACCAGCCGAACAGGCCTTCGAAGGTCACCGGTGCCGGATGGTGTCGAACCGGGGAGGGGGCCGACATGGGCTGGGCCTCAGGCGTCATGGCCGAACTCCACGCTCTCGGTGCCGTTGATGGCCCGCACGGTTCCGCGAGGAAGCCGGGCACAATCCGCGAAGGCGATGATCCGCGCCGTTCCGGGCGCCAGATGGAAACCGCTGTCGGTCGGTCGTGCGCCGGAGGCGCGAATCTGCACGCCGAACGCGAGCCGCTCGGTGGCGACCCTCAGGGCCGGTCCCGCCTCCGTCGTCACCGGCTCGGCGGTGAGGCCGATGGCGTCCTGCGTGCTCGGGCGGGGCCCCGGAAAGTGAAACGCCTCGGCGAGCATGCACCCGTCCGCATCGGTCAGGCGCGCATGGGCGACGTCGTGGACCCGGGGGCCGAACCGGTAGCTGTCGGTGGCGTCGAAGAAGCGGTGGAGCAGCTCGGCCGAACTGAGCGTCAGCGTCCCGCGGGCGCCGACAGCCACCGCTCGCTCGGCGCGGGCCGCAACCCGGCCGTTCGAATCGGAAAACGTCAGCGTCACCGTCAGGCGACGGGCCTCCGCGGTCTCGTTGAGGACGTGGAGGTGCAGACCGTCCAGCCCTTCGTCGGTGATGACGATCTGTACGGGGCGGAAGGCGCGCTTCAGCGCGTGCCACGCGGATTTGGGACGCTGCGTCCAGTCGATCACGCCCCAGCCGGCACCCGGCCCGAGGTCGCGCAGCATCAGGACGAGGCCGCCGGCGGTCGGCGAATGCGGGCGGCGCCACTCGGCGAAGGTCGCCTCCATCACCTCGGCCACGGCCGCGCGGCCGAGATCGAGGTAGCGCTCCGGATCGTCGGCGCGCAGAGCAGCGAGATCGACGCCGAAGAGGTGGCCGACATAATGGTCGCGCACGGTCTCGAAATCCCAGTCGGCGCCCCGGTCGCGGGGAATGCCGGCGGCCCAGCCCGGATCCGACGGACCCGCAGGCCCCGGCGTCCCGGGCTCGGGCGGGTTGGCGAAGGCGAGGCACTCGCTGGCGAAGCCGACCTCGGCCCGGCGGGCATCGTCGAGGGGCCGGCAATAGGCGCCGACGCCGAAATAATGGGTGCAGCCGCCACGCGGCGCGAAAGGGAGGGCCCCACCGGAGGGCGAGTTCGGCACGACCACGATGTCGGGGCGCTGGCCTGCAGCGAGCGTCGGCAGCTTTGCCTCGCAGAAAGCGTCGGCCCAGATTGCGCGCGGCGCGCCCAGCATGGCGGCCTGCTGCCAGACCTCGCTGCCTCCGCACAGGATGCAGAGCGACGGCGCCGTCTGGGTCCTGTCGAGGAACGCGGTGACCTCCCGGTTCAGGGTGGCCGAGAAGCCCGGATCGTCGTGCGGGTAATCGAAATTGGCGAGCATCAGGTCCTGCCAGACCAGGATGCCGAGTTCGTCGCAGAGATCGAAGAAATCGGTTGCCGGATAGAGCGTCGTGCCCGGCACGCGCAGCATGTTCATGCCGGCCTCGCGGGCCAGCGAGAGCAGCGCTCGCGTTCCCTCGGGGCCGAGGCCGACGAGATCCGGCGGCGTCCAGAGGGCGCCGCGGCAGAAGACCGGCACGCCGTTGACGGCGAGCGACAGCCCCTCCGCGAAGGGCTGCGTCAGCGCCAGCGACCGGAAGCCCACCCGGCCGAGATCGACGGTCGCTCCATCGACGCAGGCGGAGACCGCGTGAAGGTTCGGCGCGCCGTGCGTGTGCGGCCACCAGGGCGCGACCTCCGGCAGCACGAGTTCGCCGGCGAACAGGCCCGGCTCCGTCTCGGTGAGCGTGGTTTCGCGCCCATCGCACCGGAGCGTGACCGCCTCGGCCACGCCCTCGACGGTCAGGCGGGCAAACAGACAACCGGTCTCGCCGTCGCGGGTCGCCCGGAGATCGGCCGATACGGCGCCGGGGTGCACGGCTTCGATGGTGATCGGCCGATAGGGCCCGACATGGTCGATCTCCGGGGACCAGCCCGGCATGAAGCCGAGCGCGCTGGTGCGCACATGGCGCAGCGACCCGGGCGTGATCATCCGCGGCCGCCAGCGCCCGCGCTTGGCCGGACGGTCGAGTTCCGCACGCAGCGACCGAAAACAGAGCGCAAGGTCGGATCGTGCGGCGAGATCGACCTCGACCGCGTATGGCTCGAACATCGAGCGGGTGGTGAGGACCGGGATGCCGTCGAGCCAGATCTCGGCCAGCGTCGCCAAGCCCTCGAAACGCAGGCGGTACCGGCCAGGGCCGAAGACGTCCATGCGATACCAGACGTCCTGGTCATGGATCGGCGTCGGCGCCGTCTCCGACCAGCGCCCGGCCGCGCGCAAGGAAGCGGCGGCGGTCCCCGGAACCGAGGCCGGGATCCAGCCGGCCACGCCATCGAGATCACCCGGCCCCGCGCAGGCGCCGGGCGGGGTCACGGCGAGCCGCCAGGAGCCGGGCAGCGCCTCGGACGCCCGACCATCGACGTTGCGGATGAGGGCCATCGCGTACCCCTAGCGGCCCAGCGCGTCGTCCAGGGCCGCGAAGACGCGCGCGTAGGTCGCCGCCGCCTTGTCCAGGCGCGGGGCCAACCCGTCCGCCTTGCGGCGGTGGAAGGCGCGGGCAAGCTGGAACTGGAACGCCTTCGCCTCCCGGCTCAGCTCCGCAGCGGCCTCGGCGGCGGGTGCGAAGGCACCGGCCCCGTTGGCGTCGAGCCAGGTGAGATGGCTCGCCAGCATCTCGAAATTCGCGCCGAGCTGCCGGGTCGTGTTGAACGCGTAGGCGTGGAACACGCTGAGCGGCTGAACCACGAGCCCCTCGGCCGTGGCGGCCAACGCGTCGCAAAATGCCAGGACGGGGTTGCGCTGCGGGGCCCGTGCCCGGTGCTTGGCGAGCAACTCCCGTGCGACGCCGGGAAGCTCGGAAGCCGGCAGGGGTGGGGCGACCGTCTTCACGAACTCCGCGTAGGGCGGCAGGGTCGCGGGGCCGAAGATGCCGGCGTAATCCGCGCCGGAAAGGCGGAAGCGGCCGGCATTGTGCAGGTAGTCGAGTTCCCCGGCCGCCGGGTCGAGCGCCAGGATGCCGATCGTCGTCTTGCCGTGGTCGCGGCCGTAGGTCGTGCCGTGCGTGTCGGGAAGATAGATCGCGTCGACCTCGACCAGCACCGGCCGGCCCGCGGCCATCTGCATCAGCGCGTGCGCTTCGAGGCCCGCATAGACCGCGAGTTCCAGCACTTCCAGGCCGTAGAGCCGCTCGATATCTGCGGGCGGCGGCTTGAAGAAGGTGAACTGGTCGCCCTCGAAATCCTGCCGGAGCGTGAAGCCCAGCATTGCCTCCGGGACGAGGCCGCGGCCATGCAGCAGTTCGATCCAGAGATCGACGTAGCAATTCGTCTCCGGCCAGTCCCGCTCCCCGTCGTGAAGCGCATGCGGGCTATAGGGCGCCGCGATCCCGAGCCCCGACGACAGGCGCAAAGCGGCGGTCACGGCTCAGCCCCAGAGTGACGTGCGCACGGCCTCGGGCCATGCGGCGAGGTCGAGCCCGTGGTGCCGCAGTAGCGCCAGGGTGATTCGCTCCAGGCCGAAGCCGACGCAGGCCGTGTGGGCCACGCTGCCATCCGCCTGCTGCAGCTCCCAGGTGCTGCCGAAATGGTCCTGGTGGTAGTTGAAGCTCAGGCAGGCGGTCGGCTTCTCGACGCTGTTGACCGGCACGTTCAGTTCGAACTTCAGCCCCTGCGCCCGCTGGTTGTTGGCGAGCATCCGGCCGGCGCGTCCGAAGAACGGATCGTTGGCGACATCGATGGCAAGCGGCAGGCCGAGGTCGCGCATCATGGCGGTGCCGCGCTCCAGCCAGGATTCGCGGAAGGCCAGCACCTGCTCGGGGCTGCCCATGCGCACGTATTCGCGCATCCGGAACAGCTGCATCCGGGTCGGCTCCAGCGAGGGCTCGCGCCGGAAGCAGTAGGATTGCAGATCGAACAGGCGCCCCTCGGCGGGCAGCGCCCCCCGGGCGGCGGCCACCGGATAGAGCGGGTAGCAGGCGGCGGGCGTCAGGACGACGTCGGTGGCCTCCTGCTGGCCGGTCCAGTCGCGGCCCTCTTCGACGCAGGCCAGGATCTCGGCATGGCCCGCCCCGTCGCCGCAGAAGCTGTGAATCGTGCCCGCGAGATTCGGGAAGCCCTTGAGATAGCCGCTGCGCTCGAAGGCCGGCCGGCTCATGCCGGGCGGGAAGCGCATCACCTCGGCGCAGTCCGCAGCGCCGAGGCGCGAGATCAGCCGATCGAGGGCCTCGACGACGCTCTCGAAGGCGCCGCTGCGGCCGTAGAGGCCGTCGACGCCGGTGCGGATCAGCAGGCCGTGATCGAACAGGCGGTCGAGGAAGGTCGGGCTACCCTCCGGCTCGTCGTCGAGGATGAGGTCGCCCTGGGGAGAAGAGATCGAGTCCATCACGCGCTCATGAGCTGGCCGCTGCCCTTCTGCACGAGCAGAAGCTTGGCGGTGTTGGCGAGGATGCGGTCATTGCCGATCATCAGCGGCGCCGAGAGGACGTCGCGGAGCGGTCGGCCGAGGCTGAAGGGCGTGTCGTTCTTGTAGCCGGAGAGCCCGACGATCGAGAGGGCCCGGCGCACGATGTCGACCGCCATGTCGGAGACGGTGACTTTCAGGTTGTTGAGCATCACGCTGAAGCCCAACGACCCGATCGTATCGGCGTCGCCATGCGCATCCTCGAACCGGCGCAGGGCCGCCACGACGGTGCCGCGCATGGCCTGATGCGCATTGACCACCTCGGCGAGCCGCAGGGCCGTAGGCGGCACCTTGCCGGGGGCGCGGCGCGCCTCGGCCTGCACGAACGCCCGGGCCCGATCGACCGCGTAGGTGGTGATGCCGTACCACACGCTGCTCCAGAGCAGGTGAGAGGCGGCCAACATCGAAACGGCGGCGATCTCGGCGAAGGGTTTGGGCAGGATCTGCTCGACCGGCACGTCGCGGGCTTCCAGCCGGAAGCCATCGCTGCAGGTGCCGCGCATGCCGAGCGTGTCCCACTGGCTGGTGCGGGCCAGCAAAATCTGATCGGCCATCAGCGCGACCAGCACCTGATCGGAGGTCAGGGCCTCCGGGTGGCGCCGGGCGGTGGCGAGGATCAGGTCGGCCTGCGCCCCGTAGGAGATGACCGAAGCGTCCTTGCCGAGCGAGAAAGTCTCGCCGGTCGTCTCGACCGCACACAAGGAGTTGCGCAGGTCTCCGCCGATACCTGCCTCGGTGGTCGAGGAGGCAACCAGCAGCTGCTCGCGGGCGATGCGCTCCATCAGGCGGCAGTGCCACGCGCTGTCGAGCCCATGGACCACGAGGCTCGACACCTTGATGTGGTGCATCGCGAAGACCATCGCGGCCGCGCTGCAGGCATGGCCGAGCGTGCTGCAGACCTCCGCGATCTGCACCAGACCAGCACCCTCGCCACCGAACTGGCCCGGAATCTGGAGGCCCAGAAGGCGCTCGGCCTTCAGGGCGGCGACCGCTTCGGCGGGAAAGCGGCCCTCGCGGTCGACGGCATCAGCGTGGCGAGCCGCCACCGCCGCCGCCCGCTCTGCACGCGCGGCGAGCGTGCTCATGCGGCTTCCTGCTTGATCAGGGTGGAGACGGCCTCGCCGATCGCGCGGATCGACGAGAACGATTTGCGGTTCAGGAGCTCGTCGGGAAACTCGACGTTGAAGCGCTCCTCCAGGGCCAGCATCAGCTGAACCGAACCGAACGAGTCGAGGCCCATATCGAACAGGCTGTCGTCGTCCGAGAGCTGATCGACCTTACCGGCGAAGGCTTCGTTCGAGCCCAGGATTTCGCGAATATCTTGAGCGATGTTCAAGGCGGAACTCCTTAATCAAGTGAATGACACTTTATTGATCCGCCTCGTGAGGCGTCAAATACTCTACGTATTAATAGTAAATTTCGGCCATCCGCTCTGCCAACTAAAGCATGGCCGTAAGCTGAGGTTCCCGGTGGAACCGCCTGGGTCATACTGACCGCGCACGCCTTTCCAACCAATTTCCAACCCGTATCGACCAGTGTCTCAGCCTGGACATGTGGACAAGACTGACTTGGGGCATGTCTTCCGCCTTCCGGAGGCGGCTTGTTCAGCAAGAATCCGAACACTCCGTGACTCGGCGGCGCGGGATCCGGCATGGTGGCGCGTCGTTGCGTCCGCACGGGCAGACGATGTTCCGCGAGCAGCCAGCGAGCCATGCTCTACAATTTGCAGATCCTGCGCGCCCTCGCGGCCTACCTCGTCTTCCTGACCCATTTCGGCCTGTACGCCGGCCCAGTCCTGCCGAGGCCGGACCTGCTGGCGTTCGGTGCCGCCGGCGTCGACGTGTTCTTCGTCCTGTCCGGTTTCATCATGTTCGTGAGCACCAGCGAGGGTGATGCGGGCGTCGGCACGTTCCTGACGCGGCGGATCGCGCGGGTCGTCCCGGTCTACTGGCTCGTCACCCTGGGGCTGGCCCTGATGGCGCTTGTTGGCCTCAGGCCGATCGGCATCATGGACTTGCGACCGGAATACCTGATCCAGTCCCTTCTCTTCCTGCCGTTCTCCCGGGGTGGCTACATCGAACCATTGAACTCCGTCGGCTGGACTCTCAATTACGAGATGTTCTTTTATGTGGTGTTCGCCGGGCTGCTGCTGGTACCGACGCGCGAATGGCGCGCCCTGACCGCCGCCGCGCTCTTCCTGAGCCTGACGCTCCTCGGGCTCCTGCCGGTGCCCGGCCTGTACTGGGCCTATTACACGAAGCCGATCGTGCTCGAATTCGCCGCCGGCATCGGCCTCGGCTACGCCTATCTGCGCCTCGGGAGCCTGCCCCCGGGCTTCCCGGTCCGGCGCGTGACGGGCGCTGCCATCGTGTCGGCCGGGCTGCTCGTGCTCGGAGGGCAGGCCGTGGCCTACAGTCTCGGGGTGTCGCCGGAGATGACGGGGTTCCTCCGGCCCCTGGTTTGGGGATCGGCTGCCAGCCTCGTCGTCGGCGCGATGCTGCTGCTGGAGCAAGGCGGCATCACCCTGCGCTCACGCTGGCTACTCTCTCAGGGTAACGCCAGCTACTCGTTCTATCTCATCCATAACCTGATGCTCCACACGGCCTCGAAAGTCGTGGCGCTCCTTCCCGTTGGCGAATCCTTGCGTGCCGGGCTGATCTTCGTGCTCGCCTTCGCGGCTTCGGCCGCCCTCGGGTCGGTCCTGTTCCGCCACATCGAGGCCCCGATGAACGCCGCCCTCCGGCGTCGTTTCGACCGACGACCGGTGCCGACGCCTTTGCAGAGCGCCCTGACGCGCTGACAGCAACGGGGCACCTTCGTACCGCCGGGCGCAGGTCCGCGAGGACGCATCGGTCGGGGGCGGCCGGACGCGGAAGCACATACGACACGGCGAACAGATCGCACCGGGTGGCTGTCAGTGCGGGCAGTGTCTCGCGGCGAGTTCGCTTCGCCTCCGCGCGAATAACAACCTGCAAATGCGGAATTGAGATTGGAATTCGCCAACAAATTAACCATACCGTAGAATTAAAATTAAGGTTGTCGCCGATCCGTTAGTTCGAAATAAGTAATAATCGCCCTGACGCAGACCGCATTCATTCCTTCTTTAAAACCGGCGCCTCATCTTAGGTTCTACACGTGACGCAGTCCACGGGCTCACGTGCCCTCGGCAGACGGAATGTCGTCCGATGCGCGTCGCGGTGTGTCGACAAGGAATCTCGGATGCGGGTCGCAATCGTTCACGACTGGCTCTACGTCGTCGGCGGGGCAGAGCGCGTTCTCGAGCAACTGCTCAGGATCTATCCGGACGCCGACGTCTTCACGCTGTTCGACTTCCTGCCGGCGGCGGACCGGGCACGGATCGGCTACGATCACGCGCAGACGAGCTTCCTGCAGCGCCTGCCGCTCGCACGCACGCGGCACCGGGCCTACCTGCCGCTGATGCCGATCGCGATCGAGCAGTTCGATCTGTCGGACTACGATCTGATCATCTCATCGAGCTATGCCGTGGCGAAGGGCGTCCTGACCGGGCCCGATCAGCTCCACATCTCGTACATCCACTCGCCCATGCGCTACGCCTGGGACCTGCAGCACACCTATCTGCGCGAGAGCGGCTGCGACACCGGCCTCAAGGGCGCGCTCGCCCGCATGGTGCTGCACCGGATGCGCCTGTGGGACGTCCGCACGGCCGCCGGGCCCAACGCGATCGTAGCCAATTCGGCCTTTGTGGCCCGGCGCATCCAGAAGGTCTACGGCCGCCAGGCCGAGGTGATCCATCCGCCGATCACCTTGTCGAGCGAGCGCTTCGACGGGCCGCGCGGCAACCACTTCCTCGTGGCGAGCCGCCTCGTCCCCTATAAGAACGTGGAGGCGGTGATCCGCGCCTTCGCGGATCTTCCGGACCTCCACCTCGTGGTGGCCGGAAGCGGCCCGGACGCCGCGCGGCTGCAGGCGATCGCAGGCCCCAACGTCTCCTTCACGGGCTTCGTGTCCGACCAGGGCCTGCGCCGGCTCATGGCCACCGCCCGCGCCTTCATCTTCGCGGCGGAAGAGGATTTCGGGATCATCGTGCTGGAGGCCTCCTCGGAGGGCACGCCGGTCCTGGCCCTCGGGCGCGGCGGAGCGCGCGAGACCGTCCAGGCGCGCGGTCCCCAGCGGTCCGGGATGTTCTTCGACAGGTCGGACCCGGACGCGATCGCGAACTGCGTACGTGGATTCCTCCAACAGGAAAGCAACTTCACCCGCGAGGCCTGCCGGGCGCAGGCCGATCAGTTCTCGGCCGAGCTGTTCCGGGTGCGGTTCTCCCGCTTCGTGGATGAGCAGATGGCCCTCCACCGGGCGGCCTGCGAGCCGCCGATGCGCATCCTTCCGCGCCTGGAAGCTGTGAGCTGACGCCGATGTCCATGTCGCTCGTCACCGTCGATCTCAACGAACGCCCCCCGATGCGCGCCGCCGCGCAGGAGCAGACGCGGGGTGGCCCGCTCGCCGCGCCGCTCCTGCGGATCTGGCGCCGCCGTTACCTGTTCGCGACCGTCTTCGTCGTGGTCTTCGGCCTCGCCGTGACCGCACTGACGATGATCGCGCCGCAATACGTGGCGACCGGCTCGGTGATCGTCGCCGAGGCGGAGCCCGGCGCCCACAACGCCTCCATGGCCTGGATCCAGAAGATCGGCGATCCGGCCGATATCGAGAGCCAGATCTTGGTGATCCGCTCGCCTCGGCTGCTGCGGCTCGCCATCGACGGGGGCCTCACCGCCTCCGTCCTGGCTGAGTGCCGCCATGCCGCCAGCGGCGGGAAGGCGGGGCCGATCTCCGAGAAGAAGGAGGCCGCCTGCACGAAGCTCACCGCCGACCGCAACGCCTTGGTCGAGTACATGCAGAAGCGCTACACCGTGATCAGTTCCGGCCGCTCCCGGATCATCACGATCGGCTATCGCTCGCCGCTGCCCGAGGTGGCGCAGACGATGACCAACGGGCTCATCGACGCCTTCCTCGACGACCAGCGCGAGGCCCAGGCTTCCAGCCGCAAGGCGGCCTCCGACTGGCTGCACACCGAGATCAGCCAGCTCGACGCCTCGATCCGCGCGGACGAAACCCGGATCCAGACGTTCCGCCGCCGGAAGGGCCTCCTGAAGGGCACCAACGCGCCGATCAGCGCCGAGCGCCTGACCAGCATCAGCCAGCAGCTCTCGACAGCCGAGGCCGCCAAGGCCGACGCCGCCGCGCGCCTCGGCGAGATCGAAAATCGGGGCGCACGCAGTGCCGACACCGCGCCTGCGGTCCTGTCGAGCCCGACCATCGTATCCCTGAAGCAGCAGCTGAGCGGCGTCTCCGCGCAGCTCGCCAACCAGAGCACGCTGCTCGGCGCCAACCACCCGGCCATCCGGGCGCTGACGACCGAGCGCGCGAACCTGCGCGAGCGCATCGATCAAGAGATCCGGAACGTCGCCCAGGGCTTGCGCAAGTCCTACGAGGCCTCGAACGCCCTGGCGCAGTCGCTGCGCGCCCAGCTCGAAACCGCCAAGACGGAGGCCGCTGCGGCGATGGACGACGAGGCCTCGATCGAGGGGATGGTGCGCAACGCGGAGATCCAGCGCAACCGGTACGCCGACCTCGTGAAGCGCGCCGGTGAGCTGGAGACCGAGCGGCGCATCCTGACCGGCAGCACCCGGCTCGTGAGCCTCGCCGAGCTGCCGCAGGAGCCGTTCTCGCCGAAGCCCGTGCCGTTCCTGGCCGGCGGTATCGTGCTCGCGGGCGTCTTGGCGGCGGCGGCGGCCCTCCTGCGCGACTACACCGATCAGCGGGTCCGCAATCCAGGGCCGCTCATGGCCGGCACCGGTGCCCCGGTTTTCGCCCAGCTGCCGATCCTCGACACCCCCGGTCTCGTCGGGCGCCTGTCCGACCGGCGCCGGGAACTCGCTCTGCCCGAAGCCCTGGAGCGGGCCCGTTTCAATCCGGTGATGCAGACGGTGCTGCGCAATCTGCACGCGCATCTCGTCCTGGCGGGCGGTAGCGCATCGCGCCTCGTCCTGGTCACCTCGGCAAAGCCGCGCGAAGGAAAATCCTTCACGGCCTTCGCGCTCGCGGCAATCGGCGCCGCGAGCGGACGGCGGGTGCTCGTGATCGAATGCGACCTGCGCCGGCCGAAC
Source organism: Methylobacterium sp. J-088 (assembly GCF_022829295.1). Lineage (GTDB taxonomy): Bacteria > Pseudomonadota > Alphaproteobacteria > Rhizobiales > Beijerinckiaceae > Methylobacterium. Next base: position 27,074 of record NZ_JAKSYH010000269.1, read on the forward strand.
TTCGACGCCTCGCTCGGGCTCGGGCGTGGGCCAGGGCTCGTCGGGGTGCTGCGGGGCGAGGTCACGGCCGCCGAGGCCGTGGTCGCGACGGGCCGCTACGACGTGATCCCGGCCGGGATGCCGACCTCGGACTCGACCGACCTGCTGATGAGCGAGCGCATGGTCGAGTTCCTGCGCTGGACGCGCCGCTACGACCTCGTGCTGCTCGACAGCCCACCGACCAGCCTGCTGATGGACGCCTCGATGCTCGCCCGCCACGTGGACGGCGTGCTGTGCTGCGCCCGCTACGGCCGCTCACAGATCTCGGACATCGTCGAGACCGTCACGAATCTCCGGCAGGCCGGCGGCAATGTGCTCGGGATCGCGATGACCATGGTCAAGTCAGGCCGTCAGCCGACCTACGACGTGATGCGTCTGCCCCAGCCGCGCACCGCCGAGGCCGCGTGATGACCGGGGCACTGTCGATCGACGGGCTGTCCGTCCAGGGCGCAGAGGCCGGGCAGCAGGCCCGGCCCCGGGTCCTGTTCGTGTCCCACACCGGAACGATGTCCGGGGCCGAACTCGTCCTGCGCGATGCCGTGCGCCCCTGGGCCGGCTCCACGGCGTTCCTGTTCGAGGACGGCGCGCTGGCCGAGGCCCTGCGCGGCGCGGGGATCGAGATCCGCCTCGCCCGGCGGGGGACAGGCCTGTCGGGCCTGCGCCGGGACGCCTCGGTCCTGCGGGCGCTACCGAAGCTCGGGCGGCTCGCCGGCCTCGCCCTGGAGCTTGCCCGCGCGGCCCGCGCCTCCGACGTCGTCTACGCCAACTCGCAGAAGGCCTTCCTGCTCTCGGCGATCCCGGCGCGACTCGTCGGGCGGCCGATCATCTGGCACCTGCACGACATCCTCGATGGCGCCCATTTCGGCCGAACCCAGCGCGTCGTGCAGGCGCGGCTGGCCAACCTGTGCGCCGCCCGCGTCGTCGTGCCCTCGCGCGCCGCCGCGGACGCGTTCATCGCAGCCGGCGGACACGCATCCCGCGTGACCGTCGTGCCGAACGGGCTCGATCTCGAACTCGATACCCGATCCCCGGCGGCCCTGCGTGCGGAACTCGGCCTGCCGGCCGGCCCCCTGATCGGGGTGTTCAGCCGTCTGGCACCCTGGAAGGGGCAGGACGTGGTGATCGAGGCGCTGGCGCGCCTTCCGGACCTGCGCTGCATCGTGGTCGGCACGGCCCTGTTCGGCGAAGATGCATACGCGGCCGGATTGCGCGCGCAGGCGGAACACCTCGGCGTTGCCGACCGGGTGCTGTTCCTTGGCCAGCGCGCCGACGTCCCCCGGCTGATGCAGGCCGTCGACGCGGTGGTGCACCCCTCGGTCGATCCCGAGCCCTTCGGCCGGACGCTCGTGGAGGCGATGCTGGCCGGCGTGCCGGTGATCGCCACCGACGCGGGCGCCTCGGCGGAGATCCTCGACGGGGGCGCGGCCGGCACCCTCGTGCCACCGCGCCGGCCCGATCGTCTCGCGACGGCCCTCGCCGAGCTCTTCGCCGATCCGGACGCTTTCGCCCCGCGCACCCGCCTTGCCCGGGACCGTGCGCTCACCCGCTACGGCGCGGCCGGCATGCAGCAGGCCCTGTCCGACCTCATCCTCGAAGTCACCGCCCGCGCCTGACGGGCCAACCTCATCCACGAACGGAGTTGCCGGAACCGCCATGCCGCGCGTCCTCGTGAACATGCCGACCCAGTTCGGCGGACGTCCCTCGGGCGTCGCCCTCGTGGCCTTCCGGGTGATCGCCGGGTTGCTCGACCGCGGCGCCTTCGCGGTCGTGCTGCGCTCACCCTGGACCCGGGACCAGCTCCCCCTGGAGATCCGCGACCGGATCGAGGTCGTGACCGTGCCGCGGCCCCGCGTGATGCTGTTCGACGTCGTGCGGCAGGCCCTGGCCGTTCCGAAACTGTGCCGCGCCCTGAAGATCGACCTCGTGCTGAACGCCGATCCCTACGGCGCGGCCTTCGGCGGTCGCGCACGGGTCAGCGTCGTCCACGATCTCTACTTCCGGACGATGCCGGGCCGGAGCCGCTCGCGGGAGGCCCTGACCACCGATCCGATCTTCCGCTTCGTCCTGGCCAACAGCGCCCGGGTGATCACGGTCTCGGACTCAACCAAGACCGACCTCTGCCGCTTCTACCCGTTCGTCCGGGATCGGACGCAGACCGTCCATTCGGCCGCGATGCTCGACCCCGACGCGGAAGATCCGTCCCCCGAGCTACCGGCGGGGCCGTACGTGCTGGCGGTCGGCAACGCCATGTACAACAAGAATTTTTCCGCGCTCGCACGTGCGGTCGCCGCCCTCGGCCTTCCGGGGATCGGCATCGTCCACGTCGGCGAGGATCCGGACGAGGCGATCGCCACGGCCCTCGACGGCGCCCCGGTCCGGCTGACACGGCTCTCGCGGATCGGCGAGGGTCGCTTGGCATCGCTCTATCGCAACGCCCTGTGCCTGTGCGTGCCGTCCTTCTCGGAGGGGTTCTGCCTGCCGGTCCTCGAAGCGCAGGCGCTGGGCTGCCCGGTCGTCTGCTCGGACCGGTCCGCGACGCCGGAGATCGCGGGCGCGGGCGCGCTGACCTTTGACCCCGACGACGCCGATGCACTCGCCGCCTGCCTGCGCCGCCTCCTCGACGAGCCGGGCCTGCGCGGCGCGCTGATCGCCCGCGGGTACGACAACGCGCGCCGTTACGATTGGGCCGAGACGGCCCGTCGCTACGAGGCCCTGATGCTGGACGCGCTCCGCGACACCGCGCGCGACAGACCCACGCAGGAGGTGCCCCATGCGCATCCTGCACCTTAGCTCGCTCTACCCGCCCGAGCAGGTCGGCGGCGCCGAACTGATGGTGGAGACCCTGGCCCGGACGCAGGCGGGCCTCGGCCACGCCGTCGCGGTCGCCTGCACGGCCCGGCAGGAGGCCGCCCCGGTCGTTCAGGACGGCGTCACGGTCTACCGGACCGGGTACGGCACGCCGTTCCACATCCTCGACTGGCCGGAGCACGGGCGGCTCGACCGCCTGCGCTACAAGCTCGCGACCCAGTGGAATCCGACCTCTCTGGCCCGGATGGCCGCGGCGGTCCGCGCGTTCGAACCGGACGTCGTGAACACGCACTCGATCTCCGAGCTGCCGCCGACGCTTTGGCCGATGCTGGCACAGCTCGGTGTGCCGGTGGTGCACACGCTGCACGACTTCACCAGCCTCTGCACCAACGGCGCGATGGCGCGGCACGGGAAGGCCTGCGCCGGCCAGCACCTCAAGTGCCGGATCTACGCGGAGCCGCATCGACGCTGCCAGCGCGCGATATCGGCCGTGGTCGCCGTCGGAACGGACCTTCTGGCGCGGCATCTCGCGGCCGGCTTCTTCGGTGCGGTGCCGGACGGCCTGCGCCGGGTGATCTGGAATCCGATCCCGTCGCACCCCCACGCGGCGCGGCGGACGCGGCCCCCGGGCGAGCCGGTGCGGTTCGGCTATCTCGGCCGGATCGAGGCGTCCAAGGGCGTCGACATCCTGCTCGCGGCCTGTCGGAGGCTGCCGCCGCAGGGCTGGAGCCTGACCGTTGCCGGCCGCGCTGCGGACGGCCTCGACCGCTACCGCGGGCTGACCGAGGGGCTGCCCGTCTCGTTCGCGGGCTTCGCCGAGCGCGACGCCTTCCTCGACGGCATCGACTGCTTGGTGGTCCCGCCGATCTGGCCCGAGCCCTTCGGCCGCACCGTGGCGGAAGCCTACGGAAGCGGCGTCCCGGTGATCGGAACCGCCATCGGCGGCATCGGCGAGCAGATCGGACCCGGTCCCTGGCTGGTGCCGCCCGGGGATGACGCCGCGCTCGCATCCGCCATGGCCCGGATCGTCGCCGAGCCGCGCCGACTCGCGGAGGGCCTGTCCCGCGCTGATGCGATCCGCGACGGGACCGACCCAGCCGCGGTGGCATCCGCCTACCTCGACCTGTACGCGGCGACCCGCGACGCCGCGCAACCCAAGCCGCTCGCAACGCACCGACGCGTGCGACACGGCGCGACCGGCCCCCACTCCCGTGCGGGAGAGGGTTGGGGTGAGGGACGAGAACTCTCCGAACAGGGCGCGCCATCGACGCACCGACAGGGCGCGTCCCGTCCTGAAAGTTCTCGATCCTCACCCTGTCCCTCTCCCGCACGGGAGAGGGGACCCGCGCTTCATCCGGCCGCCACCGCGCCCCACACGATGTGTGAACCCGATGGCCGCACGGGGAACAGTGAATCCGGTAGCCCCGCACGCGCGGAGCGCCCGCAGCTCAGCGAGTGCCGCCCATGATCACCCCGACCCTCTCCCAAGCCTATGCCCGGGCCCTGCCCGAGGCCCCGACCCCGACCGCCCGCGAACGGGCGCCGGACGCCGCGTCCCTGCGCGCCGCGACCGGCCCGCTGCGGATCCTGCACCTCAGCGCCCTCTACCCGCCCTACATCGTCGGCGGCGCCGAGCGCTCGGTCGAGCACCTCGCCGAGGAGCTGGTCGCGGCGGGCCACACGGTGGCGGCGGCCTGCATCGCCCGGGAGCCGGAGCCGAAGAGCGTGCGCGGCGGCGTCACCGTCTACCGCATGGCGCACCACAACGATTTCTGGCTGGAGGACTGGCCCAAGGCGAGCCGCTTCGGCCGCGCCTGGGCGAAGCTCAAGCAGCAGTGGAACTTTGCGATTGCGGCCGAGTTCGGCCGGGTCCTCGACGACTTCAAGCCCGACATCGTCAACACGCACTCGCTGCTCGACGTCTCGACCCTGGTCTGGCGCGAGGCGGCCAAGCGCGGGATCCCGATCGTCCACACGGTCTGCGAGTACGATCTGATCTGCGGCAACGCCGCCATGTTCAAGAACGGCAAGCCCTGCGATCGCTGGCACCTCGGCTGCAAGGTGGTCAATGCCGGCAAGCAGATCACCAACCGTTCGGTGGACGCGGTCGTCAGCGTCGGGACGGAGATCCTGAAAACCCACGTCAATCACGGCCTGTTCACGCATCTGGCGCCGGAACGCCGCCGGGTCATTTTCTACTCCTGCACCGTCCCGGAGGGTGATCCGGAGGCGCGCCGCACGATCGACCGGACCGGCAAGCCGATGACCTTCGGCTATCTCGGCCGGATCAACACCGAGAAGGGCGTCGGCACGCTGATCGACGCCTTCAAGCGGATCGGCCCCGGCAACTGGCGCTGCCTCGTGGCCGGGCATGCGATGGACGACTCGATCGAGCGCTTCAAGGCACAGGCCGAGGGCCTGCCGGTGGCGTTCGTCGGCTGGGCCCAGCCCGCCGATTTCCTGAGCGAGATCGATGTGCTCGTCGTGCCCTCGTTCTGGGCGGAGCCGTCACCGCGGACGATCTACGAGGCCTATACGATGGGCGTGCCGGTGATCGGCGCGGCCTCGGGCGGGATCCCCGAGCTGATCGGCGAGGACAATGCCGATTGGCTGTTCACGCCCGGCGATGATGCCGACCTCGCCGCGCGCCTGTCGGCCGTGATCGCCCGCGGCCGGGGCGACCTGCCGGACGAGCGCAGCTTTCAGCACGTCATCCAGGAATCGACCTCGGAGCGCGTCGCCGAGAAGTACATCGACCTCTACGCCGAGCTCGTGGCCGAGCGTCGGGCGGCCCGGTCGTGACCGCCGGCACGCCGACGCTCACCGAGGCCGCCGCAGCGGCCGATGCCTCCGATTTCGTGCCGGGCCCGACCGGCGCGGAGGTGACCGGACGGTCCTTCGCGGCGGCGCGTTGGGTGGCGCTCGCCTCCGTGGGCAACGTCGTGCTGAGCTTCGGCGTGTTCCTCGTGCTCGCGCGGCTCATCGCCCCGGCCGAGTTCGGGATGGTGGCGATCGCGGTCGTGTTCATCGACATCCTGCAGATCGTGGCGCGCTGCGGCCTGCCGGACGCGGTCGTCCAGCGGGCCGATCTCGACGAGACCTTCGCCGCCACCGCGTTCTGGGTGATGCTCGGCACCGGGTTCCTCTGCGCGGTCGCGCTGGCGGCCTCCGCCGGCCCGATCGCCTGGATCTTCGATATGCCGGAGCTGCGCCCGGTCCTGTCCGCCCTCTCGATCTGCTTCGTCATCACGGCCGCGGGGGCGATCCACGAAGCCCGCCTGCAGCGCAGTTTCGGCTTCCGCAAGCTCGCCCTGCGGGCGCTCGGCGCCAACCTCGCCGGCGGGGCGGTCGCCCTGGCGATGGCCTATGCCGGCTACGGCGTCTGGAGCCTCGTGGTGCAGCGCCTCGTCGCAACCACCGCCACGACGCTGCTGACCTGGGCGGCGTCGCGCTGGGTGCCGCCGCGCCGCGTCGACCTCGCGGCGGCCCGGAGCCAGATCGCCTTCGGCTCGCGGGTGTTCTGCACGTACCTGCTGCTCGTTCTCTCGATCCGCAGCCAGGAGGTCATCGCGGCCTATTTCCTGTCGGCCGCCGATATCGGCTACCTGCGACTCGCGTGGCGCTGCATCGACCTCGTGAGCCAGGTGGCGGTGATCCCGCTCACGACCGTCGGCCTGACCACCTATGCCCGGCTGCAGGACCGGCCGGACGAACTGGCGGCCGCCTTCCAGACCTTCACGGTGGCATCGTGCTTCGTGGCGGTGCCGGCCTTCCTCGGCATGGCGGCGGTCGCGCCGACGCTGATCCCGTTCCTGTTCGGCGACCAATGGCACGACGCGGCCCCGGTGCTGCGGATCCTGGCGCTCCTGGCGCCCGAATTCGTCGCGACCTCGATGCTGTGGATGATCTTCACGGCGCTCGGGCGCAACGGCACGGCGCTGCGGCTGGCCGGCGCGCAGTTCGGCCTCGGTGCGGTGGCCGCCGTGGTGACCGCGCCGCTCGGCCTCGTCGCCCTCGTCGCCGGGCACGTGGCGCGCGCCTACCTGTTCACGCCGGCGATCGTGTCGGCGGTGGGCCGGATCGTGCCGGTGAGCAACCGCCAGCTTGCCCGGGCGCTCCTGCCGGTCACCGCCTGCTCCGCCGCGATGGCAGCCCTCGTGCTGCTGATCCAGGATCCGATCCATGCCGCACTCGGCGACAGGCTCGGCCTGTTCGTTGCGGTCGGCATCGGCATCCTGGCCTATGCCGGCCTCGCCCAGGTCTTCATGCGGGACACGGTCAGCTCCGCCCTCGGCTTCTTCCTGCGCCGGACCACCTGATCTCCACGCTCCGCCAACCTTTGTGCGCGAGGGTGGTGGCCCGGGATCGGCGCGCTCTGAACGGATCGGCACCATGGCGGGACAAGCAGCACCGATGGCAGCGACGATCCCGGCGGTCTCCGTCGGGTCGCAGCGCGCCGCCGTCTTCCTGCTCGGGGCGGCGCTGCAGTTCAACGTGCTGACGTCGAGCTTCGGGCTGCCGTTCCAGCGCCTGTCCGACCTGATGCCGTTCCTGCTCATCCCCTGGCTGGGGCTGCGCCGGCCCGTCATCACGGAGGCGCTCCGCAGCATCGCGCCCCTCGGTGCGGTCCTCGCCCTGGTCGGCGTCTCCATGCTCCTCAAGGCGCACAAGCAGGCGGGCGACGTCTACCTGACGCTCATCCTGCTGCTCTACGTCGTGCAGGCCTTCATCCTGCTGGTCCTGTTCCGGGATCATCGCGTCGAGGACGCCTTCTGCGCCGGCCTGCTCGCGGGCCTGCTGGCGTCCCTGGCGATCCTGCTGCTCGCATCCTCGGGGGTGCCGCTGGAACGCTTCGGCCTCGCCGTGCCGACCGATGGCCTGGACGAGGAATTGAAGCTGTTCGTCGAGGACAAGCAGGGCGGCCTCTGGGCTTCGGGCAACGAGACTGGCCATGTCTTCGCGCTGGGCGGCGTCGCGGCGCTGATCCTGAGCCTGCGCTACCGGCTCAAGGCGATCTACGTCCTCTACTTCGTCGCCCTGATGGCGAGCTTCCCGCTGACCAACAACCGGGCCGGCCTGTTCATGCCGCTCATCGTCTTCGCCCTGCTGATGCGGCGCAACCTCAAGGCTTCGATGGTCCTGGGCGTGCTCGGCGTGCTGGCGATCCTCTTGGTTGGATGGTCGCTGACGGGGGAGATCCCGCTGCCCAACGCGTTGGCGCAGGCGATCGAGAAGCGGTTCGCCGACGATCACAACGTGTCAGAAAATTTCGACGAGCGGTTCCTCTCCGGCATCACGGCTCTGCGCCTCGTCGTCGCCTATCCGTTCGGCGTCGGCGAGATCGCCCGTCGGGAGGAGCTGAAGGCGCTGACCGGCCTCGTGACCCCGCATAACGGATTCGTCTCGCTGGCCCTCCAGAACGGTATCGCCGTCGCCCTGCTGCTGATCGCCGGACTGGTGCGGATCCTGTCGGCGCCGGGGCGGTTCGGGCCGTTCCTGTTCTACAGCGCCCTATTTCTCATCCCGTCGATGATGTTCGAAGAACTCTCGGTCAATCAATACTTCCTGTTCTTCATGGCGTTCATTCTGGCCTCGCTCGCCCGCTCGCCCGAGGCGGTAGGCCCCCAGGCCCGGTGACGGGCCGGCGCCGGTCCGGAGCGAGTTTCACGCTCGTGAAGCGTCCAGGGGACCGGATAAGCCATGTGCTACCCGGATCTGCGAAGACGGGTCCGCTTGACGGTCGCGTCGGCGGCGGCTGTGCGGCCGTCACACCAGAGCCACGACCCCACTTTGACGCCGAGATAGGGGCCAGGCTGGCAACAGGCGCCGAAGCCAAGCTTCAAGGCCAAGCCTCACGCTTACGCGGTGGCGAACGAGACTCGGTTCATCCCCCATCTCCGGCAATGCCGACCATCGTTAATTGGCAACCACGACTTAGTGAGGACTGAATTCACAGCCTTTTAGCACTTTTCGTGCTCTTGTAATGCGTCGGAGATTGGGCGCAAAACATGCCGAGCGAAACGTCGAACGCGTGGGGCCGGGGCGAGCTGTACGAGACACTGTGCCTGCTGATCATCGGCGCCGGCATCTGGTTCGTCGGCGTCAACCTCGGGACCTTCGACTCCCTCAGCAGACTCATCTCTGACTATCAGCTCAACGACCTGCTGATGCTGGCTGCCTGCATGGGCGTGGCCATGTGCGGCGCGGCCGTTCGCAAGTCGATCCTGCTGCGCCGTTTGATGCTGGAGCGCGACGCGTCGGCCGCGCAGGCCGAAGCGATCGCCCGGCACGACGGGCTCACGGGTCTCGCCAACCGGCGCCGGTTCATCGACGCGGTGGCACGGGCGCATGCTAAGGTCAGCACCGAGCCGACCGCGGCCGTCCTGCTGATCGATCTCGACCGGTTCAAGCCGGTCAACGACCTCTATAGCCATGCTGCCGGCAACGCCGTCCTGTGCGCCGTGGCCGAGCGCCTGAACCAGCTCCTGCCCGCCGGCGGCGTGGCCGCCCGGCTCGGCGGCGACGAGTTCGCCATGCTGGTTCCGGTCGAGCACGGCAGCGAAGGGCTGACGCGCCTCGCCCAGGCGGTGATCACCGCCATCTCCGAGCCGGTCTCGTGGAACCAGAACGACCTCAAGGTCGGCGCCACGGTCGGGGTCGCCATCGTGGCCGCGGAGCATGCGGATTCCGATGCGGTGCTGCACGCGGCGGATCTCGCCATGTATCAGGGCAAGAAGGACGGACGCGGCAATTATCGCTTCTTCCGCAGCACCATGGACGAGGAACTGCGTGCCCGCGCCCGGACCGAGGCGGAGCTGCGCGTCGCGATCGAGACGGGGGCGATCGAGCCCTTCTACCAGCCCGTGGTTTCGCTGCCCGGCAAGGACATCGTCGGCGTCGAGGTGCTGGCCCGGTGGCGCCATCCGGTCCGCGGCCTGATCGCGCCCTCGGAATTCATCTCCGTTGCCGAGGAGACCGGGATGATCGCCGATCTCAGCTACAACCTGATCCGCCGCGCCTGCCTCGACGCCCGAGCTTGGCCGTCCCATCTGGTCCTGGCGGTGAACATCGCGCCTCACCAGTTCCAGGACGCGTGGCTGGCCCAGCGCATCCTGGCGATCCTGACCGAGACAGGCTTCCCGCCGCAGCGGCTGGAAGTCGAGATCACGGAGAGCGCCCTGATCCAGGATCTGGAGGCGACGCGCGCGACGCTCCTGTCGCTGCGGCAGCTCGGCGTGCGCATCGCGCTGGACGATTTCGGCACCGGCTATTCGAGCCTCTACCATCTGCGCGAGCTGAAGTTCGACAAGCTGAAGATCGATCGGAGCTACGTCGACGCCATCACGATGAGCGACGAGCGCGCCAAGCTCGTCGACGCCATCATCAAGCTCGGCACCAGCCTCGGCCTCACCACGACGGCGGAGGGCATCGAGACCGATGCGAGCCTGGACTGGCTCTCGGACCAGGGCTGCCATTTCGGCCAGGGCTACCTGTTCGGTCGCGCGATGCCGAAATCCGAGATGGACGACATCCTGTGCCCGGCCAACGAGTCGTCCTACGCGCCGCCCGCAGCCGAGGAACTGGCGCGGGCGTCCTGAGCGCGGGGCAGCGCGGCGTACGGGAACGCGCTCACCGCTCGTCCCTGTAGGCCGAGCCGTCCTCGGCGCGCAGGGGCGCCACGACGAAGCGCCCGTGCTTCGGGACCGCCACGCGGTCGAAATCCGCCGCCAAGACATTCAGGGCGCGTCGCATTTCCGACCCCTGGAGAGGACGGCCGTGGCCGGTGATCACCCGCTCGGGTTCGAGGGCGGCGAGCGCCCGCACGGAGGTGCGCGCCGCGTCCCAGTCGATCGTCAGGTACATCGGCGGGCCGTGCAGCTCCGGCTCCTGAAGCGCCACCGCGTAGGCCGATTCCTGGGCCACCGTCACGAAGGCATCGCCCGCGATCAGCGTGCGATCCGCCGCGCGCCAGAGCGAGATATGCCCCGGCGCATGGCCCGGCGTATGAAGCCAGCGCCAGCCCGGCAGGGGCGGGACCGAGCCATCCTCCGGCAGGGACTTCAATCGTCCGGAGACGTCCACCGGCCGGGTCGGGTAGAGCGGCGAGAGGCGGCCGAGCAGCCCGCCTCCGACGCTCGGATCGGGCGTGGGGTAGGAGGCGCTGCCGTCGAGATAGGGCCGTTCCAGCGCGTGCGCGTAGACCGGGACATCCCATTCGGAGGCCAGATCCTCCAGCACGCCGACATGATCGAAGTGGCCGTGGGTCAGCACGATGGCGGCGGGGCGCGCACCGGCGCCGAAGCGTGCCTCGGCGGCCGACAGGATGGCGCGCTTGCCACCCATCACGCCGGCGTCGACCAAGACCCAGCCGCGATCCCCCGCGCCGGGATCGCCGACGAACACCACGTTCACGAGGACGAGGCGCCGATAGGCGACGTCGTCGGTGAGCGCGTGCGTTTCATCGTCCCGCTCGGCGTCGCGCCGCGGATCATCGGCCCTGGCTTCCGGGTCGACGGGGATTTGCTGGGCCATGGCGGCGGCTCCTGCCTCGGAGGGGAAGGGGAAAGCTGCGGGCGGAGGCCGGCAGAGCGGCGGCACCGGCTCTCGACCGGGCAACCGGCCGCCCCTATGGGTGTTCCCCCGGTTGCGACCCCGCGCAGCATCGCGCCGATCGACGGCGACCCCATATGACGGGCATCGACGCGCCGTCGTAGGTCATAGCATGGCACCGAGTCCGATCGCCCTCATCGCTTCCGCTGCCCTGATCGGCCTCGTCGCCGCCGGAACCGGGGCGATCGTCGCCCAGCAGGGCTCGCGGTTCAGCCATCCGCGCAGGGTCGGCGGGACCTTCGTCATGGCGGATCTCGACGGCAATCCGGTGAGCCAGGCCGACCTCCTCGGCAAGCCGACCGCCCTGTTCTTCGGCTTCACCCATTGTCCGGAGGTCTGCCCGACCACGCTCGCCACCCTGTCGGGGGCGCTCGGCCGGATGGGGCGGGACGCGGACAGGATCAACGTGGTGTTCGTCACCCTGGACCCGGAGCGCGACACGCCCGAGTCGCTGCGGGACTATCTCGTCTCGTTCGATCCCCGCATCCGCGGCTTCGTCGGCACGCCGGATCAGGTCGCCCGCATGGCCGATGCCTACCACGTCGCCTACCGTCGCGTGCCGACGAAGGATGGCGACTACACGATGGAGCACTCGGCCACCGTCGCGCTGTTCGACAAGACCGGCCGCATGGTCGGGGAGATCGGCTACGGCGAGGACGAGAATCGGGCGCTGTCCAAGCTGATCACCCTGGCGCTGCCCGGGCAGTGTGCCCCCGGCGGCGGCGCCGAACTCTGGTCGACGGACGGCCCCACGGGCACCTGCGGGCCGCGGAGCTGAGCTGCATCAGGGAAATTGCGCCGCCGCTCCGGGCTGGATAGAGGGCGGCATCGCCCCCGTGGCCCGGCCGAATCTCCGAGGCTCTCGCTTGATCACGCGTCGCGTCCTGACCGCCCTCGGGCTCCTGGCCCTTGCGCCGTTCCCGAAGCCCGCGCTCGCCGCCGCCGGGCCGCGGCTGGGCCCGCCCGAGCCGATGGATCTCGACCGGCTGAAGGCTCTCGCCCGCAGCCTGCGCGACCGGCCCTACAGCCCGCCGCCGGAGGCGCCCGCCCCGAAGGCCCTCGACGCCCTCACGTACGGGCCGTTGCAGGAAATCCGCTATCCGCCGGCTCACGCGCTCTACGCCGACAGCGCCTATCCGGTGACCTTCTTCCACCTCGGAAACTTCTTCCGGCACCCGGTGCAGATCTACGCGCTCGAAGGCGGGCAGGCCCGCCCGGTGCTCTACAGCCACGACCTGTTCAGCTACCCGCCCGGCAACCCCGCCAAGGACGTGCCGGACGGCGCCGGCTTCGCGGGCTTCCGCTACCAGAAGTTCCCGGCCGGCCAGCCGGGCGACGACGGGGACTGGCTGGCTTTCCTCGGCGCGTCCTACTTCCGCGCCGCAGGCGACGGGGCGCAGTACGGCGCCTCGGCCCGGGGCATCGCCATCGACACGGCGCCCGGCCCGGGCAAGACCGAGGAGTTCCCGGTCTTCACCCGGTTCTACGTGAGCCCGGCCGCCGACGGGGCTGTCACGGTGCTCGCCCTGCTGGAGGGGCAGAGCCTGACCGGCGCCTACCATTTCGTCGCCCGCAAGGAGCCCCACGTCGTCATCGACGTCGCCTGCACGCTCTACATGCGCCGGAGCGTGGAGCGGTTCGGCGTGGCGCCGCTGACCTCGATGCTCTGGTACTCGGAGGGGATCAGCCGGTTCGTCGCCAGCGACTGGCGGCCGGAGGTGCACGATTCCGACGGGCTGCTGATGCAGACCGGGGCCGGGGAGCTGATCTGGCGCCCGCTCAACAACCCCCCGCGCCTGAGTGTCAGCGCCTTCGCGGACCGATCGCCCAAGGGCTTCGGCCTGCTCCAGCGCGACCGGGTGTTCGACCACTACATCGACGACGGGTTCGAGGAGAACCGGCCGGACATCTGGGTCGAGCCGCAGGGGGATTGGGGGCCGGGCAGCGTGCAACTCGTGGAGATCCCGACCCACCAGGAGACCGACGACAACATCGGCGCCATGTGGGTGCCGGCCGATCCGCCGAAGGCCGGGGACGAGCGCAGCTTCGCCTACCGTCTGCGCTGGACCGTGCAGGAACCGGTCGCGACCGATCTCGCCCGCTGCGTCGCCACGCGGGCGATGAAGGCCTCATGGCTCGCCGAGTCCGATCGCCGCCCGGGCCGGGCCAACCTCGGGCGGCAATTCGTGCTGGAATTCGAGGGCGCAGCCCTGGCAGGGCTCGATCCGGAAAAGGCCAGGGTCACGCTGACGCTCTCGCGCGGCAGCGCCGAGGAGGTCGGCGCCACCTGGGCGCCCTACGGCAAGCCGAGCCCCTGGCGGGTCTTCTTCAAGGTCTATGCCGAGGGGCCGGAGCCGGTCGAGATGCGGCTCCAGTTGAAGTCTGGCGACAGGCTGCTCTCCGAAACCTGGGCCTACCGTTACGATCCGGAGGCCCCGGGAACGGTTCTTTAGCCGACCGGCGGTGCGGGCTGCATTGCCGCGCCGGGGCGGCCCCCTGTAGAAGCCGGGCACGGGCCGCGACCGCGGTCCGCCCATCGCCGCATCCGAGGCCGTCATGAACGGCGAGCGACCGCCCGGCCCGCACCTGCCCGAGACGCTGACGCGCCTGCTCCGGGCGCCCAAGAACGCGATCTGGCCGACGCCCGAGGATCGCAACCGCCTGCGCCTCGGCCGGCAGCGGCCGCGGCAGCCGAGCCGCGCGATCCTGGGTGTCTGGCTGTGGGCGATCCTCTATAATCTCGTCGGCTTCGCGATCCTCGCGACCCTCTGGCGGACGATGCACTGACCCCATGATGCGATACGGCCAACTCCGCGCCTGTGCTGCGCTGTTCCCGCTCGCCCTGACCCTGGGGTCCGCGGCGGCCCAGGCGCCTGGGGACGCCCTCAATGCGGACGCGTCGACCGGCGCCGTGAAAGTCTGTTCGCCGGTGGCGATGCCGCGCTGGCGCTCGATGACCCCGGTCCCCACGACCTGGACCTTCGTCGACTGCATGGCCTTCTCGGGTGAGATGGGCGCGACCCATTTTCAGCTCGGCTGCCTTTTCGCCAACGTCACGCCCCACGCGCAGAAATACGCCTGGGGCGCCATGGTGCAGATCGAGAAGTCGGCTTTGGCGAAGGCGCAGCCGCCTGTTCCGAACTGCGGTTGGTGAACGGCCGCATCTGGCAGCCGTACCCGGCCTCCGCAGGACCGTAGGACCAGCCCGCGTCCTCCAGGGCGATCGCGCCCCCAGTGCCGCTGGGCCGGCACGCGGATGCGTCGACCGACAGCGCCGAAATCCGTATGCGGGAGAACAAGTGCGATCGCGATCAGCACCGAGCCGACGGGACGGTCGATCGTTTCTCGACGCGGTCCGCACGGCGCGCAATCAGGCCCGGAGACTCTCCCGGACGAGACCTGCCGCCGTGAGCTGACGGCCCCGTTCTGCGGCAGCAGTCGGTTCATGCGTGCAGGCGGATCGCGTGTCACGCCGTCACTGCATCCGCGATCAAACGATTTCCGCTGCAATCGAGTGGGGATAACCTCAGCGGAACGGAGCGTTCGACGCCGGAAAAACCGCGCCAAACTTCCTTAAACGAAAGCCTCTAGGGTGCCGGAGACACGGGCGGAACAGTCTGTTCCGCCACGCGCCGAGCCCCGAGGCTCATGGCGGCAGCGCCCGGCCGTGCACACGCTTTGACGTTCGGCCGCGATCGGTCTACAGATGAGAAACTAACTCAAGCAAGATTCATGCCGCCACGCACTCGGCGGTGGCCGGCTAACCGCGCTGGAAGGGCATCGGGGCCTCGTATGAGTTTGGTGCAACGGCTGGAAGTGCGTCAGGGCCAGGCCCTGGTGATGACGCCGCAGCTCCTGCAAGCGATCAAACTTCTCCAACTCTCGCAGCTCGACCTCGCCGCCTATGTCGAGGCCGAACTGGAGCGAAACCCCCTCCTCGAACGGGCCGAGCCCGAGCCGACCGGCGCCGGCGAAGCAGCCGAACCGGCCTACGTCGAGGATGGAGCGGGCGACGGCTTCGAGACCGCCGAGCCCGACTCATGGCTGTCGAACGAGCTTAATCCGAGCCGCGGCGAGATCGAGGGCGATTTCGACACGCGCCTCGACAACGTCTTTCCAGACGACGCGCCGCTCCAGGCGCGGGAGATCGGCGGCGGCGACATGCTCTCGCTCACGCCGCCACCCTACGGCAGCAGCGGCGGCAGCTTCGACGCGGAGGCCCCGGATTTCGAAGCCACCCTGACGGCGGAGACCTCCCTGCGGGACCATCTCGCCGGCCAGCTCGATCTCGCCACGCGCAACCCCATGGAGCGGCTGATCGGCGGCTTCCTGATCGATGCGGTGGACGAGGCGGGATACCTGCGCGAAACGGTCGAAGGCGTGGCCGAGCGCCTCGGCGCCGAGCCCGAGACCGTGGCGCGGGTCCTGACCCTGGTACAGGCGTTCGATCCGCCCGGCGTCGCCGCCCGCGACCTCGCCGAATGTCTCACGATCCAGCTGCGCGAGCGCGACCGGTTCGACCCGGCCATGCAGGCGCTGGTCTCGCGCCTCGACCTCGTGGCCAAGCGCGATTTCGCCGGGCTGCGCCGCCTCTGCGGCGTGGACGACGAGGATCTCGTCGACATGCTGGGCGAGATCCGCCGGCTCGATCCGAAGCCCGGCCGGGCGTTCGGCTCGCACGCCGCGGAGGTGCTGATCCCCGACGTGTTCGTGCGCGCGGCGTCGGACGGCTCCTGGCTGGTCGAGCTGAACAGCGAGGCCCTGCCGCGGGTCCTCGTCAACCAGAGCTATTACGCCCGGGTGGTGCGCGGGGCGAACGCCGATGGCGACAAGGCCTTCCTGTCGGAGGCTTTGCAGAACGCCAATTGGCTGACCCGCTCCCTGGAGCAGCGCGCCCGCACGATCCTGAAGGTCGCCACCGAGATCGTCCGCCAGCAGGACGGGTTCTTCGTGTACGGCGTGACGCATCTGCGTCCGCTCAATCTGAAGACGGTGGCGGAGGCGATCGGCATGCACGAATCGACCGTCTCGCGGGTCACCTCCAACAAGGCGATCGGCACCA
Source organism: Methylobacterium sp. J-088 (assembly GCF_022829295.1). Lineage (GTDB taxonomy): Bacteria > Pseudomonadota > Alphaproteobacteria > Rhizobiales > Beijerinckiaceae > Methylobacterium. Next base: position 43,593 of record NZ_JAKSYH010000269.1, read on the forward strand.
GCCGCGGCACGCTGGAGATGAAATACTTCTTCACCGCGGCGATCCCGGGGGCCGCCGGCGCGGCGGCCCATTCCTCGGAGGCCGTGCGCCATCGGATCAAGCAACTGGTCGACGGCGAGACGCCGAACGACGTGCTGTCCGACGATGCGCTCGTGCAGAAGCTGCGCGGCGAGGGCGTCGACATCGCCCGGCGAACCGTGGCCAAATATCGGGAATCCCTCCGGATCCCGAGTTCGATCGAACGCCGCCGGGAGCATTTCGCCCACGGCTCGGGCCACCACGCCGCCCTGGCCCTGCGCTGAGCCAACGGCCGGGCTTGCGCGGCGCGCCGGTCCGGCCCATCCGTGGCGCGCCCTGACGACGCCTGGACCCGCGATGACTCCGACCGGAACGCCCCCGCGCAGCCTCACCGCCATCGTGCTCGCGGCCGGGAAGGGCACGCGGATGCGTTCGGATCTGCCGAAGGTGCTCCACCGGATCGCCGGCCGGAGCATGCTCGGCCATGTCCTGGCCGCCGTGCAGGCGGCCGGCGCCGGGCGGATCGCCGTTGTGGCCGAGCCCGGACGCGACGATGTCGCCGCCGAGATCGCGAAGGCCGCCCCCGGCGCGCAGATCTTCCCGCAGGCCGAGCGTCTGGGCACCGCCCACGCGGTGCTGGCGGCCCGCGACGTGCTCGCCGATCCCGACGACGACGTGGTCATTGCGTTCGGCGACACGCCGCTCGTCACCGCCGAGACCTTGCTGAGGCTGCGCGCGCCGCTGGCCGAGGGTGCGGCCATCGCGGTTCTGGCCTTCGAGAGCCCGTCGCCCGCTGGGTACGGGCGCGTACTGACCGAGGGTAGCCGGGTCCTGGCGATCCGCGAGGAGAAGGATGCGAGCGCGGCGGAACGGGCCGTCACCCTGTGCAATGCCGGGCTGATGGTGCTGTCCGGGCGGCATGCCCTGTCGCTGCTCACCCGCATCGGCAACGACAACGCCGCGGGCGAATACTACCTGCCGGATGCGGTGGCGCTCGCGGTGGCGGACGGCCTGTCGGTCACCGTCGTGCCGGTGGACGAGTCGGAGGCGCAGGGCGTCAACGACCGGGTGCAGCTCAGCGTCGCCGAAGCGGCGATTCAGGGCCGGCTCCGGCGCAACGCCATGCTGGGCGGCGCCACCCTGATCGCCCCTGAAACGGTGTTCCTGAGCTACGACACGATGCTCGGGCGCGACGTGATGGTGGAGCCCAACGTGGTGTTCGGCCCGGGCGTGCGGATCGGCGACAGCTGCACCGTGCGGTCCTTCGCCCATCTCACCGAGACCGAGCTGAAGGCGGGCGTCCGGATCGGGCCGTTCGTGCGCCTGCGAGGCCATGCGGTGCTGGAGACCGGCGCCGAACTCGGCAACTTCGTCGAGCTGAAGAATGCCCGGATGGGGGCCGGCGCCAAGGCGGCGCACCTGACCTATCTCGGTGACGCCGACATCGGCGCGAAGGCCAATATCGGCGCCGGCACGATCACTTGCAATTACGACGGGGTGCTCAAGCACCGCACCACGATCGGCGCCCACGCGTTCATCGGCTCGAACGCCGCGCTGGTTGCGCCGGTGACCGTAGGGGAGGGGGCCTACGTGGCGTCCGGCTCGGTCATCACCGACGACGTTCCCGCGGACGCCATGGCGGTCGCCCGCGGCCGGCAGGCGGTGAAGCCCGGCTGGGCCAAGCTGAAGCGGGCGGCGCTGCTCGCCGAGAAGGCCTTGCGCGGGGGGCGTTGAGGCGCGGGGATCCGGGGGCTGCTCCCCAGCGGCTTGATCGTACGGCGGCCGGTTACGACCCAACCCAGCCGTCTGGACTGCTGTCGGCAATTCTCCGAAGCAGCCGTTCGTCAGATCTCCAATGGCTTCGGCTCGGGCGGAAACTGGGCTTGGCCTCTCGTGCTGAGGCGGACGCTCTACTTTTGGCCTTCAACGGCAGCCGCTGGTCGTCGAAGCATGCGCCGAAGCAGGTATCCTCAGCGCTAGCCCGCTTCGAACAGGCCGTCTTCCTTCACAGCACCAGACCAGCTTGGCAGCTATTGGCCATACCCCCTAAATAAATTTGTCAAATTTGGTTGCCGGCAATTTATACAACGCGCAAAATCCATTGATGCATGGCATCATGGCCAAGGTGACACGCCGAAGTGAGTGTCATCGAGTTCGGATTTATTGCAGTTCGAACATGAAACTTTCCAAGCCGAAGCTGCTTCCGACAAGTGGAGCTGAAATCCGGGGGTTAGAAAAATTTATACACGTTAGGAGGTGTTCCATGAGAGCGCTGGTTTGGCATGGCACTGAGGACATCCGCTGCGATACGGTCCCGGACCCCAAAATCGAGCATGACCGCGACGCCATCATCAAGGTCACCGCCTGCGCAATCTGCGGCTCGGACCTGCACCTCTACGACCACTTCATGCCCGGCATGGAGAAGGGCGACGTCATGGGCCACGAGTTCATGGGCGAAGTCGTCGAGACCGGCAAAGGCGTCAACGGTGCGCTCAGGAAGGGCGAGCGCATCGTCGTGCCGTTCACAATCATCTGTGGCGAGTGCGACCAGTGTAAGCGCGGCTTCTTCTCGGTCTGCGAACGCTCGAACCGCAACAAGGATATTGCCGACAAAGCCTTCGGGCACACCACCGCAGGACTGTTCGGGTACACTCATCTCACCGGCGGGTATCAGGGCGGGCAGGCCGAGTACGTCCGCGTGCCGTTTGCCGACAAGACGCACATCAAGGTGCCGGAGAACCTGAGCGACGAGCAGGTGCTGTTCCTCGGCGACATCTTTCCCACCGGCTGGCAGGCGGCGGTGCAGGCCGATATCCAGCCAACCGATACGGTCGCGATCTGGGGCGCTGGTCCCGTCGGCCAGATGACGCTGCGCTCTGCGCTGCTGCTCGGGGCGAAGCAGGTGGTCTGCATCGACAGCGTGCCCGAGCGCCTGGAGATGGCGCGCGCTGGCGGTGCGATCACAGTCGACAATAGCCAGGAAAGCACGGTCGAGCGTCTGAACGAACTCACGGGCGGCAAGGGCCCGGAGAAGTGCATCGATGCGGTCGGTATGGAGGCACATTCGCCGCGCGCGCTCGAACATGCCTACGACCGCGTCAAGCAGGCGGTGATGCTGGAGAGCGACCGCGCTTCAGTGCTGCGCGAGATGATCTACGTCTGCCGTCCCGCCGGCATCCTCTCGATCCCGGGCGTTTATGGCGGGCTCATCGACAAGGTGCCGATGGGAGCCCTCATGAACAAGGGACTGACCATCCGCACGGGGCAGACCCACGTGAACCGTTGGACCGACGACCTCGTCAAACGCATCGCCGACGGTCAGATCGACCCCTCCTTCGTCATCACTCACCGGGCCAAGCTCGAACAAGGGCCCGAGATGTACAAGACGTTCCGCGACAAGAGGGACAACTGCATCAAGGTTGTGCTCAGACCCTGAGAGGTTCGGCGGCCCGTCGCGCTACGGCGGGCCTGCTCACTTGGCCATCCCTGCTGCAGCGAGGAAATCAGCATGTCCGAGACCATGTCTCAACGCCGCCGGAGCGGTGCTCCTGATCGCTCAGAGTTGCCGAGCTATCTCGTATCAGATCCGCGCCGAAGGCGGGGTCCCTCAACCAGAGAACTTGCCCAAGGCTTATGTTGTTTCTCGATCGGCCTCGGGTTGACGGAAGTGGCGTGCGGCGGCGCCATCGCACGCTGGCTCGGGATGCCGCGCTCAGCAGCAATCATCCAAGCGTACGGCGTGCGCGAGATCCTGCAAGGGGTCGGGATCTTAGGTGCAAGCGATCCAACCCCTTGGATCTCGGCACGCGTGGCCGGGGACGCGCTCGATATCGTCACGGTGCTGCCTGGGTTGGAGGGCCACAACCCCCGAAAGGACAATGTGCTGATCGCTCTGGTGGCTCTGGCCGGCGTCACCGCCGTCGATGTGATCTGTGCACGGAGCCTCTCGGACGCGCCGCTCGCTCCGTCTGAGAAAGTCCGACGCGATTATCGCCGCCGCAGCGGCTTCCGGCGTGGCGCCGAGGCGATGCGGGGCGCGGCACGTGACTTCAAACCGCCGCCCGACATCATCGGCCCAGAGGCTATGCGTCCTTGGGTGCTCACTAACGCCTGAGGTTCGCATGGAAGCGGACGTCCCCGTTGCCCGCCTTAGGCTGGAAGCGCGGGCGGAAACGACGTCCGCTTCATGGCAAAGCCGCTCAGAAGCCGACCGGCTCCAATCCACCCTTAGCGGCCATTCAGCATCCGGCTCAAGCCAACCGTGCGACCGGCCATGTGCTTGTCCGAAAAGACACCCTTCGGTTGGTTACTCAGGGAAACGGCCGACGCGCCGACAGCAGGGAGAGGCTCAAACCAACAGCGATGCCCGCGGGCACGCCTGCGCTTGACGCGCGTCGGCCCAACTGGGACACGGCCGCCGCGTTCCCGGATCCCGACCCGCACGATGCTGCTCAACCGCCTGTTTCCTGTCTGCGCCGTCCTGGCCGCGGCCGTCGCCTATGGCGCGCCGGGCGTGTTCCTCCCAGTGCTCCCGCACGTCGCCGCCCTGCTGGCCGTGATCATGTTCGCCCTCGGCGTGACGCTGACGCCCGCGGATTTCGGTCGGATCCTGGCCCGGCCCGCGCCGGTCGCGGCCGGCGTCGTCGTGCATTACCTCGTGATGCCCGCCGCCGCCTGGGCCATCGCCCATGCCCTCGGGATGGGTACGGATCTCACGACCGGCATGGTGCTGGTCGGCAGCGTCGCCAGCGGCACGAGTTCCACGCTGATGGTCTACATCGCCGGCGGCGATGTCGCCCTGTCGGTGACCATCGCCACGGCCTCGACGCTGGTGGGCCTCGTGGCGACGCCACTCCTGGTGCGCTTCTACGTCGACGCCGCCGTGCCGGTCGATGTGGCGGGGCTGCTGGCCAGCCTCGTGGAGATCGTGGCCGCACCGGTGGCCCTGGGGCTGGCGCTCAACCGGCTCGCGCCGCGGCTCGTCGGGCGCCTTGAGCGCGCTCTGCCCGCCGTGTCGATGGTCGCCATCCTGCTGATCATCGGCGCCGTCGTGGCCGGGAGCCGGGCGAGCATCGCCGTGGTCGGGCCGCTCGTGCTGCTGGCGGTGGTGCTGCACAACGGCGCTGGCTTGGTCTGCGGCTACTGGAGCGGGCGCCTGCTCGGCTTCGACGAGGGCACCTGCCGCACGCTGGTTCTGGAGGTCGGCATGCAGAATTCCGGCCTCGCGGCGGCGTTGGGCAAGCTCTATTTCTCGCCGCTGGCCGCCCTGCCGGGGGCGGTCTTCTCCGTGTGGCACAACCTGTCGGGCTCGGTCCTGGCCGGTTACTGGTCGAGCCGGAACCCGACCATCGCCGCACGCGGGACCACGCCCTCGTAGCGGGACCGCTGCCGCGACAGCCTCGATTCGGCCGGGGCTGGCCTTGCGCGGCCCTGATCCGGTACAAGCCACGCTCGGCCAAGGCCTGAGCGAACGGCCCGGACCTTGCGCGGCGCGTCCGCGCGCGGCCACCCGGGCGTCAAAGCGAGAGACATCCCATGTGCGGCATCGTCGGCATCGTCGGGCGCGACGCGGTGGCGGGGCAGGTGATCGAAGCCCTCCGGCGGCTCGAGTACCGCGGCTACGATTCCGCCGGCATCGCCACCCTGGAGCACGGCCACCTGGAGCGGCGCCGGGCCTCGGGCAAGCTCGTCAACCTGGAGGCGCGTCTCGTCCAGGAGCCGCTCGCCGGCACGATCGGCATCGGCCACACCCGCTGGGCCACGCACGGCCGGCCGAACGAGACCAACGCCCATCCGCACGCCACCAAGCGGCTCGCGGTCGTGCACAACGGCATCATCGAGAACTTCCGCCAACTGAAGCAGGAGCTTGAAGCCGACGGCATCGTGTTCGAGACCGAGACCGACACCGAGGTCGTCGCCCAGCTCGTCAGCCGGAACATGGACCGGCGAATGGCACCCGTCGAGGCGGTGGCGGCCGCCCTGCCGCGGCTCCGTGGTGCCTTCGCGCTGGGCTTCATCTTCGCCGGCGAGGAGAATCTGCTGATCGGCGCCCGCCACGGCGCGCCGCTCGCGGTCGGCTTCGGCGAGGGCGAGACCTATCTCGGCTCGGACGCCCTGGCGCTCGCCCCGTTCACCGACGCCATCACGTATCTCGACGAGGGCGACTGGGCGATCCTGACCCGGAACGGCGCCGAGATCCGCGACGCGTCGGGCACCACGGTCGAGCGCCCGCGCCAGAAGATCGCCACGCAGGCCTACCGGATCGACAAGGGCGAGTATCGCCACTTCATGGCCAAGGAGATCCACGAGCAGCCCGAGGTGGTGGGCCGCACGCTGGCCCATTACGTCGACATGGCACAGGGGCGGGTGATGCTGCCCGAGCCGCTGCCCTTCGACTTCGCCAAGCTCAGCCGCATCACCATCACCGCCTGCGGCACCGCCTATTATGCGGGCCTCGTCGCCCGGTACTGGTTCGAGCAGGTGGCGCGGCTGCCGGTCGATATCGACGTCGCGTCGGAGGCCCGCTACCGCGAGGCGCCCCTGGAGCGGGACGGGCTGACTCTGGTGATCTCGCAATCGGGCGAGACCGCCGACACGCTGGCGTCGCTGCGCTACGCGAAATCCCAGGGCCAGCACACGCTGAGCGTGGTCAACGTGCCGACCTCGACCATCGCACGGGAATCCTCCGTCGTGATGCCGACGCTGGCCGGGCCGGAGATCGGCGTCGCTTCAACGAAGGCGTTCTCCTGCCAGCTCACGGTCCTGCTCTGCCTCGCCATCGCGGCCGGCCGGGCACGCGGCACCCTCGACGCGGCGGGCGAGCGGCGCTTGGTCGACGCTCTGATCAAGGCGCCGGGCCTGATGGCGGAGGCGCTGACCCAGGAGAGCGCGATCGAAGGTCTCGCCCGCGAGGTCGCGAAGGCGCGGGACGTGCTCTATCTCGGTCGCGGAACCAGCTACCCGATGGCGCTGGAAGGCGCGCTGAAGCTCAAGGAGATCAGCTACATCCACGCCGAGGGCTATGCGGCGGGCGAGCTGAAGCATGGGCCGATCGCACTGATCGACGAGAGCGTGCCGGTGATCGTGATCGCGCCGCACGACGCGGTGTTCGAGAAAACGGTCTCGAATATGCAGGAGGTCGCCGCCCGCGGCGGCCGGATCGTCTTGATCGGCGACGCCAAGGGCGCGGCGGAGCACGGGCTGGAGACGATGGCGACTTTCACCATGCCGGCGCTCGACGCCACGGTGGCGCCGATCGTCTACGCGGTGCCGATCCAGCTGCTCGCCTACCACACGGCGGTGTTCATGGGGAAAGACGTGGACCAGCCGCGGAATCTGGCCAAGTCGGTAACGGTGGAATAGCCGCGCCTTCGCGCACGCCCTGTTGTGTCCGGCGAATGAAGTTGGGTGAAAAAATAAAGTCGGGTGAAATAATTAGTCGAGTGAAACATGCGAGTAAATAAAGTCGGGTGAAACTGAACCTCTCACAGGGGGCGTCGGCATAGGGCCATTATATCGCCCCCAAAAAGCCGCGCCCCAATCCTGTCCCATGGGTACCAAACGCCCAACGCAAAGCCGTCTGGCTCGATCACCGGCCGGCGTTTCCAGGAGATTCTGGCTGCAGTGACGTTGTCGGAGGAACCTTGGGTGGGTCTGGTGACGGAAATGGCGGTGCTGCACTAGGAGCCGGGCTTGGCTGAGGTGCCGCCGACTTTTCTTGAAGCTTGTCCGGCACGCCTAGTGTCGGATTTCTTTGGGCAGGCGTCGCGGCCGCCGGGACTGGGGTCGCTGCCGACGCCGAAAGCTCACCCGACCAACAGCTCATGTAAGGAACGTTGGTCACTCGATACGCGACGAACGTGGCTACCGCTGCGCCGACGACTGCGAGCACTCCAACAAACCCCAGAAACCGCCGCTGCCATTTTATGCGACCGGCAAGGGTGACGAAGATCGTATCGAACTGATCGCTGACTGCCGCAAAGTCCCGTTGGAACTTGGTTTTTTGGCGCGCGATATCGTCGGAGATGGACGCGAGGGTCGCCCACTGATTTCCGATGGCGATCGCCAAGAGCGCGACGAAGATCCACGCCCCTACGACGACGGCGAAGTTGGTCCAGAACTCGACGCCGCAGGCCGATGCGACTTTCAGCTGCGAGGCGACGATAACAGTCGCGACGGGGATGCCGAGCAATTGGGTTTGGATATCGATGATCGTTTTGTGGATCTTGTTGAGATAATCGATGCGCGCGGCTTCGATCTCGTTGCGGATCTTCGAGTAGGAGAAGCTGGACGCGAACAGCTTGTAGCCGTTGCGGACCTCCTCGTTCACCGCGCCGAGGTTCGCGATGAGGTGTCGAAATCGACCGGCAACCGGCTGAGACGCACAGATGCCGATGACCGCTTCGGCGAGGATCGCGAGTTTCTGATCTCTGTGAATTTCGTCGGCGCAGGCATTGAGAATGGCGTCGGCGTCGGAGACGCTCACACGGTCCAAGTCGGCGGCCGTATACGCCAGCGGAACGCTGAACTTGCCATCCTTGATGAAGATCAATTCCCTTTTGGATTGATCGACATCAGCCGCCGCTTCGCCGACGAGCTTCGTGACCTCAAGGACCTTGCGATAGGTCCCCAAGCGCTCGGGGCAGGGGGCGATGTCCGGAGTGATACCGCCGTCGATGACGAAATAAGCGCGTGGCTCTTTGACCCGCGCATCCGGCGTATCCAACAATCCGTCGAAGTCACGAACCAGGGGCCCGAGCGCAGTCCGCGGGGGGCCAACGCGGACTGATACGATTTGGCCAACGCGAAGCGCGTCGACGTCCTCAACCACAGCGATGTCCGCATCGGCGGCGACATCCTGGTCATCTTCGATGAGTTGGATGACCTCCAGGACTTCAGAGGTCGCAATCGACAGCCTTCCCTGATCGCTGTTCTGATCGAAGGCGATATGACGATACAGCAGGGTCAGCTGGTCGAACGTGATCCTAGCCATCTTGGCTGTACTCGGCACGCAACTGCGCTTTGAGATCCTCTGGCAGGCCCGACAACGTGAGGGTGTTGTCCTCAGCGTTGAACCGCACGTTTCCGCGGGTGATCGCGTCTCGGTTGAACTCGATGCTCCAGGTTGGAGTCTTGCCCTTGAATTTGACGAGCGATCCGAGGGGTCGGCGATCGGGCACGAACCCATCGTTGAGGCGAAGATCCGGATTGGCCAGAGCCGTCATGAGCCTCTCGGGATCCTGCGGGCTCAATTCGTTGGCGAGAGCCTCGAAGCTGAGTTCCTCCTGGGCCTTGGCCGACCGCTCGCAGATGGCTTTTGCGCGGGCGAGGAAGTCATCCTTGACCGACGTGTCCATAGCTTCATCGGTGGCGAACGCCATCAAGGCCTGGACGAGATCGGTCGTGTCACGTCGGTTCTCGACCGTGAGATCACAGCCAAGGAACTCCTTGAAGTACTCGGAGACTTCCCGCTTGCCCTTCAGGAAGCCGATGTAGCGCTCCTCGCCACTGTCCCAGCCGGTCATGTTGATGCGGCCCGCGAACCGAAATCCATCCATGTCGAGGTGGCGGACATCGCGAACATCGAGGTCGCTCGTCATCGACGCCCCGAGCTTCTCGTTGACGATCGCGATGAGGAGGTACTGCCGTTCTTCGCGCTCGAATTGGGCGAAGAAGACGTGGCCACCTGTGGCCGCGCCCTTGTAGCCAGCCTGAGCTTTGAGCGTTTCCATCATCTTGTGCGTCAACGTCGTGAAATCGCTGGGCTTGACGTCCAGGTAGGCGCGAAGATGCTTTTTGGTGGGTAGACGATCTTCATCGACCGCGAATTTGCCGTAAGATTTGGAGGTTCGCTTGGCGTAGAGATTAGTCAGGTCGTCGATCACGCGTTGCATGGTCTGAGTAACTTTCAGATCGCTTTTCCCGTGTTTTACGACGAAAGCCCCCTGGGTTTTGGTCAGGTCGTGGATCGCGACGCGGATAATGGTGTTTGTCACCTGTCCTCCCGGCGGCGAATGCGACGACCTCAGGTGTCGTTCACTGCGGCCGAGATTGGCTGGGCGCAAGGACGCTGACAACCCAGACGATGCGATCGAGCCCCTGTCTCTCGCTTCTCCCACGTCCAATTCGAACGTGCAGGCGCTGGACCCGCGTTCACGTGACCTCCTATTTACACCTTGAACAAAACAAGAACAAGCGTCGCTTGGCAACTGCGCGCCTGCTACGTAGAGGCGCAGAAGTCTCCTCTGCTGATTGCCAATGCGGATTTTGCAGACGGCGCGTTCCCGGGCCTCAGACTGCGAGGGGGTCGATCGATTTGGCCGTGTCGTCGCGCGCTGATCGAGTACCGAAACCGGTGGCTAAGTCGCAGCATATACTCGGCATTCGCGCTAGACGCTGATGCATTCATCCCCGTTATCCACACCCCCCTTGATCGGAGCCGGCCTCGAGCAGCGTCCGACCTTGATGTAGAACAGAAAGTGAACAGAATGCGCGAAGCCCTCGGCTCCTTCGCATTGGCTGAGAGAGGTCATTCGCGTTCACGGAGGCGGCACAGCGGCGATGAGTGCTATCTGCGAAGTCTGTGGCCGCCGACATATTATCATGGCCAATCCGAGGTTGTGCCTCGCCTGCGCGGTCGGCCTCACTCATCGGTGCCCGGGATGCCAGGAGGTCGTACCCGGATCCGGGAATGCTCCCTATTACCCCTGCACTCGCCGTCGTCTTGCCTGGCTGGCGATCGGGGCGGAAGCCCGAACGATCTCCCACCCGTGGCTCGCCGAATTATTCAGGGCGTTCTGCAAGAGCGGAAGCATCCCGCTTGAGGCTAAGATCGCGGACGATCGGATCGCCCGCGCAGCCGCCGCCTGCCGTCGCATCGCGCTTCACGTTACAGATCCCACGGACCTCGCGATGGAGAGGCAGCCAAGCTGATGCTGTCAGATTGCTCTCCAAGCTGTCGTAGAATGTTGATGCGATCGCGCGGCGCGACCTGCGTTGCACGCGCTGCCCAGATCGATCGGGCCGTCGAGCAGCGAGGCTCGGCAAGTACAAACGATCTCGTGATCAGATTTAGTGTAGAGTGCGGATTTTCATCTAAAAGTCTTGATCGATCTCGGACTTCTATCAGTACATGGGTCGATGACTTCGTGCTTACTGCGATAGAAAAGCGTTCATGTGGTCCACATACGTGCGAATTGATCGCCTCAATCGCCGGGTCTAGTGTGGCTTGTATCAGGAAGTCCCTGTGCCAGCGGCACGGATATGGGATTGCGACAGGTGTCTTGAATGACTTGAACCCTCTGGCAACGTCCGCCTTTGATCCTGAGTCAAAGAACAGGGACTGTTTCTCGCCAAAACCAGTCACTGGATATATCTACACTTTCCATGATCGATAGTGCCGGCTCAACTGGAAGGTAATGTTCAGCCGATTATTGCTTAAAAAAACGCCTGAATGGCATCGCGCATTAATCTCCGGAAGCCGTATTCATGGGCTCGGGGATGCTAGTTCCGTTGAGCTGTCTCAACGAAGCACGCCTCTATATACAGGCACTTTTCGCCTGTTTGCAATCGTCGCAGAGTCCTTATCGGATGACGGTAATTCCGGGGACAAATATGAGGCGCGAGTGGTTATATACGGAATATCAGGATCTGTTAAAACGGCTTCGTCTCTGGGGATGCCGGCTTGGTGACTTTCTGATTGTGGCCGTTTGACTGTTGATCGACCCAGTCCGTGATCAGCTGGAGAATTTCAGGGCGGCATTCCTCTCGACCTGAGGCGACCAGCCGGTGTAGTTGACCGTCGATGGCAGCTTTCAAGGACTCGTCACGCGAATCTGGGGGCCCGAGGGGCAGGTCGTGCATGATTAGTAGGTCTAGAAGATAGGCGACCACCGTAGGCGGTCCTTGACGTGCCCAATCGTGCACGGTGCGCTCCGCGACGCCAATCTCGGCCGCGAAACCAACTTGTGTACGCCCGAGCAGGCGTAGACGTGCTTTGAAGCCAACACCGTCCATCATCATTGTTCATACGAGTGCAACGAACGAGCTCCTAGGCGATGCGTTTGCTCGCGGAGAGCGCGGGCTGCGAGGATGGCACGGTGAGGTCATTCCTTCCAGAGTGGCGACGCGACGCTATGGTTCCTTCGGAGAGGCGGCCGCGCAATGTGGCTTACGCCGCTCCCGGTACATCCGGCATGATGACACCGCACCAGTCTCGGCCTCGAACGATAGGCGCCTTTACGGCGAACTCTCCTGCCAATCGGCGCCTCTAGATCTCAGGGTCTTGCAACCTCGACCTGGCAGCCTCGGACGCCGCGGCGAGTCCGCGACGCCGATCGGGCCGGAAGCTTGTACGACACGCCTGCCAAGCGCCTCCTGTGGACAGCTCCGACGGCGAATAGCATATGTTCGTTTTTTGTTCTAGAAGCGCTTCATCGCCTATGAAGCAGGCGATCTCCTGAATCAGACGTCCGCCAGTTGCTTCGACTCTGTCGAACAAGCGGCGTCACTGATCCATCGCAGCCCTTTTTGCTGACGGCCGCGGCCTCATGGCCGGCCATAGGAGATCTTGCATGCTCGCCCCATCGTCGTTGCCCCCAGCCGTAAATCCAACCAAGCAGGACGACACATCGTCCGACCAACTCGCACGCGCCTTCCTGCAACAGCTTGCCCAGGACGAGCGCAGGCGTCTCAAAGTCGGCCACCGCTCCAGCTCGTACGATCTCGATGCCGAGCCGATGCTCGACGAAGCCGATGCCGTCGAGCGGATTGTCGTTCAGGACGAGATCAACCGCCCCGAGAGCGCGCATGTGCCTGTTTCAGCAGACCTCGCCGCCGTCGCGGTGATGCTCGCACGGGCCATCGAGGCGGAGCCCGGTCTTTTGCGCCGCCTGCGCCGGGAAGCGCCTGTGGTCACGCTCGCCACGCATGTAGTAGATCTTGTCGAGCCCGTTCGCGTCGTCGCCGAGAAGTGCCTGTTCCGGCCCAACACCAAGGTGATGGATCTCGCCAACGGACGGGCGCGCGAGCTGAGCCGGCGGCATGCCGCCCTTTTCGTTTGCGACGGGATCAGCCGCGACGCACGGCCTGAAAAAGGCAACGAGGTCATCGGCACGGCCCTGCATGTCCGCATACCCATCGTTGGCATAGCGCCCGACCCTAAGCGACAGCTGCCGCGCGACCTGATGCGCTCCGCGGAACACCGAATCGGGTTGTCGAGCCTTGATCAGGCCGGGCTCGCCCTCGTGGTCGAAGCTGTCGTAGGCAGCCGGCCTTCGCGAGAGATCGATCGGGATCTCCTACGCATGATCGACATCGCCGATTTGCCGGTCGCCTTCCGCCGTGCAACCTCGCCCGATTCGTGCATCGAAGCGCTGCAGCGTATCGTTACCGCAAAGGCCGATTTTCTCGGCGAAGGTCCCGCCCTGGAGGAGCTCGATGGCTATGGAGCAGCCAAGACATGGGGCCTGGCCGTGGCAGCCGATCTCCAGGCGTATCGTGCGGGTCGTCTGACCTGGGCCCAGATGGACCATCGTGGTCTGCTGCTGTCGGGGCCGCCCGGCGTCGGAAAAACCAGTTTCGCGCGCGCGCTGGCCAAGAGCGCTCGCGTGCCACTGGTGGCCACCTCCGTCGCCGAATGGAACGCAGCCGACTACCTGTCCGGCACGCTCCAGGCGATCCGCAAGGTCTTCGCACAAGCGCAGGCGCAGTCACCCTGCATTCTGTTCATCGACGAACTCGATGGTATCTCCGACCGTGGTCAGATCCGCGGAGAGTACGTTCAGTACTGGACGCAGATTGTAAATCTCTTCCTCGAACTGCTCGCGGGCGTGGATGAGCGGCCCGGTGTCGTGGTCGTGGCAGCGACGAATCACCCCGAGATGATCGACCCTGCGGTAAAGCGGGCTGGGCGGTTGGACCGAGAGATCGCGATCGAGAGACCGGACACCACCGCGCTCGCCCAGATCTTCCGTCACCATCTCGGTCGCGAGATCCTCCCAGACGCTTCGATGCTTCCGCTGGCATTGGCCGCCCACGGCATGACGGGTGCGGATGCGGAAGCCTTCGTGCGACGCGCCAAAGGAACCGCGCGCCGCAATGGCCGAGCCGTGACCCTGGATGACCTTCTGGCCGAGATCCGGCAGGGGCGTCGCCCACTCCCGGCAGAGGTCAGACATCGCGTAGCGATCCACGAGGCCGGTCACGCGGTCGTCAGCCACTCGCTCGGCTTCGGCGCGCTCTTGGATTTGTCTCTAAACGATAAGGGCGGCCAAGCCTGTTGGGAGTTCATTGCAGACGGGGCCGCGACCCTGACCGAGTTGGAGAAGGCGTTGGCTTCGCTCCTTGCCGGTCGGATCGCGGAAGAGATCGAACTCGGTTCCGGATCGATCGGAGCGAGCTTCGGCGCAAGTTCCGATCTCGCCTTGGCAACCGGGATCGCGCGCGACATCGAGTTGACCTACGGGCTCGGATTTCTTGGCAACATCTACTTGAAGCCTGCCGCCACCGACATGATCCTCATCAAGGGCTTGCTGCCGGCCGTCGCTGAGCGCCTTAAGCGCGCGAGCGACCGGGCGCGGAACATCCTGATGGAACGCCGGACGGCATTGCAGGCTATTGCTCGCGAACTCGAAGGAGCCGGCTACCTTCCCGGTCGGGAAATCGACCGCATACTGGCTTCGGCTACAGAGCGAGCGAAGTCTGCGGCTACCGCAAGCGTCGGGGAGGACAAGTGATGTTCTCACTACCACCCGACATGCCGGACACCGGCGATCTGCAGCCGCTCTCGGACGCCATCGATTCACTGTGCGAGATCCTCGGGGGCGACCGAGAGGACGTCATCGAAGGCTTGGCCGAAATCGTTCGAAAGCGGGCCGAGTTCGAGCAGTGCAGACATGCCGGCAGCCAAGATGGCTGGTGCGAGCCTTTCGACTCCTGAGGGGGCGTCTCCTGTCGTCGTCCTGCGCTGCAGCGACCGAGGACCGTAATCGTGATCTTTCGGAAGAACATCACCATCTTCCGGCAGCAGAAGGCGAGAATGATACCCTTCGAAAGGACAGAATTTTGATAATCAGTACTCTTGATAGGGCGCATTCATTTCGGGATACGGAGGTGGACTTCTATCATCAAGCTTGTTCTGAAAAGCGTACGCCGTGCCTGCATCAACCCGTCGTTTGTTCCTATCCGGCGCGCTCGCCTTGAGCATCGGACCGGCCAGCGCCGCGACAGCTCCCCTGCGGGTCGTAGCCTCTTCGGTACCGCATGCGGAAATCCTCGAATTCGTGGACGAAAAGCTCGCCCCCGAACTGCCGCTGAAGATCATCGAGATCTCGGGCGATCTCCGCCCGAACACCCTGCTGCGTGACGGCGATGCCGACGCCAACTTCTTCCAGCACGTGCCCTTCCTCCGCTCGGAGGAAGCCGCCATGGGAATGCGCTTCGCCGTCATCGCGGCGGTGCATATCGAGCCCCTGGGATTGTACAGCCACCGTGCAAAGGCGCTCGCGGACCTGCCGAACGGCGGTGTCGTTTCGCTGTCGAACAGCGTGTCCAACACCAGCCGTGGGTTGTCGCTGCTTCAGGCCAATGGCCTGATCCGGCTGCGGGCGACGGACACCGGCGTGAACGCGACCTTGGACGACGTCAGCGAGAACCCGAAAAACTTCCGGTTCGTTGAGATCGCGCCGCCGCAACTGCCGCGCTCCCTCGATGACGTGGCGCTTGCGGTGATCAACGGCAACTACGCGCTCGAAGCAGGGCTGGAACCCGCGCGGGATGCGCTGGCGCTCGAACGCGCCGAGGGCAATCCGTATGCGAATGTCCTCGTCACGACCGAAGGCTTGGCCAAGGATCCCCGCGTGCTGCGCCTGGGAACGCTGCTGACCTCGGCGGAGGTCGCGGAGTTCATCCGCAACCGCTACCGTGGCTCGGTCGTCGCTGTCCGCTCTTCCTAAGCGGCGCGGTCCGGACAAGGCAGCCTTCGACAAGAATCCGCCCCTCTTCACCCTGGCCTTGCCGAGCCGGAAGTCCGGAGTCCACGACCGGCGATAAGAGCGCGTCCGCTTTCTCCGCCGATCGATTTCGAAGCGGACCGGCCGCTTTCGACCGATTTCGTTGAAAAACTCGTTCTCGTCCGAGATCGGAGCGTGAGCGGGATGAGCTCTCGTTCCCGAGCCGGGTGTCCCCTGCCGGTCAAGCCGGGCTCGGCTGCGGGACCGGGATGATCTTGGCGAGCTTCCTCAGGTTC
>NZ_JAKSYH010000270.1 GCF_022829295.1 Methylobacterium sp. J-088
ACGAACACCTCCGGGGCCGGCGGCCGGTATCCCAAAGAGGCATGCGGGCGCACGCCGTTGTAGTGACGTCGCCAGCTTTCGATGACGACCTGCGCTTCCCTGAGTGTGTAGAAGATCTCGCCGTTCAGGAGTTCGTCGCGAAGCCGTGCGTTGAAGCTTTCGACGTAGCCGTTCTCCCACGGTGAGCCTGGCGTGATGTAGGCCGTCTTTGCTCCGACGCCGGTGATCCAAGCTTGGACGGCCTTCGCAACGAACTCCGGGCCGTTATCCGAACGGATATGGCCAGGTACGCCACGCAGGATGAACAGATCCGAGAGCACGTCGATGACGTCGGTTGCCTTCAGCTTGCGGGCGACTCGGATCGCCAGGCATTCGTGCGTGAACTCGTCGACCACGTTGAGCATCCGGATCTTGCGTCCATCATGCGTGCGGGCCTCGACGAAGTCGTACGACCACACGTGATTGCGGTGTTCCGGGCGAAGACGGACGCAGGAGCCGTCGTTGTCCCAGACCCGCCCCCGCTTGGGCTGTCTGGCTGGGACCTTCAGACCCTCACGCCGCCAAATGCGCTCGACGCGCTTGTCGTTGACGAACCATCCGGCCGCCTTCAGCAATGCGCTGATCTTGCGGTAGCCATAGCGTCCGTACTTCTCAGCCAACGCCACGAGATCGGCCGTCAGCGCCTCTTCGTCGTCGCGGCCCCGCGGCACCTTGCGCTGTGTCGAGCGATGCTGACCGAG
>NZ_JAKSYH010000273.1 GCF_022829295.1 Methylobacterium sp. J-088
GGCCGGCGGGACCGGAGACGTGGCGTTCCGGGTGCTCGCCGCGGGCGGCCCGCGCAGCCGTGGGACGGTCCTCTACATCAACGAATCGGTGCTGCGTGTCGGCGCCGAGCGGGCACGGGCGCGCAAGGTCGACGAGGCCGGCGACCGACTCGCCTTCGTGACCGGCAATGGAGAGACCCTTCCGCTGCATGACGCGACTTTTGATTCGTACACGACCGCCTTCGGCGTCCGGATCGGGCCGCGGATCGAGACGGCTCTCGCGGAGCCGCGGCGGGTCCTCGAGCAAGGCGGGCGGTGCTTG
>NZ_JAKSYH010000275.1 GCF_022829295.1 Methylobacterium sp. J-088
GAATCTTGGTGGCTGTGGCTGCGGGATGCCGTCCGCCACAACATGAGAAGGGTGCCTGACCATGGAGTTCGTCGCTCTCCTTCCGGCCTTGCTCGGGGCCGTCGGCCCGATCCTGGCCAGGGTGCTGCCCGACGAGGGCCATCGGCTGCAGGAGCAGCTCGACCTGCAGAAGGCGCTGATCGACCAGCAAGGGGATCTCAGTCGCGCCCTGGCCGAGGTGATGAAGGCCGATGCCGGCCAGGAGACCCCGCTCGCCCGGCCGTGCACCGTGCTGTAGGCCGTGGTGATGATCACCGCGGCCAGCGTGGCCGGGACGGTGGTCGGGCGTCATGGAGGGGATGTTGACGCGCTCCAGGCAGGGCTGTCGCTGCAGGG
>NZ_JAKSYH010000277.1 GCF_022829295.1 Methylobacterium sp. J-088
TGGCAAAGCACATCAGGATTAGAACCGAGTACCCGGGGTGCGCGAGAAGGAGAGTGGGCATCGATAAAAACGATCTGACGAACGGCGGCTTAACCTTCCACGACAAACATCCTGTGCGCCTCCCGAATGGGAAGCCTCTCCACTGGCCGGCTTTTACCCCGGCCGCATCAGCACCCCGCCGACGCTCCAGTGGATGGTTTCGTCACCGCCCTACACACGCGTAGAGTACCGTAATCGGTCTGCGTGCGGGCATCGAGGTTGATGCGCATGAGTCCAAGATAGCCGGTCAGATCACCGCCGGTTCCGGTGCGGACCTTGCTGGTCTGGTACAGAAAATCGTACCGCGCGCGGCCAGAGATACGAAGGCAGGTATCGCCGCCAGGAATATAGAAAAAGCCTGCGCCATAGGCGTTGCACACGCGCACATACTCGATCGGCGCGGCCTTCATGGTTGGAAGATCGGCCGCTACTGCCGCGACCCCTGAGACCAGGATCGCCGAACTGCACAACAAGAGCGTCTTGAGATCGATCATAGTATCCCCACATGCGACGCCGCGTGCACATTCGTGCAGGCGACAACCCAAAGTTCCGCGTTCAGGCCACTGAAAGAGTCCGTATCCAGCGATCTGCCGCAGTATTTTAGATATTTGGCCGCTCACGAGATCGGCAGCTTGACCGTATCGAAGCGATTTATCTTTGCCAAATAAAATGCATTTTTGTTTGAAAATCTGTATTGATTTTATAAAACAGCTTTTTGATTTAAAATCGGGGGAGCGGAGAGGACATTCGGTGTCTGGGACGAGGGCCGCAGGAGGCGCAGGCCGACGCTTGGCCCGGATCGCAGCTTCGCGCCGATCCAGCCCCGGCAATCTTCAATTTTTGAAATGTTACTTTTTGTCGCCGTTGAATTTTCAATTCAACGGCAGATTTCAATTTAAAAAATGGGAACTGGTATGGATTTTAAAGATAATTACGAGTATGAAATCGGTCCTTTGAGGGGGAATGGACTATGGGTGAGCTGGATAGTTGGATTGCCGGCGCGTTCCTGATCATCCTGGCCTGGTCGTTATTTGGCCTGCTCGCATTTTCGCATTCCTACGTGATGTTCCTGCCGCTGGCCGAGACGCTGAAATACGACGATGCGGGAAATACGCTGATCGGTATGGCTTTGATCGCGATCAGCTTCGCCTATGCGGCAGCCGTGCTCATTCGAGCCGTTTGGGTGATCCGGACCTGGCTGGTCAGAGGCCAGCGCGACGCCCGCGCAGCGACCCCGTCGGCGTGAGGCCACGCCATTTGGCGCACACGACGCGCAGTGGCGTGGCGAGCCGCGCTAGGCCGAGCGCGGATTCGATTGATCCACGACGTGCCGCGAGCGTCTCGAACGCTCCAGCTCAACCCCTCCAGGCTGGTGGTATGTCGATCTTCGGTTCTAAGTTAGCCATAATTCAAGAGCTTACGATTTCGGGATCGACGGAGGAGCGGCCTGTTGAAATATAAAACAGGGCCAGCGCCAATCGTATGTCGATTAGATCGCAAAAGCAGTCAATGGTGCCAAACAAATAGGCGGCAAGTGCGCGTATACTTGGCGAGCAATCATAGATTAAGACGTAAAGATCGATTATTCAATCTTTTGATCGATTCTCTCTCGACTGCGGTAAATTATCTCATGAATGCCGCTTCAGGGCCTGAGCTTTTTTGACAAAAGCGGTCGAATGAGGTTCGTCCGCTTTTTCAGTGGCGCATCTTCTAAGCGGACGAACTGCTTACGGCCAACTTCAGTCGTCTGCTGTGTGCCCATTCTTACCGTCGAAAGGAGTTCGGCAGCGGTCCGGCAACGGCGCTATGTCATCCATGCCGGAGGCGATCTCGAGACGGATCAATCTCTCAGCGAATCCCGCCATCGCTCAAACGATACCAAGCGATGATCGCAGAAACGTACCAGCGGTGCAGCGCATGGAGTGGCAGCGGCGCGATGGGCGTAACTGATAGGGGGAGGCTGTTGGCATCGCCGGTCGCGATGTACTCAGCGATCGCCCGCCCCATCGTCGATTGAAGTCCCACGCCCCGGCCCTGGCAGCCGATGTCGATGAGCAGGCCGGGCGCCGGCTCGTGAAGATGTGGCAGGTAATCCCGGGTGATCGCCACGCGGCCGCACCAGCGGTGGTCGAAGGCGACCCCGTCGAGCTGCGGAAAGAGCTTGCCGATGATCCGTTCGAGATGCGCCCAGTCCTGCGGACCGCGCGGCTCCCGGAATGGACCGCGTCCGCCCATCAGCAGCCGACCGGTATGGTCGAGGCGGAAGTAGAGCAGCAGCTTGCGCGTGTCCGAGGAGACCTGCCCTTCGGGCAGGATCGAGCGCCGCAGGTTGTCAGAGAGCGGCACTGTCGCGACTTGGAAGGAATTGGCGGCAATCACTGTCTGGGCAAGGCCGGGCCAGAGCCCACCGGTATACCCGTTGGTACAGAGGACGACGCGCTCGGTGGTGAGTCGGGCGCCCTGCGCCGTGGTGACGATCCAGCCCGATCCCGTGCGATCGAGGGCGGTCACCGGTGATCCGCCGTGGATTGCGGCCCCGGCCTTAAGGGCGGCTCGGGCGAGGCCCCGGGCATAGCTCAGCGGCTGGACCGCGCCGCCGCGGCCGTCGAACCAGCCGCCTAGATAGCGTTCCGTGCCGAGCAGCCGGTCGGTCTCCGCCTTGTCGAGAACGCGCGCCGGGGCGCCGAGGTCGGCCCATTGGTGTGCCCGCCGCGCGACCTCCTCCAGGCCGGCCTCGGTGTGGGCGCCCTGGATCCAGCCCTCGCGCCGGTGCGGTACGTCCATCCCGTGCCGGGCAATGAGATCGAAGACCGTATCGGCGGTGCCACCAGCGAAGCGGGCGAGCCGTTCGCCGCGCTCGCGCCCGAACCGGGCGACAAGGTCGGCGGGATCATATTTCAGCCCCGGGATGACCTGCCCACCGTTGCGCCCGGAGCCGCCGAAGCCGACCTCGCGCGCCTCCAGTACGACTGGGCGGATGCCCCTTTCGGCAAGATGCAGCGCCGTGGACAGGCCGCAGAAGCCGCCGCCGACGATCACCACGTCGGCCCGTTCTGATTCGGCGAGCGGCGGCGTCGCTGGCGCCGGCGCTGCGGTGGTGGCCCAAAGCGACGGGGCAAGCGGGAAGGGTTCGGCCACGACCTCTCCTACAGCGGATGCAGCACGCGCTGCAGAAAGTCCTGGGTGCGGGGGTGCTGAGGGCGGTTCAGAACCTCAGAGGCCGGTCCTTGCTCGACAAGGCGGCCCCCATCGAGGAACAGGACTCGATCGGCTACCTCCCGGGCGAAGCCGATCTCGTGGGTCACCACGATCATCGTCATCCCTTCGTCGGCGAGGCCTCGCATCACACGCAGCACGTCGCCGACAAGTTCGGGGTCGAGCGCCGAGGTCGGCTCGTCGAACAGGATCGCCTCCGGCCGCATGGCGAGCGCCCGCGCGATCGCGACGCGCTGCTGCTGACCGCCAGAGAGTTGATCCGGCCGGGCGTGCTCCTTGCCTTCGAGACCGACCCGGGCGAGCAGGGCGGCGGCCCGCTCCTCGGCCTCCGGACGGGACTCGCCCTTCACGTAGATTGGCCCCTCGATGATGTTCTCCAGGGCGGTGCGGTTAGCGAACAGGTTGAAGCGCTGGAACACCATGGAAACCTGGGTGCGGATCGCCTTGATGCTCCGCGCATCCCGATCGACCCGCTGACCGCCGATGTGGATCTCACCGCCGTCATAGGCCTCGAGCCCGTTGATGCATCGAAGCAGGGTCGACTTGCCGGAGCCCGACGGTCCGATGATGCACACCACCTCGCCCTTGGCGACTTCGGCCGAGACCCCCTTGATCACTTCAAGCGCGCCATAATGCTTCCGGACATCCTTCAGGACGATCATCGGTGCCGACCCCTCGCCTCGAAATGGCGAACCAGCAGGATCAGCGGCAAGCTGAGCGCGAGGTACATCAGCGCCACCATCGTATAGACGCTGGTGTTCTTGAAAGTGGATGACGCAATGAGCTTGCCCTGAAGGGCGAGTTCCGCGACCGTGATCGTCGAAGCCTGGGACGAGTCCTTGAGCATCATGATCATGATGTTGCCGTAGGGCGGTAGCGCGATCCGGATCGCCTGCGGCAGGATCACCCGCCGCATGGTCATGCCCCAGCCCATGCCGATCGACAGAGCCGCCTCGACCTGCCCGCGATCCACCGCCTCAATGCCGGCGCGGAAATTCTCGGCCTGATAGGCCGAGTAGGCGATGCCGAGCCCGATGATCGCCGCCTGAACAGCCGTCAGCGACAGGCCGAAATCGGGCATGACGAAGTAGATATAGAACAGCTGCACGATGATCGGGATACCGCGCAGGATGTTGATCATCACCGCGCTGAAGCCGGCGAGGATCGCGATGCCGGAGACCCGCAGCACCGCCCAGAGGAGGCCCAGCAGTGTCGAAACCACCAGCGAGGCGAGGGTGATCAGAACCGTAAGCTGCACGCCCTGGAGCAGGATCGGCAGATACTCCTGCGCGTCGACCAGGAACTCGCGCATGAGGCTCAGGACCGGTCGGCGGAGGGCGGCAGGCCCCACTTCGTGAGGATCGCCTGGAGCGTCCCGTCGGCCTTGAGCTTGGCGAGCGCCGCGTCGATCTTGGCGAGGAGCGCGGTGTCAGTCTTGCGCACGCTGAGACCTACCGAGGCGACGACGGTCGGCTTGAAGGTCTCGACCAGGCGCACGCCCGGGAACACGCCCTGCTTGACGTAGTAGGCCAGGATCGGCGCGTCGGCGAAGCCAGCCTTCAACCGGCCTGAATTGACGTCGCGGATGATGTCAGGGATCGTGTCGTAGATCTTCACCTCTCCGAAGAGGCCCGACTTCTTCAGCGGCTCGACGAAGGCGGTGCCGACCTGGGCCCCGACGGTCTCGCCCTTCATGTCGGCGAAGGAAGTGTAGTCCTTAGTGTCGCTCTTCGGGACGATCAGGCCCTCGCCATAGCTGTAGACCGGCGCTGAGAAGGCTACGACCTCCTTGCGCTGCGGTGTGATAAACATCGCCGCCGAGATGATGTCGATCTTCGAGGCGGTGAGCGCCGGGATCAGCGTCGAGAATTGCAGCGGCTCCACCGCGACTGAGAAGCCTGCCTCCGTGCCAACCGCATTGACGAGGTCGACCATCACGCCCTGGATGGTGTTGGTTTTGGTGTCGAGGAACGTGAAGGGCAGGCCGGTGGGCGTCGCACCGACTTTCAGCGGCTCGGCACCAACTCCCTGACCCAGCAGCCCGAAGAGCAGCGCCGACGCCAGACACAGTCTTGCCAACCGTCTTCTCATCATGCCGCTCCCGCATGTGGCCGGGATGTACGGCGATGGCCGCGCCCGATTTCACATTAGTGAAGAATACCGCATGTTTTCGTCATCGACGCAAGACGTTTTCACGTGCATGAAGGTGTCGACGAGAGGCAGGCTGGTGTGGTGGTGAGCATTTCCCGTGATGGGCCGACGGGCCCTGAACCCGTGGACAGGGCCGTGGGGCAGCGCCTGCGCAACCTTCGGCGAGCACGCGGCCTCTCGCTGGAAGCAGTGGCGTCCAGCACCGGGCTATCGATCGGCTTTATCAGTCAGGTCGAGCGGGGCTTGTCCTCACCATCCCTCCGCGTGCTGGCGCTCCTCGCGGACACCCTGCAGATCGGGATCGGGGGGCTTTTCGAAGCCACCCTGGACGAGCCCGATCCGGATCCGATCGTGGTGTTCCGAAAGGACCGGCCTGAACTGCAGCTCTGGCGTGCTGGCATCACCAAGCAGTTGCTGACGCCGCCCGGCGGAACGCAAGGCCTGAGCCTGTTCCATATGGTCCTGAAACCCAGCGCCAGCACGGGTGACGAGTTGTTCAGCCATGAAGGCGAGGAAGCCGGCCTCGTCCTTGAGGGACGCCTCACTCTCGTCGTCGAGGCGCGAACGCTTTACCTGATGGAAGGAGACAGCTTCCGGTTCGAGAGCAGACGGCCGCATCGCTTCAGCAATCCCAACCCGGACGGACCGACCATTGTGCTATGGGTCAACGTCCTCGGATCTTCCAAATCCCGGCCGTGATAGGGCCGGTCGGCCTCCGGCGCACAACGGCTACGGGACGAACGCGGAGCAGCAGATGCTCGAGCGCCGCCGCGGCGTGGTCAGTGGATGCCGAATCGGACCCCGGCGGGGGCACTCCCATGCCGGTCGCGTCGAAGGCTGCTTGCCGGTGCAGCGATAGATTGGCGCCTGGCACCTGACGCCACTCGGATCAACAGCGCGGTAAAGGCCATCGTCGGAAGCAGGCAGATGTGTGGTTCGGACCGGGTCAAGCCGGTCGATGAGATCCGGCCACCCGGCACCTCACGCTCTCGACCGCACGCCAACCTGTAGTTGTGAACAGGCACGACGCTGCGTGGGTGACCACGTCCCGCCAAGCGTGCCTTCCGCGGACGCGTGATTCGGTTGCTCCACTGCCGCAGCTTCAACCCACGCAGGTTGTAAGATGCTGCGCGTCCCCCGGGGCGTCCCCCGCGGGTTTGTTCGAGACGTCAATTTTGACACTCGCGGCTACGGACCGCACATCGCGCGCACAAGTGCCGTCAATACGCGCAACGCGCACCCCGACCTGCAGTCTCTTTAACCTTCCCGTCTCCCCGGCTGCGGTCGACAATCGGCTTGTCCTTTACGGGAGCTTCGGGGTCGATGACGCATCTCACGCGGCGCAGCTTCGTCGGCACGGCGGCGCTGCTTGCAGCACCAGCCCTCATCCGACCGTCATTCGCAGCCGACACCGTCAAGCTCGGCTGCCTGTTCTCGTCGTCCGGCACGATGGCCAATCTCGAGGGCCGGCTGAACCACGTGGTCCGGATGGCTGCCGATGAGCTGAACGGGCGCGGGGGCGTCAACGGCCGCCAGATCGAGGTGGTGACCTCCGATCCCGCGTCAGACTGGCCGCTCTACGCACAGGTCGGGCGGCAGATGCTCCAGCAGGACAAGGTCGCGGCCCTGTTCGGCTGCTGGACCTCCGTATCGCGCAAGTCGGTGCTGCCGGTCGTCGAGCAGAATGACGGGTTGCTGTTCTATCCGCTTCACTTCGAGGGCGATGAGAACTCCAAGAACGTCGTCTATGTGAACTCGCCGCCCGCGAGTTCGGTGCTGCCGGCGGTCGACTACCTGATGGGCCCCGACGGCGTCGGGGCGAAGCGGTTCTTCATGATCGGCTCGGATTACGTCTGGCCGCGCACGATCAACAAGCAGCTCAAGGGGTATTGGACAAGCAAGGGCATCCCCGAGAGCGCATGGCGCGAGGAATACGTGCCCTTCGGCTTCTCGAACTTCCAGACGCTGGTGAACCAAGTGCGCAGCTTCGCCAGCCAGCCCGGGGGCCAAGCGATCGTGGTGCTCACCGTGGTGGGATCCTCGATCCCCGACTTCCTGCGTGAGTTCGCCAACCAGGGCATCAGCGCCACCGACGTGCCGATCCTCGGCCTCGACATGGTGGAGGCCGACCTCGAAGGGCTCGACACCGGAAAGCTCGTCGGCCACTTGAATTGCTGGGCTTATCTCCAGGCCGCCAAGGGCGAGCGCAACCAGAAGTTCCTCGCCGACTGGGCCGCCTACGTGAGGGCCAAGAACGTCCCGTTCAGCGCCGACACGGTGATCGACCCGATGGTCTCGGCCTATGACAGCGTCCATCTGTGGGCGCTCGCGGCCGCCAAGGCCGGGTCTTTCGCAGTGCCTGAGGTGCGCAAAGCCTTTGCGGGTCTGAGCTTTGACGACCCGTCCGGTTACACGCTGACCATGACGGGGGAGAACAATTACGTCTCCCGTGGCGTGTTCATCGGCTCGGTCAACGAGAAGCGCGGCTTCGACGTTCTCTGGCAATCCCCGGACGCTCCGAAACCGGCCCCGTTCAGCCCCTATGGCTGATCCAAAGCGGTCTTTGCTCCGCGCTGTCCTGGCGCTCTGCTGGCTCGGGCTCTGGGCTGTCCCATCCTCAGCGGCGGCGTTCGATCGCGCGGCGTTCGCGCAGGATCTGTGCGGGGACGGCGCCGCGCAGGTCCGCGGGGTCGAGGGCTTTGTGAAGGCCGGCGGGGTTCTGCCGGCCCACGACCTCGCCTACGCCGGCCGGCTCCTCGGCGCGCTCGCCGAGCGCCGCCTGACCTGCCCGGCGGACGGCGCCCTCCTGCTCGATCGCCCAGGTGCGCCCGAAGGGCACGATGCGCTCACCGGCGCGGTGCGCCCAGTTGCAGAGGCGCGCGCGCCGGTCCTCGGCCTGCGCCAGCGGGCCGCCGTCGAGACTGCGCGCGGCGTCGTGGCCCTGCTGACCGGACCCGATCCTGCAACCCGTGGCGCCGGGCTGTCCGTCGTGGAACGGCGCGTTGCCTCCGTTCCGGCGGCCGTGCTCGACCGGGCGCGGGATGCGGAGACGGATGCGGGGCTCAAAGCCACGATCGCCGGCCTTACCCAGGCCGCCGCCCTGTCGTCACCCGATCCGGCCCGGCGCCGGGCGGCGATCGCCGCGGTGGCGGCGAGCCCGTCGGGAGCCGCCGAGGCGCGGCTCACGGCGCTGAAGAGCGATCCCGCCTACACCGCCGATCCGGCTTTCCGGGCGGCCCTCGATGCTGGGCTCAGCCGGGTCACGCGCGCGGTCGCGATCGGCGATGGGCTCGCGGTGCTCTACAACGGACTGAGCTTCGCCAGCATCCTGTTCATGGCGGCGGCCGGGCTCGCGATCATCTTCGGGTTGATGGGCGTGATCAACCTCGCCCAGGGCGAGTTCATCATGCTCGGCGCCTACGCCACCTACGGCGTGCAGGAGGCCTTCCGCCGCCTCGCCCCCGACCTGCTCGACCTCTACCTCGTGGCGGCGATTCCCGTGGCCTTTCTGGCGGTCGCCCTGGTGGGGATCGTGGTCGAGGCGCTGATCCTGCGCCACCTGTACCGTCGGCCGCTCATGAGCCTGCTCGCCACGTGGGCCGTAAGCCTGTTCCTCGTGAATCTCGTGCGGGTGACGGTCGGAACGCAGAACCTGCAATTCATCATGCCCGCCTATGTGAGCGGCGGCGTGCCGCTCTACGCCGACTTCGTCGTCACTTGGAACCGCCTCTTTGCCATCGGTTTCGCGGCGGCGACCGTCGTGCTGACACTCTTGATCCTGCGGCGCACGCCGCTCGGCCTCGATATCCGCGCCGTGACGCAGAACCGCGACATGGCCGCCTGCCTCGGCCTGCCGACCCGCCGAGTCGACCGCTTGGCTTTCGGGCTGGGCTCGGGCCTCGCGGGTCTCGCCGGGGTGGCGCTCTGCCCGATCTACAGCGTGAATCCCGGAATGGGCTCGGGCTTTATCGTCGACAGCTTTATGGTCGTGGTGCTGGGCGGTGTCGGCAGCCTCCTCGGGACTCTAGTGGCCGCCCTCGGGGTCGGGGGCGCCAACGTTCTGATCGAGCCGATCTCCGGCGCGGTCGCCGCCAAGGTGATCGTGCTCGTGGGCATCATCCTGTTCCTGCAGCGCCGGCCCGAGGGGCTGTTCGCTGTGCGGCGGCGGCGATGAGCGGTGGCGTGCAGACCGCTCTGGCCTCCCCCGCCGGACCGGCGCGCCGCGCCGTTCGCGATCCCTTGATCGCCAGCCTCGTCGGTCTCTGTCTTGCCGCCGCGACGGTGCTCTTGGTGGCGTCGCCCGCGCCGTATCTCGTCAATGCGCTGGGCCAGCTCGCGGCCTTCGCGATCTTGGCCGTGTCCCTCGATCTCATCTGGGGCTATCTCGGTATCCTCAGCCTGGGGCACGGCCTTTTCTTCGCCATCGGTGGCTATGTCTGCGCCATGCACCTCCTCGCGGACGGCGTGGCCGCGACTGGCGTGCTGCCGGACTTCGTACAGTTCATGGGCTGGAAGAGCCTGCCGGCCTACTGGTCCGGCCTCGACCATGCCGCTTACGCCTTCGTCCTCGCGCTGGCGCTCGCCGGTCTGGTCGCCTTCGTGTTCGGGCTCGCCTCGTTCCGCTCGCGGGTCAACGGCGTCTACTTCTCGATCATCAGCCAGGCGCTCGTCTACGTCGCAATGTTGCTAATGTACCGCAACGATACCGGGCTCGGCGGCAATAACGGCATGACCGGCTTCCCGCTGCTGTTCGGCTGGCCGATGGGATCTCCCGGCGTCGTCACAGGGCTCGCCGTCGCCGCCCTGCTGACGCTGGCGGCGGTGCTCGCCGGCACGCGGCTTCTCATCGGCAGCGCGGTCGGGCGCCGGATGCTCGCCTGCCGCGACGACGAGACCCGCCTGCGCACGCTCGGCTATAGCACCACCCGCCTGAAGCTCGGGATCTGGTGCCTCTCGGCCATGATCGCGGCGCTGGCCGGCATCCTCTACGTGCCGCAGGTCGGCATCATCAACCCGCGGGTGCTGGCCCCCGACCTCTCCATCGAGATCGCCGTGTGGGTGGCGATCGGCGGCCTGGGGCGGCTCGGCGGTGCGGTGATCGGCGCCATCCTCGTCAACGGCCTGAAGTTCTGGCTGAGCGCCGCGATGCCGGAGGCGTGGCCCTTCATCCTGTCGGGGCTCGTGCTGCTCGTGGTGCTGGTCCTGCCGAACGGGCTCCTGGACCTCGCGGCCCTGCGTCCGCGCCCGGCCTGGCTGCGGGGCGCACGGTGAGCGCCCTCGTGGTCGAGGCCTTGACGGTCGTCTTCGGACGCTTCACTGCGCTGGATTCCGTTTCCCTGGCAGTCGATTCCGGCGACGTTCGGGCGGTGATCGGTCCGAACGGCGCAGGCAAGACCACGCTTCTCGACGTGATCTCCGGCATCACCAAGCCGGTCTCCGGCCGGGTTATGCTCGGCGACCGGATCGACCTGACCCAGCGTACCGAGGCCGAGATCGCTAAGGCCGGCGTGCGGCGCAAGTTCCAGAAGCCCAGCGTCTTCCCGGCGCTCACCGTGCGCGAGAACCTGGAAATCGGCTGCGGGCCCGCGCTGCCAGCCCGCGACCGCCCAGCCCGCATCGCCTCTGTCCTCAGCGAGATCGGCCTTGGCCCCCGCGCCGAGGTGCTGGCCGGCAGCCTCGCCCACGGCGAGAAGCAGTGGCTCGAGATCGGGATGGTGCTCGCTGCCGAGCCGGTGCTTCTCCTCCTCGATGAGCCGGTGGCCGGGCTTTCCGACGCCGAGACCGCCCAGACCGCCGCGCTGATCCGGAGTTTGCGCCGGCCCGACCGCGCCATCCTGGTGATCGAGCACGACATGGGCTTCGTCGAGGCCATCGCCGATCAGGTGACGGTGCTGCACGAGGGCCGCACGCTCTACGAGGGCAGCATGCAGGGCGCCCGCGGCGATTCCCGAGTGATCGAGGTGTTCCTCGGCCGATGACGCACCCATCCCAACCCGCGCGCCTCTCCGTCGAGGGGCTCGATCAGCATTACGGCAGCGCGCAGGTGCTGCGCGGAATTGGCCTCGCGGTCGAGCCGGGGGCCTGCCTCGCCGTGCTCGGCCGCAACGGCGCCGGCAAGACCACGCTGCTGCGCTGCCTCACCGGCCTGATCCCGGAAAGCCACGGCCGGATCGACCTCGACGGGACCGACCTGACGCGCCTCGGCTCCGATCGGCGCGCCCGCGCGGGCCTCGCCTACGTGCCGCAGGGGCGCGAGATCTTTCCGGATCTGAGCGTTGCCGAAAACCTGCGGGTGGCGGCCCGGGCCCACGGGCTGGAGCGAACCGACGCGGTCGACGAGGCCGTCGCCCTGTTCCCGGCACTGCGCGGGCTCTGGCACCGCCCGGGGGGCAACCTATCGGGCGGCCAGCAGCAGCAGCTCGCCATCGCCCGGGCACTGGCCACCCGGCCCCGCGCCCTGCTGCTCGACGAGCCGACTGAAGGCATCCAGCCGTCGATCGTCGCTGCCATCGAGGCGGTGATCGCTGGGCTGAAGGGCCGGATCACCGTGCTGCTCGTGGAGCAATACCTCGACTTCGCCCTCCGGGTCGCCGATGCCGTTGTGGTGTTGTCGCGCGGTAGCGTCGTCGAGCGCGGTGATCCCAGGGTGCTGAGCCAC
The DNA here is from genome assembly GCF_022829295.1 of Methylobacterium sp. J-088. Taxonomy (GTDB): domain Bacteria; phylum Pseudomonadota; class Alphaproteobacteria; order Rhizobiales; family Beijerinckiaceae; genus Methylobacterium. The sequence goes on from NZ_JAKSYH010000277.1 coordinate 12,065, forward strand.
GATTCCCTCACCCGGCACATCGCCGTCTGACGTCCGGAAGGAGACGCCATGTCCACGCATCACGAGATCCCCGCCACGCCCGAGACCATGGTGCTCGGCTACTTCGACGCCGCGCTGGCGCCGGTCCTGACGGTGCAATCGGGCGACACCGTCACCCTGCACTCGCACCCGGCGGGCGGGCGTGAGTCGCTCCATCCCGACCCCGCCCGGGTGCCCGCCGACCTTCTCCACGCCCTCGACACGTTGGAGCGCGGCCCGGGCCCACACTTTGTCACCGGACCGGTCCACGTCGCGGGCGCCGAGCCCGGCGACATGCTTCAGGTCGACATCCTCGATCTGAAGTTCCGCCTCGACTGGGGCTTTGTGGCAATCCTGCCGCTGCTCGGGACCCTGCCAGACGAGTTCACCGATTACGAGACGATCCACGCCGATATCGACGTGGATCGCGGCGTCTGCCGCCTGCCCTGGGGCACGGAGCTGCCCCTCGACCCGTTCTTCGGCATCCTGGGTACCGCCCCGCCGGCCGCCTGGGGCCGGGTCGGCACACCGGTGCCCCGGGCCTTCGGTGGCAATATGGACAACAAGGAGATGCGGATCGGCACGAGCCTCTACCTGCCGGTGTTCAACGCCGGCGGCGGCTTCTACGCGGGCGACGGCCACGGCGTGCAGGGCGACGGCGAGGTCTGCATCACCGCCCTGGAGACCGGGCTGACCGGCACGTTCCGGCTCACGGTGCGCAAGGATCTCCCGGGTGGCTGGCCCTTCGCCGAGACGCCCACCGACCTGATGTCGATCGGCCTGCACGAGAGTCTCGACGAGGCCATGCGGCAGGCCGTGCGCGAGATGGTTCGCCTCGTCTGCGCGCGCACCAGCCTCACCCGCAACCAGGCCTACATGCTGTGCTCGCTGGCTGGGAACCTGCGGATCACCCAGACGGTGGACGGCAACAAGGGCGTGCACATGCTCATGTCCAAGTCGGCCCTCGAGTCGTCCTCGTCCGGGACGGTCTGAGCCCGGAGGCATCTGGCTTCGATGCGCCGACCCCGGCGGTCTTTGTGCCTCAGTTCGCGCTTCGTCCGAAGGCGAACCGGCCGACACAGGCCTGGGCGCCGCGATGGCGCGGCCCCTGAGCCAGGGCCGCGCCCTCCGTCGGGACCGGCCGGAGCGGTTTCGGCCGGAGCGGCTGCACCAGCAAGGCTGCGCGGAGTCGTTGCACCTCTGCCCGGAGGCTGGCGTTCTCGCGCTCGACCTGATCAAGGCGAGCAACGCCGGCAGGCTTCAGCCCGCCGAGCCGCCGCCGCCAGCGATAGAAGGTGCCGAGTGAAACATGGGCGCTCGCGCAGATCTCAGCGATCGGAATGCCCCCTGTAGCCTCATTCAGCAGAAAGGCGATCTCCTCGTCCGTGTGCAGGGATCGACGCATACGGGATCTCCCGGTTCGGCGGCTTGCGTGCACACCTCGGTGTGAGGGCGAGCAAGAAGCGGACCGGCCACAACGCGGTAGGCTTGACGACTCCCTGGGGCGGAACCTGCGTACGCCGGTGAGTGTGAGCGATGCGGTCTCTCGCGTTGAGACCGCTGCGTATCCGCTTTGTCGTCCCAGTCGTCTTGATGCGGACCGGCAGCTTACGGCCAGCATCTGCCGCCGCCTAATACCCGGACGAACGTCTCAGATGGGTGAATTGCCGCCGGTCCGCTTTCGAGCAGTGATATGGGAAAACAGACTCCATAGCAGCGCCGTCAACGGCCGGAGCGACCAGTAGCAATGAATAATGTCTTCGATAACGGATCCAGTCCGATAATTTGGGCCCGATTCTCGGTCGGCGCCTTCCTCGCGCTAGTGCATCGATCCAGACGAAGGCGTCAGCCGAGTCTGGAAAAATTGATGCAAAACCAAAGAACTAGTGCTCACTCGCATGAACGAAGTGAATGCGTCAGAGCACTAGTGTGGGCTGCCGCACGGTACAGGATGCATCCGCATGGGTCGACGATCCGCCGG
>NZ_JAKSYH010000285.1 GCF_022829295.1 Methylobacterium sp. J-088
CCGGATTGTCGCCGGTGATATAGTCGTCCAGGCAATCGGGAAGCAGCGTGATCTGCTGACGGTCCTCACCTGCGATGAAGCGCTTCATCCCGACCTCCAAGATCGGAATTTACCCTATCAGATCAGCACGTTTTCACACAGTCTGGATCATGAGCGGTCCTACGGCTAGCGACCCAACCCGGCCGCTAAAGACGCCGTTGGCGCTTCCCGAAAGCGGCCGTTGATCAGTCTTCTGCCAACTCACGCACAAAAGTGGACCTGCGCAAATCCACCCTGCCCTTGCCCTGGGTCTCACGGTCGCCAATCGCGTCGCCAACCTTGCCCTGAACCTTGCCGCCGAGTTCCTTCGCGGCGCCGGTGATGCGGTTCTCGTCCATGGTGTCCCTCATGATTGGCAGCCGGGCCCACATGCGGCGGGTCCGGCCGGTTTACGCAGAGCCGATCAGTGCTTGCCGGTGCTCTTGCCGTGAGCCTTGGTCGAGCTCTCGTGCGCCTTCGCCGAATGGCCGTGGGCCTCTTCGGCGTGCTTGCCGGCCGTCTTGGCGTCGCCCTTCTCGTGGTGCTCGGCGGCCGTCTTGTGTGACTTGGCGGCGGCCTCGTGATGCTTGGCCGCCTCGTGGTGTGCGTTCTGGGCCATGGCTGTATTCCTCGTTCGGCACCGTCACGGTGCTCGTTGCGGTCGTATCGACCGGCGCGTCCGGGTGAGGTCGTCCTCAACCGGCGTGCGGCGTGTCCTCAGGCTCACCGCGTCAATGGGCGGGCAACCTGCCATCAGCGGCGTAGCGGTTCACCGCCGAGGGAAGCTCCCGTGAGAGCCGGAAAAGTAAGTCGCCATGCGACAGGTCGGTCTGCCACGACAGGCTGTCGCGCAGCGCGGAACATGTGGCCTGCTGCCGAAGGGTGATCTCATAAACGGCGGCGTGATCGGCCGCGAAGAACGTTACCAAAGCGCGTGTTCATGCTCGGTCGGCATCCTACCCTGCGGGGTGAGCTGATCGACCACGCCAGGCAGCAATTGCGAGAGCTGCGACAGCAGGTCGGAACTGCCCATACCGGTCTGCTGCGAGAGCTGGCCCACCGTCTCCGGGCCGAGCGCGGCGCCAAGATCGTGCGGCACGATCGGCTGATTTTGGCCGTTTCCGATCCATGAATTGATCGCCCCACCGTGGCCGGCCTGGGTGAATTGCTCGATCAGGGCACCGAGACCGCCGGCTGCGCCTGCACCACCGAGCAGACCGCCGAGACCGCCCTGACCGGCGCCAGCCATGCCGCCGCCCGCGTTACCCAACATGCCGCCGAGGCCGCCGCCTCCGGCCCGCGCTGCCAGAAGGCTCATCAGGACGCCGACGAGGGGGTTAGCGCTGCCGCCCTGTTGCTGACCGGCGTTACCGCCGACCACGCTGCCGATGATGCTGTCGAGTATGCCCATGAGTGGTGCTCCGGGAGCGGCCCTTGGGCTGGGATGATCGTATGGGTCGACGATGAGGCCGAACCTAAGGATGGATGCCGAGGATCAGACTGGGTGGTTGTAGACACGCACCCTGCGGGCACCCGACATCGGCGTATCCGTACCAGCCATGGGAGCGCTCACCGCATCGTTCTCGCGCACGACCGAGCCTGCAGCTGCGTCCGAGCCGATCAAGGTCGATGTGTCCATTGGGGTCCCGTCGGCAGTCTTGCTGCTCCAGCCCTCGCTCTCCCAACCCTGGGCGCGCGCGTCGAGATCGACGGCACCGTGCTCCTCCAGGATGCGCGTGGCCACGCCGGCGTGAGCTTCATCCGCCCTCACGGTCAGCAGCGAGCCGCCGCGGCGTACGCCCTCGGCGTAAGCATGCGCGTCGGTCTCACTCACACCGGCGCCGGTCAACGAGCCGGTCAAACCGCCCGCTGCTGCACCGATGCCCGCACCGGTCAGCGTCGCCACGAGCCAACCGGCGGCCACGACCGGACCGACGCCCGGGATGGCCATCAACCCGAGGCCGGCGAGGAGGCCCGCGCCACCGCCCAGGATCGTGCCGAGCGTCGCGCCGGTCCCCGCGCCGGTGGCTGCATGCTCTGCTGTGTCGCTTGTTCCGGCATTGCCGGTCTCCGCCTTGTTGCTGACGAGGCTGATATCGGAGTGCGGCACGCCGGCCGCCTCCAACTTCGTCACAGCCGCCGCAGCGTCGTCGTAGCGGTCGTACAGGGCCGAGAGGGTCTGTGCTGGCATGAGATGCCTCCAAGAAATTCGGGTGGAATAGATCGAGCGTGGGGACCGGCTACTGGACCGCGACGTTGCCCTTGAAGTCGAGGCCGATGCTGGCAGCTTTGCCGTGCACCATCGCGCTGGCGTGCCAGATGCCGTCGCCGTCCTTCTTCAGATCCTTGACCTCATGGTAGCCGGCCCGCTCAAGCCGCCGACGGACCTCACCCTCGGTGAAGCTGTTGGCGCCCCGCTCCAGCTTGACGTTCGTCCCAGTGCCGGTGGCCGCGGGTCTGTCGTCGTGGGCGTGATCGGTGTTCGGCCGCGTCACGGCGTTCTGCCCGCCGGAGGTTGCGCTGGAGGCACCACCCGTCGCAGGCTGCCCGGTGACGGTCGTCTGCGCCGATGCGGGCGCGGCCCCGAGCAACGGCAACAGGAGCAGGATCGAGCGGTTCAGGGACATGGCCAGGCCTGTTTGTCTGATTTCGGTAGAGGGACGGGCCGATCCGAAGTCGGATCTCAGCACGGTGCGCCGCCCGGTGCGTCGAGGCTCCAGGCAGCGCGCTCTTGTGGTTCAGACCGGCTTGCGGGTACCCGGTGTAGTGCCGGCCGTGCCAGTGCGGCTGACGTTGCCGCGCTCGTCCTCGACCTCGACCTCCGTATGCCGCACCTTGTCGGTGATGGTCTCGGTGCGCTGACCCGCGTCCTTGCGAATACCGACCTCCTCGACCACGCGGGCCTCCTTCGACACCACCGCCTGCTCACGCATCTCGGTCGCCTCGATGGTCTTGCTCGCGAACAAGGCCTCGTCGGCAGCCGTCACCGGCCGGTCGACCACGCGCCGGTCGACGTGCACGGTCTCGTCGCGCAGGGTGACCTGCTCCTCAACCGGCTTCTCGACGACGAAGGAGCGAACTCGCACCCGGCCGCTCTCGGCCACGCGCTTGCCTACGTTAAGCCGCTCCTCAACGATCGGGATGTAGTCGGTCTCGCCCGTGGTCGTGCCGCCACCCTTCAGGGCCACGGCGCCTGTAGCCGCTGTTCCGGTTGCTGTCGTGCCCGTGGTCGAGCTGGCCGTCGTCGTGCCGCCGGTCGCCGAGTATCCGCTCCAGCCTTCCTTGCGCCACGTGGTCTCGCGCTGATCGAGATCGACCGAGCCGTGCTGCTCC
>NZ_JAKSYH010000280.1 GCF_022829295.1 Methylobacterium sp. J-088
CAAGGGTCTGGCCGACGAGACCCTGAAGGCGCTCAAGGCCAAGGGCGGCAAGGACGTGATGTACGAGGGCATCAACCCGGGCGAGAAGGATTATTCGGCGCTCGTGTCCAAGCTGAAGTCGGCCAATGTCGATGTCGTCTATTACGGCGGCTATTACACCGAGGCCGGCCTGATCCTGCGCCAGATGCGCGACCAGGGCCTGAAGGCGCCGATGATGGGCGGCGACGGCATGGTCGACCGCGAGCTGGTGTCGATCGCCGGCCCGGCCGCCGAGGGCACGCTGACCACGTTCCCGCCGGATGCCCGCAAGAACCCGAACGCCAAGGCGGCGCTCGCCGCCTTCAAGGCCAAGAACATCGATCCCGAAGGCTACACCCTCTACTCGTATGCAGCCGTTCAGGTGCTAGCCAAGGCCATGGCCGAGACCGGCTCCAGCGACGGCAAGAAGCTCGCCGATTGGCTGCACCAGGGCAAGGCGGTGGAGACCGTCGTCGGCCCGATCGCTTACGACAAGAAAGGCGACATCACGCGGCCCGACTACGTCATGTACGAGTGGAAGAAGGGCGCTGACGGCAAGATCGACTACACGGGCAATGAGCTGACCAAGTAAGACCGGTCGGTTCTCCGATCCCGTGAGTCAGTCCGACGCCGTTCCGCACCCTGTCCGCGGGGCGGCGTCGTCGTTTGAGATGCGGTGCATTCGTCAGTCTTGTTGGCGGATACGCCGTCGAGCCCCCGTGCGTACGCCTAAGAAGTGTGCATGATGCCGCCGGCACGAGCGGCAGGCCGGCTCGGCGCTTCGGAGGAGTTCATGAGGGGGGCTGGTATCGCGTCTGCGCGTATGCATACGAGCTTGGCCGCGCCCTATCCGCATTCAGCCGCGTTCGCGCGCGGCGCCTCGATCCTCCTCCCGGCACCATCATTGCAAAGGCGTCGCCCGAGCGGGCGAGCCTGTAGGCTCAGCCGCCTGCCGACACCGTTCGGCCCGATCCAGGAGTTCCGTACCGATGCAGTCTGATATCGCTCGCCGCGGCGTTGCCGCGGCGCTGGGTCTGACCCTCGCCCTCGCCCCCGTGAGTCTCCGGGCCGAGGAGCTGACCGGCACCCTCAAGAAGGTCAAGGATTCCAACGCCATCGTCATCGGCTACCGCGACGCGTCCGTGCCGTTCTCGTATCTCGGCGGCGACCAGAAGCCGGTCGGCTACGCGCTCGAGATCTGCAACAAGATCGCCGCCGCCGTGAAGACCAAGCTCAACCTCCCGAACCTCGAGGTGAAGCTCAACCCGGTCACCTCCGCCACCCGCATCCCGCTGATGGCGAACGGCACGATCGACCTGGAGTGCGGCTCGACCACCAACAATGCCGAGCGCGAGAAGCAGGTGTGGTTCACCAATTCGCACTTCCTGACCGCCACCCGCTACGTCTCGAAGAAGTCGGCCAACCTGCACACGATCGAGGACCTGAAGGGCAAGACCGTCGTGTCGACCTCGGGCACCACGAACATCAAGCAGATCAACGAGGCCAACACCGAGCGGAAGCTCGGCCTGACGATCCTGCCGGCCAAGGACCACGCCGAGGCGTTCCTGATGGTCGAGACCGGCCGCGCCGCTGCCTTCGTGATGGACGACGTGCTGCTCGCCTCGCTCGCCGCTTCCTCCAAGGACCCGTCGGCCTACGAGATCTCCACCGAGGCCCTGTCGAAGCCTGAGCCCTACGGCATCATGCTCCGCAAGGACGACACGGAGTTCAAGAAGGTCGCGGACGAGGCCACCGCCAAGCTCTACACGAGCCCCGAGGGCAAGGCGCTCTACGACACGTGGTTCACGAAGCCGATCCCGCCGCGCAACATCAACCTCAACCTGCCGATGAGCGCGGAGATGAAGAAGCAGTTCACGACCCCGATCTCCAGCCCTGATCCGGCAGCCTACTGAGACCCGGTCGGCACGACGATGCGCACCGCGGGCGAGGGCCTGCGGCGCGCCTCTGGAAGTTCACAGTAGAAGCGGCGCGATGAACTACAACTGGAACTGGCGAATCTTCTTCGATGCCTCGCCGGAGGGCAATGGCACCTACCTCGACATGCTCTTGTCGGGGCTTCTGTGGACGATCGCGACCGCGCTCTGCTCGTGGATCATCGCGTTTTTCCTAGGCTCCCTGATCGGCGTGCTGCGCACCCTGCCATCGAAGCCCGCCAACGCGATCGGCACGGCCTATGTCGAGTTGTTCCGCAACATCCCGCTGCTGGTGCAGATGTTCCTCTGGTACTTCGTGATGCCGGAGGTCGTGCCGACCCGGATCGGCGACGCGATCAAGCAATTGCCCGACGCGCCGTTCTACACCGCGGTGGTGTGCCTCGGCTTCTTCACCGCCTCGCGGGTGGCCGAGCAGGTCCGGGCCGGCATCCAGGCGCTGCCGCGGGGCCAGCGTATGGCCGGCACCGCCATGGGCTTCACCACCTATCAGACCTACCGCTACGTGCTGCTGCCCAACGCCTACCGGATCATCCTGCCGCCGATGACCTCGGAATTCCTCAACAATCTGAAGAACACGTCGGTGGCGCTGACCATCGGTCTCTTGGAGCTCACCGCCCGGGCCCGCTCGATGCAGGAATTCTCCTTCCAGGTGTTCGAGGCATTCACGGCGGCCACGATCCTCTACGTGATCATCAACCTCGTGGTCGTCACGGCGGCGACCTTCCTGGAAAAGGCGCTCGCCATCCCCGGTCAGCGCTGAGGATAGCCCGCCCCCGACCACCCGCCCGACGGCCACCGCGAACAGGCGCCGATGCTCTCGAATTTCGACTTCTCCGTCATCGTCTCCTCCCTGCCCTACCTGTTCGGGCAGGGCATGGTCTTCACCGTGACGCTCACCGCCATGGCGGCCGTCGGTGGCGTGATCATCGGCACCTTGCTGGCCATGGCCCGGCTGTCGGGCGTGCCGGGGCTCACCCAAGTGGCCAAGGGCTATGTCGAGCTGTGCCGCTCGCTGCCGCTGGTGCTGGTGATCTTCTGGTTTTACTTCCTGGTGCCGTATATCGGCGCCTACCTGACCGGGGGCTCGACCCCGATCCAGGTCGGCGCTTTCCCGTCGGCGCTGATCACCTTCATGGCCTTCGAGGCGGCCTATTTCTCGGAGATCATGCGGGCGGGCATCCAGTCGATCCCCAAGGGCCAGACCGCTGCCGCGCAGGCTTTGGGAATGAATTACTGGCAGACCATGGGCAACGTCGTCCTGCCCCAGGCCTTCCGCAACATGCTGCCGCTGCTGCTGACCCAGACCATCGTGCTGTTCCAGGACACGTCGCTGGTCTACGTTCTGTCGCTCACGGATTTCATGGGCGCCGCCTCGAAGGTGGCCCAGCGCGACGGCCGCCTCGTCGAGATGTATATCTTCGCGGCGGTCGTCTACTTTGCGATCTGCTTCTCGGCCTCGTTCCTGGTGCGCCGCCTGCAGCGCCGCGTGGCCATCATCCGCTGACCGACACTGGAGACCGCCGATGACCTCGTCCCCGATGCCGGCCCCGCACGCCACCGAACCCGCCGCCGAGGCGGCCTACGCGCCGACGGATGCGGGCCTGCAGCCCGGCCACCTGATCTACGGTGCCCCCGTGGCGGCGCCCGGCGAGACGATGATCGCCATCGACAACATCAGCAAATGGTACGGCGACTTCCAAGTGCTGACCAATTGCACGACCAAGGTCGCCAAGGGCGAGGTCGTGGTGGTCTGCGGCCCCTCGGGTTCGGGCAAGTCGACCCTGATCAAGTGCGTCAACGCCCTGGAGCCCTTCCAGAAGGGCCAGGTCACGGTGGCGGGCACCAAGGTCGTCGACAAGGCGACCAACCTGCCCAAGCTCCGCTCGCGGGTCGGCATGGTGTTCCAGCATTTCGAGCTGTTCCCGCACCTGTCGATCACCGACAACCTGACCATCGCCCAGCGCAAGGTGCTCGGCCGCAGCGCCGAGGACGCCAAGAAGCGCGGGCTCGACCTGCTCGCCCGGGTCGGGCTGGGTGCCCAAGCCACCAAGTTCCCGGGCCAGCTCTCGGGCGGCCAGCAGCAGCGCGTGGCCATCGCTCGGGCCCTCGCAATGAACCCGGTCGTCATGCTGTTCGACGAGCCGACCTCGGCGCTCGACCCCGAGATGGTCGGCGAGGTGCTCGACGTGATGGTGGAACTCGCGCGTGAGGGCATGACCATGATGGTCGTGACCCACGAGATGGGCTTCGCCCGCAAGGTCGCCGACCGGGTGATCTTCATGGATCGCGGCGAGATCGTCGAGGACGCCAAGAAGGAGGACTTCTTCGGCAGCCCCCGTTCGGAGCGGGCGCAGACCTTCCTGTCGAAGATCCTGCAGCACTGATCGAGACACGTGACGCGAAGGATCCCGAACGCTCCACCATCCTGATCCACTGGAGCGAAGCGTAGGTCTCTTCCAGGGACGCTGCTCTTGCATCTCAGGATGCGGTTGTGGGTGGCTCAGGAAGCACGGTTGCTAACCCAGCGCTTCCTGCGCCACGCGGTACTCCCGCCCGTGCCGGCAATAGCCCTCGACGATGCGGATCATCGTGGCGCGCTTCTCGGCGTCCAGCGGTGCGAGAATCCGCGCCGGGCGGCCGCCCCAGAGATAGCCGGCCTCCAGGATCTGGCCGGGATCCGTGGTGGCGCCGGCCGCCAGCATCACGTCATCGGCGATCAGGGTGCCGGGCGCGATCGCCGCGCCGATCCCGATAAGCGCCCGGGCGCCGATCCGGCTATCGGCGATCCGTACGTTGTGGGCGATCGTTGTGTCGCGCCCGATCACCACGCCTTCGCCGCGGGTCCGGATGAGGGTGTTGTCCTGAATGTTGGTGTCGGCGCCGATCACGATCGGCCCGGCTTCTGCGTTGAGGTCGCAGCAGAACAGCACGCTCGATCCCGCGCCCAAGCTCACCCGCCCGCGCACGGTCGCGGTGCGGGCCACGAACACGCTGGCCTCGACCTCGGGGGGATCCCCGGCGGGCGGCGTGGGCCCCTCGCCCATCCGCTCGCGCAGACGTTCGGCGCGCTCGGCGACGTCTTCGGCATTCACCGGCTGCTTCGGCCGTGCCGGGCTGCCCGCATAGGCGAAGCCGCCGGGCAGCTGCGCCCGCGGGAAGACGGTCGAGCCCGCCTCGATCACGGCGCCGTCGCCGATCTCCGCCCCGTCTAGGATCACCACGTCGTCCTCGATCACCACATCCGAGCCGACCGTACAGGCATGCACGACGCTGTTGCGCCCGACGGTCACGCGGTCGCCGACCTGCGTGCCCCGCGCCTGGGTGGCGATGTGGACGGTGGAGCGCGGTCCGAGCCAGAATCGCTCACCTAGAATGACGCTCTGCCCGTCCGCGCGGATGACGGCGTCGTCGCCGATCCAGGACTGGGCGCCGATGCGGGCCGCGCCGATCACCGTGCTGCCGCGGCCGCACCAGACGGGCCGGCTCGCGAAGTCCGGCACGACGCCGTCGTAGGGCAGGATGAGCTCGGGGGTCACGTGGATATCCTTCTCCACCGCCGGCCCGGGGCAAAGCTCCCCGGGGCCGGCAGGGTGCGGCAGACCGTGTCATATAGAGGCATCGACCGGTGTGACAGGCAGGGGGCTGGCAGGAGCCGTCGCCGACGCCTATGGACCGGAGCATGAGCGCGCCCGTCCCGAGCATCGCCATCCAGGCCGAGCCCTTCGACACCGCGGCCGAGATCGCCCGCATCACCGCCGATCTCGGGGGTCGAGCCGGCGCCGTCGTCACCTTCTCGGGCTTGTGCCGGGACGAGGACGGCCGCCTGGCGGCGCTGGAACTCGAACATTACCCCGGCATGGCCGAGGCGGAGTTGTCGCGCGTCGCCACCGAGGCGTCGTCGCGCTGGCCGCTCCAGGCCCTGCGGATGATCCACCGCTACGGACGTGTGAGCCCGGGCGATGGAATCGTTCTGGTGATCGCGGTTTCGAGCCACCGGGTCGCCGCCTTCGAAGCGGCGAGCTTTTTGATGGATTATCTCAAGACCCGGGCGCCGTTCTGGAAGCGCGAGCACCTTGCAGACGGCACGACCGGCGCCTGGGTCGAGGCGACCGCGCAGGACGACGCCGCAGCCGGGCGCTGGGGCTGAGCCGGCCTACACGATCAGCGCGTTGAGCAGCACGGCCAGGACGCCCCCAGCGATGGCGATGCCCATCAGGACAACACTGCTGAGCTGATCGGCGGAATCGACCGTGTGGCCAGGGCCGAGGGAACGGATCGGCGTCTCGCCGTAATGGTCGCTCATCGCGTGTCTCCTGCTTGTGCCCCGTCGGGATCGGTCCGGCGGCCGCAACCAACGCGCGAACGACCTTTCGGTCCCCGGTCTGGGGATTACGGGTGTCTGTCATCCGCGCGGAAACGCGCGTCCGTGAATCGCACTTACCGCGCCGCGCGCACTTGACCCCGGGTGGCACCGCGGCGTTCGTGGAGCCGCACTGCGGGAGCGATGATGTTGGACAGGAAGCTTCAGGACGTCGAGGGCCCGGTCAGGCCGTGGCGCGGTGCGGCGCCGCTCGCCGCCTCGGGCATTGCGGTCGTCTGCTTCGCGGCGGCGCTGGCGCTGGCCTGGATGTCGGTGGGTACGCTGCTGCTGATTTTCGCCGGCGTGCTGTTGGGCGTCTTCCTCGACGGTCTGACGCGCGGGCTCGGCCATGTCCTGCCCCTGCCCCGTGGCCTGCGGCTGACCATCGCCAGCCTCGCCGTCGCGATCGCAGTTCTGGCCTTCGGATCCTATGGCGGCGCCACGATCGTGCAGCAGGGGCGCGACCTGGGCACCACGATCAAGGATCAGGCCGGAACGGTGACCGGTTGGCTCTCCGCGCGCGGCATCGATGTGCCGTCCTTCGCGCCGCAGGGCGGCGGCAAGGACGGCTCGACCGAATCCGGCCAGCGGGAGGGCGGACTCGGCGGCCTCGCCAACGGCCTCCTGAAGGGCAGCGGCTCGATCGTCTCGGATGCCGGCAGCGTGCTGGGGCCGGCAGCCGCGGTGATCCTCGGGCTGTTCGACGCGCTGGGCAATCTCCTGGTGATCGCCTTCCTGGGGCTCGCCTTCGCGGCCGATCCGAAGGCCTACCGGGACGGCGTCGTACGCTTCGTCCCGCCGCAGAAGCGCTGGCGGGCGAGCCAAGTTCTCGACGGGGCGGGCGAGACCCTGCGGCACTGGCTGTTCGGCCAGCTCATCATCATGGCGGTGATTTTTCTGTGCACCTGGGCGGGGCTGGCCTTCCTGGGGATCGGCGGTGCGCTGATCCTCGGCCTCCAGGCCGGCCTGCTCGCCTTCGTGCCCACGGTCGGCCCACTGGTGGCCGGCCTCGTGATCGTGCTCGCCGCCCTGGCTTCCGGCACCAAGGCGGTCATCGGCGCGATCGGCGTCTACCTCGCCGTGCAGTGCCTGGAGAGCTATGGCCTGACGCCGTTCATCCAGAAGCGCGCCCTCGACATCCCGCCAGCCACGATCTTCGCCGGGCAGCTGATCCTCGGCGTGATCTTCGGCCTCTGGGGCATCGCCCTGGCACTGCCGCTGATGGCGGTGATCAAGGTCCTGTTGGAGCAGCTCTACGTCGAGGACACCCTCCACGAGCAGCCGAGCACGTGAAGGTCCCTGTTTCGAAAGGTCGAGATTTTTCGTGGGTGCAGGGCAAAGCTCTGCTGGGCTCGGGCAAAGCCCGATCGTCGGGGCCCTGCCCCGACACCCCGCCAAAGGGCTCGCCCTTCGGGAACCCCTGACTGGGCCGCGCTAGCGCAGGGCGTCCTCGAGCATCCGGGCCACGGCCAGGGCGCGCCCGTCGTCGCCGAAGCGGCCGATGACCTGGACGCCGATCGGAAGCCGGTCGCCCGGTACCGGTACGTTCACGCAGGGCACGCCCATCAGCGTCCAGAGCTGGTTGAAGCGCGGATCGCCGGTCGCTGCGAGCGTCGCGGGGGCCGGTCCCGGGGCCGAGAAGGTCAGGATCGCGTCGTAATTCGCGAACAGGTCCTTCAGCACCCTTCGGGCCCGGTGGGCATGGCGGCGGGCATCGTCGTACGCGGCCGGCGCGATCGCGGCGCCGGAATCGAGATGCGCCCGGACGAGCGGCGGTAGGGCTTCGGCCTGCGTGTCGTACTCCCAGGCCAGCGCCAGCCGACCTTCGTAGTTCTGGATGATCCGATGGCGCTCCCAGGCCTCGGCCAGCTCCGGCGGCAGCATGAGGTCGGTCACCTGCGCGCCCGCGCGCTCGGCCGCCAGTCGGGCCCGCGCCAGGGCGGTCTCGGCCTCCGGCTCCGGCGCCTCGGCGAAATCCTGCCGGACGAGGCCGATGCGCGGCGCGGATCCTGTCTCCGCCCCTTCGATCTGCGGCCGGCCGGTCACCAACGCCAGGGCGTGCGCGACATCCGCGACGCCGGCGGCGAACAGGCCGACGGTATCGAGCGCCCAGGAATAGGTCTTCACCCCAACCGTCGGGATCAACCGGAACGAGGGCTTCACCGCCGCGCAGCCGCAATAGCTCGCGGGCCGGATCACCGAACCCGCCGTCTGTGTGCCCAACGCCAGCGGCAGCATCCCGGCGCCGACCGCCGCGGCAGACCCCGCCGATGATCCCCCGGGCGTGTGGCCGGGATCGTGCGGGTTGACCGTCTCGGTCGGATCGCTGCTGGCGAAGGCCGTGGTGGTGGTCTTGGCCAGCGCCACCGCGCTGAGGCGCTTCAGGCGGGCTACGACGGCAGCGTCCCCCCGCGGGTGCCAGCTTTGGTAGATCGGCGAGCCCATCTGGGTCGGCAGGCCGGCGCTGTCGATGATGTCTTTCACGCCCACCGCGATCCCTGCGAGCGGCCCCGTCTCCGCGATCGTGGGTGCCGCGTCGAGGGTGACGAAGGCGCGCAACGTCGGCTCCCGGGCAGAGATCGCCGCCCGGCAGAGATCGATCGCGCCCGTGGGCGTCAGGGTGCCGGCAGCGATGCGGGCGCGGAGATCGAGGAGCGAGAGCATTTTGTATTCAGTGCTCCGGACGGGGTCTCTGTCAACTCAGCCACAGGTCCGGGCATTCGGGAAACGGCGTTGACGAACGCTTTACGCGACCATGCGCATCGTCCGTGTCATGTGGCGTGGCGTATCCCTGATTTCGGCCCTGGCGCTGTTCGGCGCAGGGCTCACCGCGTGCTCGATCAATCATTTCGAGCGGCGCGAGCCGTGGCGCGACCAGGCGGAGCAGGTCTGCCTGGCCAAGAAGCTGGTTGAGCCCACCGAGTTCATCACGCCGGTGGCGGCGATGGACGGTCCGGGCCCCTGCGGCATGCAGCAGCCGTTCCGGGTGACGCGGCTCGGCGGCGGCTCCGTGCTGATGAAGCAGCGCATGACCCTCGGCTGCCCGGCGCTCGCTGAGGCCGAGGCTTGGCTCGCCGACACGATCCAGCCCGCCGCCAACCTCTATTTCGGCGTGCCGGTGGCCGAGATCAACGCGGGCTCCTATTCCTGCCGGGGCCGCAACAATCAGCCCGGCGCCAAGCTCTCCGAGCACGGGTTCGGCAACGCCATCGACGTCATGTCGGTCAAGCTCGCCGATGGGCACGTGATTACCGTCAAGGGCGGGTGGCGCGGCACGGAGGCCGAGCAGGGCTTCCTGCGCGAGATTTTCCTGGGCGCCTGCCAGCGCTTCTCGACGGTGCTGGCGCCCGGCTCGAACGTGTTCCACTACGACCACATCCATGTGGACCTCGCCCGGCACGACCCGCGGGGCCTGAGGCGGATCTGCCAGCCGCTGATCAAGTTCACGCCGCAGCTCGGCACTGGAGTCGAGCGGCCCCTGTCGCGCCCGGTGCCACCGCCGCACCAGCCCGCCGCCCCGCAGGCCCCGGTGGATGTCGAGGAGGACGATCCCTACAGCGTCGCGCCGATGTCGAAGGCGGCGAGCCCGACCCAGGTCGCTCGCGCTCCGGCACGCCTGCCGGCGGCGACGGCCTACACGTCGGCGCCGCCGGTCCGATCCGCCCCGCGTGTCGCAACCGCCTCTCCGGAGGAGCCCGCTGGGGCCTACGACGAGCCGCTCCAGCTCGGCGCGCCGACGGCCGGAACCGGGCCGATCTACTGAGGCGACTTCGCGCTGCGCGTGGAATCGTTGACGTAGCCGGCGATCACTGTAGCGGCGAGGCCGCACCCGCCGTCAAAAGGGCTTTTCAGGCGCGGCCAGAGCTTGACTGGCGGGCCTGCCGAGTCATCGTCCTGGGATGCAGGACCGTACATCCGCCGAGGCTCGCGCCATGCGTTCGATCCGTCACGGCCTCGCCCTCGGGCTGGCCCTCGTCGCGCTGGCGCAGCCGGCGCTTGCCCGCTCGGCGCGCGAGGATATCGAGCCCGCCGAGGAGCGGGTCTTCCCGTTCGATGCGCAGATCCCAGCCTGTCAGGATCCCTCGGTGCTGGAGCGGGTCTCGACAAACTTCGCCGAGAAGGAGGCGAAGTTTTGGAACTCGTCGATGACGATCCTGTCGTTCGACACGATCGAGCGCACCGCGTGGCGCCCCTGGGGGCTCGACACCTATCCGCGCCGATTCTGCACCGCCACCGTGACGACATCCGACGGCATGCGCCGCAAGGTCGACTACTCCGTACGCGAGAGCCTCGGCATCATCGGCGCGACCTGGGGCGTCGAGTTCTGCGTCCACGGGCTGGACCGTGAACTCGCCTACGCCTACGCCACCGCCTGCCGGATGGCGCGACCCTGATCATGCGGGGGCTCGCAGCCTGTCTCGCCAGCCTGCTGATCGCCGGGCCGGCCACCGCTCAGGATTACGGCGGCTTCGCCCGACGCGGCAGCCCCGGCGAATTCGACTTCTACGTGCTGGCCCTATCGTGGTCCCCGACCTACTGCGCGGGCACGGGCGAGCGCCGGGACGACGTCCAATGCGCGCCGGGCCGCGGGCTCGGCTTTGTGGTCCACGGGTTGTGGCCGCAATACAGCCGGGGTTACCCCGAGAACTGTTCCGCCGTGGTGCGCGCACCGACCCGGCAGGCGATCGAGGTGGCCGGGCAGGTCTACCCGAGCGAGGGCCTCGCCCGCTACGAGTGGCGTAAGCACGGTACCTGCTCGGGCCTCGATCCGGCGACTTACTTCGCCGCCGCCCGGGACGCCCGGCTGGCCGTGACGATCCCGGATGGCCTCAAGGGCGGCGGCCCGTCGCAGACGCTGGCGCCGATCGAGATCGCCCGCCAGTTCGTCGCCGCCAATCGCGGCCTGCGCCCCGACATGATGGCGGTCACCTGTACCCGGGGGCAGCTGCAGGAGGTGCGGATCTGCTTCGGCAAGGACCTGAAGGGGTTCACCCCCTGCCCCGAGGTCGCTCGCAGCAATTGCCGCGCGCCTGAGATCTCCCTAGACGCAGCGCGCTGATTTTTTTTCGACCGCAGGCGCTGGACCCGGGTCGCCGGATCCGCTTCACCGCAACCCCATGAATTATCGGCACGCCTTCCACGCCGGCAACCATGCCGATGTGCTCAAGCATCTCGTCCTGGCGCGGGTGCTCGAACATCTGCGTCTCAAGGACAAACCGTTCCGGGCGCTCGACGCCTTCGCGGGGCTCGGCGTCTACGACCTCACGGCCGACGAGGCGTCCCGCACCGGCGAGTGGCGGGACGGCTGGGGCCGCATGGAAGAGCCCTTTCCGCCCGCCGTCGAGGCGCTGCTCGCGCCCTACAGGGCGGCGGTGGCGGCAGTGCAGGCGCGCCACGGCACAACCGCCTATCCCGGCTCGCCCGCCGTGATCCGCGAGGCCCTGAGGCCCGGCGACAAGGGTGTGTTCGTCGAACTGCATCCGGCCGATGCCGCGACCCTGCGGGCGCGCTACGAGCGCGATCCGCGCACGAAGGTGATGAGCCTCGACGGCTGGACCGCGGTCAAATCCCAGATCCCGCCTCCCGAGCGGCGCGGCCTCGTGCTGATTGACCCGCCCTACGAGGTGCCCGGCGAGATCGAGCGGCTCGGTGCCCACCTCGCCCGGGCGGTGGCGAAGTGGCCGACCGGCGTGTTCCTGGCGTGGTACCCGATCAAGGATACCGCGGCGCTCGACCGTATGGTCGGGGAGCTCGATGCCGCCCTGCCCCGCCCGGCGCTCCGCCTCGACCTGCTGATCGACCGGCCGGACGATTCGACCCGACTCACCGGCAGCGGCTTGATCGTCGTCAACCCGCCCTGGCGTCTCGCCGAAGAGGCGCTGCTGTTCCTGCCGGCCCTTGCCGAACGTCTGGCTCGACAGGACTTCGGAGGGTTTCGCTGTGATTCGATAGGCGCGCAGAGCTGAACCCGCAGAATTCGCGCAACTTTCATGACGTGCTGATCCGGACCCGCAGGCTAAGCGACCCGCCGATCCCGTTTTAGTTGCGTCAAAGACACATTTGAGCAGCATCGGTCAGCCGTGATGCTAAAATGCTCAAAAAATAAGCAACTGCCGTTTGTTTGATTTTGTGTCATTTGCTGGTCGATGTCAGCTTGACCGTAGACGAACCATAACGAGCGGCGACATCATGCTGACCCGATCCACCCTGTCCGGCCTTGCCGCTGTCCTGCTGTCTTCGACCAGCCTCCTGGCGGCCGATCTTGCTGCGCCGGCCCCCGTGCCCGTGGCGCCCCCGGCCGAGCCGTGCAAGGCGACGCTTCTCGGCCCGACCTACGGCGGCGTGATCAAGGCGAACCCGAACCCGACCTGCTTCGCCGCAGGCCCGCTGGGCGACCTCTATGTCGGTGGCGCTGTGACGGGTTACGGCTACACGCAGACCAATTCGTTCAAGTCGTTCGCGACGCCGGCGGCGCCCGATGATCGGGATCGCTCCGCGCGGTTCGACTTCTCGAACATCCAGGGCGTCATCCAGAAGCCCGAGGGCGCGTTCCAGTTCTACATCCAGGCCGGCGGCTACTCGATCCCGCAGCTCGGCTTCCCGACCCTCGGCACCTTCACGCAGACCGACCTGCTGTTCGGCCCGGTCCCAGTCGCCTTCGGCAAGATCCAGATCAACGACGAGTGGTCGATCCAGGGCGGCCGGCTGTTCACCCTAATCGGTAGCGAACTGCTGTTCACCTACCAGAACCTGAACATCAACCGCGGCCTCCTGTTCGTGCAGGAGAACTTCATCAACCAGGGCGTTCAGGTGAACTACAGCAGCGGCCCGCTGTCGGTGTCGCTGGCCGGCACGGACGGGTTCTTCTCCAACGAGATCACGTGGTTCACCGGAAACGTCGCCTACAAGCTCGACGACTACAACACGATCGGCGTGAACGGGGGCCTCAACCTCGGCCGGACGAATTCCTTCGCCCGGAGCGCGCGCTACCAGTTCGCGACGCCGGGCTTCCAGCAGAACAGCGGCATCTTCGACATCAACTACACCTACGCGAATGGTCCGTGGATCATCTCGCCGTACTTCCAGTTCACCAACGTCGAACGCGATCCGCGCGTGGGCATCAACGCCTCCGCGTCGACCTACGGCGGCGCCCTGCTGGCGGCCTACTCGTTCACCGACAACTTCTCTCTGGCGGGCCGCGTCGAGTACACGGAGCAGACCGGCGTGCGGGGTGGATCGACCCCGAACCTCCTGGGCTTCGGCGCCGGCAGCAACGCCTTCTCGGTAACCGTGACGCCAACCTTCACGTTCGACCGGTACTTCTTCCGGGTCGAGTACGCGCATGTCGAACTCGGCAACATCACCCGCGGCAACCTCGCGGAGGGGAGCCTGGGCACCGGCTTCGGCCGGACCGGCAACCGCACCTCCCAAGACCGCTACATGGTCGAGACCGGCATCACCTTCTGATCCGCAACTCAGACCGGCCGCTTCGGCGGCCGCTAGAAGCCCCCGTTCACGAGACGGGGGCTTTTTTTATTTCGATTTCTTTTAGGCCTCTGCGTGTAAATACCAATATGCAAAATATTTAATCCGTATCAGCATACATAGTTTGATGTAAGTAGTCCGTTATTACGCTTTTGTGCTTAGTAAGAGAAACGATGTGTGGATGATCACTTGAATGTCCATGCCAATGTCATGTACTTCTCCTCGCTATCGGGCTGCGGCCAGATCGGGAAACTTGGAGATGTTCGTGATGGAGGCTTTGTCCGCCACCCTTTGGAGCTTGGCGGTGCCGGGCATGACGCCGAAGGCGCTGCGCGCGGCCGTCCGCGAAAAGCATCCCGAGGCTTCGAAGAAGGATATCGTGCGCGCGGCGTTCTACGCGCTGATCGAGGCGCGGTCCCAGGACAATCAGGCCGTGGACGCGCTCCACCAGTTCGCCCTGGCCGAGCGGATACCGTCCGACGAGCCGCCCATGACGATCGGCAAGCGGCGGAAGAAGAAGCAGCGCCAGGCCGTCGAATCGGCCGTCCCCGAGGCCGCTGCTGCGGCTTGAGCGGCCCGCACATCAAGGCGCCCGGTCTCATGACCGGATGCGAGAGCAAAGCTAGATCGCATACGGCTCTCAATTCGCGATGTGACGCACTTCTCCGCCGGACCAATGTCCCCTTCGCTGCAGAGCGCTCTAAGTCCGCCGGAGCAACCGCCGGCCGGGCCGGTGGCCCTCCTCACCCGTGTCTCGGAACCCGAGTTTCGCCAGAAGCCCCCAGGACGCGACGTTGGCGGGGCGGCATTCCGCCACGATGGTGCGGCTCGGGAAGCGTCTCACGAGAAGGTCGATGATCGCCGAAACCGCCTCGAACGCGAAGCCGCGTCCGCGCGCGGCGCCGCCGATCCAGTAGCCGATCTCGATCACGCCGGCGCCGCGCAGATGCGTGCCGACGACGCCGACAAGGTCACCCCCGACGGTCCCCGTTGCCGGGCCTGTCCCGCGGATCCAGGCGCCCAGGAAGCGGTCCTGTCCCCGCCGCCCGCTCAGGATCAGATCCTGGGCGTCCTGCAGCGTGAAGGGTGTCGGCAGAAAATCCACCGCGGCGGTGATCGCCGGGTCGTCCGTGAGCCGGCGCACGGCGTCGGCATCCTCAGGCTGCAGCGCCACGATCGACAGGCGCGCGGTGTCGATCCCGGGCAGGTCGCTGAGGGTGGCGCGGGCGGCGCGGATGGTAAACATCTCTCCGAGATGGGGTGCCGGACGGTGCAGAAAAGGCACGGTCAGGCCCCCCGCGATCATCCTGAAATGGGTCGCGAATACAGCGCCGCCCTCGGTGAGGGGGGCACAGTCGTGCGGAACGGGAACGGTTGCTTAACCTGAATCCGTCTTCATTGGGGCATCAAGTTGCGTCAGGCAAACGGGTGCGTCGATGCGGGTGCGCGGTAAGGGTCGGATGTTGCGGACGCTGTCGCGGGTCGCCCTCATCGGTATCATCGGTGGGGCGGCAGCCGCTTGTTCCTCGGACGCGTCGCGCCTGAGCAACCCGTTCTCGAATCCATTCGATTCGGAGCCGGCCGCCACCGGCAGCCTGCCGGACGGCGGCCTCAAGTCCGTGCCTCCGGTCCGCACCGGCCGGATCCAGTCGGAGGCGCTAAGCGCCCCCGGAGCATCGCGCACCGCCAGCGTTGCGGCCCCAATCCAGCCCCATGCGTCGGCGCCCGCGACCCGCGTCGCGTCGACCGGGCAGGTCGGCTGGAACGCCCAGGGCGGCACCCAGATCACCGTGTCGCAGAACGACAGCCTGAACCAGATGTCGACCCGCTACGGCGTTCCCGCCTCGGCGATCCTGTCGGCCAACGGCCTGACCAGTGCCAACCAGATCACCCCCGGGCGGCAGATCGTGATTCCGGTCTACAACGCCTCGGGCATGAACCCGGCCGCCGCTCCGATGACCGCCCGCCCGGCCCGGGCGGCGGAGGAGAAGCGCGAGGATTCCAAGCAGGTCGAGGGCAAGCTGGCCGCCAAGCGCGAGGATGCCGCTCGAGAGGCGAAGCGCGAAGAGGCCAAGCGTGACGAGGCCAAGCGCGAGGAGGCCAAGGAGGCCGCCAAGGAAGCGGCCAAGCGGGTCGCCGACAAGGAGACAGAGCGCAAGGAAGCGCTGGCGCGCGATGCTGCTGCCCGCAAGGTTGCCGACACCAAGTCCCGCAAGGAGACCGTGAAGGAAGCCGCGAAGATGGATGCGAAGGCGGACGACAAGCCGCGTCATGTCCGACCGGGGCAGCTCGCCAAGGCCGACGAGAAGAAGCCGGACCCGAAGGCCGAGGCGAAGGCCAAGGCCGAAGCGAAGGCAATGGAGGCCAAGGCCGAAGCCAAGGCCGCCGCGAAGGCCGAGGCGACCCAGAAGCTCGCCGAGGCCAAGGCCGCCAAGGAGGCGGCGCAGAAGGCCGCCGCCGCCGAGAAGGTCGAGAAGGTTGCCGCCAAGGAGGCGCCGAAGGCTGCCGCGCCCGTCGCTCCGGCGAAGCCCGAGCCTGCCGCCACCGGCTCGGTCGCCGACGCCTCCGAGAGCTTCCGCTGGCCCGCCAAGGGCCGGGTGATCTCGGGCTACGGTACCTCCGGCAACGAGGGCATCAACATCGCGGTGCCGGAGGGGACGCCCGTCAAGGCCGCCGAGGAGGGCACCGTCGCCTATGCCGGCTCGGACGTGAAGGGCTACGGAAAGCTGGTGCTGGTGCGTCACGCCAACGGCTACGTCTCGGCCTACGCCCATAACGGCGAGCTTGACGTGAAGCCGGGCGAGAAGGTCAAGCGCGGCCAGGTGATCGCCAAGTCCGGCGCATCGGGCAACGTAACCTCGCCGCAGCTGCACTTCGAGATCCGCAAGGGCGGCGCGCCGGTCGACCCGATGTCCCAGCTCGCCAGCAACTGAGCGGTCCGTTCCGATCAAAGCGAGCGGCGGTCCCGAGGGACCGCCGTTTTCGTTTCCGGAGGCTCAGGCCTTCGGTTCCTGCAAGGTTCCGTCGGGGCTGTGGTGATCCACGGCCTGCGGCAATGCCTCGGCCAGGGCCGGGAAAAGCTGATCCATCGGGATGCCGAGCTTCTGCGCCATCTGGCGAACCTGCTCGTTGTCCAGGACCTTGTGCAGATCGTCCGCGGTGATCGGCTCGTTCGGGCCGCGGCCGAGCCAGGAATTCACCTGGCTCTCGTAGCCGGATCGGCGCAACTGATCGAGCAGCGTGTTGAGGCCGCCAGGCAGTACCTGCTGGATGATGCCGGGCAAGGCCTTCAGCGCCATCTGGCCCAGCGAGCCGCCAAACGCGCCGCCAAGTGAGTCGAGCAAGCTCATACGGGTCCCCCGTCGATCAATCAGTCCAGTCTCAGTCTAGGGCACTTTGCCGACCGGGGGAGGCCGGCCCCGGGTGAACCGCAATTTAGTCGAC
This sequence comes from Methylobacterium sp. J-088, assembly GCF_022829295.1. GTDB lineage: Bacteria > Pseudomonadota > Alphaproteobacteria > Rhizobiales > Beijerinckiaceae > Methylobacterium. The sequence goes on from NZ_JAKSYH010000280.1 coordinate 17,263, forward strand.
AGCGTCGCCAGCTTGGCCCGGAATGCCGACCCGGTTCCCGCTCCCTGGTCGCCCGGTCATGAGATTTCTCGCCCCATCCCTGCTGCTCGCGCTCTGGGCAAGTGCGGCTTTGGCGTTGCCGGCCGAGACCGCCGGGCCGGCAACGCAGGACCGCGCCCTAGCGGACGCGGTGTTCGTCCGCCCGCTTTACGGCACCTACCGGCATTGCGGGGGCGCCTGCCTCAAGAGCGGCGAGCTGTCCTGGTTCTGCTTCCAGAAGCAGAGCTGCTACCTGAGCTGCGCGACCGCCCCGCCCCTGATGCGATGCGCCGTCCCGTAGCTCAGCGGATCTGCGTGCTGAAATTCGGCTGCGGCTTCAGCGCGCCGTTCTCGCTCTGCGCCGCCACCGCGGCCGGCAGGAACTCCGCGAGGGCGGTGGCCACCCGCCCCTCGGGGATGCTGAGGTCGTAGGCCAGACGCGTGGTGACCGCGTCGGGCAGGCAGGCCGCGACGGCGGAGGTCGGAACGGCCTGCCGTTCCTCGGGCAGCGCCCCCGCCGACAGCCAGGAGTCCACTGCCCCGCCGTGGCCGGTCTCGCGCAGGCGATCGAGGAAGGCCACGAGGCCGCCGGGATAGAATTTCGCCAGCGCCAAGGTCAGCTTGCCGCTGCCGGTATCCTCCAGGGCGCGGTCCATTGCGGCCACGACATCGCCGATCAGGTTCTTCGCACCATCCAGCAGGCCCATCATCGTCCCCCGTCACGCTTGCGTTGCGTGTCGAAAGGTCGGGCGCAAAACGCTGCCGGCAAGCGCATGCAGCGAATCCACGGCGGATCACGTAAGCTGCGCGGCGCGAAGCAGCGAGATTCGTCATGAAAAGTGTGCGCGCCGGCGTGCTGGAGGTCGCCTATCGGGAAGCCGGACCGCCGGACGGACCGGCTGCCGTTCTGCTCCATGGCTTCCCGTACGACGTCCACGCCTACGACGTCGCCGCCGAGCAACTCGCCGCTGCCGGAGTGCGCTGCCTGATCCCGTACCTGCGCGGCTACGGCCCGACGCGATTTCTCGATCTCGCTACGCCGCGTTCGGGCGAACAGGCTGCGCTCGGAGCGGATCTCCTCGCCTTCCTCGACGCCCTCCGCATCGACCACGCCGTGCTCGCCGGCTACGATTGGGGCGGCCGGGCGGCCTGCGTGGTCTCGGCCCTCTGGCCGGACCGGGCGAAGGGCTTGGTGAGTTGCGGCGTCGGCTACAACATCCAGAACATCCCGGCCGCCGGGCGGCCCGTCGCGCCGGAGGCCGAGCATCGGCTCTGGTATCAGTATTACCTCCACGGCGAGCGCGGCCGCGCCGGGCTGGCGGCTAACCGCGAAGCGTTCTGCCGCCTGCTCTGGCAGCTCTGGTCGCCAAGCTGGGCCTTTGACGCCGAGACCTTCGCGCAGACCGCCCGGTCCTTCGACAATCCCGATTTCGTGGACGTGGTGGTCCATTCCTACCGCCACCGCTTCGGCCTCGTGCCAGGTGATCCGGGATTGGTCGCGATCGACGCGCAGCTTGCGGCGCAGCCGGAGATCGCGGTGCCGTCGATCGCGCTGCTTGGCGCCGATGATGGCGTCGGGCCGCCGTCCGCGACCGACATCGATGCGCGTCACTTCATCGGCCCCTATCGGCGTGAGATCGTCGCGGGGGTCGGCCACAATTTTCCGCAGGAGGCGCCGGACGCCTTCGTGGCGGCAGTGCGCGCTCTTCTCTGACGGCCTCACAGGGGTCCGTCGCTTCGACGTTGCTTTCGGGAAGCCCCTGGCTATAGTCCGCGCGCTTTTCGATAGGTCTGTCAGCGCCGAAAACCGGCGGCAGGCCCGATCGCCATTTGCAGGAGACGCTCGTTGATCACCCCCGCCTTCGCGCAAGGGGCCACTACGGCCGCTGGCGGAGCGGAGATCGCCTTTCAGGTGATCCCGTTCGTCCTGATCTTCGTGATCATGTACTTCCTGATTCTGCGACCGCAGCAGAAGCGGGTCAAGGACCACCAGACCCTGCTGAAGGCCGTGCGCCGGGACGACACGGTCGTGACCAATGGCGGTCTAATCGGACGCGTGACCAAGGCGTCGGACGACCAGCCCGAGATCGAGGTGGAGATCGCCCCGAACGTCCGCGTGCGGGTCGTCCGTTCGATGATCTCCGAAGTCCGCGCCAAGGGTACCGTGAAGGCTGCCTGATTTCCCGATTGAAACGGCCGGCGTAACGCGCCGGCCCAAAAGAGAAAAAGACGGCCGATGCTGCGCTTCTCCCGTGCGAAGATCATCGCGACGCTGGGTCTGATCCTGGTGGGGCTGATGCTCGCCGTGCCGAGCTTCTTCTCCCCCGAGCAGCGCAAGGGCTTCGTCGCCAGCCTGCCGCCATGGTTCCCCACCTGGATCGTGCCGACGCGCGCCATCGTGCTCGGTCTCGACCTGCAGGGCGGCTCGCAACTCCTGCTCGAAGTCGATCAGAACGAGTTGATCGCCTCCCAGGCCAAGGCGCTGCGCGACGACGTGCGCCGCACCCTCCAGCAGGAGAACGTTCGCGCCGATGGCGGCATCGGCCTGCTCCAGCGCGGCGTGCAGGTGAAGATCGCGGATGACGCGGCCCGCGCCAAGGTGCTGCCGAAGCTTCAGGACCTGTCGCTGCCGATCACCACGTCGATCGGCCAGACCGCCGCGCGCACCCTCGACGTCACCGAGCAGCCCGGCGGCCTGATCCGCCTGACGCTCACCGATGCCGGCATCACCGACCGCACCCGGCGGGCCGTCAGCCAGGGCATCGAAGTCATCCGGCGCCGCCTGGATTCGACCGGCACCACCGAGCCGTCGATCCAGCAGCAGGGCGCCGATCGGATCCTGATCCAGGTGCCCGGCGAGCAGAATCCCGAGCGCCTGGAAAAGCTTCTCGGCTCTACCGCCAAGCTCGAATTCCGCATGCTGGCCGACAGTCCGTCCGGCGACGTCGACATGCTGCCCTCCAAGGACGAAAAGGGCGCCAAGGTCCCGGTCGAGCGCCGGGTCATGGCCGATGGCGGCGAGTTGACCGACGCGCAGCCGTCCTTCGACCAGCAGTCCCACGAGCCGATGGTGAGCTTCAAGTTCAACCTGCGGGGCGCCCAGCGCTTCGGTCAGGCGACCTCGGAGAATGTCGGGCGGCGCATGGCGATCGTGCTCGACAACGAGGTGGTGTCGGCCCCCGTGATCCGCTCGGCGATCACCGGCGGCTCGGGCCAGATCACCGGCAACTTCACGGTCCAGCAGGCCAACGACCTGTCGGTCCTGCTCCGGGCCGGTGCGCTGCCGGCGAAGTTCACCGTGGTCGAGCGCCGCGTCGTCGGGCCCGGCCTTGGCCGCGACTCCATCCAGGCCGGCAAGCTCGCGACCCTGGTGGCGGCAGCCCTCGTGGTCGCCTTCATGTTCGCGACCTACGGCACCTTCGGCTTCATCGCCAACATCGCCCTGATGGTCCACGTCGGGTTGATCCTGGGCCTGATGTCGGTGCTCGAAGCCACGATGACACTGCCCGGCATCGCCGGGATCGTGCTGACCATCGGCACCGCGGTGGACTCCAACGTGCTGATCTACGAGCGCATGCGCGAGGAGCAGAGGGCCGGACGCTCGCTGATCTCGGCGCTCCAGGCTGGCTTCGACCGGGCCTTCGCCACCATCATCGACTCGAACTCGACCATGGCGATCGCCGCCCTGATCTTGTTCTTCCTCGGCTCGGGCCCGGTGAAGGGGTTTGCCGTGGTCTTCATCCTCGGCATCCTGACCACGGTCATCACGGCGGTGACGCTGACACGGATGATGATCGCGGTGTGGTACAAGACCTTCCGACCGAAGGCCCTGCCGTTCTGATTTTTTTGGAGGGTCGACGCAGGAAGCGCGGACGGCGCGACGGACCCCCTCTCCCGTGCGGGAGAGGGTTGGGGTGAGGGACCGGAAGTCTCGGGATCGAGCCACAGGATCGATGCGCCCACGAGGCGCTTCATTCTGAGAGTTCTCGACCCTCACCCTGTCCCTCTCCCGAACGGGAGAGGGGACCCGCGCCTCGCCGACCTTTCGTCGCGACTGTCCGCGAACAGAGACACGACCATGCGCCTGCTCCGCCTCTGGCCCGATGAATCGCATTTCGACTTCATGCGATTCCGGCGCTTCACCTTCCCGCTCTCGGCGCTGCTCTCGCTCGCCACGGTGGTGCTGTTCCTGACCGTCGGGCTGAATTTCGGCATCGACTTCAAGGGCGGCACCCTGGTCGAGCTGCAGGCGAAGTCCGGTACCGCCGATGTCGCGGGGATCCGCCATACGGCCGCCGGCTTCGGCTTCGGCGAGCCGGAGGTGCAGGAACTCGGCAACCAGGGCACCGTGCTGGTCCGCCTGCCGCTCCAGCCCGGCGAGCAGGGCCAGACCGCGGTGATGAACAAGGCGCATGCCGCCTTCGACCAGGATTACGATTTCCGCCGCACCGAGACCGTCGGCCCGCGCGTCTCCGGCGAGCTGGTGCAGTCCGGCACGCTCGGCGTCGTGCTCTCCGTCGTGGCGGTGCTGCTCTACCTCTGGTTCCGGTTCGAGCGGGAATTGGCGCTCGGCGCCATCGTCGGCACGCTCCACGATATCGTGCTGACGGTCGGCGTGTTCATCATCACCCGGATCGAGTTCAACATGACCTCGATCGCGGCGATCCTCACCATCGTGGGCTACTCGCTCAACGAGACGGTGGTGGTGTTCGACCGGACCCGCGAGCTCATGCGCCGGTACAAGACCATCCCGACGGTCGACCTGCTCAACCTGTCGATCAACTCGACCATGTCGCGCACGGTGATGACCTCGATCTCGTCCGGCCTGTCGCTGCTGGCGCTGGTGCTGTTCGGCGGCGAGGCGATCAAGGGCTTCGCCACCGTGATGCTCTGCGGCGTGCTGATCTGCACCTACTCGGCGATCTTCATCTCGACTCCGGTGTTGATCTATTTGGGGCTGATGCTCTCGGGTGCCCGCGCGGCGTCAGAGCGCTCCGGCGTCCCGCAACCGGCGGAGTAGTCCTTTTTCCGCGATGGCCGATCAGCCAAATCCGAAGACCTTCGACTCCGGCTTCGTGCCGGGGCGCCACATCATCGACACCTACGGCAATGGCGGCTTCCGCTTCGCCGGGATGTCGCATCGCGGCTCGATCCTGATGCTCCCCTCCGGCGTGCGCGCCTGGGACGTGACGGAGCCGCGGGGCATCGACCGGACGGCGCTCCGCCCGGTCCAGGCCGAGTCCGCGGGGATCGAGCTGCTGCTGGTCGGCACCGGCCTCGATATCGCGGCGATCGATCCGGTCCTGCGCGGCTGGCTCAAGGATTTCGGCGTCGTGCTCGACGTGATGCAGACCGGGGCCGCCGCCCGGACCTACAACATCCTGGTGGCCGAGAACCGTAAGGTTGCCGCCGCCCTGATCGCGGTGGCCTGATGCCGGAGGTGGAGGGCCAGACAGCCGAGACCGGGCTCGCCTTTGCGCAGTCCCACTGCGAGGGCCTCGTGCGGGACGGCGATCCGGACCGCTATTATGCGACCCTGTTCGCGCCGGCCGCCGCCCGCCCCCACCTCTTCGCGCTTTACGCCTTCTCGCTGACCATCGCGCGGGTGCGCGAGGCCGTCTCGGCCCCGATGGCCGGGGAGATCCGCCTGCAATGGTGGCGCGACGCCCTGCAGGGCGAGGCGCGGGGCGACGTCCGCGCCAACCCGGTTGCTGCTGCATTGGAAGAGGCGATCCGGGTGAACAGCCTCGGCCGCCAGCCCTTCGTCGACCTGATCGATGCCCGGGTGTTCGACCTCTACGAGGATCCGATGCCCCGGGTGAACGACCTGGAGGGCTATTGCGGCGAGACCGCCTCGGCGCTGTTCCGGCTGGCGAGCCTCGTGATCGGCAGCGGCACCGAGCCGGGCGGCGCGGGGGCGGCCGGGCATGCCGGGGTCGCCTACGGCATCGCCGGCCTGCTGCGCGCCATGCCCTGGCACGCCCGTTCGGGGCAGGTCTACCTGCCGACCGAGATCCTCGATCGCTACGGCGTCACCCGCGAGGACATCGTCACGGGCCGTGGTGGTCCCGGCCTGCTCCGGGCCTGCGCTGACCTCCGCGCCCTCGCCCGGCAGCACCTCAAGGCCTTCGAAGCGGCGCGCCCGACCATCGCGCCCTCGGCCGGGGCCGCTTTCCTGCCGGTCGCCCTGGTGGAGCCGTATCTCGCCGCCATGGAACGGGCGTCCTACGATCCGCTCAACACACCCGTCGAGCTCCCGCGCTGGCGCCGGCTGTGGCGGCTGTGGCGGGCGGCGCGGCGGGTGGGTTGAGCTACCGTTGAGCGTCGGTAGACCCAGCGCAACGGTACGAACCGTACGCGCCGTCATCCGGTCATCGGGACAGCCGTGACGAAATGGGCGTTCCATCGGGCATCGATGCGCCACACCGTCCGCACATGGGGATTGCGGCCGTCCGGCGTCGTGATGGGTCCCTCGAAGATGACTTTGACGTCCCCGCGTGCGGAAACCGTTTTGCCGACAAACGTATCTTCGGATGGATGAGCGAGCAGCGACGTGGAAAGGATCAGCGGGTCGCCGATTCCGAAGCCGAAGCGCTTGAAGAACCGTGCTTTCGAGCCGCCTTCAATGTGAGTTTCGTCCAGCAGATAGCCGTCGATCTTGCGCGGATCGAGCAATTAGTTTTGCGGACAGTTCGGCAGGCTCAAGGGGCGGCGCGTTTCACGAGGCGCAGATCTCTCGCCTCGACGGTGGCAAGCGCGCCACTGGGCTGTGCGAACTCGACCTCGTAGGCTTCGCCGTCACGCCAGATGCCGACGATAGTTCCTTCGGTGCCCGCTTCCATCGCGACGCCGTCATCCGTCGTCGCGGCAGCCGTCAGCACGACGCGGTCAAGATCCCGGAGATCCGACCCCAGCTCATTGCGTCTTACAATGTAAAGCGCATCGACCGTCATGCCGGTAGGATGAGGGGTCTGCGATCGCGATGCAAGGCCCACCCTGTCAGAGCACCCGCGCCAGCCCCGGCATCAGCGCCGGCAGTCGGACCAGCACACCCGGTTCCGGCTCGGCCTCCGGCGATGCCAGGACCGCCACCCGACAGATCCCATTGCCGCTCAGGCCGGTCACGAGCCGGCCGCCGGGTTCGAGCGCCGCGCGCCAATGCGGCGGGATCGCTTCCACGCTGCCATGCACGAGGATCCGGTCGAAGCCGCCATCCGGCAGCTCCTGTGCGAGCCCGTCCGCCCGGACGACATGCGCCTCCGGCAGCGCAGCGAGCCGCCGCGTCGCCTCGACCGCGAGCGTCACGGAGCGCTCCAGGCTCAGCACCGCGCCGGCCCCGAGCCGAGCGAGCAGTGCCGTCACGTAGCCCGAGCCGGTGCCGATCTCGAGCATGCGCTGGCCCGGCTCGACGCGCAGCAGGGCCAGCATCACCGCCACCGTGGACGGCGCCGTCATGGAAGCGCCGCAGGGCAGCGGCAGGGCGATGTCCCGCCTGGCATGCTCCCGGTACTGCTGGGGCGCGAAAGCCTCCCGCGGCACCTGCTCCATCGCCCGGAGCACCGCGGTGTCGCGCAGGCCCCGGCCCCGGAGCGCCATCACGAAGGCCGCGTTTCCGGCAGCCGCCTCCAGGCTGCCGAGATCGATCGACGTCCTTTCGATCACTCGGCAAACGCCTGCGCGAAGCGCGTCAGGGTCGGCTCGTCGGTGAGGTCGAGGCGCAGGGGCGTCACCGAGATCCGCTTCTCGGCAATGGCCTTCAGATCCGAGCCGTGACCCGGCTCGAACCGGGCCTTGGCGAAGGCCAGCCAGAAATACGGGTTGCCGCGCCCGTCGACCCGGGCGTCGATCGATAGCAGCGCCTGATTGCGGAAACCCTGCGCCGCCACCGCGATGCCCTGCACGTCGGCCGGCTCGCAATCCGGAAAATTCACGTTGACCAGGATGCCGGGCTCGATCCCGGTCGCGAGGATTTTCTGAATGACCTTCGGCCCGTGCGTCCGCGCGCAATCCCATTTGAGCGCGCCGCGCCCGCCCGCCCCGTAGGCTTGGCTCAGGGCGATCGAGCGGATGCCCAGGATCGTCCCCTCCATGGCGGCCGCGATCGTGCCGGAATAGGTCACGTCCTCGGCGACGTTCTGGCCGCGGTTCACCCCTGACAGGACGAGGTCCGGCCCGTGATCGGCTAGGATGTGGCGCACGCCCAGGATCACGCAGTCCGACGGCGTGCCCTTCACGGCGAAGCGCTGCTCCGAGACCTGCCGCAGGCGCAGCGGATCGTTGAGCGAGAGCGAGTGCGAGACGCCCGACTGGTCGCTCTCCGGCGCTACCACCCAGACGTCGTCCGACAACTCGCGGGCGATCTCCTCCAGGGTACTGAGTCCCGGCGCGTGGATGCCGTCGTCGTTGGTGACCAGGATGCGCATCAGCGGGTGCCCTCGATCCGGTTGAGCCCGCCCATGTAGGGGTGGAGCACCGACGGGATCGTGATGCTCCCGTCCGGGTTCTGGTAGTTCTCCATCACGGCGATGAGCGCGCGGCCGACCGCGACGCCCGAGCCGTTGAGGGTGTGGACATAGGCGGGCTTCCCGTCCTTGCCCCGGTAGCGGGCGTTCATCCGCCGCGCCTGGAAATCGCCGCAGACCGAGCACGAGGAGATCTCGCGGTGAGTGCGCTGGCCCGGCACCCAGACCTCGATGTCGTAGGTCTTCTGGCTCGCGAAGCCCATGTCGCCGGTGCAGAGGGTCATCACCCGGTAGGGCAGATCCAGCTTCTTCAGCACCGCTTCCGCGCAGGTGAGCATCCGCTCGTGCTCGTTGGCAGATTCGTCCGGCGTCGTGATCGAGACCAGCTCGACCTTGTTGAACTGGTGCTGGCGCAGCATGCCGCGGGTGTCCCGCCCCGCCGCTCCGGCCTCGGCCCTGAAGCACGGGGTGAGCGCGGTGAAGCGCAGGGGGAGTTCCTCCTCGCGGAGGATCGACTCGCGGACGAGGTTCGTAAGCGGCACCTCGGCGGTGGGAACGAGCCATCGGCGAGAATGCTTCAATACTATCTCTCGGATACCGCGCAGCTCATTCTGTTTTGCAGCCGCCGCCGCCTCGCTCTCCGACTTTGCGACCGGATCAACGGAGTCAAGATAAGCGATAGCGTCAGAAACTCCGCTATCAATCTCACCAACATTGGCGGCGAAAAACTGATCGTCCTCGAATTTCGGTAGCTGCGCCGTCCCGAACATGGCTTCGTCACGCACCAGCACCGGCGGCGTCACTTCCAGATATCCGTGCTCCTGCGTGTGCAGGTCGAGCATGAACTGGCCGAGCGCCCGCTCCAGCCGCGCAAGCTGGCCCTTAAGCACCACGAAGCGCGAGCCCGACAGCTTGGCCGCGGCCTCGAAATCCATCAGCCCGGCAGCCTCGCCGAGTTCGAAATGCTCCTTGCCCTCGGTCAGCCGCTCGCGGGTCGAGGCGTGGCTGCGGTAGAGGACGTTGCCGTGCTCGTCGGCGCCTTCCGGCACATCGGCCTTCGGCCGGTTCGGGATCGCGGCGAGCCGGTCGAACAGAGCCTTGTCGGCCGTCTCCTGCGCAACCTTCAACTCCGGCTCGGCCGCTTTCAACTCTGCGACCTCTGCCATCAACGCAGCGGCGTGATCCTCGTCCTTGGCCTTCTTGGCGCCGCCGATCTCCTTGGCGAGCGCGTTGCGCCGCTCCTGGTTGGCCTGCGCGGCCGAAACCGACGCCTTCCGCGCCTCATCGAGCGCGATCAGGTCGGCCGAGAGCGGCGCGAGGCCCCGGCGGGCGAGGTCGCGGTCGAAGGCGTCCGGGTTGTCCCGGATGGCGCGGATGTCGTGCATCGAGTCGGCTCGGGTCTGTCGCGCGGCGTCGGCGCGCGGGCCTCGCTTTGCCGCATCGCGTCCGGTCGGACAAGCGCGCGCCGGTCAGTCCTTCGGCGGTGCGAGCTTGAGCTGGTCGATCACCCAGAGCCACGTCCCGTCCGCCTGCTCGCGGGCGACCTCCACCGAGAAGGCGCCCTTGGGCAGCCGGGCGAAGGTCAGGGCCAGCGCCCCGGTGCGCAGGGGCGGCAGGGTCTCCGGGCTCGGGAAGTCGGATTTCCGCGCCAGCAGGTCGGTGTAGAAACTGCGGATCTCGGCGTGTCCGGTGGCGACCACGCGGCCGGCTGCCAGCACCGCGTCGGTCTCATAGAGGGCTACGAGCCCATCCACGTCGCCCGCATTGGCGCGCTGGTTGAACAGGGCGGCCAGCGTTTCGGGGGCGCGGGCGGGCTCACGGGTCTCCGACATGGCGTCTCCTCATCCGGTTCGGCCGACCGGTTCGCGTTGCGGGAATGCGCCGTGCGGCGGATCTTTCCGCCGGCGGGCTCATTTCAGGCTCTTTCCGTCGCGATCCGTCACCGAGACGGAGACTGGGATCCCGTCTTTCACGCTCTCCGAGACGGTGCAGAACCGCTCGAACTGCTCCAGCACCCGGTCGATCCGCGGCATCTCGGCGGCGACTGCACCCAGGCCAATCCGCACGTCGATTCCGGCGATGCGCAGGCGGCCCTCGGCGTTGCGGTCCATCCGGCATTGCGCCTCGGCGACGACGCCCCGCGCGTCCTGCCGGAACTTTCCCAGCGCGAAGACCAAGCTGGCGCAGAGGCAGTTCGCGACGCCGGAGATCAGGATCTGCTCGGGGAACGGCCCGGTCCCGCCGCCGATCGGGGGGGCCTCGTCGGTGACGAGCGCCGGCAGAGCGGCGCCGAAATCCACGGTGAAGACGTAAGCGTCGACCTGGGTGATTCGGATCGTCGGTCCCGCGTCCATCGCTGTCCTCGTCATCGGTTCAGGCAAGTCGAGCGACGATCTGAGTGATGCGACGGGCCCCCTCTCCCGTGCGGGAGAGGGGGCCCGCGATCGATCTCCTCAAGCCATCGCGAGGGCCGGTCGGAGGCCTATCGTTCCGATCCTCGCGAAGTCTCCAACGCCCGATCGCGGTTCGCGTTCGGATGGTTGCGCCATGCATCCGCAACCGGATGCTTTCCGCCGATCTTCCCCGTAGAACCGGCCCCTGACCGCCGTGAACCCGAACCCCCCGATCCGATGACGAGCGCCCCGACCCTCGACACCCTGATGCCGCTCCTGGAGCGCATCGCCACCGCGCTGGAGCGGGCCGCGCCACCGACCCCGCCGGCCTTCGACCCGAACGCCGCCGACGCCTTTCTGTGGGGACCGGAGCGCCGGCTCACTCCGGTGCCCGAGGTGGCCCGCGTCGAGATGCGGCTGCTCACCGGCATCGATCGCGCCCGCGACACCCTGGTGGAGAACACCGAGCGCTTCGCGCGCGGCCTGCCGGCCAACAACGCCCTGCTGTGGGGCGCCCGCGGCATGGGCAAGTCGTCGCTGGTGAAGGCGGCCCATGCGGAGATCAACGCCCGCCGGCCCGCCGGATCGCGACCGATGAAGCTCGTGGAGATCCACCGCGAGGACATCGAGGCCCTGCCCGACCTGATGGCGCTGTTGAGGCCGGATCCGCACCGTTGGCTGGTCTACTGCGACGACCTCTCGTTCGATGCCGACGACACCTCGTACAAGTCCCTCAAGACGGCGCTCGACGGCGGTATCGAGGGGCGGCCCGGGAACGTGCTGTTCTACGCGACCTCCAACCGCCGACACCTGCTCGCCCGCGACATGATGGAGAACGAGCGCTCCACCGCGATCAACCCCGGCGAGGCCGTAGAGGAGAAGGTCTCGCTCTCGGATCGGTTCGGGCTTTGGCTCGGCTTCCATAAGTGCACCCAGGACGAGTATCTGGCGATGATCACCGCCTACACGGAGCGCTACAATCTCGCCGTGCCGCCCGAGACGCTGCGGGCGGACGCCCTCGAATGGGCCACCACCCGCGGCTCCCGCTCGGGGCGCACCGCGTTCCAGTTCATCCAGGATCTCGCCGGGCGGCTCGGCAGGACGCTGGATTGATCAGTAATCCACCGAGGCCGACAGCCAGACCGTGCGCGGTGCCCCGAGGATCAGGGCGCCGTTCGGGTTGGCGATCCAGGAGTGGCTGTCGGCGATGTTGCTGACACTCGCCCTCAGCGTGACGGGCTTGCCGCCGATCGCCGTGGCATAGCGTAAGCCGAGATCGACCGAGGTCCAGTCCGGGATCTTCTTCAGGCCCGTGGCGGCGCTGCCGGCATAGGAGGCGCCGGTATAGACGAGCGTCGCGGTGCCCGTCAGGCCGCGCAGGAACGGCACGTCCCATTCGAGCCCGGTGGTCGCCTGGAAGCGCGGCGCGCCCGTGGCCGGGCTGCCGTCGTAGGCGCCGCCCGGCGACTTCGCCCAGCGGGCGTCCAGGAGCGTCGCACCCGCGATGACGCGCAGATCCGGCCGCACCTCACCGAAGACGCTCCCCTCGAAGCCGCGATTGCGCTGGCTGCCGCCGGGGCTGAACCGGTTGGTCGTGGGGTCGGTGGTGCCGGTTGGGTTGGTGATCTCGAAGGCCGCCAGCGTCACGCCGAAGGTCTGGAAATCGAGTTTTGAGCCGATCTCGTATTGCCGGGTCCGGGCCGGGGCGAACACTTGGTTCACGTTGACCGCGGTGCCCGGCGCCCGCAACGCGGTCAGCCCCTCGACCGTATTGGCGTAGAGCGACAGGACCTGCGTCGGCCGCAGAACGATGCCGAAGGCTGGGGTCGTCGCGCTGCGGTCGTAGGCGGAACTGACCTGACCCGTCACCGGTGCGTAATTGCCGGCGTCGATCTCCTGCCGCCGAACCCCGACCAGCAGCTCGACCAGCCCATCGGCGAAGGTCATCGTATCGGCGAGGCCGACGCTGGTCAGCCGGTTGTAGCTCGACCGGCCGCGGGGGAACGAGGTTTTCAGGACCGGCTGACCGGGCGAGAGCCGCCGCACCGGCGCGGAGATGTTGGTCAGGTAGTCGGGATAGGTGATCTGACCCAGCGACAGGGACTGGTCGAGGGCGGTCGCGGTGAACACCGCCTCGTGGCGGATTTCGCCGGTCTCGAACCGGGCTCGCGCCCCCGCCTCGCCTGAGATCGTCGCGGTATCCCCGGTCTGGAACACGGAGTTCGACTTCGTGAGGCCGGTCACGTCGAGCAGTGAGAAGGAAGGGTTTTCCCGCTTGGCGTAGGTGAAGCTGTTGACGCCCAGAGCACCGATCAGCGTGATGTCGGAGGTCAGGTCGTATTCCGCGCGGGCCAGGCCGGTTAGGCTGTCGGAGCGGGAGAAATCGTAAGCCTGGGACATGTTCCGGCGCGGGTCGGGCGCCCGGGGGATGCGGAGCAGGCCCGGGGCCGGGAGGCCGCCCCGCGTCTGGCTGTCGTAGGCGTCGTGCTGATAGATCACGTCAGCCGAGAGCCGGAGCCGGTCGCCAGCGTAGTCGAGGCCGAGCGAGCCGGCGGCGTTGCGCTGGCCGGTGCGGTCGATCGGCGTGTCGCCACCGAGGCCCGCGGCGTTGATCCGCACCCCGACCTGCTTCGCGTCGCCGTAGCGCCGGGCCACGTCGATCTCGGCTCCACCGCGCGTCGAGGAGGCATAATCCACGGTGACCCGGTTCAGAGGCTCGTCGCCCGCGCGCTTGGTGACGACGTTCACGGTGCCGGCGATGCCCCCGTTCAGCGGCACCCCGAACAGGAAGGCCGCCGGACCCTTCAGGATCTCGACCCGCTCCAGCGGGGCCGGGTCGATCCTGTAATCCGGCACGAGGCCGTAGAGCCCGTTCAGCGCGAATTCCCGGTTCTCGATGCGGAAGCCGCGAATCGCGACGGCGTCGTAGCGGTTGCCGCTGCCGATCGCGGCGCGCACCGACGGATCGGTCCGGGTCAGGAGATCGCCGACGCTGATCACTTGGCTGTCGCGGATCGACTTCTCGGTGTAGCTCGCCGTGCTGAACGGTGTTTGCATGTAGTCCCGGTTGCCAAGCAGGCCGAGCCGGCCGCCGCGGGCCACCTGCCCACCCGCGAAGGACGGCGGAAGGCCGCCCGCCCCTGCCGGGCCGTGCGACTCCACGGAGAGCGTATCGAGCTGGACGGACGCGTCGGGTGCATCCTCGGCGCGTGCCGCGGTGGTTGCGACCGGAAGTAGGGTTATCAGTAAAACGAGCCGCCGCGCGTGTCGGGCTCTTTTGAGTTCGGACGAAGATGAGAGCATATCGTCTACTTCTGGCACGGCGACACGATCTGATCTGCCGAAACAGTCAGGTCAGGCGGACGTGTTGTGTTAGAAATCTTGTCGATTGAGCCGTTATCGGGCGAAAAACCCTTGATCAAGCGCTATGTTTTAGAATGAATTCAAAACGAGATTTGCGCTCTGTTTCGCCGGAGCGATGATAAAATAATATGACAGCGCTGAATGTCCGAAGACTTCCGCAAAAGCTATCACCCAAGCTTATGGCGCCGTGAACTCTACTCGCAGCGCGCAGATACGCTCACATCGAATTTGGAGCGTTACAGGCAGGGCGACAGGATCCATCTTGGCTGTTCAAGCCCCCGGTGGTGGAACGAACGGATCGCGCGGCGCCGGGCGCGGAGTCAGCGCCCGCTCGACCCGAATCCGCTCGCGCCGCGCTCCGAGCCCGGGCCCGCCTCGCCCTCCAGCACGGTCAGGACCGGCCGGGCGATGCGCGTGAACACCAGTTGGGCGATCCGCTCGCCGGGCTCGATCCGGATCGGGGCGGCCTCGGCACGGTTCCAGGCGGAGACCATCAGCGGCCCCTCGTAATCGGCGTCGATCACCCCCGTGCCGTTGCCCAGCACCAGCCCCTCCCGGTGGCCGCGGCCGGAACGCGGGAAGATCAACCCGCACCACGCCGGATCGCGAATCAGCACGCTGAACCCGGCCGGGATCAGAATCGGTGCCCCCCGCGGCGGAAGCTCCAGCGGGGTGTCCAGGCAGGCATGCAGATCGAGGCCGGCGGCTGCAGCCGAGCCCCAGCGCGGAAAGCCCCAGCCGGTCAGGCGCGGGTCGAGGATCCGCAGTCCGACTTCGGGCAGCGCGCTCACCCGCCGAGCCGTTCGATCGCGTTGGCGAGCGCCAGAATGCGCCGGGCCGACTCCACGTGCAGGCGCTCGACCATCTTCCCGTCCACGGCAACCACTCCGCGATCGCGGTTCTCCGGTGCTTCGAAGACGTCGAGCATCCGCCGCGCGCCTGCAACGGTTGCGGCATCCGGCCCGAAGGCGGCATTGGCCGGGCCGATCTGGCTCGGATGGATGAGCATCTTGCCGTCGAAGCCAAGGGCGCGGCCCTGCGCGCATTCGGCCTCGAAGCCGGTCGCATCGTTCAGATCGGTGAAGACGCCGTCGATCGCCTCGATCTCGTAGGCCCGCGCGGCGGCGAGCACCGTCATCAGCCAGTGCGTGAGCGCAGCCCGCCCCGGCGGTGGGATCCGCGCCGCCTTCAGCAGGTCGTTCGGGCCTATCACCAGAGCGGCGAGCCGCCCGTCGACGTCCCGCGCCGCCCCGGCGATCTCGGCGGCGTTCACCACTGCCATCGGCGTCTCGATCATCGCCCAGACCCGGGTTGCCGCCGGCGCGCCGAGCCGGCGCAGGCGTGAGCCGACGGCGATCAGCGCGTCGGAGGTGCGTACCTTCGGCACCAGGATGGCGTCCGGGGCGGCGGGGCCGAGGGCCTCGAGATCGGCCTCGCCGTCTTCGGTCTCCGGCGAATTGATCCGCACCACGACCTCGCGGCGGCCAAAGCCCCGGGCGGCTACCGCAGCGGCAACCTGCGCGCGGGCTGCCTCCTTGGCCCCCGGGGCTGTCCCGTCCTCCAGATCGATCAGGATCACGTCGGCGGGCAGCGTGCGCGCCTTTTCCAGCGCCCGTGCGTTGGAGCCGGGCATCGCCAGCACGCTGCGGCGGGGACGGATCTCGCTCATCACGCTTCTCCCGATTCGGCGGCGGCCAAGCGATGCGGATAGCGGTCCGCGCCAGCCCGGACAAGAACGCAGCCCCGGCCAGGTTCCGGCGCGGGCCACAGGAGGATCGCGATGGCGCGGTGGATCGCGGGACTCGATGGTTGCCGCGGTGCCTGGGCCGGGGCCCTGCTCGATCTCGACGACCCCGACCGGCACCGCTGCGCCCTGTTCCCGGACGTGGCCGCGATCCTCGACGCGCCGGAGCGGCCTCTGGTGATCGGGATCGACGTGCCGATCGGCCTGCCGGACCGGATCGTCGGTGGCGGCCGGGCGGCCGATCGGGCGGCGCGCGCCAAGCTCGGCCCGGCGCGGTCGTCGGTCTTCCCAATGCCGCCGCGGGCGGCCATTTACGCTGCCGACTACGACACCGCTAAAGCCCTGTCCCGGGCGGCGAGCGACCCGCCCTTCGCGCCCTCGATCCAGGGCTACAACATCTTCCGCTATGTCCGCGCGGTGGACACGCTCCTGCGGGCTCGGCCAGACTTGCGCGACCGGATCCACGAGGTTCACCCGGAGGTGGCATTCCACGCCCTCAACGGCGACCGGCCCCTCGGCCTCCCGAAGAAGGGGCGCAACGCCCGCCTGGGGCTCGATCGCCGGCGGGAACTCCTGTCCACGGCGGGGCTGCCGGCCGCGCTGCTCGACGCCCGGGCCAAGGGAGTCCCGCAGGACGACCATCTCGATGCGCTGGCCGCGCTGGTGGTGGCGCAGGATATCGCTTTGGGCCGAGCCCGGCCGCTCCCCGACCCGCCGGCGCGGGATGGGCACGGCCTGCCCGTGGTGATCTGGGCACCGGCCCGGCGGGAGACGCCGATCCCGTGAAACGAGCGTGCGTCAGCGCCGCGCCGCCTGGGCCGGCGGCGGCGTGAACGCGCCGCTCCAAGCGGTGGTCTGATTCGTCGGTGACGCGAAGACCGTGATGAACGCTCCGGTGCCCTTCAGGCCCGCGAACGCGACCGTCGCCTTCCCGACCTTGAACGTGCCCGTGCCTTTCACCGTGCCCTGCCCCCGGTCCATCGTCACCGGCTCCACGGTGGTGACCGGGGCGTTATCGAAGGGCTGGTTGGGGCTCCTGTTGAGGCCGGAGCCGCGCTCCGCATCGCGGCCGGTCGGAGCTGACGTCTCTGGCCACGTGTCATGATCGTCGGATGGCGCGGCGGCGCTTTGAGGCCGAAGCGATACAGCAAACGGGAACACATCCATGTCCGGCGCGATCCTTGCGCCCTAGCTTTGACCCCATGAAAGCTGCGCCCACTCTCGCCATCCGCCACGTCGCCCGGGCGATCGTGCTCGATCCGCAGGACCGGATCCTGTTGATCGCTTACGCCTCCGTGCACGCCAAGGGGGCGGACGGGTCGCCGCTGCGGTTCTGGTTCATGCCTGGCGGCGGCCTTGAGCCCGGCGAGGATCACGTCACTGCCTGCCGCCGGGAACTCGGAGAGGAGATCGGCCGCACCGACGCGGCGATCGGCCCGCAGGTCGCTGCGTGCGACGGGCCGTTCCATCTGTTCCGCCAGCCCCGGGATGCCCGCGAGCGCTACTTCCTCGTCCGCCTGCCCGACGACCAGGTCGACACCAGCCGCCTCGCCGAGACCGAGGACAACCACGTGCTCGGCACGCGCTGGTGGCCGATCGCCAAACTGCGCGCGAGCGGCGAACGCGTCGAACCGGCCGGCCTCGCCGATCTCGCGGCCGATCTCGCCCGCGGGATTATCCCGGCCCAGCCCCGCGTTCTGACTTGGCAAAGATCCTGATTTCAGCTGTATCACGATCGATAACGCAACGGAGCTGCTTTGATGTTTCCTGTCTATTTGACTGAAGGGTATCGATCGTTCCTTGAGCAGCGCTTTCCGGCCGAACGCCGCCGCTTCGCGCAACTGGCCGAATCGCAGAAGCCGGAGATCCTCGTCATCAGCTGCTGCGACAGCCGGGTCTCCCCGAGCGCGATCTTCGATGCCGGACCGGGCGAGCTGTTCACGATCCGCAACGTCGCCAACCTCGTGCCGCCCTATCAGCCGGACGAGAATTACCACGGCACCTCTGCGGCACTGGAATTCGCTGTCCAGGCCCTGGAGGTGAAGCATATCGTCGTGCTCGGCCATGCCACCTGCGGTGGCGTGAAGGCCTACGCCCAGAAGGCGAAGCCCCTCTCCGAGGGGAACTTCATCGGCAAGTGGGTCTCGCTCGTGGAACCCGCGGTGGCGAAGGCCGGCGATCCCGAGGCGCCGAACTACCTGACGCGCCTCGAATACGCCGTGGTGGCGCAGGGCCTCGAGAATCTGATGACCTTCCCGTTCGTCAAGGAACGGGTCGATGACGGCCGGCTCCAGCTCCACGGTGCACATTTCGGCGTGTCGACCGGGTCCCTGGTCGTGCGCGATCCGAAGACGGGGGCGTTCCAGCCACCGCTCGACACGGCCGGCCTGCAGGTCCGCTCGGCTGCCGCCGTCACGTGTGACTGACATCGTGGCGGCGCAGCAACTTTCGCCGCGCACACCTAAAAAAAAAGGCGGCTCGCCTGTGCGAGCCGCCTGTCCTGCCGGCCCAGCTCATGCCAGGCCGACACGATCGCAGTGGACCTTACCGGGCGCCAGCCAGACGCTGCGCGTGGTCGTAGTGCATCTGCAGGGCTGGAAGGGCCTGCTGGGCGTAGTTGCGCAGGGCCGGGTTTGGACCACCCTGAGCGTAGGCCTGGGTCATCGCGATGGCCATCTGGTGGGCCTCGATCTGCTGCGTTGCGTAGAGCCGGTCGAAGCGCGGGCCGGGCGGGGTTGCCGACAGCTCGGACAGCATCGCCTGCTGCTGCGGGCTCGGCTGCACCAGGGTGGAGGCCCCCGTCGCCATCATGTCACCGCCGCCGAGACGACCGCCGGCCGCAGCACCGTTCGCCGCGCCCGTGCCCGCACCCTGGAGACCGCCGACCGGGCCGCCCGACAGGGTGCCGCCGACCACGCCGGTCGCCGCACCGACGCCGGCGCCCACGGCGCTTCCTGCCACCGCGATCGGAGCCGTGATCAGTCCGCCGAGGCCCGGATCGCCCCCCGCCATTGCTCCGGGCTGCCCGCCGGCCAGCGCCACGTTAGCAGCCTGATGATCGCGGAGCGCCTCCTGGGCATAGGACCGGATCCGCGGGTTGCGCGACTTGGACAAGGCGATCTGCGAGGATTGGATCTCGAACGCGTTCGACTGCATCGACTGCAGACGGAAATCGTTGGCGCTCTGCGCCAGCGCTGGCGTCGACAGAGCCAGAACAAGTGCGGAGGCGGCGGCGTAATTCTTCAGCATCAGAAACCTCGCTACGAGATGGATGCGCAAACGGGCATGGGATATCCGGCGGAGATCGAAGACCTCACGCGGCGCGTTCGCGATATACTCTGTCAACGGGACCAACGACCTATGGTTCCTGCCGGTTTCACCCCGGATCCGGCCCGTGGTTGAGGTTTGGCCCAGGCGCGCCTGCGCCGGCGTCCCGGATTTCGGCTGCCCCGGGAGCCGGGTGGCGGGACCTAGGACTCGCCCGCGCCGATTGCTGAGCGCCGGATGATCCTCGTCCCGATCCAGATCCTGCGCGGCTGCGCCGCCCTGATGGTGGTCTGGCACCACACGCGGCACGAAGTGGAACTCCTGGCGCAGCGCGGCGGCCCGGCTTTCGATCCGGGCACTCTCCTGCCCTGGTGGGGCGGTGTCGACCTGTTCTTCGTGATCTCCGGCTTCGTCATCGTCCTGGCGAGCGGAGCCCTGTTCGGAGTGCCTGGCGGCCGGGCCCGCTTCCTGGCGCACCGGATCGCCCGGGTGGTGCCGCTCTACTGGCTGCTGAGCCTGGTCTATCTCGCCCTCGCCCTGGCCCGTCCGGACGTCCTCGGGGAGGCTGCCGCCCTCGTCCACGATCCGGCCGCCCTGCTGGCGAGCTTCCTGTTCTGGCCGGCTGCCCGACCGGACGGCACGATCCAACCGCTCTACGGCCTCGGCTGGACCCTGAACTACGAGGCCTTCTTCTACGGGCTGTTCGCCGCCGGGCTCGGCCTGGGGCGGCGCGGCGCGATGGTCTGGCTCGTCGCGGCCCTGGTGCTCCTCGTCACCGCCGGGACCGTTCGGCCGGACCTGCCCCTGCCGCTGCGCTTCTGGGCGAACCCGATCGTACTCGAATTCGCTGCCGGGGCCGGGCTCGCCCTCGCCTATCGGAGCGGCGTGCGACCCCCCGTTCCGCTTCGTGCCGGCCTGGCGGGGCTCGGCCTCCTCGGCCTGATCCTGGCGGCCAGGCTGCTCGCCGATCTCGGCGAGGCCGACGGCTTCGTGCGCCCGCTCCTCGTCGGCGTGCCGGCCGCCCTGCTCGTGACATCCGCCCTGGGGCCGGGGCGCGACGCGGCGCAGGTTGCGCGTCTGCCGGCCCCGATCCGCGCCCTGGTGACGCTCGGCGATGCCTCCTACGCCCTCTACCTCGTGCATCCGTTCGCCCTGCGCCTCGTGCGCGAGATCCTGGTGCGGATCGGCCCGGCGCAGGCGCTGCACCCGTACGGCGGCATGGTGCTGATGCTGGCGGCGAGCGTCGCAGCCGCCCTCGTGATCCACCGGTTCGTCGAGACGCCGTTGACCCGCCGGTTTCGGCGGATCCTCGACCCCGGGACCGCGCAAATCCGTGTGCCTTCCGGTGCGGACCCGGTTCCCCACGGGCGCCTGCCGGATTAGCTTCGATCCCGAGGAGGACGAAGCCATGAAGACGCTGCTCGTACCCGTCGCGATGCACGACGCCCTACCCTCCGTGTTCGAGACGACGCGGCTCGCCGCGACGCGCTTCGGCAGCCTGATCGAGGGGGTTTCGCTGCGCCCGGCGCTCGCTGAATACGTCCCCGTCGATATGGTCGGCGGCATGACGTGGCTACGGGACGAGGAGGCCGACCGGGCCGAGGCCGAGGAGGCGGGTGGCCGCTTCGTCGCCTTCATGGATGCAGCCGGCATCCCCCGCCACGCCCGCGACGGGCTCTGCATACCGGAGCGGGTGCCGGATGCCGGGCCGCGCTACCGCTGGCGGCAGGACGTGCCGACCGGCGATGCATTCCTCGGCCAGTACGCCCGGCTGTTCTCCGCCACGGTGGTGGGCCGCCCGGGCACCACCGACAACGCGCCGCGCATGACCACCTTCGAGACCGCCCTATTCGAGAGCGGCCGGCCGATCCTGCTCGCGCCCCCCGCCCCACCGGCGAGCCTGGGCGACGCCATCCTGATCGCCTGGAACGGCTCCACCGAGACCGCACGCGCCGTCGCCTTCGCGATGCCGCTTCTGCGCAAGGCCCAGCGGGTGCTGGTGCTGAGCGTCGAGGGCGGCATGGTCCCGGGCCCGACCGCCCAGGACCTCGCTCAGGCGCTGGCTTGCGAGGGGGTTGAGGCCGGGCATCGCGCCCTGCCGGCGGGGCGGCGCGCGCCCGGCGAGACCTTCCTGGCCGAGGCCAAGGCCTTCGGCTGCGACCTGCTTATCAAGGGCGCCTACACCCAGAGCCGCCTGCGCCAGATGATCTTCGGTGGCGTCACCAGCCACGTGCTGGCCCATGCCGACATGCCGGTGCTGATGGCGCATTGAGCTGCCGGACTGCATCCACCGGCGGGAACCGGGGCAATTCCCCTCGCGTTCGGCTCCGGCCCGCCCAGACCCCGCAAGGATACCCGTGACGAGCCTCTTGAAGCGCAGCCTCCTCGCCGCCCTGATGATGGCGGCGTCCGTCACCGCCGCGCGGGCCGAGCCCATGGTGGCCCGGTTCCGGGGGACGGTGGTGCGGGCCGAGTCCGACCGCATCCAGATCCGGCGGCCGAGTGGCAGCACCCTCACCCTGCGCATGGATCCGAAGACCCGGGTCTACGCGGTGAACGGGTTGGACCTGCGGGCGATCAAGCCCGAGAGCTATGTCAGCGTGATCGGCGTCGCGGGCGCGGACCCGCGTCGTGCCACGGCTGTGACGTTGTACTCGCCCTCCGAGCGCGGTTTCGAGGCCGGGACTCAGCCGTGGGATACGGCCCCCGGGGCGACGCTGACGGCCGGCAGGGTCGCAGACCTGCAGCGCGGTTCGACCCTGCGGCTGGCCCTCTCCTATGAAGGCGGGCAATCCGCGTTCGAGATCCCGAACGATACGCCGGTGACCCAGTTCTCACCCGGCGAGCGTGCCCTGCTCCAGCCCGGCGCGGCCGTGACGATCTTCGCCGGGTCGGACGCGGACGGTGCCCTCGATGCCGGGACGATCGCAGTCGGCCGACAGGGCGCCATCCCGGGCCTGTGAAGTTTCGGCGCGGGCCGCGTCATCGTTCCCGCGCTCGGACCGCGCGCGGGATGCAAAGCTGCGCTACATCGGTTTGCGATGACCGATTCCGCCTTCGCCCTCGATCCGCGCTTGGCCGCCGACACCGTTGAGGTCGGTGACCTCGCCCTGTGTCGGGTGTTGCTGATGGACGATGCCCGGTTCCCGTGGCTGATCCTGGTGCCGCGCCACGCCGACCTCACAGAGATCACCGACCTGCTCGAGCCGGATGCCGCGACCCTGTGGCAGGAGATCCGCATCGCCACGGGTGTGATGCAGGCCTTGGCCAAGCCCGACAAGGTGAATGTCGCGGCTTTAGGCAACGTCGTGGCGCAGCTCCACTTTCACGTGGTCGGCCGCTTCCGGTCCGATCCAGTCTGGCCCGGCCCGGTCTGGGGGTTCGGGACGCGCACGCCCTACCCGCTCCATGCCCGCGCGCAGCTCATCGAGCGCGCCGGCGCCCTGTTCTCCGCAGCCTGACTTCGCGCATGACCGATCCCCGCGACACCCTCGGCTTCGTCCGGAACCGCCTCGACCGTCATTCGGCCGAGCAGCCCGAAGAGGCGGTGCCCGCCGTCGATGCGCCCGATGCGCGCCTCGTCCTGCTGTGCGGCGACCGGTTCGTGCTGCGCGGGGACACCACGCTGATCGCACCCGATATCGCAGCGGACCTCCTCACGGGCACGCGGATCTTCCTCGGGTATCGGGACGGACGGCCGGTTTTCGCGCAGGCTGCGCCCGCAGAAGCCGCGGAGCGCTTCGCGGGGGACGACACCCGCACCCTCGACTTGCGCAGCATTGCCACCGACTCCGCCGTGGAGGCGGAGGAATTGGGCCTGCTGGCGGTCGCCAAGTCGATGCTCGACTGGCATGCCCGCCACGGTTTCTGCGCCAATTGCGGCACCGCCACGGAGTCGAAGGCCGGCGGCTTCCGGCGGGAATGCCCCTCTTGCGCCGCCCATCACTTCCCCCGGGTCGATCCCGTGGTGATCATGCTGGTGCGGCGGGGCGATGCCTGCCTGCTCGGCCGCGGCCCGCATTTCCGGCCGCACATGTATTCCTGCCTCGCGGGTTTCCTGGAGCCCGGCGAGACGATCGAGGACGCCGTACGCCGCGAGGTGTTCGAGGAGACGCATATCCGCGTCGGTGCGGTGACCTATCGGACCTCGCAGCCCTGGCCGTTCCCGTCATCGCTGATGATGGGCTGCGCCGCAGAGGCCTTGGATGGGGCCATCGTGACCGATCCGGCCGAGCTGGAGGACGCCCGCTGGTTCAGCCGCTCCGATGTCGCCGCCATGCTGGACGGTACCCATCCGGAAGGCATTCAGGCCCCGCCGCCCATGGCGATCGCCCACTACCTGATGCGCGCCTTCGTGGCCGGCAAGACCTGAGAGGCGCCTCAACCCGGCTGGCCAGCGCTCCGGCTCGAATCGTCCGCGGGGTTGATAAAGTTCAATCTGAACGGCCCAGAGCCGTTGGATTGCAGTCTCATCGGCTCGGCGGTGGTCCATAACGAATAGGGCATGTCTTCCGGCCTGCCGATCGGATCGAATCCAGGCCCGAGGAACGATACTCAATGTGATACTGAATTTTCGAGCGTGACCCACAGTTTGCCAGCGCCAAGCGCACGGCTGACGCGATGCCCCCAGGGTTACATCGCTTCGCTCGAGACAACAGAGCGTAGTACCGCCGGAGAAATCAGTTTCAGACCGCCACGCGGTTCTGCTCCGCCTTGGCCGACACCGCGCTCCGCATGTGGGAGAATGCCTCGCCCACCATCAGCAGCGCCGGCCCATCGACGCCCGAAGCCTCCACCCGGTCGGCGAGGTCGGCGGCGGTGCCGCGCACGGCCTGCTGGTTCGGGCGGGTGGCGTTGAACACCAGCAGCGCCGGAGTTGCGGGAGCAAGCCCCTCCTCCACCGCACGGGCCAACAGCGCCCGCAGCGTGCGCTTGGGCATATAAACCACCGTGGTGACGCTCGGATCGGCAAGCGCCCCCCAGTTCAGGTCGTCCGGCAGGGCGCCGCGGCGGTCGTGTCCGGTCACGAACTGGAGGCGGCGGGCCGCGTCGCGATGGGTCAGCGAAACGCCCAACGCCGCCGCCGCGCCCTGCGCCGCCGAGACGCCTGGCACCACCGTGACCGGAATGCCGGCAGCCCGGCAGGCCTCGATCTCCTCGCCGGCCCGGCCGAAGACCAGCGGATCACCGGATTTCAGACGCACCACCTGCTTGCCCGAGCGGGCGAGCTGCACCATCAGCGCGTTGATGTCGTCCTGGCGGCAGGACGGGCCGTGGCCGGTCTTGCCGACCAGCATGGTGCGGGCCTCGCGGCGGGCGTAGTCCAGGATCTCGGGGGCGACGAGGTCGTCGTACAGGATCACATCGGCGTTGCGCAGAGCCCGCAGCGCCTTGAGGGTCAGGAGCTCCGCGTCACCCGGGCCAGCGCCGACCAGCGTCACCGCTCCGCCTTTCGGCGCGGCCTCGGTTTCGCCGAGCAACTCGGTAAGGTCCGCGTCGGTCGGCGCCCGGTCGGGCTCTGCGAAGGCGCGGTCGGTGAACCGCTCCCAGAAGGCGCGCCGCTCCGCAAAGCCATGGAAGCGCGCCGTCACGCCGTCCCGCCAGTCGCGGGCCGCGCCCATCCAGCGGGCGAATCCACGGGGCAGCATCGCCTCGATTCGGGCGCGCACGGTCTGGCCGAAGACCGGGGCGGCACCCTCCGTCGAGATGCCCACCACCAGCGGTGAGCGATTGACGATGGCGCCGAACTTCACGTCACAGAGATGCGGCCGGTCGACCGCATTCACGATCGCGCCGGTACCGCGGGCGGCCGCCACGAAGGCGACGCACTCTGTCTCGTCTTCCATCGCGCCGATGCAGAAGGCCGAGCCCCACAGGTCGTCGGGGGTCCAGGCACGTTCGTGCAGCACCACCTGCCCGTCGACGATCTCACCCGGGACCGCGCGCAGCTCCTCGCTGGGCTCGGGGGCGTAGACGTCGACATGGGCGCCGGCGGCGGCGAGCAGCTTCACCTTCCAGGGCGCGCCGCCGGAGGAGCCGGCGAGCACGACCCGCTTGCCGCGCAGGGGCACGAAGACGGGCAGCACCGCCAGCGGCTCCAGACCGGCGGCTTTGGTCTCGCGGGGCGCGCGGGCCGCGCGCAGGGGGGTCTCGGTCACGGGCCTGTCCTGAATCGTCTCGAACCGGCCTCTCCCGTCCACACCTCAGGAAAAGGTGATCGGGTTGGACGGGCCGGTCTGTCCTCGCACCGGAGTGTATCAGACAATCACGCCGCGCGGGCGGTCTGCCCGGCCAGCATCTTGCGGATCTCCGGTATGCAAGACCCGCAATTCGTTCCGGCCTTGCAGACGGCACCCACCGCCTCCACCGATCCGGCGCCCGCCGCGATGGTGGCAGCGATCACGTCGGCGCCGACGCCGTGGCAGGCGCAGACCACCGGGCCCGCTGATGCGGTGGCGGCACGCCCCGAGAGCAGCGCGAGGCGCTCGGGCGTCTCGGGCTCCTCTGCGGCGAACAGGGCCTTGGCAGCCTCCCAGTCGGGGCTCGCACCGGCGGGCGCGTAGGCAAGGCTGGCGACGAGGCGCGTGCCGTCATAGACCGCGCAGCGGTAGCGGTCGCGGGCGTGGTCGGCGTACTCAGCCAGCTCGCAGCCCCGCAGCGCTTCGCTCTGGATCAGCCCGCGCACCATCATGGCGACGGCCCGGGAGCTGTCCTGGGTGGCGAACTGCACACCCCAGCCGCCGGTGATCGCCGCCCGCGCCCACCACCAACCCTCCGGCAGCGCCACCTGCGCCCGGGACAGCAGGAAGCCTCGGGCGCGATAGGCCACCGGAGCGATCAGGGCCGGCGTCGCCTTCAGCTCCGGTTGGCCGGAAACCGGATCCGGCATGCCGCGTACCAGGGCGCCGACCCGGGCCTTCGACGCGAAGGCGCCGCCCCAGTGCATCGGCATAAATAGGTTGCCCCGCACCACCGTGTCGGTGACCGTCACCTCCAGCTCAACCTCGCCGTGCTCGCTGGCGAGCCGCGCGATGCCGCCATCCGTGAGCCCGTACGCGGCTGCGTCGTCCGGATGCACCTCGACGAACGGGACGGCGCGGTGGGCGGAGAGGCGCTGGCTCTTCCCGGTGCGTGTCATCGTGTGCCAGTGATCGCGCACCCGGCCGGTGTTGAGCACGAAGGGGAATGCCTCCGACACCGCCAGCGCGAGGGCCGGAGGCTGCACGGCGACGAAGCGCGCGCGCTGGTCGAACGTGTAGAACCGCCCGTCACCGAACAGGCGCGCCTTGCCCTGCGGCGCGCCCCTCGGTCCCGATCGCTTCGGGATCGGCCATTGCACCGGCAGGTTCACGTCGTAGGCGGCGTCGCTGAGGTCTGTGAGCGCGCCGAGGTCGAAGTCGCGGGTGCCGTTGTTCTCGTAGGCCGAGAGCCCGGCATGCTCGCGGAAGATCGCGGCAGCGGAGTCGAACGCGAAGGCCCGGCCGTGGCCGAGCCGGCGGCCGACCTGCGCCAGCACCGCCCAGTCGGGCCGGGCCTCGCCTGGGCTTTGCAGGAACCGGCGCTGGCGCGAGATCCGGCGCTCGGAATTGGTGACCGTGCCGTCCTTCTCGCCCCAGGCCTGTGCGGGGAGCAGTACGGTGGTCTTGCCGAGACCCTGCGCAGTGTCCGAATCCGCCACCGCCTCGGAGACCACGTACAGGTCGAGGCCGTGAAGTGCTTCCCGGATCATGTCGGCCCGCGGCATCGAGACCAGCGGATTGGTGCCCATCACCCACAGCGCCTTGATCTTGCCCCGCGCGACCGCCTCGAACAGCGCCACCGCCTTCATGCCCTCGCCGGTGATGATCCGCGGGGCGCCCCAATAGCGGCGCACCCGGTCGACCTCCTCGGGGGCGAAGTGCATGTGGGCAGCCAGCATGTTGGCGAGCCCGCCGACCTCGCGCCCACCCATGGCGTTGGGCTGGCCGGTGAGCGAGAACGGCCCGGCACCGGGCTGCCCGATCCGGCCGGTGATCAGGTGGCAGTTGATGATGCTGTTGCCCTTGTCGGTCCCCTGTGCCGATTGGTTCACCCCCTGCGAGAAGGCCGTGACCACCCGGCGCGTGCCGGCGAACAGGGCGTAGAAGGCCGCGATCTCTGCCTCCGCCACGCCGGTGGCGGCAGCCACAGCGGTGACGTCCGGCGCAATCTGGCGGGCGCGGTCGAGGGCTGCATCGAGGCCGGCGGTATGGGCCTCCACGAAGGCGCGATCACGGAATCCGTTGTCGGCGAGGTAGACCAGCAAGCCCGAGAACAGCGCGGTGTCGGTCCCCGGCCGGATGCCCAGGAACAAGTCGGATTCCTGCGCGGTCTGGGTCCGGCGCGGATCGATGACGACGAACTTGGTGCCGCGGCGTTCCTTGGCATCGGCCATGCGGCGGAACAGGATCGGGTGGCACCACGCGGTGTTGGAGCCGACCAGCACGATCAAATCGGCCTCATCGAGATCCTCATAGCAGCCCGGCACCGTGTCGGAGCCGAAGGCCCGGCGGTGGGCCGCCACCGCGCTCGACATGCACAGCCGCGAATTGGTGTCGACGTGCGGCGTGCCGATGAAGCCCTTCGCGAGCTTGTTGGCGACGTAGTAATCCTCGGTGAGGAGCTGCCCGGAGAGGTAGAAGGCGATCGATTCCGGCCCGTGCTCCTCGGCGACCGCGCTGAGCTTTTCCACGATCGTGTCGAGGGCCGCATCCCACGAGACCTGGCCGCCGTCGACCTGCGGGTGGAGCAGGCGGTTCTCCAGCGACAGGGTCTCGCCGAGCGCCGAGCCCTTCGAGCACAGGCGGCCGTAATTGGCCGGATGCTCGGAATCACCCGCGATGGCGGCGCCGCCCTGCCCGTCCGGGGTCACGAGCACGCCGCACCCGACCCCGCAATAGGGGCAGGTGGTCCGCACCGTCGGCGCCGCCGCAGGCTGGGTCATGGATACAGTCCTCGAAGATTCGCGCCGCCGTTTCCCTCCCCCCTCTGCGGGGGAGGGTGGCCCCCGAAGGGGGTCGGGAGAGGGGGCGACGGTGACGGATGGAGCGCGGCCCGTCCCGTTGAGCCTTTTCCGGTACCCGGGTCCCCTCTCCCGCCCCGCCTCCGCGGGGCACCCTCCCCCGCAGAGGGGGGAGGGTTTTGCCGCTCAGTACACGTCCGCCTGATACCGGCCGGCCTTCCTGAGCGCCGCGAGATATGCCACCGCGTCCTCCGGGCTCTTGCCCCCGTGCTGCGCCGCCACGTCGATGA
>NZ_JAKSYH010000281.1 GCF_022829295.1 Methylobacterium sp. J-088
CCCACAACGGGGGGGGGGACGGCTGGAAGGGCACGGCGCCGTGGCTGGTGCCGGGGTGGCGTGCACCCGGCCGCAGACCGCGAACGGGGGGTGGCAGGACCGGGACGCCGACAAGGCGCCGCGACGAGAAAGACGGCACCGGCCGGGGACCATGCCCGGTCGATGCCGCGGTCGCCGCGGGGATCGGATCCCGCGCGTACTTGGCCGAGACCTGGGTTCCCGCGGCGTCCCGCGTCCCTCGTGTTGCTTCTTGGGCCATGCCCCCGGCGCCAATGGCGGGTGGGGACGATGAGGCGTGTCAGGCACCCACACAGAACCCTGCCCCGCCCCGTCACAGCAGCCCGAGGCCGACCAGTTCCCGCCGCAGGGCCTCGGGCATTTCGGCGAGGTCGCCCGAGGCCGCCGCGCCGAGATCGGCCGGCGCGTCGCCGGCCGTGAGATAGCGCCAGCCCTGGAACGGGCGGTACGGCCGCGGGGCGACCGGAACGAGGCGCGGGTCGAACACCAGCCGGCAGCGCGGAATGCCGTCCTCGCCCGTGAGTGGTTCGATGGCGGTGATCGCCTGCCGGCAGGACAGGGTCCCGCGGATCACCCAGTAGATCGAGCCCTGGCCGGTGATCTCGCGGTGGCGCTTCGGCAGGGTCCGGGTGACGTGGACCGGCGCGGCAGGCCGCCCGTCCCGCTGCGCCTCGGCCCGGTAGCGCGCCTGCCGCGCCTCGAGGTCGGCGATCGAGGCGGGGCCGACGCAGAGCTTGATCAGGTGCAGGGCCACGGGCGGGCGGTCTCGGAGGTCTCGGCGGGGCGCCCCTGATAGGGCATGCGGCGCGGAAGGGGGATGCGGCTTCGCAGATTCGTGATCCGCCGACGGATGTCCGGGGCGATCCCGGGGCGGGTCGCTCAGGCGAACAGCGCCAGCCGCTCCTCCGGCGGCAGCGCATCGATCTCGGCGAGGCTCAGGACCGTTTCCGGTTCGCCCTGCTGGGCCTGACCCCCGTCCGGATCGGGGGCGTCCGCGGCGAACCCGGACCAGTCGAACGCGTTCGCGTCGCCGGCCGGCTCGTCGTCCGAGGCGCTCTCGGCCACGGCGCTTTCGTCTTCCGGGCTCTCGGAGACCGCGTCCTCGGAGACAAACTCCTCGGGCTCGGGCTCGCCGGCGACCGGCAGGAACACCAGATCCTCGTGCAGCGGCAGGCTTCCCGGACGGGCCACCAGGGCGGCGGCCGTGACGGCCGGGACATCCATGCCGATATAGCGGTCGATGTCGCTCTGGCAGAGATCGGACGCGCCGATCTCCGGGGGGCCGGCTTCGGTCAGCGGCGGGACCGGCTCGGCCTCCTCGCCCCAGATCGCGATCATCGCCGACAGGCGATCTTCGAGGTAGCGCAAGGTGTAGACGATCCGGGCGGTGCGCTGCGCGGTGAGGTCCTGGAACGAGCAGGCGGTGTAGATCGCGGTCGCGTGATGGTCGAGGGCGTCGCAGGCCGCCGCGTCGGAGCCCGCCTCGCGCAGGGTCCAGGCCGCCTCCTGGATCGCCTCGGCGGAACCGAGGATGTCGGAGGTCGCCCGCTCGGTCTCGCGCACGATGCCGTCCAGCGCCAGCGACGCCTGGACCAAGTGCGTCTGCTCGTGGTTGGCGGCGCTGATCGCGGCGATCTCGGCCTTGGTCCGGCTGATCGTGTCGGCCATGTCGACGAGGTTGCCGCGCAGGTGTCCGAACGCCTCGTGGCCGCGATCCGCGGTGACGGTCCGCTCCAGGCGGGCGATCGCCCCAAGCAGCATCTCGGTCTCGGCGCCGCGGTTGCGGCGGGTGTGTTCGGCCAGGAACCAGCGCCCGCGCTCGGTGTCCGAGATGGTCGCTTCGATGGCCTCGTACTCGGCCAGCGCGTTCGGGCTCGGTGTTGCGGGACCGGACATGGGTTTCCCTGAACGCGGGCTCGGCGCACGCGGCAATGCGGAATTTGACAGGATCCGTTTAACGGGCGCTTACGGGGCGCCCGCCGCGGGCTTCGTCCGCACGCGCCCCGAAGCCCCCGCCCCGAGCCTCACCTTGCCCCGCCCGTCCGGCCCGGCGCGCCTGTCGCTGCTCTACGCCGTGGTCTTCACCGAGATCGGCATCGCGATGCCGTTCATGCCGCTCTGGCTCGACGCCCTGGGGCTCGATGCCGCGGTGATCGGGGTGCTGCTCGCCCTGCCGATCGCCACCCGGATCGCCGCGACCGCGCCGCTGATGAGCCTGCTCGACCGGGGGCTCGGGCCACGCCGGATGATCCTCGCCGGCAGCCTCGTGCTCAGCCTCACCTATGCGCTGATGCCGGGGGCCGCCGGGATCGGCTGGCCGCTGCTCGCCGTATTGATCGTGCTGAACGCGGTGGCGGGCTCACCCCTGGTGCCATGCATCGACTACCTGACCCTGGCGGCCGTGCGCCGGGACAGCCGCCTCGCCTATTCCCGGATCCGGATGGCGGGCTCCATCGCCTTCCTGCTCGCCAATCTCGCGGGCGGGTTCCTTCTCTCGGCGCTCGGCGGAAAGCTCGCGGTGCCGCTGCTGCTGACCGGCCTCGCGCTGGGGGCCGCTGTGGTGGCTTGGCGCAGCCGCTCGGTGACGGGGTTGCCGCACTCCGAAGCCGGGGCCGGCCGGCCGAAGCTGCCTGCGAGCCTCTGGCTCTGCATCGGCGCGGCCGCGGCGATCCAGGCGAGCCACGGGGCGATCTACGGGTTCGGCAGCATCTACTGGACCAGCGCGGGCATCCCGGCCGCCTGGGTCGGGTCGCTCTGGGCGGTCGGCGTGCTCTCGGAGATCGTGCTGTTCGCCGCCATGCCCACCCTGCCGGCCGCGTGGCGCAGCCCGGTGCGGCTCCTGAGCCTCGGCGCTGCCGCCGCGATCCTGCGGGCGGTCGGCATGTTCCTGATCGGCGACCGTCTCGCCGCCCTCGTGCCGCTGCAATGCCTGCACGGGTTGACCTTCGGGGCGACGCAGCTCGGCGCCATGGCGGCGGTCTCGGCCTATGCCCCGGACGGGGCGCGGGGCCGGGCGCAGGGCACGCTCAGCGCGGTCAATGCCAGCATCGCCGTGGTCGCCACCCTGGTAAGCGGCTTCGCCTATCGGGCCGGCGGCCCCCTCGCCTTCCTGCTGATGGCGCCGCTCGCCGCTGCCGGCCTCGGGCTGGCCCTCGCGTCCCGCCATCCGGCAGGGGTGAGGACCGACACGAATCGTCAACCGTAATGTCGACATAACCGCCCGGCAGGGTGGCGCTGCGATCGAGGAGAGAGGGTCTTGCTGAGTCAGGGCACTGTTCCCGCCACCCCGGCGGGTGCATCGGTGCGGGACCGGCCGGAGGACGGCCGGCTGCAGCTCGACGGTCGCTGGACCGCCGACCAGGCACCCGCCGTCGAGGCCGCGGCCGCGCGCATCGCGGCCTCCGGCCGGGCGGGCCCCGTAGCGCTCGACCTATCCGGGATCGAGCGCCTCGACACGCTCGGCGCCTGGGTGCTGGAGCGCACCCGCGCGGAGATCGAGCAGGCGGGCGGCACCTTCGCCTATCTCGCTGTCCGGCCGGAGCACCGCACCCTGCTCGGCGAGGTCCGCCTGCGCGAGCCCGAGCCGCCGGCGCCGCGGCGGCATGGCCCGATCGTCGGCGCCCTTGACGCCACCGGCCGCCAGACCGTGCGCGGCGGGCAGGAATTCGTCACCGCCCTTGCCTTCCTGGGCGAGCTGATCGCCGCCTGCGGCCGCGTTGCCCTGCGGCCCGGGACCTTCCGGGGCAACGCCCTGATCAACCAGATCCAGCAGGTGGCGCTGAACGGCACGCCGATCATCGTGCTGATTTCGTTCCTGGTCGGCGGCATCGTCGCCCAGCAGGGGATCTTCCAGCTCCAGCGCTTCGGCGCCCAGACCTTCGTGGTCAACCTGATCGGCCTGCTGATCCTGCGCGAGATGGGCGTGCTGCTCACCTCGATCATGGTGGCCGGCCGCTCCGGCTCGGCGATCACCGCCGAGATCGGCTCCATGCGCATGCGCGAGGAGGTCGATGCTTTGCGCGTCATGGGCCTCGACCCCGTCGAGATCCTGATCGTGCCCCGGGTGCTCGCCCTGATGATCGGCCTGCCGATGCTGACGCTGATCGGCGACATCGCGGCGCTCGCCGGCGGCGGCATCACCGCTATGCTGTATGGCGGGCTGACCCTCGATCAGTTCCTCGCCCGGCTCCAGGCGGCGGTGGGCGTCCACCACGTGATGGTCGGCCTGATCAAGGCGCCGTTCATGGCGCTGATCATCGGGGTGCTCGCTACGATCGAGGGGTTCGCCGTGGAGGGCTCGGCGGAATCCCTCGGCCGCCACGTCACCGCATCGGTGGTGAAGTCCATCTTCATGGTCATCCTCTTGGATGGCCTGTTCGCGGTCTTCTTCGCCGCGATCGATTTTTGAGCCCCGCCCGGTGATCGCCCCCGCCATGAACGTGCACGCCGAAGCGGATCCCGCCCCGATCATCCGCGTGCGCGACGTCGTGGTCGGCTTCCGCGACCGCAACATCCTCAAAGGCCTGAGCCTCGACATCCGGGCCGGTGAGATCCTGGGATTCGTCGGGCCATCGGGCCAGGGCAAGTCGGTGCTGACCCGGACGATCCTCGGTCTCAATCCGAAGCGGGCGGGCACGATCGAGGTGTTCGGCCGTGACGTCGATCAATTGAGCTACGCCGAGCGGCGCCGCATGGAGCAGCGCTGGGGCGTGCTGTTCCAGCAGGGCGCGCTGTTCTCGGCGCTCACCGTCAAGCAGAACATCCAGGTGCCGATGCGCGAGCACCTGAACCTGTCCGAGCGCCTGCTCGACGAGTTCGCCCGGCTCAAGATCGAGATGGTCGGCCTGCAACCCGACGCCGCCGACAAGCTGCCCTCGGAACTGTCTGGCGGCATGATCAAGCGCGCGGCGCTCGCCCGCTCCCTGGCGCTCGATCCCGAGATCCTGTTCCTCGACGAGCCGACCTCGGGCCTCGACCCGATCGGCGCGGGCGAGTTCGACGACCTCGTCTCGACCTTGAAGGAGACGCTGGGGCTGACCGTCTTCATGGTCACCCACGACCTCGACAGCCTCTACACCGCCTGCGACCGCATCGCGGCGATCGGTGACGGCCAGATCATCGCGGCCGGCACGATCGAGGAGATGCTGGCGAGCGACCATCCCTGGCTGCGCTCGTACTTCCACGGCAAGCGCGCCCGGACCATCGCGACGGGTGGCGCTGCGGCCCATGCCTAAGCGTCGTCCCGACCCAATCCCGCCCCGCTCCCGCTCGGGAGCCGGGGCCAGACGCCCGGCAGGATCCCCGCCGGGCAGACACACAGGCTGAGCGCATGGAAACCCGCGCGAACTACGCCCTGATCGGGGCCTTCACCATCGCCGTCATCCTGGCGGGGTTCGGCACCGTGCTGTGGCTCTCCGGCGGCTCGTCCCGGCAGGTCAGCCAGACGGTGCGGATCGTCTTCTCCGGCTCGGTCGGAGGCCTTTCGCGCGGATCGAGCGTGAACTTCAACGGCATCAAGGTCGGCGAGGTCACCGACATCCGCCTCGCCCCGCAGGATCCGCGCCGGGTGCTGGCCCAGATCAAGGTCGACCCCTCGACCCCGCTTCGGGCCGATACCCGCGCCCGGCTCGATTCGGCGATGCTGACGGGCGTCTCGGTGATCTCGCTCTCCGGCGGCAACGCCGACGCGCCGGTGCTGACCCCGATGGCCAATGGCGAGCCGCCGACCATCTTCGCCGATTCCTCCGACATGCAGGACATGATGGCGCTCGCCCGCCAGGTGGCGCAGCGAGCTGACGACATGCTGGCCCGCCTCGACCGGGTCGTCTCGGCCAACGAGGGAGCGATCAGCCGGTCGCTCGCCAACGTCGATACCTTCTCGAAGACGCTGGCCGATGCCGGTCCGAACATCTCGGCGCTGGTCAAGGCGGTGGACGGAGCGAAGCTCGGCCACGTGATCGACAATGCCGACCGCTTCTCCGCGGCCCTGTCCAAATCGAGCCCCGACATCGAGGGCGCCGTGCACGATGCCCGCTCGCTCGCCGCCAAGCTCAACGCCTCGGCCGACAAGATCGACGCGGTCCTCAACGGCGCCCAGGGCTTCCTCGGCTCGGCTTCCGGCCAGGAGGGCTCCAGCACCTTCGCCGAGATCCGCGCGGCGGCGATCTCGGTGCGCGACGCCGGCAAGGCCTTCCGGGTCATGTCGGAGAATCTCGACAAGCGCACGGCCAGCATCACGACCAATTTTGGCCGCCTGAGCGGCACCGGCCGCCGGGAGGTCGAGGCCCTGTCGGGGGACGGCCAGCGCACGCTCAGCACCCTCAACCGCACCGTGCGCAGCCTGGAGCGCGACCCGAGCCAGGTGATCTTCGGCGGCAAACCATCGTTGCCGGAATACAACGGCGGCCGGTGAAAACGCCGCCCGCCGGGTCGATGTGTCCCGGCGCACGGCACAGATACCAGCGCCGGGTAGTTTTAACGGCATAGCTTATACAACTCCGCCGTTCGTCGGCGGGGTTCCTCAGGTCATGTGTATGGTCCGCTCGTCCCATATCGCCGCTACTGCGCTGCTTGCCGCCCTGCTGGGTGGCTGCGGCGGCGGCGCGGCGCCGCTGACCTTCGATCTCGCGGCCCTGCCTGCGGCCGGGCGGCCGGTGGCGGCCGGCCGTTCGATCGCGGTGTCGGAGCCGGTGGGCATCCAGCCCTTTGAGGCGGACCGGATCATCGTGCGCGAGAGCGGTGGGTCACTCGCCTTCCTGGGCGGTGGGCAATGGGCCGATCGACTGCCGCGGCTGATCCAGTCCCGGATCATCCAGAGCCTCGAGAATTCCGGGCGGCTGCGCTCGGTGAGCCGGCCCGGCGACAAGATCGTGGCCGATTACCAGCTGGTCAGCGAGATCCGCGCCTTCGACGTCCAGTCGGTGACCGGTGAGGCGGTGGTCGACCTAGCGCTCAAGCTGGTGGCTGACGGCACCGGGAAGGTGACCGCCGCGCGGATCTTCGTGGCCCGGGTGCCGGTGGCCAAGATCGACGCCGGCAACGGCGCGCGCGCCCTGGATCAGGCGCTCACCACTGTGCTGGCCGACGTGGTGCGGTGGGTGAATACGGGGCGCTGAGCGCACCTCACTCCATCACGGCGGCCTTCAGGATCACCACCATTGTGGCCCGGGCCGGACCCTCGGTGCAGCGCACGAGGTGGGGGCGATCGCAGCGGTAGCGCAGGGTCTCGCCGGCCCGAGCCCGTTGCACGATGCCGCCGATCTCGACCTCGAACGCCCCTTCGCCGACCGACAGCGATTCTACCGAGCCGCGCTGGTGCGGGTCCGAGTCGAGGACGCCACCGGAATCGGCTGAGACCTCGTACCATTGCAGCCACTCGATCGTCTTCAGCCAGCCGATGATCGCCAGCCGCACCTTCCCATCCTCGGAGACCAGGATCGGCGTATCCGCCCGGGAGGTCTTCTCGATGAACGGCTCCTCGTCGCCCGTCGCCAGGACGCGCTCGATCGACACGTCGAGCGCCTGGGAGAGCCGCCAGATGGTCGCCAGCGTCGGGTTGGTCTCGTTGCGCTCGATCTGGCTGATGATCGACTTGGCCACACCCGACTGCTCGGCGAGTTCCGACAGCGAGAGGTTGTAAGCCTTGCGCAGCCGCTGGATGGTCTTGCCGAGTTGCCCGGAAAGCACCTGCGCGCCCGTCAGCAGGTCGCGCCCGCGCGCCCGGTCTGGCCGTTCCGCCTGATCCTGCATTGTCACCGGCCCGCCCGCGCCGTTCCATTATCCGAACGATCGTGCGCTTCTTCAAACGCAATCGTCGCCCGGTTGCAAGGCGATGGAGATCGCGCCGGCTCTTCGAGCTACGCCCAGAGGCCGTGAAAATGGTGGACCGGCCCGTGGCCCGTGCCGACCTGGAGCTGGTCCGCGGCGCCGAGGGCTGCCGTAAGATAGGTCTTGGCCTCCGCCACCGCGGCCGGCAGCGCAAGGCCGCGGGCCAGACCCGCAGCGATGGCCGACGAGAGGGTGCAGCCGGTACCGTGGGTGTTGGCGGTGGCGATCCGCGGCGCCACCAGGGTCTGAAGGGTGCCGTCCGCCGTGACCAGATGGTCGATGCTGTCGCGCCCCGTCCCGTGTCCGCCCTTGATCAGAACCGCCCGGGCGCCGAGCGCCAGGAGTCGCCGGGCCTGGGCAGCGGCGGTTGCCGGATCCTCGGCCACGGACTCGCCGAGCAGCACCGCGGCCTCCGGCAGGTTGGGGGTGATCAGGTCGGCCTGCGCCAGCAGCCGGTCCCGGAGAGTCGCCACGGCGTCGTCGGCGATCAGCCGGTCGCCGCTCGTGGCGACCATCACGGGGTCGAGGACGACGGGGATTGCCCCGGCATGCCGCGCGAGGCCCTCGGCCACGGCCACGATCACGTCGGTCCGTGACAGCATGCCGATCTTCACGGCGCGCACCGCGAGGTCGGAGAAGACGCTGTCGATCTGTCGAGCGACGAACTCCGCCGGCACGTCGTGGATGCCTTGAACGCCCCGCGTGTTCTGCGCAGTCAGCGCCGTGATCACGCTGGCCCCGTAGACGCCAAGCGCCGAGAAGGTCTTGAGGTCGGCCTGGATGCCGGCGCCCCCGCCTGAATCCGAGCCCGCGATAGTCACGGCGATTGGGGTGGGGTCGCTCATCGCGCCGCGCGCTCCGTCAGGGCGGTGTCGATCCGTGTGCGCAGGTCTTGGGCCCGCTGGCGCACCGGCTCCGCGCCGAACAGGGCGGTGATCACCGCGACCCCATCCGCCCCCGCGGCGACCACGGCGGCGGCGTTCTCCGGGCCGATCCCCGCGATGGCGCCAAGCGGCAGGCCCGCGCCTCGGGCGAGCCGAGCCCGGAAGGCGATGCTGGCGAAGCCGTCGAGGCCGACCGGTGGGTCGGGATTGTCCTTGCTGGTGGTGGCGAAAACGCCGCCGATGCAGGCGTAGTCCACGGGCAGCCGGTACAGTTCATCGGCCTGCGCCGTGGTCTTCACGGTGAGGCCAATGATCGCGCCCAGCCCCAGGAGCCGCCGGGCATCGGCCGGGTGGAGGTCGCTTTGGCCGAGATGCACGCCCTCCGCCCCCGCTGCGAGGGCGAGGTCGACGCGATCGTTGACGAGCACAGGCACCTGCCCACCCACCGCCTCGCGGATCGCCCGGATCCGCGCCAGGGCGGCGCGGGCATTGGGGATGTCCTTCTCACGGTACTGCAACAGCGTGCAGCCCCCCGCGACCGCCTCGGCACCGAGCCGCGCGAGACGGTTGCTGTCGCCGCCGAGTACGCCGACATCGAGGAGGCCGTAGAGCCGCAGGTCGACCGCCTTGCCCCCGGTCTGTGCAGCGTTCGCGCTGGCTGGCATCGGTCTCGCCTGGCCTCCGTCCCCGTCGGCTCGGGGCCGACCCCTTCAGAAGGGTTCTGTTTGGTCAGACGCGGTCGCCTTGGCAAGCGCGCCGTGAAGCGCCTTATTGGAAGCGTCCGCCATGGCCCTGCGCTCCTCGAGCGTCATGCGGCGGCGTTGACGCGCGGTGATCCTGTCCCCCTATAGGCGGGATCCGCCGGGACGCGCTCCGCCGATGCGAGCGCTGGTGTCCGCGGAAACGTTCGGCTTGAGAGCGCATTCGATAGGACGGGTGGTCGAGGGACAATGACGGTTGCCGCGGCGCAGACGGGTGCGCGCGGGGCGCAGGCCCTGCCGGAGCGCTCTTCCGTGGGCCTCGTTGCGGTGATCGTCGCCGCGACCGGGGGAGAGCCGCGCGCGCTGACGATCCGCGTGCCCGATCAGGCGCAGGGCCGCGGCGACGGCCTGCCAGCCGGACCGCTGGTCCCGGAGCACGCAACCCTAGAGCGCGGCCTGCGCGCCTGGGTGGAGCGGCAGACGCATCAGCGCCTCGGCTATGTGGAGCAGCTCTATACCTTCGGTGACCGCGACCGCTCGGGGGCCTCGGAGCAGTCGGGGGTGCATTCGCTGTCGGTGGCCTATCTAGCGCTCGTCCGTGAGGAGCGGCCGGCTGGCCTCGCCGAGGCCGCGTGGCAGAACTGGTACCGCTACCTGCCCTACGAGGATTTCCGTCAGGGGCGCCCGTACCAACTCGACGCGATCGAGGCGCGGCTCGCGGCCTGGGCGGCCGAGCCCGCGGATTGCGCCACCCGCACCCGCCGCTTCGACCGCCTGGGCCTGACCTTCGGCATGAACGGCGGCACCTGGAACGAGGAGCGCGTGCTGGAGCGCTACGAATTGCTGTTCGAGGCCAGGCTGATCCCGGAGGCCGGCGGCAATACCGGCCCGGCGCTTCCGAACGACCCGACCGGCGTGCCTATGGCGTTCGACCACCGGCGGGTTCTGGCTACCGCGATCGGGCGGCTGCGCGGCAAGATCAAGTACCGCCCGGTGGTGTTCGAGCTGATGCCGCCGGAATTCACTCTGCTCCAGCTTCAGCGCACCGTGGAGGCGCTCTCGGGCACGCAGCTGCACAAGCAGAATTTTCGCCGGCTCGTGGCGCAGCAGGGGCTAGTGGAAGAGACCGAGAGCGTCACCAGCGGCGCCGCCGGGCGGCCGGCGCGGCTGGTGCGGTTCCGGCGGGAGGTGCTGCTGGAGCGCCCAGCGCCGGGGTTGCGGCTGCCCTTGCGGCGGGTGGGGTGAGAGAGCCTCATACCTGTGGCCGCAGGCGGAGGCGCCCCGTAGATGCTTGTCCTTCAGCCGACCGCTTTCGCCACCATATCGGGATGCTGCTCGATCACCCGCACGTAGGCAATGGCGACATCCGGCGCGGCGGTCCGCGCCTGCTCCCAGTCGCGCAGCGTACCAATCGGAACCCGGAAGCGGCTGGCGAACTCGGACTGCGACAGGCCGAGCCCGGTCCGCGTCCTGCGGATCAGGCGTGCGCGCTGGCCGCGGGCCACCGCTTCGTCCGTCGCGTCGAAATCCTCGGCATCGGCCGGGTCAGCCGGCAGCGCGATAGACTCGTTCTTCACCCGTGTTGCTCCTTCTCACCGAGATGAAACGGGGCTGGTCCGCCCGCCAGACGAACACACCAGTGAACAGTTTCCCGCCACCAGCCCGACCGCCTTGAACCTTTCCTCTCCGTCGATCTCCCGAATGGAGGGGATGAGCAGATGATGGCCGTCCTCAAAGATCTGGTCACCAAACACCAGGGACAGCTGGTGCTTCCTGCGATTGGTCGCATCCTGGGCGGGATCAAACCTGTCGGCCGTCATTGAGTGGGATCATACGGAATTTCCGTATGATCATCAGCCGTAGGTCCTAACGGCACTGCTATGGGCGCCGCATATTGCCGTGGCCTTCATCAGGCCGTGGCCATCATTCAAGCGGAGGATCGGCGGCCGCCGCCGGGCACCGCAGGAGAGCCCACATGACGACCAAGACCGAAAAGCAGAAAATGCTGTCCGGCGAGCCCTACAGACCGGGCGACCCGGAACTCGCCACCGACGCGCGGCGCGCTCGCGCCTGGATGGTCCGCTACAACGCCACCCTGGCGGCCTCCCCCGACGAGCGCCGCGTCCTCCTGCGCGAACTCCTCGGCCACGTCGGCGAGGGCGCGGTGATCCGCCCGCCGTTCTTCTGCGATTACGGGCAGCACATTTCGGTCGGCGACGGGGTGTTCCTCAACTTCAACTGCGTGATCCTGGACGTCGCCCCGGTCTCCATCGGCGATCTCACCCAGGTTGGCCCCGGTGTGCAGTTCCTCACCGCCGACCATCCGCGCGATCCGGAACTGAGGCGGGCGGGCCTAGAATCTGGCCGGCCCATCATGATTGGGGCGAATGTCTGGATCGGCGGCGGCGCACTGATCCTGCCTGGCGTCACGGTCGGCGACGATGCCATCATCGGCGCGGGCGCCGTCGTTACCCGTGATGTGCCGGCGGGCGTTACTGTCGTCGGCAATCCGGCGCGGCCGCTGCCGCCGGGCTGAGGGCGAGCCTACCCGTAGGTGTGGTCCGCCGCCGGGAAGCGCCCGGCCCGCACTTCCTCCGCGTAGGCCTTCACGGCCTCCTCGATGTGGCTCCGCAGGCTCCCGAACTGGCGCACGAATTTCGGTGTGCGCTCGGAGAGGCCGAGCATGTCCTCCAGCACGAGGATCTGACCGTCGCAGACAGCCGAGGCGCCGATGCCGATCGTGGCCGCCGACACCCGCGGCGAGGTCGCGATCGCCCGCGCCACCGGCTCGACGATGCCCTCCAGTACGATCGCGAAGGCGCCGGCCTCGGAGATCGCCCGGGCATCCTCCAGCAAGCGGCGCTCGTCGTCGGGCGCCCGTCCCTGGACCTTGAAGCCGCCCATCGTGTTCACGGCCTGCGGGGTCAAGCCGATATGGCCCATCACCGGCACGCCGCGCTGGACCAGGAACGCCACCGTCTCGGCGAAATGAGCGCCGCCCTCCAGCTTGATCGCGCCGGCGCCGCTCTCCTTGAGCACCCGGGCGGCGCTGAGGAAGGCCTGCTCCTTGCTCGCCTCGTAGGAGCCGAACGGCATGTCGACCACCACCAGCGCCTTCTCGGTGCCGCGGATCACCGCCTGCGCCTGAAGGATCATCATCTCCAGGGTGACGGGAATGGTCGATTCCATCCCGTGCATGACCATGCCGAGGGAATCGCCCACGAGGATGAAATCGCAATAGGGATCGACGATGCCGGCCGTGTGGGCGTGGTAGGCGGTGAGCGCGATGATTTTGCGCCCCTCGGCCTTGCGCTTGCCGATATCGATCGCCCGGAGCCGGCGGGACTGCACGACCTGCGACATGGTTCATATCCCTTTCGGCGGCGCGTCTCTCCCTCCCCCCGCAGAGGGGAGAGGGCATGCGCGTCGATGAGGCACGAAAACCCTCTTACACCGGGAGCCGCCGCCGGTCAGCGCCCCGCCTGCGGCTCGGCCCCCGCCTTCCATGCCGGATCGACGTGCAGGCTCGCCGTCTCGTTCTTGTCCTGCCAGCCCTCGACGCCCTCGGGGAACCAGCGCACGCCTGTATATCCCTTCAGCACGAGGCGCTTGCCGGCGTTCCAGCTGCCCCAGCACTCGACATGGCAGAACACCACGACCGGCTTGGCTGTGTCGCCGCCAGTCAGCTCCGCGACCCGCCTATAAAACAACGCTTCCCGCTCGGGGGCCAGGGGCTCGGCACCCGCCTCCGGCATCCAGACCGCCCCGGGGATCGAGGGATGCACCGGCAGCCAGAGCCGTCCGGCTGGAAAGTTCGACGGTTTGCGGTCCGGGGCTGCCACATCGATCAGCGCCGGCTTGTTTGGCCCCGCCATCAGAGTGGTGAGGCCATCAGCGTCGATCACGGTGGCGCCCTTCAGGGTCGGCGGCGTGTAGCCCTTCGGCGGCCCGGCATAAAGCCCGTCCGGCTCGGGCACGGCGACCGGAGATTCCGCCGGGGCGGCCGCGAGGCACAGGAGCGCCGCGCAGGACGCCGCGACCCGGACGATCAGGCGCATGTCCCGCATCGCTCAGTTCGTGGGGCTCGGCGGATTGAAGCTGTGCTGCCAGCGTCCGCCCTGGTTGTCGGAGGCCGCGACTTGGATCGGCTTCCCGTCCGGCTTGAACGCAAAGTTGATCACCGGATTGGACGAGATCGAGATGTCGCCCGTCAGGGTGAAGATCGTCTGGTCGCCGGCCGAGACGGTCAGCTTGTCGATGTAGCGCGCCGGCGTGTACTCGCGGGTCACTTGGTTCATCTGCATGCCGGAGAAGTTCGGGTGACGCACCATCAGCGTCGCCTCGACTGGCTTGCCGGGCTGGGTTTCGGCAAACTTCATGCGCATGTCGCCCATGCCCTTCATGGCCTCCTCGTCGCTCATGCCCATCGGGGCCGAACAACCGCCCGACGCCTTCACGAACTGCTTGGCCTCGTAGAGCTTGCCGTCGTGCGTCTCCACCACAGCGTGCATGTCGGTGTAATTGTTGACCCGCACGCGCAGCTTCAACTCGGCCGGATCGGCGGCCGGGCCGAACTCGAAGTGGGCCGCGTAGGGCGCCGGGTTGTCGTCGATGATCAGCGAGACCGCCTTGATCTGCCCGTCCTTGGGCATGGTCAGCGTGATCGGCACCAGGGCGGCGTCGAGCGCCCGGGCCGGCGCCTCGATCTTCACCAGACTGTCGGTCTGGGCGATCTGCCGGTCGCCGAAGATCGACTTGGCGATCTCCTGCCAGCGGGCCGTGCGCTCCTGCTCGGTGTCGGAGGCGCCCGCGGCCCACGCGACGGGGGTGAGCGCCGTCGTGGCCAGAGCGAGGCCGAGGGCGAAGCTTGAAACCGTCTTTCCGATTCTGAACGTCATGGCGTGCCTCCCGATGTGATCAGATATGGTGGTCGCGAAAACCTATTCCCACTCGAGTTCCTGGTAGGCCACGGTGACGTTGCGACCGTTATAGGTGTCGAACAGGGCCCATTTGTCCCGCTGGTCCCGGGCGACGCTGTCCACCGCCTTGTCGATCGGCACATCTTTGGCGATCGCAGCGCGGGTGCCGTCGCGCAGCGCCGTCAGGTAGCCGGTGAGGTCGGCCAGCGCCGGGGCGAGGTCCACCGCCACCGGCCCGTGGCCCGGCACGGCGCGGGCGGGACCCATGGCCTTCAGGCGCTCGATCTCCGTGAGCCAGCCCTTCAGGCTGCCGTCGAGGGACGGGATCCGGTTCACGAACAGCAGGTCGGCGGGAAACAGCAGGCCGCTGCCGGAATCGATCATCGACAGGTCCGAGGTGGTGTGGGCCGGCCCGTGCGCCGTGAAGGTCAGG
The DNA here is from genome assembly GCF_022829295.1 of Methylobacterium sp. J-088. Lineage (GTDB taxonomy): Bacteria > Pseudomonadota > Alphaproteobacteria > Rhizobiales > Beijerinckiaceae > Methylobacterium. The sequence goes on from NZ_JAKSYH010000281.1 coordinate 14,783, forward strand.
CGCCGGTCGCCGAGATCGACCTCCGCGGTGTCGGCGACGCTCATCGTCGGATAGACCACAGGCCCGGTGCGGTCCTCGCCGAGCAGGTCGATCAGGCGGCTGCGGTAGAACTCCCCCCGGGCGGAGAGCGCTTCGGTGAGCTTGGCGTGGCCGATGAACACGGGCTTGTCCGCCACGAAGGCCCCGGCCCCGAACACGTGATCCGGATGGACATGGGTCAGCACCACGTGGGTGACGGGTTTTGGGGTGCGCTTGGCGATCTCGGCGCGCAGCCACTGGCCATCCGCGAGGCTGCCGCCGGATTCCGTCACCAGCACGCCGGTCTTGCCGATCAGGAAGCCGATATTGGCGATGGCGTCGGCATTCTCGGGGCTGGCGTCGGCGATCAGGCCCTTGCGGACGAAGATGCCGGGGCCGACCTCCTCCAGCGTGAACGATTCGGCGGCGCGGCCCAGAGTCGGCAGGCAGCACAGGCACAGGCCGCCGAACAGGGTGCCCCGCCGCGACAGGGCACGGCCGCCCGCGAGCGCCCCCGGTTGGACGGCGGAAGCCGTCATGCCGCATCCTCCTGTTGTTCTTGTCTACCATTAGGTAGGTAGATTTCCGTTCCGTCAAGTGGCACAGAAGGAGCGGGACGGGTGCCGGCCGCACGTTCGTGTGATCCCTGCCCCGGACGAGGCCGTGATGAGAGACACCCGCGCCGAATTGCTGATCCAGGCCGAGGCCCTGGTCCGGGGACGTGGCTATGCCGGGTTCAGCTATGCCGACCTCGCGGAGGCGGTGGGCATCCGCAAGGCCAGCATCCACCACCATTTCCCCAGCAAGGTGGATCTCGGCGCCGCCCTGGTGGCGGCCTACGCGGCTCGCTACGCCGCCGCCCTGGCGGCGATCCGCGCCGATGCGCCGGACGGGCCGGGCCGGATCGAGGCCTATGGCCGGCTCTATCTCGGCGGCGTCGAGCAGGGGCTCGGCTGCCTGTGCGCGGCGCTGGCGATCGAGGGTGAAGCGCTGCCCGAGCGCCTGCGCCGAGACATCGCGGCCTTCTTCGCGGGCCACCTCGTGTGGCTGGAGGAAATATTACGCGCGGGTCAGGCGGACGGCACCGTCCGCGCGGGCACGGATCCGGCGGCGCTGGCCCGCTTCGTCATCGCCACCTTAGAGGGAGCGCTCCTGATGGAACGCCTGTTCGCGAGCCCCGATGCGTTTCGGGGGACGCTGGCGGTGCTGGTCGACGGGCTCAGGGCATGACGCTGTAGGCGATAGCCCCCCTCCCGGCCAACGCACGGGGCCGAACGTTTTCGGTTTACCGATGACGGTGATTGGGGGGGCGGGGTGCGATGGCCCGCTCATCACCCGCTCCGGCCAGTCGGCGGGAGATGTTGGCCGGCCGTTCGCAGACAGGCGGCTTAGGAAACACGGTGCGAAGCGACAGCAGCCCTGTATTCGCGACCGTTTAGGATTGCGGCATACCGGTATTCGCGCGGGCTCATGCCGTGGTGGTGCTTGAAGCGACGCGCGAAGTGGGACTGGCTGATGAAGCCGCATCCGTATGCGAGCGTGCCGATCGGCAGGTGAACGCAGGCCGGATCGGCCAAGCGCGTGGCGGCGACGGCCAAGCGGCGTTCCCAGATCCAGTTGGAAATGTGCTGGCCGCGTTCGTGGAACAGCTCCTGCAACCGGCGCAGCGAAACGCCCACCGCGGCGGCGAGGTGTGGGGGGTCCAGGGCGGTGTCCTGAAGATTGGCCTCGACATAGGCTTTGGCGCGCTGGACCACGACGCTGCCGTGGATCGGCCGGGGTACGTTCTGCGCCATCCGCTCGGCGAGACTGGCCACGATCAGATCGACGCCGATCGCCGCCATGCGCTCCGCCGCATCGGGTGTCAGCTGGCGACGCACGCGGATCAGCTCGTGGATGAAGCACGTGGTCAATTGGGTGGACGCGAGATCCGCGCTGAGGGACAGTCCCGTATAGAGGCGTGTCGAGCCGAGCACGCGCTCCAGACGTTCACGGGGCAGCTCGAGAAACAGGGCCTGGCTATCCTCATGGGTCGTCAGCACGGAGGGCCGATGGTCGAGCACGACCATATCCCCGGGGCGCTGCACCGCCTCGCGGCCGTCCTGAACACTGGTCGACATGCCCGCCACCTTGAACAGCACCACGATCATGCCGGCCCTGTCGTGGCGCCGGGCTGCCGTGGGCGTCGTCTCACACCGCAGCGCGCTCTGCGTCAGGCGCGAGATATGGAGGGGGCCGACTTCGGCGATGTCGAGCTTGCCTCGGAAGGGGCCATCCGCATGGAGACGTTCGACTTCGATGGGGACGAGCCGCTCGCCCAGGAGTTCGCGCCACAGTTTGAAGCCGGTGCTCGGATGGAGACCTTCCGTCGAAAACAGGGATTGCATGGGCGCGGCGTGCAGCGATCGGTTGATGAGGTTCTTATTAAGAGATTTACCGATTTATCGCCTCTAAGTATGGTATTATACATAGAGTCGGTTGAGTATACGATACCAGTTATATTGATGACGGCCAAACGCTGTCGCCGACTGCGGCCTGGGTATCGAATAACCATCTGTCGGAATGCCGACGCAAAGCTTTATTGAAATGTATAAAAATCGACCGATCAACGGGTTGGGGCTTTGGAGCAGGCCGTTGATACTCCGTTTGGCGTCGCCGTTGGAGCGGGTTGAAAGCCCTTCTGGCCGATCTCTCTCAAGGAGTGCAGGTGCCGGCGGACGTCGAGGCGAGAAGCTTGCCGCGCCCGCGCGATACCAGTGGGCAGCGACGATCGAGCGAGGCCGCTAATCTGCCTTCGCGCTGAACCGCGCATACCCATCCGCCCGCAGGCGGCAGGCCGGGCAGGTGCCGCAGCCGTAGCCCCAGGGGTGCCGCTGCCCGCGCTCGCCGAGGTAGCAGGTGTGGCTTTCCTCGACGATCAGGTCGACCAGCGCGCGTCCGCCGAGCGTCTCGGCGAGGCCCCAGGTTTGCGCCTTGTCGAGCCACATCAGTGGCGTGTGCAGCACGAACCGGCGCTCCATGCCGAGGTTCAGCGCCACCTGCAAGGCCTTGATTGTGTCGTCCCGGCAATCGGGATAGCCGGAATAGTCGGTCTCGCACATGCCGCCGACCACGTGGCGCAGGCCCCGCCGGTAGGCGAGCGCCGCCGCGAAGGTCAGGAACACGATGTTGCGCCCCGGCACGAAGGTGTTGGGCAGGCCCGAGGCCTCGTAGCCGATCGCGGCTTCCCGGGTGAGCGCCGTCTCGGACACCTGCCCGAGGGCCTCAAGGGCGAGGGTGTGGTCTTCGCCGAGCCGCGGCGCCCAGGCCGGGTTGATCCGCGTCGTGCCGGCCCGCAGGGCCGCGCGCCGGTCGAGCTCGACCCGGTGGCGCTGACCGTAATCGAAGCCCAGGGTCTCGACATGGTCGAACCGGTCGAGCGCCCAGGCGAGGCAGGTGGCCGAATCCTGGCCGCCCGAGAACAGCACCAGCGCTGAGCGATCGCCCGGGATATCAGTCGCCATCGTACTCGGCCCACGACATCGGGGTTTCAGCCACCCGCACGCGGGCGAGCCCCGGCAGATCCGGCCGCAGCCGATGCCAGATCCAGGCCGCGATGTTCTCGGCGGTCGGGTTTTCCAGCCCCTCGATCTCGTTGAGGCAATGGTGGTCGAGGCGGGCGAGCAGGGGGGCGAAGATGCTTTCAATGTCGTAGAAGTCGATCACCCAGCCGGTGTGCAGATCGACGGGGCCGGCCACCGTCAATTCGACCCGGTAGGAATGCCCGTGCATCCGGTGGCAGCGGTGGGTCTCGGGCACGTTCGGCAGCCGGTGGGCCGCCTCGAAGGTGAAGGCCTGGGTGATCTTCATGGGCAGGGTTCGCGGGCTGAGGACGATCGCGCACCCGCCATAACGCCGACGGGCCGTTCCACGCAAAGGCGGTTGGCGCTGGCCCGTGTTGCAGAACCCGCGCCCGTCGAACGGGGCGGGCTGCTGGATCGAACGGTCAGAAGCGGTCGGTCGCTCATCGAGGCGCAAGAGACGACCATCGACATCGCTGCCGCCGCGCCTTCCCCCTTCCGGGCCAGGGCCTCGAAATCGAGCGACCGATCCGGTCCAAGAAGGGTTCAGCGTCGTGGCAGGGGCACGCCGGGCGGCGGGGCCCTTCGCGGCGGGGACCGCCGATTCGGATAAAGATTTTATACAATCACCTGCGGCATAGCGGGCGTTCTGGTTTCGCCGGAGGGCTCGCCGAGAAAGGCCAGCAACGCGGTGGCGACGTGGCCGATATGGTCGATCAGCAGGGCGCAGGCGGCCGAGACATGACCGTTCCGGCAGAGCCGGACCATTTCACGGTGCTCCCGGTCTGCCCGCTCCAGCTCCGCCGCATCGGTCGAGAGCTGCAGGCGGGTGTAGCGGTCGCATTCCGACAGCAGGGAGCCGACGAGGCCGAGCGCACGGGGGCGGTTCGCCCGGCTGTACAGCAGGAGGTGCAACTCCGTGTTGAGCGTCCCCCAACGCGCCGTGGCCCCGTCGCTCAAGGCCGCAGCGTAATCCTCCAAGAGCTTATCCGCCTGATCGAAATCCGCCTCGGTCAACAGCGGCGCGGACAGAGTGAGGAGGCGCGGCTCAAGAGCCGCGCGCAGTTCCAGAGCTTCAGCTGCGTCCGCGGACGAGAGTGGCGCGACCGTCGCGCCTCGATGCGGGTGGATCCGCACCAGACCCTCGGCTTCGAGCTGGAACAGCGCCTCGCGGACAGGGATCCGGCTGGCGCCGAACTCCGCGGCCAACCCGTCCTGGCGCAATTGCGACCCGGCCGGATAGCGCCCGTCGAGGATGCGCCGCCGAATCTCGGACCCGATCGAACCCGCCATGGTCCGGTTCTTCATCGTCTGGCTCCCATCAGGCTCGGGGCTCCATGGGACCCTTGACGGCGGGTCCAACACTTGAAATTGTATAAAATATTGCGGGCATGGGCGCCCGATGACAAGAGGGGTCGACCGCGATGACGCTTCACCGCCGCCAGCTTCTGGCGGGCACCGCCTCGGCGCTCGCCGCCGGTCTCGGCCGCCCGTCCCGCGCCCGGGCCCAGTCCGGTGGCGGCGTGCTGCGCTTCATCCCCTCGACGCCCCTGCCCTCCCTCGATCCGATCGTCGCCACGAGCTACGTCATCCGCAACCACGGCTACCTCGTCTACGATACGTTGTTCGCCACAGACGAGAACTTCCGGATCCAGCCCCAGATGGTCAGTGCGTGGCAGACCGCGCCCGACGGCCTGCGCTGGACCTTCCATCTCCGGGACGGCCTCAGCTTCCACGACGGGTCTCCCGTCGAGGCGAAGGACTGCATCGCCTCCATCGCGCGCTGGTCCAAGCGGGATGCCTTCGGGCAGACCCTGGCGGGCTTCGTGGAGGGGTACGGCCAGGAGGACGCGCGGACCTTCACCATCAACCTGAAGAAACCCTTCCCCCTGCTCCCGGCAGCTTTGGGCAAGCTGTCGTCCAACGTGCCGTTCATCATGCCGGAGCGCATCGCCCTGCAGGATGCCTCCAAGCCGATCGCCGACGCCATGGGCTCCGGGCCCTGGCGCTTCGAGGCGCGGGAATGGATCCCGGGCCAGAACGCGATCTACACCCGCCACGCCGGTTACCGGCCTCGGGAGGAGGCACCCTCCTGGGCGGCCGGCGGCAAGATCGCGAAGGTCGATCGGATCGAGTGGCTCGCCATCACGGAAGCCTCGGCGGCGGTCGGCGCGATGCTCCAGGGGGCAGTCGACTGGTATGAGCAGCCGGCGATCGACCTGATCCCGATCCTCAAGGGCAAGCCGGGGATCGAGATCCGCAACGTCCCGCTCGGGCTGATCCTGCTGATGCGGTTCAACCACACGCAGCCGCCGTTCAACAATCCCGAGATCCGCCGGGCCGTGATGATGGCCATGCAGCAGGACGACTACATGCAGGCGGTGGTCGGCGACCCGGACTATTACCGGGAGGCCAAGACCTTCTTCACCCCGGGTTCGCCGATGTCGACCGGGGCCGGCGGGGTGGCCGCCATGCAGGCGGACGTCGCCCAGGCCAAGGCGATGCTGGCCAAGGCCGGCTATAAGGGCGAGACGGTCGTGCTGCTGGCCCCGGCCGACCAGCCGATCGCCTACAACCAGTCGCTGGTGACCCAGGACCTGCTCAAGCAGCTCGGGATGAACGTCGATCTGGTCTCGACCGACTGGGGCAGCTTCATCGCCCGCCGCGGCAACCGCGGGCCGGTCGAGGCCGGGGGCTGGTCGCTGTTCCACACGCTCTGGTCGGGCGCCGACGTGCTGAACCCGGCCCTGCATCCGCTGATCCGGGCCAACGGCCAGGCCGCTTGGTTCGGCTGGCCGGACGATCCGACCCTGGAGAGCCTGCGCAGCGCGTGGATCGCCACCAGCGACGAGGCGCAGCAGAAAGCGCTGGCCGCGCAGATCGAGGAGCGGGCCTTCGCGGTCGTGCCCTACGCTCCGGCGGGGCTCGTGCAGCAGCCGATGGCGATCAGCACGAAGCTCAAGGGCATGGTCATGGCCCCGGTCCAGTTCTTCTGGAACATCGAGAAGACCGGCTAGCTCTTGTTTTAACGCGCACTCTTGCGCCGAACCGGTATCCACTTCGGCGGAGAGCGCTCCAATCGCGGGATTCCAAAGGGACGTGTCCCTTTGGTGGGGTGTCGGGGTGAAACCCCGACGCGTCAGTCTGCGGACGCCGCCTCTTTCCCGGACACCCCCGCCTGCGCGAAGGTCGCCATGCCGGTGTGGCAGGCGAGCGCGCCCTTGAGCAGGCCCATCGCCATGCCAGCACCGGACGCCTCCCCGAGCCGCATGCCGAGCGCCAGAAGCGGCACGAGGCCCAGCCGCTCCAGCACCTCCGCGTGGACGCCCTCCGCGGAGACGTGGCCGGCCAGACAATGGTCGAGGGCGCTTGCGTCGGCGGCGTGCAGCACGGCCGCCGCAGCGGTGGCCACGTAGCCGTCGATCACCACCGGGATCCGCTGTAGCCGGGCCGCCAGGATCGCCCCCGCCATGGCGGCGATCTCCCGGCCGCCGAGCCGCGCCAGCACCTGGAGCGGGTCGTCGAGATGGCCGGCATGGTGCGCGAGCGCTGCCTCGACAGCCGCGACCTTGCGGCTGAGGCCGTCGTGATCCACGCCCGTGCCGTGCCCGACCCAATGGGCGGGATCGCCGCCGAACAGGGCGGCGTAGAGGGCCGCCGCCACGGTGGTGTTGCCGATGCCCATCTCGCCGACGCCGAGGCAATCGGTGCCGGCGGCCACCGCCTCCATGCCGAACGCCATGGTGGCGACCGTTGCGCGCTCGTCGAGGGCCGGTCCTTCGGTGATGTCGCCGGTCGGCATGTCGAGGGCGAGGTCGAACACCTTGAAGCCGAGCCCGTAGGCCGCGCAGATCTGGTTGATGGCCGCACCCCCGGCGGCGAAATTGTCGAGCATCTGGCGGTTGACCGCGTCCGGGAAGGCCGAAACCCCCCGGCGGGTCACCCCGTGGCTGCCGGCGAAGACGCAGACCAGCGGCCGGTCGAAGCTCGGCGGCGCCTTACCCTGCCACGCTGCCAGCCACGCCACGAGGTGTTCCAACCGACCGAGGGAGCCCGCGGGCTTGGTCAAAGTCGCGTCCCGGGCGGCCACCGCGTCCTGCGCTTCCCGGTCTGGGCCGGGCATGGCCTTGAGCAGGTTGCGGATGTCGTCGAACGGGCCTGGATCGGGCATGGGCCGATGATTTCCTGTGGGTGCCCGCGGACGGGGGGACGGAGCCGGTTCCGGCCGCGTATACTGGACCCGCGCGCGCCAGACGAGCGGGGCGGCGGGCGGATGCGAGTGACCGCGATGGACAGGCAGACCGGCGGTGAGGCCGACTGGCCCGGGCGCGGCGCCCTCTACGACCTCGCCGGATGCTTGCGCTTCTACTCGCGTTTGCCGGTGCCGCAACTGTCCGGCGAGCCGGATCCGCATCGCAGCCCCGACTTCACCACCCTGCCCCGGATGCTGCCGCTCGCCGGCCTCGTCCTCGCTCTGCCGGCCGCGGTCGTTCTGGCGGGTGCCTGGTGGATCGGGCTCGGGCCGTTCCTGGCCGCCACCCTTGCGGTGGCGACCCTGGTGGTGGCGACCGGCGCGCTGCACGAGGACGGGCTCGCCGATGTCGCCGACGGCTTCGGCGGCGGCGCCACCCGGGAGCGCCGCCTGGAGATCATGCGCGACAGCCGGATCGGCGCCTATGGCGGGGCGGCCCTGGTCCTGTCACTCGCCCTGCGCATCGGCGCCCTGGCGACGCTGCTCGATCGCACCGGCTATGCCGCCGCCACCGCCCTGATCCTGGCCGCTGCCCTGTCGCGGGTCGCCGCCCTGGCGCCGATGGTGCTGCTGGCGCCGGCGCGTCCGGGCGGTCTCTCCGCTTCGGTCGGACGCCCGAGCCGGGCGAGCCTCGCCACCGCCCTCAGCCTCGGTCTGGCGCTGGCGCTCGCCGCGTGCCTCCTCGGCCTGCCGTTCGGCGGGGTGGCGCTGATGATGATGTGCGCTGGCCTCACGGTTTTGAGCTTGACGGCCCTGGCGCGCAAAAAAATCGGCGGCCAGACCGGAGACGTGATCGGCGCCTGCCAGCAGGTCGCCGAGATCGCCGCGCTGGTCGCCCTGGTCGCTGCAGTGGCGAATTAGCGCGCGCGGGGAAGGTCATCACCCGGCCACGATCAGCCCGCCAAGGTTTTTCGATGCCGCCCGCGCCAAAACCCTCCTCGCCCTGCACCCAGGTCTGCGTGCTCGACGCTGCGACCGGCCTCTGTTGCGGCTGTGGCCGAACCCGCGCCGAGATCGCCGCCTGGGGCGGGATGTCGGAGGTCCAGCGCCGCACCGTCATGGCCGGGCTGGAGGCCCGGATGCGCGCGGCTGACCTGATCCCGCCGGAGGGGGCACTGCCGTCATGATCTATCTCGGGCTCGGCGCGGTCGCGCTGATCCTCGTCGCCCTGGTTCTCAGCGACGGTAGCGACAGCGTCGGCGGCTTGATCGGGCCCGATCAACTCGCCAGCCTCGCCTGGACGGGGATGATCCTGATCCTGGTGGTGGCCGGGTTCTGGCGGCAGTTCACGGCCCAACTCGGCGCGAACCTGCGGGCGCTGCTCGCCTGGGCGCTCATCGGCCTCGCCCTCGTGATCGGTTACAGCGAGCGCGACCGGATCCAGGGCATCAGTTCCCGGGTGCTCGGCGCAGTGCGGCCCGGAACCGCGACCACACGCGCCGACGGCACCGTCACGATCGTCCGGCGGGCCGACGGCGACTTCCGGGTCGAAGCGGAGGTCAACGGCCGCCCGCAGCCGTTCCTGTTCGACACGGGCGCAAGCAGCGTCGTCCTGACCGCCGAGAACGCCGCCGCGCTCGGCCTCACGCCCGCGGCCTCCCAGTTCACGGCCCGCGTCTCCACCGCCAACGGCCTCACCTATGCGGCGCCCGTTCAGCTCGACTCCCTCGGCGTCGGCACAATCACCGAGCGGCGGGTGAATGCCATGGTGGCCAAGCCCGGCGCACTGTCGGCCAATCTCCTCGGCCAGACCTTCCTGACGCGCCTCTCGGGCTACGAGGTCCGCGGCGACCGCTTGATCCTGAGCCCGCCGTAAGGCCCGTCGCTCAGGCGGCCCGCGCCTCGGGCGCCGCCCGGGAGACGAGTGCGACGGCCTCCCGCAGGGTGGCGAGACCGGCGTCGGGCCGCATGCCGTGGGTCGAGAGGTGACGCCGGTAGGCCCGGGCGCCGGGCCGTCCATTGAACAGCCCCAACATGTGCCGGGTCACCGCGTGCAGGCGCTCGCCCTGAGCGAGGATTCCGGCCACGTAGGGCTCGAAGGCTTCGATCGCCGCGAAGGCATCGGCTGCCGGCGCGGGCACGCCGAACACGTCTGGATCGACGCCGAGCAGCAGCGCCGGCTCGGAATAGGCGGCGCGCCCGACCATGACGCCGTCGACCTCCGCTAGGCGCGCCTGCACGGCGTCCAGATCGCGCAGGCCGCCGTTGACCGCGATCGGCAGGCGGGGAAGCCGTTGCTTCAGCCGCGTCGCCCGGCCGTAATCGAGGGGCGGCACATCTCGGTTCTCCTTGGGCGAGAGACCCTGGAGCCAAGCCTTGCGGGCGTGGACGATCAGCCCGTCGACGCCCGCCGCGACCACGGCGTCGGCCAGGGTGTCGAGGGCTGTCTCGGGATCCTGATCGTCGACGCCGATCCGGCACTTCACAGTCACCGGTACGGCGACCGCCGCTTTCATGGCGGCGACGCAGTCGCCCACCAGGGCCGGCTCGCGCATCAGGCAGGCGCCGAAGCGGCCCTCTTGAACCCGGTCCGAGGGGCATCCGACGTTGAGGTTCACCTCGTCATAGCCGAACTCCGCGGCGATCCGCGCCGCCTGCGCCAGCTCCGCCGGGGCCGATCCGCCGAGCTGAACGGCAACCGGATGCTCCACCGCCGAGAAGCCGAGCAGGCGCTCAAGCGGCCCGTGCAGAACGGCGCCGGTGGTCACCATCTCGGTGTAGAGCCGCGCGCGGGCCGAGAGCGTCCGATGGAACGCGCGGCAATGGCGATCCGTCCAATCCATCATCGGGGCGACGGAGAAGCGCCATCCATTGAGAGTTCTGGGTTCTTCCGGTCCGCCAACCACTTGCCGTCGCTCTCGTGCTGTACCTCGTCGGGGCTCGACGTACCTCATCGGGCCTCGGATTGATCGGAGTACAGCAATGCTGTAGCCGCTCGCCCCCATGCTGTACCACCGCGCGCGCGCGCGATGGGAACCATCGTCGAGCGTGTGAGGCAGAACGGGACGACGGGCTATCACGCCCAGATCGTCATCAAAAGGGACGGCGTCGTTCACCGCGAGGCCCGGATCTTTGACCAGCGTGCCACGGTTGCGGCCTGGATCAAGAAGCCCGAGGCGGAACTCGACGCGCGTGGCGCCCTCGCCCAGGCGAAGGTCGAGGATCCGACCTTGGGGCGCGATCCGTCAACGGTCGTCGCTGCCGATGCAGCGGATCATCGCTTTCGCGCTCTAACGCCACCATCGAGGCGGCGCGAGCGGGCGAAGCGGGCCGCGGTCTCGCCGTGGTAGTCGCCGAGTTGAACGGCTGGCCGGACAGACCGCCAAGGCCACCGAGAGGCCGCGGCGGGTCACACGAGACTTGCCGCTCTCTGGAAAACCAAAGTCTCAAAAGGGCTGTGTGCCCTGTGGGATCCCGCCGGCCGGCGGTGTCACAGAACCGGCATCGCCCCCGCCACAGTGACGAGCGCCCCCGAGGTGTAGCTGCTCTCGTCCGAGGCCAGCATCACGTAGGCCGAGGCGAGCTCGGCCGGCTGACCGGGGCGGCCGAACGGCACTTGGCTGCCGAACGACGTCACCGCATCCTGGCTCATCCCGGACGGGATGAACGGGGTCCAGATCGGCCCCGGCAGCACGCCGTTCACGCGCACGCCCTTCTCGGCCAGCAGCTGCGCGAGGCTCAGCACCATGTTGCTCAGAGCACCCTTGGTGGCGCTGTAGGCCATGAGCGTCGGCATCGGGTGCTTCGAGTTGACCGAGGAGGTGAAGATCACCGAGGCGCCGGGCTTCATGTGGGGGAGTGCCGCCTTGGTCACGTAGAACGGCCCGAACACGTTCGTGCGGAAATGATCCTCGAAGATCGTATCCTCGATGCTGTCGAGATCCTGGTTCGGCTGCTGGAACGCGCCATTGTTGACCAGCACGTCCAGGCGTCCGAATGTCTCTACCGTGCGGGCGACGATCTGGCGCCCGTAGGCGGGGTCCTTAAGATCGCCGGGCAGCAGCAGCGCACGCCGGCCCGCCTTCTCGATCCACTGGCTCACCGCCTCCGCATCCGCCTGCTCCTCCGGCAGGTAGGAGATCGCGACATCCGCCCCCTCCCGGGCGAACGCGATCGCGACCGCACGGCCGATGCCGCTGTCGCCGCCGGTGATCAGCGCCACACGGCCGGTGAGCTTGCCCGAACCTTTGTAGCTCTGCTCCCCGTGATCGGGCTCAGGCTCCATGCGGCCGGTCTTGCCGGGGAAGCTCTGCGGCTGCGCCGGGAAGGGCGGGCGGGGATATTTTTGTCGTGGGTCCGTGGTCACGTATCGTCTCCGGTTGAATGCCGGTCCAACCGGATGGCGACAGGGGGTGTTCCGAACCGCGTCGCCGCGCCCGATCCGCCGATGTCGCGGTGGGTGTGCAGGGCGTGCATGCCGACACAGGTCAGCAACAGGCGCCCCCCAGTCTCGGCACCGAGGAGGCGCCACGATGATTGAGTTCCAGCCCGAGGATCGTGCGGCCCGCCTGATCGACCGTGTCCTGCTCGGGGCCGCGATGCTCTCGCTCACCTTCGGTCTGGCCACCGGACTCTGGGGGTTGCTGCAATGAGCCCGCTGCGGCGTCCGGTTGCGGATCGCGACCGGTGATGCGGATCGGCCGCCCGGGGCGGCGCGGATCCGACGGGATCGCGGGCGTGCTGATCGGCGCGGGGCTCGTGCTGCTCGCGCTGGCGCTCCTGTTTGTCGGTTTCCCGTGACCGGCCGCTTCGGACCGTGGCCCGGCGATGGCGATCGGCCGTGATGCTGAACCGCGCCCTGCTCGTGGCCGCGCTGCTCGCGGTCGCGGCCTTTCTGATCTACCTGGCCAACCTCGCCCGCGACGCGCTGTCGCCGAACGAGACCTACGCGGCCAGCATCGGACTGACGCTCGACCAGTGCGTTTCGGTGCAGGATGGCCTCGCGCCGGAGGAGGCGCGCGACTACTGCCGGCGACCCGTGCCGAAGCGCCTCTGAACCGGGGCCGCCGGCCCGGATCCACGCATGCGAAACGTCCCGGGCGCGGAGTCTCGGGACGTTCGATCGGATCGGCGCTGGGCGGCCCCGGTGCGGGCTACTCGAGGATCGCGGTACGAAGCCGGCTCGATCTCCGCTCCAGCGCGACGCAGCTCAGCTGCCGAACTTGTAGTTCAACCCAACGCGACCGAGCACGCCCTCGTTCTGGAAGCGCGTGACGTAGGCGCCCTGGCCGCGCCCGATCGCCGGCAGCAGAACCGTGCTGTTGCCGAGGTTGTAGTACAGCGCCTCGGCCTTCACGGTGACGGCGTTGCCGTGGACGACATTCACGAAGGAGTCGCTCGGCAGAGCGTACTCGATGCCGCCGCCGGCCGCATAACCGGTATCGATGCGCGAACGGTTGCCGAAGAAGGTCGGCTCGCCCGCAGGCGTCTGGAAGGCGGCCCGGTCCTTGACGGACGCGTAGGCGAAGCCGCCGGTTCCGTAGACCAGGACGCGATCGAAGGCGTAGCCGACGCGGCCGCGCACGGTACCCAGGAAGTCGCCCGCCTGCCGATAGGTGCTGATGCCGCCGAACTGGCCGACGACGCGGCGGGTGCGGTTCAGGTCCGTATAGCTTGCGTCGGTCTCGACGCCGACCACGAAGCCCGAGCCGGGGGTGAACTGATAATTATAGCCGAGCTGCCCACCGCCGGTGAAACCGTCCTGCGGCAGCGGGAGGGCGGCCGGACGGTTCCCGATGCGGACGCCATCGTTGCCCGGGAAGACGCCCGCCGTCCGCACCGTATCCTGGGTCGTCGTGATGTAGCCGGCGTTGACGCCGAAATACGTGCCCGTCCACTTGAAGACCGGCACGGGGATCGGCGCCGGCGGGAGCGCGCGGCGGGGCAGATCGGCAGCCGAGGCCGCAGCCGTCAAGGTTGCGAAGGCTGCCGCGGAGACAATGAGCTTGTTCATAGGAACCGTTCCAGGATGAAGACCCTAAGGCGGATGTAACAATGGCCCATCCTGGGCGCTGTGATTGAACTGCAACAGTTCATTTCATAGCATATTCATTAAATATCTGTGCGATATTTGGATATGTAACTATTTTTACTGGGTCAAATTCAGTTATTCATGCATCGGACCGCGATTTTTGTGTCCTGTAAAATCGACATCGATTTAGAAAAATGACCTCGGCATGCGGGTGGGATTTGCTGCTTACGCGGCGCCTCGTCCGTCCCGCGGAGCAATGGCGGAGCACGATCGGGCGCCGTCCCCGGCCGCTGTGGCTTCGCCGCGACGGCCCCGCGCCGCCGCCTCGTCCGCGCTGGTGGCCTGTCTCTAATGGTCGTGTCCGCAGCCTGGGCCATGAACGTGGCCGTGGTCATGCCCGTGGTCATGCGCATGGTCGTGGGTTTCGTGGGCGTGGACGTGATGATCATGGTCCTGGTGGTCGTGGCCATGATCGTGCCCGTGATGGTCGTGCCCGTGATCGTGCCCGCAGGTGCTGTGATCGTGGGCCGTGCGCTCAGGTCGGAAGGGCCGCGAGACCGGGCTGGCGAGGCAACCCTGGCCCCGCACCAACTCGGCCGCGGCGGCGGTCGCCGGGACATAGAGCGCGTCCGCGGCGATCTCGGCGGGCACGTGGCTGCTGCCGAGCTGCCAAGCGAGGCGCATCAGCCGGGCCGGATTCTCGGCGCGCACCTCGAACAGATCCTGCGCGGCGGCCCGCACCGCCACGAGGCGACCGTCGTCGAGGCGCAGCGCATCGCCGTCGTCGAGGTCCGCGGCCTTCGTGAGCGCCACCGTGAAATCGAGCCCGCCCTCGGCGACCAGGGTCTCGGGCAGCGCGGACCGGCCTGCATGGTCGAGGCTCACGGTGTCGGCGACGCGGTCGGCGCGCACCGCGGCCCGGCGGACGATCGTGGTGGCTGTGGGCATGGGACCCTCCGACATGGTGCCGCGGCCCCCGGTCAGGGGGCCGTCTGAGGCGTGAGGCATAGGGCGAGACGGGAACCGGGCGCAACTCCGGTCGCGCGCCGATGGAACCTTAGCCGTAGGGTCGCGATTGCATTGCTGCTAAGCTCGGGGCGATCCGCCACGATCACGGCCATTGGCCGGACCGGCTGCACAGACCGGACGCACAAGGGAGTTCTGGGGACCATGAAGAAGCTCACTGCCGCCGCCCTCGCCACCATCGCCGCCCTGTCGCTCGGCGCCTGCAACACCCCCGAGGACCGGGCGCTCGGCGGCGCCGGCCTCGGTGCGCTCACCGGCGCGGCGATCGGCGCAGCCGCGACGGGTCGCGCGGGCGGCGCGCTCGCCGGCGCGGCGATCGGCGGTGCCGGTGGCGCCATCGTGGGCGCCTCGACCGCGCCGCGCTGCCCCTACGGCACTTATCGCGACGCCTACGGCAACATCTACTGCCGCTGAGCCAAAGCGGGGCCGGGCTATGGCCCGGCCCTTCCGCACGGCTTGAGGAGCGTTTATTCCGGCGCTGAGCCGGGGCGTCCCGGTGCCGGACCTACGCCGCCTCCGATGACCGCACCGTGTCCACGATTCGCCCCTGAACCGGGTCGCCTATGACGTCGGCGGCCGAATCTCAGGGCGTGTGGGGCAAGATCGGCGGCGCCGGCCTAGGCCTCGCGATCGGTGGTCCCCTCGGGGCGCTGGTCGGGGGTGTCGCGGGCCATTTTCTGCTGGACCGCGTCGGCGCGCCCTTCGGCCGGACCCCGCGCGACGTGGTGTTCACCACCGGCCTCGTGGCTTTGGCCGCGAAGATGGCCAAGTCCGACGGCGTTGTGCTGCCCTCCGAGGTCGAGGCCTTCGGCCGGGTCGTGCAGGTGGAGCCCGCCGCGCGTGCGGGCGTCGAGCGCCTGTTCGATCTGGCGAAGAAGACCACGAACGGCTTCGAGGCCTATGCGCGCCAGCTCGCCACGACCTTCGGCGACGAGCCGGCCCTGCTCGAGGACGTGCTCGATGGCCTGTTCCAGATCGCGGGCGCCGACGGGGCGCTCCACGAGGCGGAGGAGCGCTACCTCCGCGCCGTCTCCAGCATCTTCGGCTTCGATGAGGCCGCGTTCCGGCGCATCGCCGCCCGGCACGTGCGGCTGCCGGACGACCCCTACGCCGTCCTCGGCCTCGACCGGGACGCCGACGATGCCGGCCTGAAGGCCCGCCACCGGGCGCTCGTGGCCGAGCATCATCCCGACCGGGCGCTGGCCCGCGGCCTGCCCACGGAGGCGGTGGCGATCGCCACGCGGCGGCTTGCGGCAATCAACGCCGCGTACGATCGGATCGTGGAGGAGCGAGGCCTGCGGTGAGCGTCCGCCGTCTTCAGGCTTTTGGATCCGCGCAACTGCCCTTCAACGCGATGATGGGTTCGCGGACGGGCTTCTGACCGGGTGCATCGACGGTGTTGCGATCTGGCGCGATGAACCGAAGCACGTGTAGCGCATCGATCCGCCGCGTCTTGACGAACCGCAGATGATTTATACCGACACATTCTGCTCAGTGGCAAGAGGGCGTCGAGGCCAGAAAGGCTGGTCGATTGTCCCATGACAATCCGTATGTGGTCGGCTCTCAGCAAAGTCCCGATTGGCTGGATGGCTTTACTTGCGACGCGCTGGAGCAGAACGTGGATCGTCCGGAGCCGGGCGAGGGCCAGTTCCCCACAGAGACCGGCCGGGCCCGCTTGCGCCGGCTGGGAGTCCCTTCAAGAGCCGTGGGGTCTACAGGGTGGACGCGCCGGGGTCGGATCCGCTGAACATGCTGCATGCTGGTCCGGTGCGCCGTCCGGATCGCCATCAAGGGTCGGACGGTCCGGTGCCTCCCGGCGTGAACCGTGGCACAAGCGCGCCATGACGCTGACCCCAGACAGCCCCCTCGCCCGCCGCGTCGCCCCTTCGCCGAACCATGGCGAGCGCCGGGGCAGCCGTCCCGACATGCTGGTCCTGCACTACACCGGCATGGAGAGCGGAGCCGCTGCCCTGGCACGGTTGCGCGACCCGCTGAGCGAGGTCTCGGCCCATTACCTCGTGTTCGAGGATGGCGGCATCGTCCAGCTGGTGCCGGAGGCGCGCCGAGCGTGGCATGCGGGTGCGGGCACGTGGAAGGGTGAGACCGACATCAACTCCTGTTCCGTCGGTATCGAGATCGTCCATCCCGGCCATGCTGGTGGGCTACCACCCTACCCGGAGGCGCAGGTCGCAGCCGTGATCGCATTGGCGCAGGACATCCTCGGCCGATGGCCGATCCCGCCGGAGCGGGTGCTCGCCCATTCCGACGTGGCACCCGAGCGCAAGGAGGATCCGGGCGAGACCTTCCCCTGGGACCGGCTCGCGGCGGCAGGAATCGGCCACCACGTGCCACCTGGCACCCTCCGGGACGGCCGCTTTTTCGCCCAGGGCGATGCCGGCCAACCCGTCGAGGCGCTGCAGGCGATGTTCGCCCTCTACGGCTACGATCTGCCGGTCACCGGCCTGTTCGACGCGCGCACCCGGGCCGTGGTCACTGCGTTCCAGCGCCATTTCCGGCAGGCGCGGGTGGACGGCGTGGCCGACGCCTCGACCATCACCACCCTGCGCGATCTCATCGCGGCCTTGCCGACGCGGGGCTGATGGTCGCCGGGATACCTGGGCTCTGCCCTGGACCCGCGAAACGACCCGGTCCTTTCGAAACCTGATGTCAGGCCCGGTGCGCGTTCGCCTCTCGGGGTGCCGGGCCCGTCACCGCCTTCGGCGCGTCGGTCCGGGTCCGCCACAGGCTGTAGGCGACGCCGGCCGCCAGGAAGGTGAGCGTCACCACCAGCGAGACCCACGGCTGGACCGTGATGAGCCCGAACGTGTCGGCAACCACGATCTTGGTGCCGATGAAGATCAGGATGAAGGCCAGCGCCGTCTTGAGATAGGCGAAGCGGTCCACCATCGCGGCGAGCGCGAAGTAGAGGGCGCGCAGGCCTAAGATCGCGAAGATGTTGGAGGTGTAGACCACGAAGGTGTCGGTGGTGATCGCGAAGATCGCCGGCACGCTGTCGACCGCGAAGATCACGTCGGCGCCGTTGACCAGCACCAGGGCCAGCGCCAGCGGCGTGAACCACACGGCGACCTTGCCGGTCTTGGGATCGGTCTTGCGGATCGCGAAGCGCTGGCCGTGCAGGGCCGGCGTGACCCGGAAGGTCTTCTTGAACCAGCGCACCACGGCGCTGTTCTGGAAGTCGCCCTCATCCTCAGCCCCCGAGAACAGGATCTTCAGGCCGGCATAGATCAGGAAGGCGGCGAACAGCGAGAGCACCCAGTGCACCTGATGCACCAGGGCGGCGCCGAGCCCGATCATCAGGCCCCGCAACAGCACCGCCGCCAGGATGCCCCAGAGCAGGACCCGGTGCTGGGCGGCGCGGGGAATGCCGAGTGCCGCAAGGATCATCGCGATGACGAAGACGTTGTCCATCGACAGCGACTTCTCGACCACGAGGCCGGTGACGTATTCCTCGCCGGCCTGAGGCCCGAGATACCACCAGATCCAGCCGCCGAAGGCGAGGCCGAGGGCGAGGTAGAAGCCGGTGAGCAGGAGGCTCTCCCGGACGCCGATCTCGTGCTCCTTGTCCCGGTGCAGGAGACCGAGATCGAAGGCGAGCAGGCACGCGATCAGGACGTGGAACCCGAGCCACATCCACAACGGCTTGCCCAGCCATTCGACGGTGAGAACGTCCATCATACGCGGGACCTGATGCTGATTCCGAAAGGAAAGCATCGGCTCCGACATCACGGGCGCTGAACAGCGCCCGCCAGAGGGGCCCGCAGCCGATGGGTTCGAGTTAAGCGGTGATCCGGGCGAATCAAGGGCAACGCGCCTTAGCCACGGGCCTGCCGCCGCCGATACTCCGCGGGTGTCGTGCCGACCCGCCGCTGGAAAGCGCGTCGGAAGGTGTCGGCGTCTTTGAACCCGCAGGCCCCCGCGACCTGCTTCAGGGCGATTCCGTCCGTCTCCAGGAGGCGGCGGCCGGCCTCGATCCGCACGGTCTCGACATAGGCGGCCGGGGTCAGGCCGGTCTCGGCCCGGAACAGGCGCGCGAAGTGGCGTGGGCTCATCCCGGCCCGCCCGGCGAGCTGATCGACGCCGTGATCTCCCGCCGGGTGGGCGGCGACCCAGCGCTGCACCTCCTGGAGGGCCGAGCGGCCGGAAGGGGCGCTGACGCCGCGGCGGCTGAACTGCATTTGGCCCCCGCCGCGCTTGAAGAACATCACGAGCTGGGCCGCCACGAGACGGGCGATCTCGGGCCCCTCGTCCTCCTCCACGAGCGCCAGCGCGAGGTCGAGCCCGGCCGTGACGCCGGCCGCGGTCCGGAGCTTCCCGTCGAACAGGCAGATCGCGTCGGGCTCGACCCGTGCCTGAGGGTAGCGCGCGGCCAGCTTGTCCGCGACGGCCCAGTGCGTCGTGACCCGGCGGCCGTCGAGGAGGCCGGCCTGCCCGAGAAGGAAGGCCCCGCTGCAGACCGAGCCGTAGCGTCGGCACCGCGCCGCCGTTCGACTGAGCCACGCGAGGAGATCGGGCCCGAATGCCGCATCATGGATCCGCGGCGCGCCGGCGACGAGGAGCGTGTCGAAGGCCACATCTGCGGGGGCGACCAGATCCGGCAGCAGGCGCCGGCCCGACGAGGTCGTGATCGGTCCGGCTTCCGTCCCGACGAGCGCGAGGCCGTAGGCCGCGCGACCGCTCTGCACGTTCGCCTCGGCGAAGACATCGAGCGGCCCTGCCACGTCGAGGAGCTGGACATCGGGCAGGGCGAGCAGCGCGATCGATCGGGGCGACATGGGGACTCCGTGGCCGACGGTGCCAGCATCTTGGCAGAGATCGTCGTCTCACGGCGATTGATGCCAAGCCGGCTGCCTCGTAGCTCGAAGCGGTCCTCAGCGCAAAGGAGCCCATCCATGAGTTTCCGGTCCGAAGCCGCCCTCCCCGACAGCACGCTGGCCCGTGCGATCACCGAATTCGTCCGCGACAGCGAGACCGAGCTGCTCTTCAACCATTCGAGCCGGGTCTATCAGTTCGGTGCCCTCGCCGGGATCAAGCGCGGCCTGACCTTCGACCGAGAGTTGCTCTACGCGGGCGCTATGTTCCACGATCTCGGCCTGATGCCGGATCACAGCAGTGCCACGGAGCGCTTCGAGGTGGACGGCGCCAATGCCGCTCGCGATTTCCTCAAGGCCCACGGGGTGCCGGAAGCGGACGTCACTACGGTCTGGACCGCCATCGCGCTCCACACCACACCCGGCATCCCGGTCCACATGCATCCGGTGGTTGCGCTGGTGACGGCCGGTGTCGAGATGGATGTGCTGGGCCTGACCTACGGGCAGTATTCCGATGCCGAGCGCGAGATGGTCGTCTCGGCTTATCCCCGCACGCCGGACTTCAAGGAGGACATCATCCAGGCCTTCTACGACGGCATCCGGCACAAGCCGGACACCACCTTCGGCAACGTGAAGGCCGACGTGATCGCCGACAAGGACCCGAGCTTCCGCAGGGGCAACTTCTGCAGCGTGATCCGGGCTTCACGCTGGCCCGGCGGCGCGCATGAGCTCGGCTGCGGCTGCGGCCAGCACGCTTGAGGCGTATCCGCGTGTGACGCTCAGGTCGACGTCTCCGGCGCGCCGCTCATCTTGGGCGTTCCCTGCCCACCAAGCGGGCGCTCCTCCATGAGCGCCAGGAACCCGAAGGCCGCCAGCAGGCCCAGGCAGGCAGCCACGAACACGTACCGAAAGGTCAGGGCGAGCTGCGCCGGGTCGGCGCCGCGGATCAGGCTCTCCACGTCATGGCCCCCGGCCCCGCCCGTGGCGCCGCCGAGCACGATCGTGCCGAACGCCGCCACGATCAGCGCACCGCCCAGCGACCGGAAGAAATTCATCGCCGCGGTGGCGATGCCGAGCTGATGGCGGGCCACGGCGTTCTGGATCGCGATGGTCGACAGCGGCAGGATCGTCCCGATCCCCATGGAGAGCAGCGCGAACAGCACCTCCATCAACCAGAAGGGTAGCGCCCGCCCCTGCCACGCGATGACGGCGCAGCAGGCGAGGCTGACGCTCATCATGGCAAGCGGCAGGCGCTTGTAGTGCCGGAAATAGATCATCGACCGGCCCGACAGGGTCGCGCCCGTCACGGTACCGACCATCAGCGGCACCAGCGCGACGCCGGACTCGCTCGCCGAGAGGCCGATCACCCCTTCAAGGAAGATCGGCACGTAGATGGTCAGCCCGATGAAGGTGCCCATGGCGAAGCAGGCCGACAGTGTCGCGCTGTAGACCACTTGGTTGCGCAGCACCTCGGTGGGGATCAGCGGCTCTGCCGCCGTGGCGAGCCGGGCTGCGAAGCCGCCGCAGAGCACCAGGGCCAGGGCGAGGAGGCCCAGCACCGGCGCCGAGCCCCAGGGATAGCGCACGCCGCCCCAGCTCAGGGCGAGCAACAGGGTGATCGAGCCCGCGACCATCAGAGCGGCCCCGGGCCAGTCGAGCCGATGCCGGCGGTCGTGGCGCGGCAGCCGCTTCAGGTTGGCGTTGGTCAGCACGAAAGCGAGGACGCCGATTGGCAGATTGATCCAGAAGATCAGCGACCAGTGCAGGTGCTGGGCGAAGAACCCCCCGAGCAGCGGCCCCGCCACCGAAGCCGTCACGAACACCCCCGCGATGATAACCTGATAGCGCGCCCGTTCCTTGGGCGACATGATGTCGGCCAGGATGATCTGGGCGAGCGCGATCAGCCCGCCGCCGCCGATGCCCTGGAGGCCCCGGGCCAGCGCCAGCGTCACCATCGTGGGGGCCAGCGCGCAGGCGAGCGATCCGATCACGAAGGTCGCGATGGCGATCAGCAGCATGATCCGCCGGCCGTGGATGTCGGAGAGTTTGCCGTAGAGCGGCGTCACCGCCGTGGAGGCCAGCAGGTAGGCGGTGACGATCCAGGGGAGATTGGCCGCGTCGCCCAAAGCCAGCCCGATGGTCGGCATCGCGGTCGCCACGATGGTCTGGTCCAGGGCGGCGAGCAGCATCGCGGTCATCAGGCCGTAGACGATCGCGCGGATCTCGCCGGAGCCGAGCTGGGCCTGTGGGGCGGGGATGCTCGGGGTCCCGGTGATGGCGACGGGGCTGGCCACGTGTCTGAGCCTCTGCGGTTCGGGGTAGCTCGGCCGAGCCTGGCGCGTCGATCGCGGCAGCTTCGAGGACGGAGGAGAATTTTTTTCTGCAGGTCCGGGTCCCGACGCGGCTCGAGCTCAGTCTGCCCAACCCGGCCCGCCCAACCCGACCTGCCCAACTCGACCTGCCCTTGACAGGACGGGGCCGCCTGCCGCTCTCCCGACGGATGCCGCAGGACAGGGACGAAATCGCCATCGTGGGCGGCGGGCCTGCCGGGCTCGCAGCGGCCGAGGTGCTGGGCGAGGCCGGCCGCGCCGTCACGGTCTACGAGCGGATGCCCTCAGTCGCCCGCAAGCTGCTGATCGCCGGGCGGGGTGGCCTCAACATCACCCACAGCGAGGCGCGGGCGGACTTCCTCGGCCGCTACCATCCGCAAGGGTATCTCGACGCCGCCATCGCGGCTTTCCCGCCCGAGGCCCTGCGGGACTGGTGCGCGGACCTCGGCGAGCCGACCTTCGTCGGATCGAGCGGGCGCGTCTTCCCGCAGAGCTTCAAGGCCTCGCCCCTGCTGCGGGGCTGGCTCGCGCGGCTCGACCGCCTCGGCGTCCGGATCCGGACCCGGCACCGGCTCACGGCCCTGGGCGCGGCGCTGACGATCGAGGCCCCGGACGGCCCCCTCGAAATCCGGCCCCGGGCAACACTTCTGGCGCTCGGCGGGGCGAGCTGGCCGCGGCTCGGCTCGGACGGGCGCTGGGTGCCGCTCCTCGAGGGGCTCGGCGTGGCGGTGTCGCCGCTGCGCCCGGCCAATGTCGGCTTCGCGGTGGCGTGGTCCGACCTGTTCCGGCAGCGCTTCGCCGGCGCGCCGCTGAAGCGGGTGGCGCTCGCCTGCGACGGCGCCACGGCGCGCGGCGAGGCCGTGGTCACGCAAACCGGTCTCGAGGGCGGGGCGGTCTACGCCCTGTCCCGCATCCTACGCGAGGCGATCGCCGCCCGAGGGAGCGCCGAACTCGTCCTCGACCTGCGCCCCGACCTGACCCGGGACGCCCTCGCCCGCCGCCTGTCCGGTGCCCGGCCCGGCGATACGGTCGCGACCCGGCTGCGCAAGGCTGCTGGGCTTCCGCCCGTGGCGGCGGGCCTTCTGCGCGAGGCGGCCGGCGCCGCCCTCCCGGCCGATCCCGGGACGCTCGCCGGGCTGATCAAGGCGGCGCCGTTGGCTCTCACCGCCCCGGCGCCGATCGAGCGGGCGATCTCGACGGCGGGCGGGGTCCGGCTCGACGCAATCGACGGGCGATCGATGCTGCGCGCCCGTTCGGGCCTGTTCCTGGCCGGCGAGATGCTGGACTGGGAGGCGCCGACCGGTGGCTACCTGCTCCAGGGCTCCATCGCGGGCGGCCGGGCGACGGCCGCCGGGATGCTCGACTGGCTGGCCGAGACCGGCGGCTGATGTCGGCGACCTACGGCCGCGTGCAGAAGCCCACGATTCCCGTGGCCTCCGCCGGGCAGGCGGCGCCCTCCCCGTCATAGGTCGGCGTGCCGGCCTTGAGGCAATGGGCGGTAACCAGCGTCTCCCCGGTCTCGCAGGTCACGGTGCAGCCGCCCGCGCAGTCGGACTTGCGCACCGGCCGCAGGACGGCGCTGGCGCCGGCCTCACCCCGCGCTCCTGTGCCGCCTGGCGTTCCAGACTGACCCCTCGGCCCCGGAGCGCCCTGGAGCCCAGAAATCCCTGTCTCGCCCGGTTCGCCCTTCGGGCCGGGTGCGCCCTGCGGCCCAGCCGGACCCTGGGGACCGGCTTCGCCCCGGGGCCCCCCCTCGCCCTGGGGACCTTGATCGCCCTTAGGGCCCGTTTCACCGGGCGGCCCTGCGGCGCCCTGGGGGCCGGGCGGGCCCGGCTGTCCCTCGGGGGCGCAGTTCGCCACCACCGCCTCGCGTTCGTCCGGTTCGGATTTGAGCGTCACCACGCAGGTCGCGGGCCGGTAGGGCACCCGGAAGACGAACCGGCCCCGTCGGTCGGCCTGTATCGAAATGTCGTCGTCCAGCACCACGATGGCGCCGGGCTTGCGCACCGAGCCCGAGACCCGCAGGTCGCCGGCCTCGATGCGGGCGTCGTAGACCATGATCGGCTGGCTCGGCGTTTGTGGAGGACGGGCCGGACGTCGCGGAGCAGAGACGCCCCGGCCCCCCGGATCCGCCGGCTGCTGGGCCAAAGCCGCCCCCGACAGGGCGAGCAGGAGCGTGAGGGCGAGGCTTGAGCGCATGCGCGGTCCGTATCGGCCGCGTCAGGCACGCGGCAGCCGCCTTGTGGGCTCGCCCTGCGATTGCGGTCAACCGGGGCCGTTGAAACCGGTGGGAGCGGCTGACTCCACAGGTGTCCACACCTGTCCACAGGCCAAGCTGCTGCCTTGATGCGAGATTCAGGAGTCCCGCCGAAACCGTTTGTGCATGTTCTTGTTATGTTCTTATCGTCCGGCATGACTGGAGCCGACGGAGATGGGGCTGGACCCTGCGGACGAGACCGACCGGGACCCCGCACGCGGGTTACGCCAGGAACGGCTGGCCGCCCTGCGGGTACGGCTCGCGCCGCAAGACGGTGGCCGGGATCCGCGCCCGGTCCTGCCGCTCGGCCTGCCCGCCCTCGATGCTCACCTGCCCGGCGGCGGCCTCGTGCTCGGGCCGCCCCACGAGATCGCGCCGGCGACGCCCGCGGACACGATCGCGGCCCTCGGCTTCGCCCTGGCGCTCTGTGCCCGTCACCTCGCCGGGCAGCCCGGCGCGACGCTGATCGTGGCCGCACCGGGCCAGCCGCTGCCCTACGGCCATGGCCTCGCCGGCCTCGGCCTCGATCCCACCCGCCTGCTGCTGCTGGAGGCCGGCAGCGATGCGGAGGTGTTTCGCGCGCTGGAAGCGGCCCTGCACGCCCGTGCGCTCACGACTCTCATCGGCCTGCTGCGGGACGGGATGCCGCTGAAGCCGGGCCGGCGCCTGCAACTCGCCGCGGAAGGCCCGGACCCGCCGCTCCTGCTGATCCTGCGGCCCGCGGAGGCCGGGATGCCCAACGGAGCCGCTACCCGCTGGCGGATCGCCCCCGCGCCCGCATCCCGGGACCGGTTCGGCACCCTCGACAGGCCGCGCTGGCGGGCGCGGCTCGAACGCTGCCGCAACGGGCGGGGCGGCGACTGGCTTCTGGAGTGGGACCATGCCGCGCATCGTCTGCATCTGCTTGAGCCACTGGCCGGTGACGCGGCTGCGGCGGGCCGGTCTCGCGCCTGAGGGCGGCCCGCAGGCGGTGGCGGCCGAGGGGCCGGGCGGCCTGCGGCTCGTGGCCCTCGACCCGGAGGCCCTCGCCCTCGGTTTGCGGCCCGGCGAGCCCCTCGGCCGGGTCCGGGCGCGGATCGGTGTGCCGCTCCAAGTCTATCCCGCCGACCGGGATGCCGACCGGGACGCCCTGCTGCGCCTCTGCCGATGGGCTTACCGCTACGCGCCCCTCGTGGCGCCGTTCGGGCCGGCCGAGGCTTCGGACGGGCTCTACATCGACGTTGCCGGGGCGAGCCACCTGTGCGGCGGCGAGGCGAGCCTCGTCGCCGACCTCGCCGGACGCCTCGCGCGGTCGAAGATCCCGGCGCGGATCGCGCTGGGCGACACCCCCGGCGGCGCCTTCGCGCTGGCCCGACACGGCGCGACCGACCGGATCGTCGTGCCGCCGGGCGGGGCCGCCGAGGCGCTGCGATCCCTGCCCGTGGAAGGCCTGCGCCTCGATCCCGGCACGGTCTCGGGCCTCAGGCGGCTCGGCCTCCGCCGGATTGGTGAACTCGACGCCCTGCCCCGAGGTTCGCTCGCCCGGCGCTTCGGGGCGGCGCTGCTGCTGCGGCTCGATCAGGCCCTGGCGCGCCGGCCCGAGCCGCTGACACCCCTGACGGAGGCGGCCGACTACGCCGCCGCCCGCGGCTTCCTCGACCCGATCGGCCGGCAATCGGACATCGTCCGGACCGCCCGGGACCTGATGGCGGAACTCGCGCCCCGGCTGGAGCGGGACGGGCGCGGCGCCTGCGCGATGCGTCTTGCTCTCCATCGGGTCGACGGCGCGGTCCGCGATCTCGATCTCGGCCTGTCCCGCCCCGAGCGCGACCCCGAGCGGGTCGCGGCCCTGGTCTCCCTGCGTCTCGACCGGCTGGGGGCCGCCCTCGATGCGGGCTTCGGCTTCGAGACGGTGACGCTGACCGTGACAGTGACGGGGGCCATGCCGGCCCGCCAGACGGATCTCGGCGCGGCCGCCCCGGGCGACGGGGTCGGATTCCTGGCCGACGCCCTGGCGCAGCGGCTCGGGCGGGCGCTGCTGCGGCTCGAACCGCGGGCGAGCCATCTGCCGGAGCGGGGGGAGCGGGGTGTTCTTTGGAGGGCCGGAGAGGGGCACGGATCGGTGCCGAGTTTGGACCTCGACCGGACACAGGCGCCTCCTCCCTCCCCCCTCTGCGGGGGAGGGTGGTCCCTGCGTCAGCAGGGGTCGGGAGAGGGGAGCGACGCTTCCGGATGTAGCGTGACCTTCATGAAAGCCGGCGCCCCGATCTGCACCGTCGCTCCCCTCTCCCCCCCTGCTGCGCAGG
>NZ_JAKSYH010000282.1 GCF_022829295.1 Methylobacterium sp. J-088
GAACGGGCGAGGGTTAGGGTGAGGGTTGAGAACGCGCAAAATCGAGCGCACCTTAGAAACCCTGACGCGGCATGCCTCTTCCGGACTCTTCTCATGCCTCACCCGGCTTTCTGCGAAAGGAGAACTCTCCCGCACGGGAGAGGGGACCCGCGCCCTGTTCGGCGACGGTGGCGTCACTGTCTTGTACCGTGTGCCACGCGATCGCGCACCGCTCCAGCCGCCCTGCGCGCCTCCGGCCGGTATCGGCCCGTGCTACGGCTCGTGACAGCCATGCCAGCTCCGCGCCACGGCGCATGTAACAGCACAGGCCGCGTCGTCCGCCCGTCCCCCCGGCGCGGCTCAGACCTTGCAGACCGTTCCGTAACCCTTCGCCTTT
>NZ_JAKSYH010000283.1 GCF_022829295.1 Methylobacterium sp. J-088
CTCGGCCGCGAAGCCGAGGGCCATCTCGCGGATCGCGGTTCGATCCTCATCGAGCCCGAAACTCATGGGCGTGGCTCCGAAAGTTCAGACGGACGCTTTCCCCTCCCCCTTGCGGGTAGGGGTCAGGGGTGGGGGTGGTGCCCTGATGGCTTGGCTGTCGCCGGGCGAGCAGCCGGGCCGCGTCCGGCATTTCAACTACCAGCATGGGACTGGTGGTGGTGGCCATGCTCGTGGCCGCCCGTGTACGCGCCGCCTGCGGGTTGGAAGGGCCGCTCCACGTGGACCGCGGTGCCGCCGAGGCCCCTCACCATCGCAGCGAGTACGTGATCGTCGGCGATCCAGATTGCGTCCGCACCGATCTCGGCCGGAATGTGCCGGTTGCCGATGTGCCAGATGA
>NZ_JAKSYH010000284.1 GCF_022829295.1 Methylobacterium sp. J-088
GGAATAATCGCCGAGCATTTTCTCGTGTCTCCCGCGCCTGGGGATGCCTAATTGAAGCCCGCGGCGCCCTCCCTCCCCCCTTTGCGGGGGAGGGGGGAGCTGGCGACAGCAGGGGTCGGGAGGGGAGCGGATCGCGCTTGAACGATGCCTGGGTGCGTTGTGAGGGTCGGTGCTGCGTACTGCACCGTCGCTCGCCTACCCCGACCTCCATGCGGGGGCGACGCTCCCCCGCAGACGGGAGGGAGGCGTGCGCTGCACCCTTGTAGTACATCTTCGGTAAGGCATCCACCTCCACCACGGGCATCCGGACGGAGATCCGCGCCGGCCAGAGTGCCCTCAGGACGTAGGCGGGGGACCCGTGCAGCCGCGGGGGTCCGGGGAGGGGAACCCTAGCTCCGAGAGATGTCTGAGTACGTTGGCCGAGGATTTGCATCTTCCTCCACCGTCGGTGCCCTCCTACGACCCGCCTGCGGGGGCCACCCTCCCCCGCAGAGGGGGGGGAGGGGAGAGTTGGAGACTACTGGTACCCCTTCGGGAACGGATCCGGCTTGATCAGCTCCGGGCTCGTATAGACGATCTCGAACTGG
>NZ_JAKSYH010000001.1 GCF_022829295.1 Methylobacterium sp. J-088
CAGCCTAGGGCCGTGCCCGATCGCGTTGCAACCGCGCACCGCTCCAGGCTCTTGTTGCGACGCATGCCACGGTCCACGACAGTCGCACGCCGACGCGCCTGAGGGGTGCAACCTGCCCCCTCTCCCGCACGGGAGAGGGGACCCGCGCATCGATCGGCGAAGACAGCATCCCTGTCGTGGACCGTGGACGCACGCTCTTGCGCCGAACCGGTGTTCCCTTCGGCGGAGCGCGCGCTAAGCAGATTTGCGTTGGCAAGCCACACGGTACACGACAGTGACACCACCGTCGCCGAATAGGGCGCGGGTCCCCTCTCCCGTGCGGGAGAGGGACAGGGTGAGGGATGAGAACTTTCCGGAAGAGGCGCACCC
>NZ_JAKSYH010000014.1 GCF_022829295.1 Methylobacterium sp. J-088
CCCCTTGCGGGGAGGAGTTGGAGGTGGGGGTGGCTCAGGATCGAGCGCTGCGGTGCCTTCTGCACCACCCCCACCCCTGACCCCTCCCCGCAAGGGGGAGGGGAAATACGCTTGCTCTATCGATGATTGAGAAGGGCCATAAGTGGGATACCTGCGCCTAGCCCAAACACCTTAAAAGGGCTGGTCGCAGACCTTTTGAAACCAAGACTTTAGGCGCCCCCGAACAACGCCACCGCCAGCCGCGAATGGTCCTCGCGCAGGCGACCCACATCGACTCCCACGGGCTGCCCGTCGATCACCCGCCAGCGCCCCGCCACCATCACCCGGTCGGCCCGGGTCGCGCCGCACAGCACCAGCGCCGCCAGCGGGTCGTGGGCACCCGAGAACCGCAGCTCGTCCAGGGTGAACAGCGCGAGATCCGCCTCCCGCCCCGGCTCGATCCGGCCGATATCGGAGCGGCCGAGGCACGCGGCCGAGCCCTCCGTGGCCCAGCGGAGCGCGTCGAGATGCGTCACCGCCTCCGCGCCATAAGTGAGCCGGCTCAGCATCACCGCGTGGCGCACACCCTCCATCAGGTTCGAGCTGTCGTTCGAAGCCGAGCCGTCGACTCCGAGACCGACGGGGGAGCCCGCCGCCTCCAACTCGCAGGTGCGGCAGTGGCCGGACGCGAGCGTCATGTTGGAGGTCGGGCAGTGGCATACGCCGACCCCCGCCTTGCCCAGCCGGGCCACCTCCGCATCGTTGAAATGGATGCCGTGGGCCAGCCAGACCCGGTCGTTCAGCCAGCCGACCTCCTCCAGATACTCAACAGGGCGGCACTGGAACATCGATTGGCAGTAGGCATCCTCGTCGAGCGTCTCGCCGAGATGGGTGTGCAGGCGGCAGCCGTGGCGGGCGGCCAGATCCGCGCTCTCGCGCATCAGGCGCTGGGTCACCGCGAAGGGCGAGCAGGGGGCGAGACCGATCTGCACCATCGCGCCGGGGGCGGGATCGTGGAACAGGTTCAGCACCCGCTCGCTGTCGGAGAGGATCGTGTCGTCGTCCTGCGTCAGCGCCTGAGGCGGCAGGCCGCCTTCGCGGTCGGACAGGCTCATCGAGCCGCGGGTGATGAAGGCGCGGATCCCGAGATTGCGGGCCTCGTCGACCTGGACATCGACCGAATCCTCCAGACCCTTCGGAAACAGGTAGTGGTGGTCGCCCGCCGTGGTGCAGCCCGAGAGCAGCAGCTCGGTATAGGCGACGCGGGTGGCCAGCCGGAACGCCTCCGGGGTGATCCGCCCCCAGATCGTGTAAAGCGCCTTCAGCCAGGGGAAGAGCGGCTTGTTGATCGCGATCGGATGCGCACGGGTCAGTGTCTGGAAGGCGTGGTGGTGGGTATTGATCAGCCCGGGGATCACCACGTGGCGCGACGCCTCGAAGGTCTCGTCCACCGGGGCCGCCGGCCGGGCACCGGCCGCCACGAGCTCGACGATCCGGCTGCCCGCGACGACGATCCCGCCCTCAGCCCCTGCGGCCAGGATGGCGAGCGGATTGCGGATCCACAGGCGGCTTGGTGCCGCTCCAGCTTCGTGCGCCATGTGTCCGACCGATCCTGTTGCCCCGACAGCCCTGCGTAGCGGAGCCGACGGAGTGCGGGCAACACCGCAATCGCCGCGCTGCGCTACCGGATACCCGCCCCGGGGGCCCAGGATTGTCCGCGCATTTCCGAACGCGTCCCCGCCTCCGGATCCCGGCTCCGGTAAGACTCGGCCGTCTGGACGTGCTGCGGGCCGCCGCCCGGCGGCACCGCCACGCCGCGTTGCCCGAGCCAAGCCTCCATCTCGGCGATCTCCCGCTGCTGCTCGACGATCACCGCCTCGGCAAGCTGCCGGGTCCAGGGGTCCTTGGCGTGCGCCAGGGCGACCTGTCCCATCGCGATCGCGCCCCGGTGATGCGGGATCATCTGAAGCCGGAAATCGACATCCGGATCTCCGGTATAGGGGACCGCCATGTCGTGCATCATCTGGCCGTGCGCTGCCTTGAAGCCCCGGGTCGCCGGCGTGTCGGCCTCGGCACCGGTTCGGGCCGCGGGTTGCGCGTGACCATGCATATGGGACGGTGAACCTTCAGCGACGGCGGACCCCGCCGTCAGAAGCAGACCCAGTACCCATCCCAAGCGTCGCATATCGGTCTCCGCTGCCGCCGCGACGGCATTCGTTGCAGCGGCCCGGCAGGTTACCATGAGGGAACGGGCAAGGCAGCGCCGGCGTCCAGGGTTGACGGGCTCGGGCCGCCTTGAGAAACGTCATGGGGACTGACCTATCACCCGTTGGGAGCGGCCGCGCCGTGACACGGACAGCCCCGCGCCAAGACGTCTTCATGGAATCGTCTGTGGAGACCTTCGCGGCGAAACCCGTCCCGGGCGCCGCGCCGGCCGCCCTGGGCAGCGACGACCTGATCGAACTGCTGTTCTTCGCCTATCGCGACTTCGTGGGGGATCCCGACCGGATCCTGTCGGCCTACGGCTTCGGCCGGGCGCACCACCGGGTGCTGCACTTCGCCGACCGCTATCCCGGCCTGACCATCGCCGAACTTCTCGACATCCTGCGGATCACCAAGCAGAGCCTCAACCGGGTGCTGAAGGACCTGATCGGCCAGGGCTACGTCGTGCAGAAGCCGGGCGCGAGCGACCGGCGCCAGCGCCTCCTGTACTGCACGGCCTCGGGGGCAGAACTCGCGGCCGACCTGACCCGCGTCCAGGCGCGCCGCCTCGCCCGGGCGCTGGCCGCGCCGGATGCCCGGGGCTCGCCGGAGGACTTTCTGATGGCGATGATCGAGCCCGAGGACCGGCCGGCGGTCCAACGCCTGATGGCGCGGCGCGGAACCTCCGGGGGCGGCGCATGAGCCATCCCGTCCGGGCCGACCTGCCCGACGAGGCCCCGCACGTCCTCGTGGTCGATGACGACCGCCGCCTGCGCGAGTTGCTCACCCGCTACCTGACCGACCAGGGGTTCCGGGTCACCGCGGCGGCGAGTGCCGCCGAGGCCCGGGCGCGGGCGCAGAGCGTGGTGTTCGACGCCATGGTGCTCGACGTGATGATGCCGGGCGAGAACGGCTTCGAATACGCCCGCAGCGTGCGCGAGACATCCCGGGTGCCGATCCTGATGCTGACGGCCCGCTCCAACCCGAACGACCGGGTGATGGGCCTGGAAATCGGCGCGGACGATTACCTGCCCAAACCCTTCGAGCCGCGCGAGCTGACGCTGCGCCTCAGCAACATCATCAAGCGCAGCCCGCGTCCCCGCGCGGCGGCGGCCGAGACGGTGACCTTCGGGCCCTTCGCATTCCGGATCGACCGCGGCGAGCTGCGCCGGGACGACGAGATGATCCGCATCACCGAGCGTGAGCGGGAGATCCTGACCATCCTGGCAGCGGCCAGCGGCGCCAACGTGGAGCGCGAGCAACTCGCCGGGAGTGGCGGCGCCGCGGCGGAGCGCACGGTCGACGTGCAGATCAACCGCCTGCGCCGCAAGACCGAGGTCGATCCCGCCAACCCGGTCTTCCTGCAGACGGTGCGGGGGGTCGGCTACCGGCTCGCGGTGGATTGAGGCCGGGCCGCGTCCGGTCGGCCGACCCATCGCAGCGGACAATCGCTGCGGGGATCGATCACGAACCTGATCGGACGCGATCGAGGTGCATCCCGTAACACGCCCATCAGCCTGTCCGATCTCGGTCCGTCGGGTCTTCTATGCTTGGAGCCGATCTGCCGCTTCAACCGGCGTAAGCTTACGAAGAAGATCCTCGAACGGCATCGGCTTGGCGATGAAATAGCCCTGCATGTAGCGGCAGCCCTGCCGACGGGCGGCGTCCAGCTGCTCGGCGGTCTCGATGCCCTCGGCTATTCCTTCGAGGCCGAGGTTCCGGCAGAGATCCAGGATGGTGGAGACGAGGCTACAGCCCAGATCCGTGTCGATGCCGGCCATGAAGCTGCGGTCGATCTTGACCTTGTCCAGCGGCAGGCTGTGGACGTAGCCCAGGCTGGAATATTCAGTGCCGAAATCGTCCAGGGCGACCGCGATGCCCAGGGCTCGCAGCATGCGAATGGCCGCCTTGGCCTGATCGAAGTCGCGCATCAGCGCCGTTTCCGTCAGCTCCAGCGTCAACCGATGCGGATCGAAGCCGCTCGCGCGCACGGCGGCCAGGATTGCCAACACGGTGTCGGGTGAGGTCAGGTCTTGGGCCGACAGATTGAAGGACAGGCCGATCCCCGGCGGCAGCCGGGTGCCGTCGGCGAGCGCCTTGCGCAGGAGCAGGAGCGTAATGTCGTGGATGAGGCCGCACCGCTCCGCCGCGGCGATGAACCGGTCCGGGGACACGCGTCCGAGCTGCGGGCTGGTCCAGCGCGCGAGCCCCTCCACGAGGGCAATCTTGCCCGTGTCCGTATCGAGGATCGGTTGGTAGTGCAGCGTCATCTCGGCGGAGAGGTCCGCCGTGCGCAGGGCGGTCTCCACGATCTGCTCCGCCCGGATGGCGTCCTCGTGCTCCTGTGAGAACAGGATCGTCTTGCCGCGACGATGCTCCTTCGAATGGTAGAGCGCGTAATCGGCGCGGTCGAACAGTGCATCCGCGTCGCGCCCGGCCCGGGGATACTTGGCCAGACCACCCGAGCAACCCGTGACGACCTGGATGTTGCCGAAGCGGATCGGCTTCGCCAGCGCGGCGCAGATGGCATCGCAGAACGCGATGATCTCCTCGGGCGGTCCAGGGTTCCGGACGAGGATGCCGAACTCGTCCCCGCCCAGGCGCGAGACGGTGACGTTCTCGTTGGCGAAGGCCGCCAGTCGCGGGCCGATCACAGCCAGAACCCGATCGCCGACCACGTGTCCGTAGGTGTCGTTGACCGGCTTGAAACGGTCGAGGTCGAAGATCGCCAGGGCGAAACGTGCGTCGTTCCCCGCCGAGGCCTGGATGAGCTCGCCGAGTTTCTGGAAGAAATAGCGTCGGTTGGGCAGCTCGGTGAGACTGTCCGTATGGGCGAGGCGCGCATTCTCGTCCGAGAGCCGGTCAGCCTCGGCCTGCGACGCGACCAACTGGACGAAGGCCCGGAAATTGTTGGCGAGGACACGCATCATCACCACGGTCACGAAAGCGGTGTTGACGGCGATCGCCAGGAACACGTGGTTCTGACTGGTGATGCAGCAGAACAGAAAGACACCCATCACGATGCCGGTCACGAGAAAGGCCGCGACCGGCAGGTGGGTGAGACAGAAGATGCAGGCGATCACCGTGATCGCCACGAAGATCGCCACATGGCCCTGCTCATAGGGGCCGCCGTAGCCGTTCAAGATCATCGCCCAACTGACGAACGCGACTGAAAAGACCGCCGTCAGAGCCGTCGTTCGACGAAGTTGGATAGCAGCCTGGTCCTGGCTCATCTCATCGACGCGCATGCGCCACCACCGGACCGCGCGCAGCACGCAAACGGTGACCAAAACACCGGGAAATCCGAGAGTCAGAAGGACTGGTGCCAATGGATAATGCGTTACAGCGAGCGCACAACTATTAACAGACAGCAGGACATAAAGGGTTGGGATGTGCTTCCGCAGCTCCGTCAGCTGGCTAATGCATGTGGGATCTTTGGCGTGATGGATCCGCACCAGATTTAGCATTCTATGATCATGCCCAGATACGATCGCGCGCGGTCTTTTTGTTCGACTGTTGATCGTAGAATGGAATCATTAAAGGCATCTTTCGAATATCTTCGTTTCACCCACCTACAGTTATATCTGATTTTATGTGTACTATCAGACAGTCGATTTCCACGGAATGGCACTGTGGCGACTGCGCCCGAACGGAAGACTAAAGTCGGACTGCAACGCAAAACGATCTGAAATGACGGTTCGTCAATGACTGCAATCGGGACGCGTTGGCGACCTTCCGTATGCCCGGCATGGGTCGCAAGAACGTCGCTGACGCACGACCCCATCGGGTTCAGACAACAAAGGATTAGCGCCGCGGGGGCGTCACACCGCGCGGGGCTCGTCGGGCTTCAGCTTGAGCGCCTTGGCGATCCGGGTTGACAGGCCGCCCACCAGGGACACAGCGGCCTGCGGGCCGGCCAGGCCGCGCACCGCCTCGAGCGCCGCCTCGGCATCGGGTTTCATCACCGCGTAGACCAACGGGCGCGCCGCCTTGCGGGGGCGCTCTGGCGTCACGGCGACGAGGAAGGTGTTGTAGCGTCTCCGAACGCGACCGGGCATGCTGCGGGATGTGGCATGTCGGCTAAGCATCGCCAAGGCCTGCAAGCGCTGAACGTCGGAGCCGGCGCGGGATGCGTCGCGAGTGGCGACGATAATCCCTGACCTCCGCCTCAGATCAAGGCGAGATCGATATCGGGCAACGGCAATCCGTCGAACCGGGCGCGCCAGAACTCGCCGGGCGCGAGCGGCAATGCATCGGTGAGGGTGCCGGTGGTGATGATCTCGTGCGCTGCGAGAGGCGGCGCTGCCGGATCGTTAGCCAGCACATCGACAAGATGGCCGAGGGCGGCGAGGGGCCCTGCGCCCATCACGTTCCGTCCGCCGCCGCGGTCCGCGCGCATGCCGTCCCGTAGCAGATCGACCGAGAACCGTTCGAGCCGGCCGATCCAGGCCGACCGCTCATCCGCGGCAATCGGCACACGCTCGCCGACCACCAGCAATCCGTGCAGCCCGAAGGCCGCGACCGTGTCGGGGGCGGTGAAGCGCCAGCCGGGATAGAGGGATTGCACGATCTCGAATCCGGCGGCCGCCCAGGCGACGCATCCGATCAGGGCCGCAGCGTCCATGCCGGGTTCCGGGGTGCGGGCGAGCCCGAACACGATCTCGGGCTCGATGCG
This sequence comes from Methylobacterium sp. J-088, assembly GCF_022829295.1. Taxonomy (GTDB): domain Bacteria; phylum Pseudomonadota; class Alphaproteobacteria; order Rhizobiales; family Beijerinckiaceae; genus Methylobacterium. Next base: position 6,857 of record NZ_JAKSYH010000014.1, read on the forward strand.
CGGCTCGACGAAGGCGGAGAGCGCCACGGGGCCGGCCGATACGGCACGCGCGCGCAGGGTCGTGTCGTAGACGTAACCCCAGATCGGCGCGCGAACGCCGTACCGGTCCCAGAGGGTCGTGTTGGTGAAGCCGATCTTGCGGCCGACCACCCGCTCGCCCCGGGCGGCGCGCAGGCCGCGCACCGCCTCGGCGACCCGGTAGGCGGCCGGCAGGTCGAGGGCCGGATCCCAGCTGGTCAGCGGTGCGATCGGGCGGCGATGCTCGTGGGCGGCGAGGATCGTCCGGGCATGGGCGGCGGCGGGGACGGGGTCGGCTATCATGACTTGGTTAGCATCCGGCATGCCGGTGGCGACGTCCAGCGCCGGCTACCAGCGCAGCCGCTCGATCACCGCGTCCGGATGCACCGCCTGCCGGCCGAGCCACTCCGCGATATCGCCCAGCCGGTGGTGCTCGGCTGTGACGCCGAGTTCCTCCGCGTGGATGCCCCGGGCGACCAGCAGGCTCGCGATGCCGAAGCCGCGGGCCCCCGCGATATCGGTCCGGATCGCGTCGCCGATCGCCAGAACCCGGGCCGGATCGACCGGGGCGCCGGTCAGGTCGCCGCCCTTCACGAGCGCCGCCTCGTAGACCGGCCGGTGCGGCTTGCCGGCGTAGACCACCGGGCCGCCGATCTCCGCATAGGCCGCCGCCAGCAGGCCCGCGCAGGGGATCAGCCGGTTGCCGCTCTCCACGACGAGGTCGGGATTGGCGCAGATCATCGTCAGCCCACGGCTGGCCAGCCGCGTCAGCTCCGGCCGGTAATCCTCGGCGGTCTCACTGCGGTCGTCGAACAGGCCGGTGCAGACCACGAGGTCGGCCTCCGCCTCCGGCACCAGGGTGAGGTCGAGGCCCTGGAAGATGCCGAGGTCGCGCTCCGGCCCGATATGGCGGATCCGGGCGCCGGGCCGCGCCGCGATCAGGCCGCGGGTGAGGTCACCCGAGGTGAGGATCGCGTCGTAGGCCTCGCGCGGCACCCCGAACCGGTCGAGGATCCGCCCCACGCCGTCCCCCGGCCGCGGGGCGTTCGAGACCAGCACGACGCGGCGCGGCCGGTCTCCGGCCAAGCCACGGAAGCGGATCAGCGCCTCGCCCGCGGGCGCGTGCGCCGTCTGGCCGTCGTGCAGCACGCCCCAGACGTCGCAGAGGATCAGGTCGTACCGGTCGGCGACGTCGCCGAGGCCGTTCAGGGTCGGGATGGTGGTCATCGCAAGTCCTGGTTTCAAAAGGTCCGGGACCTTTTGCGGGTGCAGGGCAGCGCCCTGCGTTCGGCGACCGGGCTACACATCAGGGCTCCGCCCCGATACCCCGCCAAAGGGCTCAGCCCTTTGGAAACCCGTTACCGGCGTTTCGGGCCGAGGCGGTGTTCGGCGAAGAAGTCGAGCATCGCCCGGGAGGCGTCGGGGCCCTCGCGGTCCGTGTAGCTGCCCTCCGGGCGGCCGCCCGACCACGCGTGGCCGGCGCCGCGCACCCGCCAATCCTCCACCACCACCCGGCCGGACGAATCCCGGTAGCGGGTGCGGGTGAAGGGATGGCCGCGGCCTTCCATGGTTTCGGACCGGGCGGTCAGCCCCGCCACGTCGGCCTGCGCCAGGACCTGATCGGCATTGCGGACGCTCACCGTTCCGTCATCCTCGCCGTGGAAGACGATCGTGGGCACGCGGGTCGCCGTGGCGGGCGCACCGAACGGCGTCGCCGTGCCGAGTCCCGGCGCCCCGACCTGCATGGCCATCAGGGCCGAGCCGAGGTCGCGGGCGCAGCCGGCCGCGAGGCCCGAATGCACCCCCACGGCAGCGTAGAGGTCCGGATAGGCCCGGGCAATGTTGAGAGCGGCCGCGCCCCCCGCCGAGAGACCCGCGATATAGACCCGGCCCGGGTCGATCGGGTGCTCGGCCATGATCGCGCGGGTGAGCCCCGCGATGATCGCCGGCTCGCCCGAGCCGCGGGCCTGATCGCGGGGGTCGTACCAGTTCCAGCAGCGTTGGGCATGGGCCTGCCGGCTCTGCGCCGGGTAGGCCACGAACACGCCCGCGCGCTCCGCCAGGGTGTTCATGCCGGTGCCGGTGGCGAAATCGTCCGGGTTCTGCATGCAGCCGTGCAGCATGACGACGAGCGGAGCCCGGGTATCCGGACGGCTGGGGATGAACAGCTTGTAGTCGCGGCTGCCGGCGGACTCCGTGTGGCTCAGGGCCACGAAGCGGCCCCCCGGGGGTCCCGCGGCCTCGGCGGGCGACGCCGGCTGCCGCAGGGGCTTGCCCAAACCCTTCAGCACGGGTGCGAGGCCGCGCACGACCTCCCCGACCACCTCGCGCACCCGCGGGGCGGATTCGGACGAATCCCGATCCGTGCCGGGACGCGCATCAGGGGCGGGCGCGTCACGGCGGGCCTGCGGGGCACCGCCGAGGCTGCGCTGGATCAGCGCTGTGGCTTCGTCCAGACGGCCTAGACCGGTGAGGCGGGTCGCCTCGATCATGTCGGCCCAGGGCGAGGTGCCGGACCCGCGCATCGACTCTCCATCGCGGCTGCCGAGATCGTCGGTCATGCGTGCGCGCCTCGTTGTCTCGGCATTCCTGTCGCGGCTGGGACCTAGGCGACGAAGCCACCGCATGGACCATCCTCACCATCCGATCGATGGTACGCCGAGCTTGGATTGTGCACTGCAATAAACCGCGCCGTGCTGCACCGCAACACCCGGCGACGCGGGTCTGCCGGGCGTGTCAGGCCGGCTCGTCCGTGCCGATATAGTCGGACCAGATCGCGGCGGCACCGAGGCTCGCCCGAAAGACGTCGTGGCGGGCGCGTTCGCCCTCCGTCAGCCGGCTCCGGTATGGGCGCGGCGCCGCGGCGGTCGCCTGACGGGCGGCCGCTCCCGCGGTGGGGGCGGCGATCGCCACCTCCGTCAGCCCGAGACTGGTCTGCTTGCCGCCGAGCAGCTCGACATAGACCTCGGCCAGGATCTGGGCATCGAGGAGCGCCCCATGCTTGGTGCGCTTGGTGTTGTCGATGCCATAGCGAGAGCACAGGGCGTCGAGGTTGTTGGCCGCCCCCGGGTGCTTGCGCCGGGCCATCGGCAGGGTATCGACGACATCCTCCAGCCGGATCGGCGGCGGGGCGCGGTCCCCGAGCCGGGCGTATTCCATGTTGAGGAAGCCGACATCGAAGGGCGCGTTGTGGATCACGAGCCGCCCGTCGGCCAGGAAATCCAGGAGATCGCCGACGATCTCGGCGAAGAGCGGCTTGTCGGCCAGGAACGCGTCCGACAGGCCGTGGACGTTGAACGCCCCTTCGGACACCGCCCGCTGCGGGTTGCAGAAGCGGTGGAAAGTGCGGCCGGTGGGGATGTGGTTGAGCAGCTCGACCGCCCCGATCTCGATCAGGCGGTCGCCACCCTTCGCTTCCGTGCCGGTGGTCTCGGTGTCGAGGACGATCTCGCGCAGCATGAGGGCGACTCGCGGGCTTGAGAGGGGGAAACTCGGGAGGCATGCGACGCGCGTTCGGCATCGCCGATCCGGGGAATCTCGGGGTTATCCTACGGGACGATGCTGTCGCGTTCGTTATCGCACGGGGATCCCGGAGGCCGGGTCTACACGGCCCGGGTCAGATCCGTGTGTCCGAAATCCCGTCCCTTGAACAGGATCGGGTCGCGGTAGGCCTGGGCGCAGGCGTAGGACAGGCAGTCGGCGAGGTTGAGCTGCGCCGGGTGTCCCCGTCCTTTGCCGAAGCGTCGGAATGCCGCGACGGCCATCCGGCCGATGGCGTCGTCGATCGGCACGACGGCGATATCGGCCTCGGACAGGAACGCATCGACATCCTCTTGGACATCGGCGGGGTCTCGGTCGAGACGGCTCGCCAGGACGATACAGGTTTCCAGGCGGACCAAGGGTGAGGTCCGGCGCTGGCCCGCCCGCTCGATGCAGGTGGCGAAGAGTCCCGCCTCGGGCTCCTTGCAGAAGATCGCAACGAACGCGGATGTGTCGATGAACATCAACGCGTCCAGAGGGTGTCGCGATCCGCCTCGGTGACGGGACGGGGGTTGGGCCCGGCCTTGGCCAAGCTGCGATCCGCGATGGCCGCGAGGCGATGTGCCAGGGGTATCGTGGCGCGTTCGCGCTCCAGCGCGTGCTCCAGAGCCTGGATGACGGCTTCGGTGATGCCGGTCTTCCGACGCGCGGCGAGTTCCTGGGCAAGCGCATGCGCACGCGGATTCCGGACGTTCAGGGTCGTGGCCATCGCAACCTCTCTTTACAGGATCGTAAAGCCGTAAAGACGAGAGCGTCAATGCAGGGTCATCCGGCAATCCCTTCGGCTGTTATTGTCCAGAAGGCCGCGTGCTTCACCGCGACGTGTTGCGGTAGACGCAGACGCGCCCCTGGTCCTCGTAGCCGGCCGGGCAGGCGGTGACGCAGGCGCCGGCCGCGAATTTTTTCGGCGGCAGGCAGGACGTGGCGTATTGCGCTCCGGCTGGTGCGGTTCCGAGCAGGACGAGGGTGAAACAGGTCAGTCGCCCAGCGCGCCATCCGCGGCTCAACCCGGACCGGCGGACGGAAGCCTGTGGTGGCCGGATCGTCCACGCCATTCGCATCGCGGGCCGCCTCTTATCGCGCCGGTGCTTCCGAAGTTAGCGCGCTCGCTACGTCGAACGTCGCAAGGCGTGGGACGTATCCGCTCAACCCCCGGGGCAGGCCGCGGTGCCAGCGAGCGACCCGCCGTCGAGGCTGATCTCCGAGCCGGTCATGGAGGCGGCCTCGTCGGAGGCCGGCAGAATGCAGACCGCCGCGACCTCGTCCGGGGTCCCGAACCGGCGGAGCTGTGTGTCGGCGACGAGGGCCGCCATCCGGGCCGTGCGGTCGGGGCCGTCCCCCAGCATCGGCTCCCACATCGGCGTCAGGACTGCGGCCGGATGAACCGAATTGCAGCGCACGTTCAGGCCCTGCGCGGCGCAATACAGGGCCACCGTCTTGGTGTGGTTGCGGATTGCCGCCTTGGAGGATGCGTAGGCCGCCGCCATGGGAATGCCCACGAGGCCAGAGCGCGACGAGATGTTGATGATGGCACCCTTTCATGCCGGCCGCATCGCCCGGATGGCGGATCAGCAGCCGAGGAAGACACCATCGAGATTCTTGGCATGGACCGCGCGCCAGTCGGTCAGGGTGGTGGTCTCGGGATCGTGCGCGACCGGTCCGTCCTCGAAGCCGGTGACGCCAGCATTGTTGACCAACACGTCGAGGCGACCGTGCCGGGCGAGGAGATCCGCCATCACGCCGTCCCAGGCCGTCTCGTCGCGCACGTCGAGCGCGGCGAACTGCGCTTGATCCTCGCCGATCGCGGCGGCGACAGCGCGCCCGGTCGGCGCGTCGCGGTCGGTAACGAAGACGAAGGCGAAGGCGTCCTCGGCCGCGAAGGCCCGGGCGATGGCCTCACCGATGCCGCGGCCCGCGCCGGTCACGCGTGTCACCTTGCCCTGCAGCCGGTCCGACATGGTGTCCCACCTCCTGATGCGCGCTGGTCCACCCCGCGATTCGCCGCACCTGTTGGGGCCATGCCTTAACCCGGCGCACGGTCCCCCGTCAGCCGGGCGACGATCCGCGCCACCTCGGCCTCGGCCGCGGGAAAGCCCCGGCTCGTGTCGATGACGAAATCGGCCCGGGCGCGCTTCTCGGCATTGGGCATCTGCTTGGCCAGGATCGCCGCGAAGGTCGCCTCATCCATGCCGGGGCGGGCCAGCACCCGGGCGCGCTGGACCTCCGGCGGGGCGCTCACCACCGCGACCGCGTCGCAACGGCCGTCGCCGCCGGTCTCGTAGAGGAGCGGGATGTCGAGGACGACGAGCGGGGCTTGCGCGTGCCGGGCCAGGAACGCCGTGCTGGCAGCCCGGACCAGGGGATGGACGATCTGTTCGAGCGCCGTCATCCGGTCGGGCGCATCGAGCACCGCCGCGCGCAGACGCGTCCGGTCGACGCCGCCCGCCGCGTCGAGCACGCCCGGAAAGGTTGTTTCGATCGCCACTGCCGCCGCACCGCCGGGGCCGTAGAGGGCATGGACGGCCGCATCCGCGTCGTGGACCGGGACGCCGCGCTTGGCGAACAGCGCCGCGGTGGCCGACTTGCCCATGCCGATCGAGCCGGTGAGCCCGAGCACGACGGATCCGGACCCGGCCTTCGGCCTCACCGGGTCAAATTCGGGGCGAGATCCGCCACGATCCGGTCGCGCAGGGCGGGGGTGACGGTGGGGCGGGGGCCGAACCAAGCCTCGAAGCCCGGCACCGCCTGGTGGAGCAGCATGCCGAGGCCGTCCACGGCGGCCAGCCCCCGGCGGCGCGCCACCGCGAGGAGGTCGGTCTCCAGGGGCGCGTAGACGATGTCGGCCACCGCGGCCTCAGGCGGCAGCGGAGCGAGGTCGAGGGCGAGGGGCGGCTGGCCCTTCATGCCGAGCGACGTGGTGTTGACGAGGAGACCGGTCTCGGCGAGCGCCGCCGGCAGGTCGTCCCAGGCAAGGGCGTCGGCGATGCCGGGGGCGAGGGCCGCCACGGTCTCGGCCCGGGCCGGGGTGCGGTTGGCGACCAGGATGCGCCGCATGCCCCGCTCGGCCAGCCCGACCACGATCGCCCGGGCCGCGCCGCCGGCGCCCAGCACCACGGCGGTGCCGTTCCCGCGCGCGGGCCAGCCCTCTCCCAAGGTTTGGTCGAGATGGGCGCAGAAACCCGGCGCATCGGTGTTGTCGCCGCGGATCCGCCCGTCGGGCCCGACCACCAGGGTGTTGACCGCGCCGATCTTCTGCGCCCGCGGCGTCAGGGTGTCGGCGCGCGCGCAGGCCGCCTCCTTGTGGGGGATCGTGACGTTGCCCCCCCGGAAGCCCGAATCCGGCAGCGACCGGACGAACGCCGAAAAGGCCTGCGGGGCCACGTCCAGGCGCTCGTAGGAGCCGGAAATCCCGTGCTCGGCGAGCCAGTGGCCGTGGATCAGCGGCGAGCGCGAATGGGCGATCGGGTGGCCGACCACGAAGGCGCGCAGCACCGGGGCGCGGGACTGCGGATCGCTCACGCTGCGCAATCCTGCGCCAGCCGGCAGGCCGGGCCGCCGGCTTCCTCGATCTGCATCGTGGCATGGCCGATGCCGAAGCGTGCCCGCAGGCCCTCGGCGGTCTCGGTCAGGAATCCGTTGCCGGACAGGCGGTAGCCGTCTTCCATCACGAGATGGACCGTCAGGGCGACGCTGGTGGTGCTCATGGGCCAGATGTGCAGGTCGTGCAGGTCGGCGACGCCAGGTCGCCCACGCAGGAAGCCGGTCACGGCCTCCGGCGAGATCTTCTGCGGCACGGCATCGAGCGACATCGCCAGGCTGTCGCGCAGGAGCCCCCAGGTCGCCCAGACCACCAGGCCCGCGATGACGAGGCTGACCGCGGGATCGAGCCATGCGAGCCCGGTGAGCTGAATCACGAGGCCGGCAATCACCACCCCGGCCGAGACCGCGGCGTCGGCCGCCATGTGCAGGAAGGCGCCGCGGATGTTGATGTCGCCCTTGGCGCCGCTGGCGAACAGCCACGCGGTCAGGCCGTTCACCAGGATCCCGATGGCAGCCACCACCATCACGGTGGTTCCGGCCACGGGCTCGGGATGGGCCAGCCGGACCAGAGCCTCCCAGATCACCGCCCCCATGGCGATCAGCAGGAACACGGCGTTGAACAGGGCCGCCAGGATCGAGGAGCTGCGATAGCCGTAGGTGAAGCGCGCGGTGGCCTGCCGGCGCACGAGGATCGCGGCGACCCAGGCGGCGGCGAGACCCAACACGTCCGACAGGTTGTGGCCGGCATCGGCTACAAGCGACATGGAGTTGCTGAGATAGCCGTAGATCGCCTCCACCACCACGAAGACGGTGTTGAGCGCGATGCCGATCGCGAAGGCCGGCCCGAAATTTTTCGGGACATGCACATGGCCGCCATGGCCGCCATGGGAATGTCCGGCATGCGAATGCCCGCCATGGGAATGGCCATCGTGGGAATGCCCTCCGTGGCCGCCGTGCGAATGGTCATGTCCCGCCAAGGCGGTACTCCCTCAGAAAGCCAGAAGCCCGGCGGCGCGCAGCCGCGCGAGGAGCGGCAGCAGCGGCAGGCCCAGCACGGTGCTGTGATCGCCCGCGACCGATTCGAACAGGTGGATGCCCGGCCCCTCGAGCTGGTAGCCGCCGACGCTCGCCCGCACGCGATCCGCGCCGGCGCAGTCCACATAGGCCGCGATCGCCCGATCATCGAGGGGGCGCAGGGTCAGCCGGGCGGTCTCCACGAAGGTGTCGCGGACGGATCCGGCCAGCGCCACGGCGGAATGCAGGGCGTGGGTCCGTCCGGCGAGGCGGGCGAGCTGCGCCCGGGCCGCCGCGGCATCGGCCGGCTTGTGGAACACGATGCCGTCGCAGTCGAGCACCTGATCGGCGCCGATGACGACGCGTCCGGGATGCCGGGCCGCCACCGATTCGGCCTTGGCGCGGGCGAGGTGCAGGGCGAGATCGGGCGGGAACAGGCCGGCGCTCTGCGCCTCCAGGACGCGCTCGTCGACATCGGGGGAAGCGGTCTCGACCGGCAGTGCGGCGCTCTCCAGCAGGAGGCGTCGGGTCGGGCTGGTGGAGGCGAGGAGGAGCGGGGCCGAGCCGGTCCAGGGCGAGCGGAGCATCCCGCCAGTGTCACGGATCCGGCGACGGGCGCAAGACGGCGATCGTGTCGGGGGCTGCGACGAGCCCCGCCGTCGGAATGGACCGGCGGGCGGGGCTGTCGCGGGGCCGTTACGCAACCTGGCGCCCGAGATGACCGTGGCACGGGTCGGTTAGGGGAAGGTCAACGGCCCTATCGTGCGGCCGCTGATTTTCGTGTCGCGGCGGGACAGAGGCAGAGATACCGGCCCTCCAGCCCTTCACCTCAGAGGAGATGGAGGGCTGGGCTGCCCGTCGCGGAAGCGCCTCAGGTGTTCATCGAGTCGAAGAAGTCGCCGTTGCTCTTGGTCTGGCGCAGCTTGTCCATGAGGAACTCGATTGCGTCGGTGACGCCCATCGGGTTGAGGATGCGGCGCAGCACGTAGGTCTTCTTGAGCGCATCCGGCGGGACCAGCAGCTCCTCCTTGCGGGTGCCCGAGCGGGTGATGTCGATCGCCGGGAAGATGCGCTTGTCGGAGACCTTGCGGTCCAGGATGATCTCGGAATTGCCGGTGCCCTTGAACTCCTCGAAGATCACCTCGTCCATGCGCGAGCCGGTGTCGATCAGCGCCGTGGCGATGATCGAGAGCGAGCCGCCCTCCTCGATGTTGCGGGCCGCGCCGAAGAAGCGCTTGGGCCGCTGCAGGGCGTTGGCGTCGACACCGCCGGTCAGCACCTTGCCGGAGGACGGCACCACCGTGTTGTAGGCGCGGCCGAGGCGGGTGATGGAATCCAGCAGGATCACCACGTCGCGGCCGTGCTCGACGAGGCGCTTGGCCTTCTCGATCACCATCTCGGCGACCTGCACGTGGCGGGTGGCCGGCTCGTCGAAGGTGGAGGCGATGACCTCGCCCTTCACCGAGCGCTGCATGTCGGTGACCTCCTCGGGCCGCTCGTCGATGAGCAGCACGATCAGGTAGCACTCGGGGTGATTGAGGGTGATCGACTGCGCGATGTTCTGCATCAGCACGGTCTTACCCGTGCGCGGCGGCGCCACGATCAGGGCGCGCTGGCCCTTGCCGATCGGCGCCACGATGTCGATGATCCGCGGCGAGAAGTCCTTCTTGGTCGGGTTGTCCAGTTCGAGCTTGAACCGCTTCGTCGGGAAGAGCGGCGTCAGGTTGTCGAAGTGGACCTTGTGCTTGATCTTCTCCGGGTTCTCGAAGTTGATCGTGTTGACCTTCAGGAGCGCGAAGTAGCGCTCGCCGTCCTTGGGGCCGCGGATCGGGCCCTCGACGGTGTCGCCGGTGCGCAGGCCGAAGCGGCGGATCTGGGTCGGCGAGATGTAGATGTCGTCGGGGCCGGGCAGGTAGTTCGAGTCCGAGGAGCGCAGGAAGCCGAAGCCGTCCTGCAGCACCTCGACGGTGCCCGAGCCGATGATCTCGATCTCCTTGGCAGCGAGCTGCTTCAGGATCGCGAACATCAGCTCCTGCTTGCGCATGGTCGAGGCGTTCTCGACCTCGACCTCCTCGGCGAAGGCCGTCAGGTCGGTGGGCGTCTTCGCCTTGAGATCCTGGAGCTTGACCTCGCGGACACCTTCGAGGGCGGCGGGGAGGGCCGGCGCATCGGCCGGCTCCTCGGTCTCGATCTCGGCGAGGGCGTCGGGGTGTGGCGTCATGGGGTGTCTTGCAACCGACGGAGAAGGTGGGAGGGCCGGTTCTGTGCCACGCACCCGGGGGACGGGCGGCGATGGGCGGGCCGCGCTGCGGCGAGGGGCCCGAGGATCAGGGTGGCGAAACCGTTCTGGCAGGACCCTCACGGGCGCGCTACGGCGCAGACCTTGAGATGAGGGCCCGGTACGGATAACGCGTTTCGCCCCCACACTCAAGGGCCTTGCACGGAGGGCACGGCGAGAGGTGTGCTAAAGGCCCTCGCGGACGGGTTGCGTCGGGGTTAGACAGGCGACGCCGCGGACGGATTCGGAACCGGGTCCGCACGGGATCGTTCCCCGTCCCGGTGCTGCAGCGCAGCAGACCGTTAACCTGTTTCAGACCCGCAACCTGTTTCAGACCCGCAATCCGGTTCAGACCCGAAAGCCCATTAGACCACCATGCGCGACGATGCCGCCGGACGCACCATCACCGCCCACGAGCCGCGCCGGATCCCATGGCTCGACGTCGTGTTCGGCTTCGGCCCGATGGTGCCGATCGTAGTCGGCGCCGCGGCCGCTTGGTGGCTGAACGGACAGCCGCTCGACTACCTCGTGGCCCTGTTCACCCTGCTGTACGCGGCCTCGATCCTGCTGTTCCTCGCCGGCGTCCACCGGGGCGTCAGCTTCCGGACCGAGGGCGGCCCGCGGCTGTCGCAGATCGTCACGATGCTGGTGATCTACGCACTCGGGCTGTTCAGCCTGTTCTCCGCCGTGATGGGCAAGGCCGTGCCGGCTCTGGTGATGCTGATCCTGGGCTACGCCGTCGTCGGGATCTTCGATCCGATCGCGGCGCGCTCCGGTGCGGTGCCCCTGGCGCATGCCCGCCTGCGCCCGCTCCAGATGCCGATCGCCGTGGTGAGCCTCGCGGTCCTGCTCTGGCTGAAGCTGACGGCGCCGTACTGACGTCGTCCAGCGGCACGCGGCACAACGCGCCGTCGGATGCAGCATGTTCTCACCCGGACTAACGGATTCCTCGATCACGGTTGGAGAAGGCGAGCGGTATCAGAACACGCGCCTCTCCCTCCCGCCGCGGAGGGGGCAGGGAGGGCGCGTGGCGGATCCGGCCGAGCGCAGGGTCGCATCCGCAAACCGAATTCCCCTTTCGCACCGCATGCTCTAGAGCCCGGCCGCAGGATCCCCGGCCGCCGGGGACGATTCAATCCGATGCCGGATCCGTGTTCGGGTCCGCGAGAAGCGAACGCGCCCCCATGTCCAAGGCCGAGACTCCCAAGGCCGAGAAGGCCGACATCCTCAAGCCACGCCTGCCGCGCGGCTTCGTCGACCGGCGCGCCGGTGAGATCGCCGCGCAGCACCGGATGCTGGAGACGATCCGGCGGAGCTTCGAGCTCTACGGCTTCGAGGCCTTGGAGACCCCCTTCGTCGAGTACACCGAGGCGTTGGGCAAGTTCCTGCCCGACCTCGACCGGCCGAACGCGGGCGTGTTCTCGTTCCAGGACGACGACGAGGCGTGGCTGTCGCTGCGCTACGACCTGACGGCGCCGCTTGCCCGGTTCGTGGCCGAGAATTTCGACGCCCTGCCAAAACCCTATCGCAGCTACCGGGCCGGCTACGTCTTCCGCAACGAGAAGCCGGGGCCGGGCCGGTTCCGCCAGTTCATGCAGTTCGACGCCGACATCGTGGGCGCCGGCAGCGTCGCGGCCGATGCCGAGATCTGCATGCTGATGGCCGACACGCTGAACCGGCTCGGGCTTGGCGGCCAGTACGTAGTCAAGGTCAACAACCGCAAGGTGCTCGACGGCGTGATGGAGGCGGCGGGCCTCGCGGGTGACGACCGGGCCGGCCAGCGCCTGACCGTGCTGCGGGCGATCGACAAGCTCGACCGGCTTGGCGTCGATGGGGTGCGCGACCTCCTGGGCGCCGGCCGCAAGGACGAGAGCGGCGACTTCACCAAGGGTGCGGGCCTCGACGCGGCGGCGATCGGGCGGATCCTGGCCTACGTGTCGTTCCAGGCCAGTGCCGCGGACGGCGCCGACAAGGTGGCGTTCTGGGAAAAGTTCTTTGCCGGCTGGCACGACGCGGTCGGCGATTCGGAGACCGGCCGGGAGGGCATCGCCGAGCTGCATGCGATCATGCGCCTCTGCGCGGCCGCCGGCTACGGCCACGACGTGATCCGCGCCGATCCGAGCGTGGTGCGCGGGCTCGAATACTATACCGGCCCGGTCTACGAAGCCGAGCTGACCTTCCCGGTCATCAACGAGGACGGGCAAACCGTGCGCTTCGGCTCGGTGGCGGGCGGCGGGCGCTACGACGGGCTGGTCGGACGGTTCCGGGCCGAGCCGGTGCCGGCGGCCGGCTTCTCGATCGGCGTCTCGCGCCTGTTCTCGGCCCTGCAGCTCGTGAACAGTCCACTGCTCGCCGGCACCGACACCCCCGGGCCGGTGGTGGTGCTGGTCCTCGACCGGGAGAACATGGCCGACTACCAGCGCCTCGTGGCGCTGCTGCGCGCCGACGGCATCCGGGCCGAGCTCTATCTCGGCGCAGCCGGCATGAAGGCGCAGATGAAATATGCCGACCGCCGCCGCGCCCCGGTGGCGATCATCCAGGGCTCGAACGAGCGCTTGGCCGGCGAGGTCCAGATCAAGGATCTGATCGAGGGCGCCCGGGCGGCTGAGTCCATTGCCAGCAACGCCGAGTGGAAGGCCGCGCGGCCGGCGCAATTCTCCTGTCCGGAGGCCGATCTGGTGGCGCAGGTCCGTACCGTGCTGGCTCGGCACTTTCCGTCGACCGCCGGTTGAAACGCACAAGCCTCCGCGGCGTTGTTCCTGGTCGATGCCGCGACCGTGTCGGCAGGGAAATCCGGGGATGCGCTTCAAGACTCCCACGCTGATCCTGCCGGCCGTGCTGCTCCTTGCCGGCGCGGTACCGGCTTCCGCAGCCCGCCCGGTGCCCGGTCCGTTGCCCAGCGCCGTGGCGTCGGCCACGCCCGGAACCGGCAGCGCCCCGATCCTCAGCGCCGGCGTCGCGGGGGGCCCCGCGCTCGCTTCCCTGACCCGGAAGAAGCCGGCGCGGCGGCCCCGCGGCGCCCGTCTCGGCAGCGCCCGCCCGCTCTGAGGGCGCCTCCGACACTCGGTCACGGTTTCCCAAGGGCGAGCCCTTGGGCAGGGGTTCGGGGGCGGAGCCCCTGAGGCTCGACACCCGGCACCAGGGTTCTGCCCTGGACCCGCGCAAGGGCTCGCCCTTTCGAAACCGGGACGCGGCTCTACCGCACGCAGATCGGCGGCAGCGCGGCGCGGACCTTGGCGGCGAATGTCGCGAGGTCGCAGCCGCCGTCCCGCGCCGGGCAGATCCCGATCGCCAGCGGCAGCGCGACCGGCGGGTCGCGGGGGCCGAGCGGCCGGGCGGTGCGCAGCTGATCGAGGGTCTGGGCGTAGATCTTGACTCGAACCGTCCGCGCCCCGCTCTCGGGATGGCCCCAGACCTCGAAGGCCAGGGTGGTGTCGGGGGCCGTCGGGTCCGGCTGACCCGGGAGCGACCAGCCGAGGCCGAGGGCGCCCGACAGGCTCGACAGGGTGGTGTCGTGCCCGGCCAGCATGACGAGGCGCGCTCGCCCCGAGCGGCGGGACGCCGAGTCCCCGGGGCGCCTCGCCCTGCAACAGGTCGGCGAGCATCCGCAGCAGCGTCGCCGCGCGGAACTGGGCGATCTCGGGCGTCCGCCGCAGGAGGTCGGCCGACCGTCGGTGGGCGGGCAGCAGCGTCGCCAGGGTCTCGGGCGAGCCCTGCCCCCAGGCAACCTGTTCGGCCGGCAGGCCCTCCGCGTATTCTAGGAGCAGGTTCTCCGACACCATGGCGGCGAGCGCCAATGGACCGGCGATCTTCGGCCCGGCCGGCTCGGCGACCAGCGTGCTCGGACCGTCCAGGCAGGCGGCCGGGACCGCCGTGCAGGCCTGCGGGCCGAGGATCCGTTTCAGCGCCGCGATGGCCTTCTCGGACGGCTTATCGGTCACCGCGATCCCGCCCACCGTCCGGCTTTGGATCGCCGCCAGGGCCACGACCGGCTCCAGGGGGCAGACGCGCCCGCTGTCGAAGACCGGATCGATGGCACCCACCGGCCCATGGCGCGCCACGAGGCCGCAACCCGGGAGGACGGCGTCGGCCAGGATCTGGCCGCTCCGGCGGGTGCGGTTCGCGGCGCCGTCCGCCCAGACCTGCACGGCGTTCGGCGCCGGGCAGCCGGTCGCGGGCAGCAGCTCCGCCGCGGCATAGACCGTCCGCAGGTAGGCTCCCATCCGGGACAGGGCCTCGGCGCCGTGCGGGGTCAGCTCGCCCGGCTCGACCGGGAAGGCGGGCCAGGGCCGCCCGGTCTTAGCCTCCAGCGCAGCCGGCGAGGCGGTCGGCGCGCGGACGCCGTGGCGGGTGACCGTCACCACCCGTTCGAGCTTGGGCTCGGCTCGGGCGGGCGCCTGCGCCGCCAGGATCAGGGTCAGCGCGGCGGCGAGGCTCACCTGTCGCCGACCGGGGATCTGAAAGACGCGCCGAGTCATCCCGGGATCTTCTCCCCACCGTCGCCGGATGATCCGACCACCCGACAATGCTCAGGCTCAGAGGCGGACGCAATCCATCCGCTTTCGAAGCCTTAATCTGCTGGATTAGGAGTCGTATCGACTTCATTTTCAGCTCGTATGATCGATAAATTATAGTCTGACGCGTCATTGCATTGATTCACAAATCGAATATCCTGGTTTCGAAAGGGCGAGCCCTTTCGCGGGTGCAGGGCAGGGCCCTGCTGTCGGGCTTCGCCCGCACCAGGGCTTCGCCCGATCTGTCAGGGCTCTGCCCTGACGACCCGCCAAAGGGCGAGCCCTTTGGAATCCCGTGATCGGCGTGCCGATCGGCTCGGACGGCCCCTGCGCAGTCCCGCGCGCCGGACCAGCGCGGGGCGTGTCGCCAAGCCCGGCCGCGGTTGCTACAGAGCGCCCGCGAGGTGGACACGATGACACGACCGGAGGCGGGTGAGACGGGGGCGGGGGACGCGGCACGGACGCGTCTGCTCGCCCATCTGACGGCGGCGGGCTACCGGCCGGTGACGCCGCCGGTGCTGCAGCCGCTGGAGCCGTTCCTGGAACTGTCCGGCGAGGATATCCGCCGCCGGATCTTCGTGACCCAGGACGCGGCCGGGGCGGAACTGTGCCTGCGCCCGGAATTCACCATTCCGGTCTGCCGCCTGCACCGGGCCGAGGCCGACGGGCGGGTGGCCGATTACAGCTATTGCGGACCCGTCTTCCGGCTGGCCGCCGACGAGCCCGACGAGTTCTTCCAGGCCGGGATCGAATCGATCGGGCGCACCGACACGCCGGCCGCGGACGCCGAGGTGCTGGGCCTCGCCCTCGAAGGTCTCGCGCTGTTCGGCCGGCACGATCCGGCAGTGCGGCTCGGCGATATGGGCCTGACCGTAGCGCTCCTCGACGGGCTCGCAGTGCCGCCCGCGGCCAAGCGGCGGACCCTGCGGGCGCTCGCCGCCGGGCGCTCGCTCGACGCCGTGACCAACGGTGCCGGAGCGCGGCCCGAGGATCCGCATGCCGGCCTTCTGGCAGCGATCCAGGGCCAGGACCCGCGCGGGGTACGCGCCTTCGTGGAGGACGTGCTGGCGATCGCCGGGATCTCGGCGGTGGGCGGGCGCAGCGCGGGCGAGATCGCCGAGCGCTTCCTCGCCAAAGCCTCCGCGCAGGCCCATGGCGGGGCCGGGCTCAACACTGAGAACCGCGCAATCCTCGACCGCTACCGGGCGATCGCCGGCCATCCGGACGCTGCGGCGCGTGATCTGCGGGCGCTGGTCGCCGACGCGAACATCCGCCACGACGCCCTCTCGGCCGCCCTCGACCTGTTCGAGGAGCGCACCGGCTTCATCGCGGCCCGGGGCCTGCCGATCGAACGCTTCCGCTTCCAGGGCGGCTTCGCCCGCAACCTCGACTATTATACCGGCTTCATCTTCGAGGTGACCGAGCGCGACGGCCCGATCCTGGTCGGGGGCGGGCGCTACGATGGGCTCCTCGGGCATCTCGGCAGCCCGGTGCCGCTGCCCGCGGTGGGCTGCACCTTCTGGATCGAGCGCGTGGCGGGAGCCGGACAATGAGCGCTTCCGAGCCCCTCAGCTTCGAGCCCCTCATCTTGGCGGTCCCGTCCAAGGGACGCCTGCAGGAGAATGCCAGCGCGTTCTTCGGCCGCGCGGGCCTCAAGCTCGCGCAAGGCGCGGGCGCCCGCGATTACCGGGGCAAGCTGCTCGGCGTGCCCGACGTCGAGGTGCGCTACCTCTCGGCCTCCGAGATCGCCGCGCAGCTCGCCTCGGGCGCCGCCCATCTCGGGGTGACCGGCGAGGATCTGATCCGCGAGACCCTGCCGGACGTCCGCGGCCAGGTGGAACTGCTGACGCCGCTCGGCTTCGGCAACGCCACCGTGGTGGTGGCCGTACCCCAGGCCTGGATCGACGTGCGCGACATGTCGGATCTCGACGAGGTCGCGGCCGGCATGCGCGCCCGCCACGGCCGGCGCCTGCGGGTCGCCACCAAATACGTGAACCTGACCCGCCGGTTCTTCGCCGAGAAGGGCGTGGCCGATTACCGGATCGTCGAGAGTCTGGGCGCCACCGAGGGGGCGCCCGCCGCCGGCTCGGCCGAGATCGTGGTCGACATCACCACCACGGGGGCGACGCTCAGCGCCAACGCCCTGAAGGTGCTGGAGGACGGGATCATCCTGCGCTCGGAGGCGAACCTCGTGGCCTCGCTCAAGGCGCCCTGGGGCGCGGGCCAGCGGGCGGCGCTCCGCACCGTGCTCGGCCGGATTGCCGCCGAGGAGCGCGCCCGCACCACCCGGGAGGTGCGCGCCGCCCTGCCGGAGAGCGGCACGATCGACCTCGCCAGCATCGCAGGGTTGCACGAGGCGGAACTGCCCTACGGGGCCCCGCGGGGGGCCGACGGTGAGATCGTGCTGCGCTGCCCGGAGGGGGCGGTGTTCGACCTCGCGGGGGCGCTGGTCGAGGCCGGAGCGCGGGCCGTGACGGTGCGGCGGGTGGATTATGCGTTCGCGGCCGAGAACCCGCTGGCGGAGCGGTTGCTGGCGCGGTTGTAGGGAGCGGGACGCTCCGTGCGGTGGCTTCCCGCTGCTGCGCCAATCCGCTAGTATCGCAAACTGCGATGCGGCCGCGACCCCATGCACGTCATTACCCAAGCTCGGATCTGGGAGGCCAAGCGAACGTGGCCGCGTGCCGCCGACGCGCTTGATACTTGGTATCGCCTGATGAAGAGCGCGGAACCGTGCGACTTCGCCCAGATGAAGGAGCTATTTCCGGCAACCGACAAGGTCGGCCGTCTGCATGTCTTCGATATCGGCGGAAATAAACTACGCCTGATTGCCATCGTTCAATATAAATTTAAGAAAGTCTATATCCAAGCGATCTTGGATCACGCCACATACGATAAGGGCAAATGGAAGGTATGAGATGACCACCCTTGTGGAGAAGGCAGTGGAGCATTGGCCGCACGTCGCTCCGCTGCTGACCGCCCCGGCGACCCGCGGCGATTATGACCGACTGGTTCAGGCCATGGACCAGATTCTCAGTCTTGTCGGCGAGGACGAGGATCATCCCCTGGCGGTCCTCGCCTCCCGCATGGGCGATCTGATCGAGGCCTACGACGAGGCACATCGCCCCATGCCGAGGGTCACCGGTGCCGCCGCCCTGCGCTACATCATGGATGAGCGCGGCCTTGGCCAGGGCGATCTGCCGGAAGTCGGTACGCAGTCGGTGGTTTCGGAGATCCTGAGCGGGAAGCGGCGGATCAACATCCGTCAGGCCCGGGCCTTGAGCGCACGTTTTTCGTTCTCGGCGGAAAGTTTCCTCGACCTATGAAGGTCCGGTGTAAATGATCGGCCGAGATTCCGGTTCTACCCGGCGATGCGGAAAGGCAAGGCGCCCCCGATCCTCTACTGCGGCCCCTGCTTGGCGAACTCCGAAAGCACCGCGCGTAGCACCTTCAGCCGCGCGTCGTAGGCGGCCGTCAGGCAGGCGACATCGGCGCCGCAGGTCCGGCGCTCCTGCAGCCACGCCTCCTGGTCGTCCCGCAGCTTCCCCTGGCCGCCCATCGGCAGCACCGCCTTCAGGATCTCGAACCGGGTCGCCATCTCGATGTCCCGGTCGTTGAGGGGCAGGTGCGTGCAGATGGCCTTCTCGTCGGGCGCCTCGGCCTTGTCGCAGGGAAAGCTCGCCGCATGGGCGTAGGAGCCGAACGTCAGGGTGGCCAGGGCCAGGACGGCGGGGAACAATCTCGACATGGGCTCAGAACGAGCCGCCGCGCGAAAAGCTCCGCCTCGCGCGCCGGCGGCGTGGTGAATCAGGCCCGAGATCACAGGATCACAGGCCTGGCTTGACCACCACCAGGATGACGATGACGATCATCAGGAGCGTCGGCACCTCGTTGAGGATCCGGTAGAACCGGTGGCCGCGCGTGTTCCGGTCGGCGGCGAAATCCTTGACCATCCGGGCGAGCCAGCCGTGGATGCCCGACATCGCCAGCACCAGCACGAATTTCGCCTGCAGCCAGGGCGCCGCATAGTAGCCGCTCATCCAGGCGAGGATCAGCCCGAACACCCAGGTGGCGATCAGCGCCGGGGTCATGATCGCCTTGAGCAGGCGGCGCTCCATGACCTTGAAGGTCGCCGATTGCCCCTCGGAGCCCGGCGGCAGGCTCGCGTGGTAGACGAACAGCCGGGGCAGATAGAGCATACCCGCCATCCAGGCGATCAGGCTGACGATGTGCCCGACCTTGATCCAGTCGTACAGCACGGCCGGCTCAGCCCCGCAGCCGTGCGAGCATGCGCTCGACATGGGCGACCGGCGTCTGCGGCGTGATGCCGTGGCCGAGGTTGAAGATGTGCGGCAGGCCCGCGGTCGCGGCCAGCACGGTGTCCACCGCCGCGTCGAGGGCCGCACCGCCCTCGATCAGCGTGTCGGGATGCAGGTTGCCCTGCGTCACCGTGGAGGCCGGCACCCGGCCGCGCAGCGCCTTCAGGTCCACGCCCCAATCGACCCCGACGGCGTCGGCGCCGGTCTCGGGCACCACGCGGGCATGGCCGTCGAGCCCCGAGCCGCGGGCGAACACGATGATCTTGGCCCCGGGCACCTTGTCGCGCACGCCCGCGATCATCCGGGCGATCGGCCGCAGGGACCAGCGGGTGAGGGCATCCACGCTCGCATCCGGCAGCGCGCTCTCGGCGACGTCGCCCACAGGCTCGACGGTGCCGGCCGCGGCGGGAAGAGCCAGCGGCAGGGTGCCGGCATGGGACTCGAAGATCTGCACCGCATCGGCGCCGGCCTCGAGCTGGCGCACGAGGTAGTCGGTCTGCACGGTGACGAGGCGGTCGATCAGGGTGTCGACCAGGGCCGTGTCGCCCTCGGCCAGCGCCCGCGCGGGGGCGAGGTCCGGGGTGCCGCGCCCACCGATCATGTAGCTCGCCACCGTCCAGGGGGCGCCGCAGAAGCCGAGCAGCGTGGTCTCGCGGGGCAGTTCGGCGCGCAACCGCTTCACCGTCTCGAAAACCGGGGCGAGGTGGGTCATCACGGCCGGGTCGCCGACCTCGCGCAAGCGCGAAAACGCCTCACGCCCGTCGAGCGGGTCGAGGCGCGGTCCCTCGCCCTCCACGAAGCGCACGTCCTGACCGAGCGCATGCGGGACGACGAGGATGTCCGAGAACAGGATCGCGGCGTCGAAGCCGAAGCGCCGGATCGGCTGAAGGGTGACCTCGACGGCGAAATCCGGACTGTAGCAGAGATCGAGGAACGAGCCCGCCTCGGCCCGGCTCGCCCGGTATTCCGGCAGATAGCGGCCCGCTTGGCGCATCATCCAGGCGGGGGGCGGCCCGATGGCTTCTCCCTCGAGGACACGCAGCACCTTGCGCTCCCCCTGCGGCGTCCCCGTCATCTGCGCTCCACCCCCGCTTGTCCGATCCCGAATGCCTGTCGGCGCGCCTCCTGTCGAGTCGAGGCGCACCGATCCCCACACAGGCCCCTTCGAAAAGAAAAGAGAGATTCTAGGACTCTGTTTTTTCTATTGGGGGGCCGAGGATCGGGCGCACAAACGGGTCCACAGGCCGTCCCCGCCGCCGCGCCGTTAACGAGGCTTTAAAGGATTCGCTCCATATTGCGAGAACCGGATGGTCCGACAGCGCCTTGGCTACGCCGAGTCGTGTACGCACCCCCCGTGTGTCCCGGATTCTCCCACGGGCCCGGATTCCGCCTGCCCAAATCGCGGGCCTGTGAACGGCGGAGTCGATAACCGAACACCGTCCCGTTCTGGACCGGCCCGGTCGGGCATCCTATCCACACGGATCGACTCCCCAGGCGGCCGGCGGTGGATAACCCGGGCCCCGCGACGAAGGCGACCAGATGGGCCGCAGCTATTTCCACCTCCACCTCGTCTCCGACTCGACCGGCGAGACGCTGATCAATGTCGGGCGGGCGGCCGCCGCCCAGTACGAGGGGGTGTCGGCGATCGAGCACGTCTACCCGCTCGTGCGCTCGGCGGCGCAGCTCGACCGGGTCATCTCGGAGATCCGGGCCGCGCCGGGCCTCGTGCTCTACACCCTGGTGGGCGGCGATCTCGGCGAGCGGCTGGAGGAGGTCGCCCGGGAGACGGGTTCCCCGTGCCTGTCGGTGCTGCGGCCGGTTCACGACCTGCTGCGCGCCTATCTCGGCGCCGAGACCACGGCCCGGCCGGGCGCCCAGCACATGCTGAACGCGGAGTACTTCAAGCGCATCGACGCGATGAACTTCACGCTTGCCCACGACGACGGCAACCTGCCGGACGATCTGGAGGAGGCCGACGTGATCCTGCTCGGGGTCAGCCGCACCTCGAAGACGCCGACCTCGATCTACCTCGCCAATCGCGGCCTCAAGACCACCAACCTGCCGCTGGTGCCGGGGATGCCGCTGCCGCCGGCGATCGAGCGCGCGCGCAAGCCGCTGGTGGTGGGCCTGTTCGCGTCACCGGAGCGGATCGTGCAGATCCGCCAGAACCGGCTCTCCAGCCTCAACGCCGACGAATCGTCCCTCTACGTCGACCGCTCGGCGGTGGCGGACGAGATCACCATGTCGCGCCGGCTGTTCGTGAAGAACCGCTGGCCGACGATCGACGTGACCCGCCGCTCCATCGAGGAGACGGCGGCCGCGATCGTCGACCTCTACCGCGACCACCGCCTGAAGTTCATCGCGGATTGAGTCCGTCCGGGGTTCCCAAAGGGCGAGCCCTTTGGCGCGGTGTCGGGGCAGCGCCCCGACGCTCGGGCGAAGCCCGACGCTCGAGCGAAGCCCGACAGCAGGGTTCCACCCTGCACCCGCAAAAGGTCGAAGACCTTTTGAAACCAGGACTTTTTCAGCTCCCACTCAGGATTGCCCGGACCAGGGCGAGGCCCGCCACGAGACCCACGAGCCCGGCGGCGACCGAGGCCAGCACGTAGAGGGCGGCCATGGCCGTCTCGCCGCGCTCGTACAGGCTGATCGCGTCGAGCGAGAAGGTCGAGAAGGTGGTGAAGCCGCCGAGAATTCCGGTGGTCAGGAACAGCCGGGCCGGGTGGCTGGCCGCGCCACGCAGGGCAAAACCCTCGGCCAACACGCCCATCAGGAACGAGCCCAGCACGTTGACGATCAGCGTGGCCAGCGGAAAGCCGAGACCCGGCAGCAGCCGCGCAACCGCGACGTTGACGCCGTGCCGGGCGCCGCCTCCGAGTCCGGCGCCGAGGATGACGATGAGGGTCTTGATCATGCCTGCCCTTCCTGTTTCGGTCGGGCGGACCTCACGCGTCGCGGCTTCGGCGCACGGCCCCACCGCGGACGGCGAAAAGCGCGCCCGTGCGGTAGGAGCCATCAGCCCGGCATGGGGATGCCGGGCGGTTGTCGGGGAGCTCCATCCCCATCGCCGACAGATCTAGCGCAGGACGGTGCAGGGGGGAACCGGGTTTCCCGGCCCCCATGCCGGTTCCGGGATCAACGCGCGAAGGTGAAGTGGCTGCGCTGCGCGATCTGGGCGGCGTAGAAATCCTCCACCACCTCGCGGACCACCTCGGCCAGCTCGTCGCCACGGTGCTCGTCGAGCTGGATGTCGCTGCCCACCGTGCGCCCGCTGGCGCAGCGCGCCGCGCCGGGCATGAGGCGCTCGTTGTAGCGCTGGTTCAGGCCCGAGACCGAGATGAAGTTGCTGCCGCCGAGTTCCGGCCCGTACGTGATCTTGATCTTCTGCTCCGCCTCGAGCCCGCGCAGCTGCGCGCAGAGGCTGATGAAGTTGTCCTGATCGATCCTGGCCTCCAGGCCCGTGATGCTGCCGTGGACGTTGTCCTCCTCGTTGAGCACTTCGGCCATGAGGTTCAGGACGCCCACGACCGGCTGCAGCGCCCGGCTGCCTTCGTCCAGAAGCTTCTGGCGAAACGCGTTGCTCCTCGCATCGGCTTCCTGCAGCCGCGCGCGGAACCGATCCTTGACGTCGTTCGCGCGTGCCATCGCGCTCCTCCCTGGTGGTTCATCCGGTTCTTGTTCGACCGGATACTGGGAACCTATGGAGATTTTTCAGATGACACAACATCATGCAAAATATTGATGCCTGCCCAGATCTTGAGCCATTGCACAGAAATAGTACTTGCCTATGGACTGTGCAATGGCTGTCGATCAGGCGGTCATCACTTCAGAAGCTGCAGCAGGCTCCGACCGGCGGGGGTCTTGAGTTCCTTGGCGTCGAGCTTGCCGTCGCCGTCCGGATCGGCCGCCTTGAAGCGCTGTTCGACAAGGGCGAGGTATTCCTTACGGTCGAGGGTACCGTCGGAATCGGGGTCGGCGGCCTTCAGATCCTTCTTGCTGACCCGGCCCTTCAGCTCCTTGGCGTCGACGGTGCCATCCTTGTCGGTCTCGGCGGCGTCGAAAACCTTGCCGGCCGCCGCCTGGGCTTCGGCGAGATCGATGGTGCCGTCCTTGTCGGTGTCGACCATCTTCAGCGTGCGCTCGGCGCCGGACGATCGGGCCAAGGCCGTGGTCGGAAGTGTGGCGGGAAGGACCAGGGCGGCACTGAGCGCCGCGGCGAGGATGGGTCGGGTCAGGGGCGTGGACATGTCGAGTGGGTCTCCGTGGCGATCGGCGCCGGCGACCCAAATCATAACCGCGGTGGCTGTTCCCGAACCGTCCTTCACAAGACGAGGATCGCCAAGACCCCCGCAGCGGCGCTCGGAGCCGCGCCCGATCGTGGTGCCATCGCGCCCGGCTCAAAGCCTTCGTTGTGACGCGCGCTCTGGCGTCGAACCGGTGTCCACTTCGGCGGAGAGCGCTCTAGCGGGCCGGTCCGTCGAGGGGTGCCAGCCGGTCGGGCCCCGGTTCGGCGGCCACCGGTTGAGCGCGTGACAGGCTGCGCGCCAGGGCCGGTAGATCCGGTCCGGCCGCACCCGCGGCGCCGAACACCGACCGGTCGAGGGCCGCGAAGGCGGCGGCGAGGTCGGGCTGCGCCCGCCAGACCCGGGCGAGCTCCGGCGCCTCGCGCATCGCCGCGTCGAGGGCGGCGCGGAACCGGGCCGGATCGTCGGCGCGGGCCGCCGCCCGCAGGCGCCGCCGGGTCGGCCCGGACAGGCGCAAAGTCGGCCGGCCCAGGCCGAAGCCGATCAGCGCCAGCCCGAGCCCGAAGGCGGCGAGCGCCGCTGCCGCGACCGCCAGGGGCGCGGGGACCGGCGGGGGCGCCCGGTCGGTCTCGCGGTCGGGCAGGCCGCCGCCGATCTGCCGGGCTGGGATCTCGGTCTCGCGCATCGTGCGGGTGTTGGTGTCGAACCAGGGGATCGCGATCGCGTCGAGGGGGATGATCTCCGGTACGCCGGGCTTCACGTCCCACTGGTAGGTGGCCCGGGCCACGGGGCCCGAGGGGGTCAGCAGGGTCTCGCGGGTGACGGGGCCCGCGAAGGTGATGATGCCGCGGGTGCGCATCACCGGCCGGGGCGGCAGGCCCTCGGCCACCATGCCCTGGACCTCCAGGGTGACGATCCGGCGGGCGGTCTCGCCGACCTTGATAGTCTCAGGGTCGGGGCTCCACGAATCGGTGACCGCCACGTCCCGGGCGGGCAGCCACCAGGGCTCCTTGGCGTCCGGGCCGCCCGTGGCGGCGGTCCAGGGCGCCACCGGGAAGGGGATCGGCTGCGAGCGCACCTCGACCACCCGCCGCTCGCCGACATCGTTGACGGTGAGCTTGTGGGTGAACGGCTCGATGGTGAACTGGCCGGCGTGGTGCGGGAAGACCGCCACGGTGCGGTCGAACGCGATGGCGCTCTGGCCGTCCGGGAGCTTGGCCTTGCTCCAATGATCGCGGCCGAGCTGCGTCCAGGAGAAGTTGGCCAGCGAGGGCTGAACCACCTCCTCCAGCAGGATCGGCTGCTTGTAGACCCCGTGGATCTTCAGCAGCACCATCTCGCGGGGGTAGGGGGCGCTGTTGCCGTTGCGCTCGGCGGTGACCGTGAGGGTGAGGTCGCCGGGCTCGATCTCGGCCCGGGCGGGGAGGGGGGTGAGGACAAGGAACAGGGCGAGAGGCCATGCGCGCGTCTCCCTCCCCCCCTTGCGGGCTACCGGGTCCACACCTCTCGATCGGCCCCTG
This sequence comes from Methylobacterium sp. J-088, assembly GCF_022829295.1. GTDB lineage: Bacteria > Pseudomonadota > Alphaproteobacteria > Rhizobiales > Beijerinckiaceae > Methylobacterium. The sequence goes on from NZ_JAKSYH010000014.1 coordinate 31,841, forward strand.
GGGCTCTCGGATAAGGCGCGGGTCCCCTCTCCTGGAGGGAGAGGGGTGTGACCTTCCCGAAAACGGCGCCCCCTGCACGCACCGTAATGGCTTGCTCGAACCTGAACCTTCCCGTCCCCCACCCGGCTCTCTGCGAGAGCAGACCTCTCCCGCACGGGAGAGGCGGCCGGTCGCGCCCGGCCGCCAACGGCCGCGTCCACCGAAGATGTGTGCCTATCATACGGGGGAGGGGGAACGGCGGTCTCGGCACCGGTGCGCAGCCCTGAAACCCCGAAAAAACCCACAACGGGTGGCTCCGGACGGGGAACGAGGTGCTGGCCTCGACACTGCGGGTTGGCCCGGTCGGCGTGCGCAGGTGGCGAGAGCGGCCGCGAACGGCGGCGTCAACCGAAGATGGGTGAATCTCATAGGGGGGAGGGGGATCGCGCGTCTCGGCAC
>NZ_JAKSYH010000019.1 GCF_022829295.1 Methylobacterium sp. J-088
GCGGGTCCCCTCTCCCGTGCGGGAGAGGGACAGGGTGAGGGGCGAGAATTTTCGTGCGGGGCGAGAATTTTCAGGATCGAGCGCGTCGGTAACGCAACGTCAGGGGGGGCGCCTCGTCCGGATCGTTCTCCTCCCTAACCCAAACCCTCGCCCGCTCGGGAGAGGGGGCAGGTCGCGCTCGCCAAGTCCGAAGGCGCACGACTGTGCTGTCGCGCGCAGGTCGGCCGGCGGACGAAAGCCCGACCGGTGCCGCGGCGTATCCCACGCCGGCCTGCGCGCGACAGGACAGTCGTGCGCCTTCGGACTTGGCGAGCGCGACCTGCCCCCTCTCCCGAGCGGGAGAGGGTTGGGGTGAGGGAGGAGAACGATCCGGACGAGGCGCCCCCCCTGACGTTGCGTTACCGACGCGCTCGATCCTGAAAATTCTCGCCCCGCACGAAAATTCTCGCCCCTCACCCTGTCCCTCTCCCGCACGGGAGAGGGGACCCGCGTCTTGTTCGGGGGGGCCACTCCGGAGTGTACGGTGGTCCGCTCCGGCCGGCTCCAGGCCTTTGTTCTGGCGCGCTCCTGCGCCGAACCGGTGTCCCTTTCGGCGCCAGAGCGCCCTCTATGCCGGCAGCAGGTAGGCCGGGTCGAACAGCCCCCGCTCCCGCAGGCCGTCGAGGTCGCGGATCGTCAGGCGCCGGCTGCGCAGGGCGACGAGGCCGCTGCTGCGCAGCTCCTTGAGGGTGCGGTTGATGTGCACGCTGGTCTGGCCGAGGGCGTCGGCGAGATCCGGCTGGGTCACCGGCATCGGCAGGCTGGTCCCGTCCGCCAGACCCGCCCAGGTGAGCCGCAGGTGCAGCTCGCAGAACAGGTGCGCCAGCCGCTCGATCGCCGAGCGGCGCCCGACGCTGGCGATCCACTCCCGGTGGATCGCCGTGGTGGCGAGCGTCTCCCGCCACAGGCCCTCCTCGATGGCGGGCCGGCCGCGGACCGCGTCGGCGATCTGCTCGGGGGTGATCCGCGCGACCGTGACGGGGGTCAGCGCCCCGATGGCGTGGTCCATGCGCGCCCGGCGGAACGCGAACGGATCGCACAGGTCGCCCGGCAGGAGCAGGGCGACGATCGCCCGCCGCCCGTCCGGGAACTGCTTGTAGCGGCAGGCCCAGCCGTCGAGGATCAGGTGCGTGTGGTACGGGTCGCTGTGCGGCCCCTCGATGTCCTGGCGGCCCGCGACGTGGCGGATGTGCTGGCGCGCGAGACCGTCGAGGGTCACGCGATCCTCGGGGGCGAGGCGGACATGCCGCTCCAATTTCCGGACGAACGGATTCTCCACGCCCGCCTCCGGTCAGATCGCGGCGGGGCTTGCGGGGCGGGTGCGGACCGGTCTCATGCCGCCGGTCCGGCGACCATCCGGAGCGTCGCGGCCGGGCCAAGCCCGACGACGCGCAGGCCGGCCCCTGGCCGTCGGTGGATCCGCGCGCCCGGGTCGGCGCACGCGACGGTGCCGTCGAAGGTATCAATCAAGTTGTCAGGCACGGATATTTCGATCGGCGGAAGGTAAACGGTCTTCCGGATCGCGAAATCCGGATGTTCTTGATCCGCTTGTGCCTGGACCGGAGAACCGCGCGCCAACCTGTGTTAGTTTGCCCAACCGGGACGGTCACGTCGGGCTCAAGGCCCCACGAATCCTCGCCCGGGCCGGCCCCGGAAGCCACCATTGCTTGCGACCGCCGGGATTGAGCCGGCGGATCACAGGCCCCGCGGGGCCGGTGCGCTACTCCGCGGCGGCGCCCACCGTATCGGCCATGCGCGCCCGGCGGGTGCCGAGCGGCTGCGGCGTGCCGACGGTGGTATCCTCGGCGGTCTGGTGCTCCATCTCGGCGTTCAGCTGGGCGCCGGCCAGCACGATCATGGTCGAGAGCCAGATCCAGGTCATGAAGCCGATGGCCGCGCCGAGCGAGCCGTAGGTCTTGTTGTAGCTGCCGAAATGGGCGACGTACCATGAGAACAGCAGCGACGCGGCGATCCACAGCAAAGCCGCCAGCGCGCTCCCGGGCGTGACCCAGCGCCAGCGCGGCGCATCCCGGCTGGGGCCGTAGCGGTAGAGCAGGGCGAGCCCGAGCAGGACCGCCACGAACAAAGCCGGCCAGCGCAGGAGCGTCAGCCACCGCGCGTCGGCCCCGAGCCCGACGTAGGTGAGCACCAGGGGCAGCACCACCACCGCGGACAGCGCCAGGATCAGGAACAGCAGCGCCCCCGCGGTGAAGCCGAGGGAGACGAGGTTGAGCACGACGAAATTGCGCCGTTCGCGCTCGTTGTAGACGAGGTTGAGCGCGTCGAAGACGTGCTTCACGCCGCCATTGGCGCTCCAGACCGACAGAACGATGCTGAAGACCAAGCTGAACCCCAGGGTGGTGTCGCCCTGCTCGTTCAGGCGCTTGACCTGATCGCCGATGATCTCCAGCGCGCCCTGGGGCAGGATACCCTGGAGGCTGGCGAGCTGCGCGTTGATGGTCGAGGCATCGGCCACGAGGCCGTAGCACGAGACCAGCGCCGCCACCGCCGGGAAGATCGCCAGCAGGGTGAAGAAGGTAACGCCGGCCGCGATCAGCGACAGCCGGTTCTCGCCGATGGCGCGGTAGGTGCGCAGCGCGATGTCCTTCCAGCCCTTGGCGGGGATCTCGGTGGGCGTGGCGGCGCCGCGCCCGCGATCGGCCTCAGTCCGGGCGACGGTATGCGCCGCGCCGCCCGTATGCGAAGGGGAGGGCCGGCGCGCGCCATCCTGATCCGAGCTCTGGTCCGGGGCCGGTTCGGCCGGCCGGCCCGTCCGGCGCGGGAGGGCCACGAGGCCGATCAGCGCGGTGGCCAGCGCCAGCGTCCAGACCGTCGATGCGTGACCCTGCGGACCGGCGGCCTCGGAGCGGGCGGGTTCGGGAACGGACATCGCGGATTCCGGGCGGGGTTGTGGGACAGGGTCTGGGACGGCTTCTGGGCGGAGGTTCCGAGGCGCCCGGGGACGCGATCGAGGGCCGCACTTGCCCAGGGGAACGTCACATCGCACGCAACGGTTCGCCTTTCAGTTGCAACATCGCCGTTGAAACCTGGCGCGAAGACCCTGCTGGCCGGCAGCGCCCTCGACCGGGCCGATCCGGGTCCGCGCTTGCGCGGCTCTGGTGCCGGGGGGTGGGGGGGGCGGCAGACCGAGCATGGGAAGCCCGCGACCGATGAGCGTTCCGGCAAACCGCTAACCCATGTTGCGGCATGGGCGGCCTCGGCGCGCGACAACCGCGTGCGGGCTCGACCGGCCCGATCGCCGACGACCGGACCTGAATGCCCGCACCCGAAGGCTCATCCCTCCTCGCCCCCCTGGCCGACCCCCTGGCCGATACGCTGGAGGATCGCGTCCTGGATGGCGCCGACGACTCTGCCGAGGATACGCGCGAGGACACCCGCCACGGTCTGCCGGAGGCCGTGCGGGCCCATCTGGGCACCCTGCTCGGCCATGCCTACGACCGGATCGGCCCGGCGCCGGGGGCCACCTCGGATCGCTTCGCCGAACTCCTGGCCCGCCTCGGGACCGCCCTCACCCGGGCCGACGGCGCGCGGGAGGCGACGTTCCGCGCCGGCCTGCTGGAGGTGGTGCCGGCGCTGCACCGCTTCGCGGTCTCGCTGACCCGCGACCCGGCGGCGGCCGACGACCTCGTGCAGGACACGCTGCTGCGCGGCTGGCGCGGCCGGGGCGGCTTCACCCCCGGCACCAACTTGGAAGCGTGGCTGTTCACGATCCTGCGCAACGTCTTCTACAGCCAGCACCGCAAGCAGGGCCGCGAGATCGCGGATTCCGACGGCAACCACGCAGAACGGCTGACCAGCATCCCCGAGCAGGGGGGGCACCTCGACCTGCAGGACGTGCGCGCCGCCCTCGACCGGCTCGCACCGATGATGCGGGAGGCTCTGGTCCTCGTGGCGATCGAGAACCTGAGCTACGAGGAAGCCGCCGCCGTGATGAACTGCCGGATCGGGACCGTGAAGAGCCGGGTCTGGCGCGCCCGGGAGCAGCTCGCCCGGATGCTCGGCTACAGCGGGGCCGAGATCGGCAACGACGGCGTGATGCTGTCGGTGACCGGCACCACGGCCTGAGGATCGTCGCGGCCAGGAAATCCGGGATGAGAAATCCGGGACGAGGCCCGGGCCCGCCGGAGCGTGATCCGTGTTCGGGGGCCATGCCGCCTGTCGGGATGCGGCTCCCGACCGGCCCGCCTTGCAGGGCTTCAACCCCGAATACGCAAATTCGTCGCTTATCCGCGTGTATTCAGCAGCAAATTTGACTTAGGTGAAAGCGCCCGGGTGCTGACTCGGGCGACATGAAGCGGGTTGGGTCGATCCGTCGGCTCGGCTCGGCTCCCATCGGTGCGACACCCCCCCGATCCGCCGATGGGAGCCCCCTTCTCGGCTGGGGGCGCGTCCGGCCGGATCCTCAGCGCGAAACCTTTCCCGCCCGGTCCGCGTCGAGCTGCAGCAGCAGCTCCGCCAGCCGGGGATCCAAAGCCTCGTCGATCACCGGATCGTACAGCGCGCGCAGCGCGTGGCCGAGGCGCACGCGCGTCTGCGCGTCGAGGACCGGACGGCCCGCGATCGGGACCACCCGCAGGGCGGCCTGCGCCCCGTCGGGACCTGTCCGTGCGGCGGATCGCGTGGTGATGGGTCTCGGGGCGGCGCGCTGATATTCGGATTGGGGCATGCGCCCTACATCGGCCCCGACCGGGGCGACGGCAACCGCCGGACGCCACAGAGTTTTCCAAGAGACCGACGTTGCGCACCGGCGTTTCAGGCGTCGTCTTCGGGTGCGAACACCTCGCCTTTCTCGGCGAGGACCGTGTCGGCCATGTCGCGCGCCAGCGCGGCGTCGGCCGGGCGGCCGGTCTCGTCGGCGCGACCCGGATCATCGCCCCCGGGATCATCGCCCCCGAGATCATCACCCGAGAGCAGCCGCGCCAGCGCGCGCTCCCAGCCGGGCGGCAGGGCCTGCCCCTGTCCGGCGAGGATCTGCCCGACGCGGCGCAGGACCTGATCCCGATCCGTCCGGTCCATCTCCGCGAAGGCGGTCCCGAGCCCGAGTTCGGTCGCGGCCTGGACGGCGGCCTCGGCCCAGCCGGGCGGTGGTGCGGGCGTGTCGGTCATGGCGGTGCGGCCTCCTGAGGGAATCCCGTATGGGAATCAGCGCAGACCCTGGGTGGCGAGTTCCTCCGGCACGAGCGCGGCCGCCGCCTGACGCGCCAGGATCGCGTCGAGGGTGACCGGACGCGCGTCCCAGGCATCGACGCCGACGTCGCAGGACCGGGTCGTGTCGGCGAGCCAGCCGTGGCTGTGGCCGTAGAGATGGCGCGTCTCCCGCCACAGGCCCGGCCACGCCCGGTGGGCGTAGTGCGACAGGAACAGCCGGTGTTCCGCGCCCTGCGCGTCCGGGATCGACAGGCGGGCGCTGTCCACGGGCGGCTCGGCCCAGGGCAGGTCTAGCACGCGGTTCGAATCGTGGTTGCCCCGGACGAGGCGCTTGGTCCCGTTGAGCCGGGCGAAGACCGCCGCGCAATGGTCGCGGCTCGCATGGGCGGCGAAGTCGCCGAGGTGCCAGACGCCGTCCCCGGGGCCGACGACGGCGTTCCACCGGGCGATCAGGGTCTCGTCGTGGGCCTCGATCGTATCGAACCGGGCCCGCTGGTGCCGGAGGATGTGCGGATCGCCGAAATGCGTGTCCGCGGTGAAGAAGAGGGTCATGACGCCCGCCGGAGCGGTTGTCCCGTCGATCGCCGACGCGCCAGGAGCCTGTCATCGAATGTCCGCACCATCCGCGTTCCCCATCATGTCGTTCGTCTTGAAAGTCCGGGTTTCAAAGGGTCTGCGACCTTTTGCGGGTGCAGGGCCTTGCCCGGATGTCGGGCTTTGCCCGGATGTCGCGCCTTGCTCGAGTGTCGGGCTTCGCCCGATGCGCCGGGGCTTCGCCCTGGCAACCCACCAAAGGGCGTAGCCCTTTGGAAACCCGCGATCTTCTGCACACCCATCTCCTGCCGGCGGCCGGCCCATACCCGGCCCTGCGGGACGCCCTGGAGCGAGCCGGCCCGCTCCGGATCGAGCCGGCGGCACACCCCTGCGTCGCCGAGCGCCTGTTCGTCGAGGTGGTCAACCAGCAGCTCTCCACCCGGGCCGCCGCGGCGATCTGGGGGCGGATCGAGGCAGCGGCTACCGCGGCCGCCGGCACGCCGCGCGCCCTGTTCGAGGCCGGCGACCCGGATCTCCTGCGGGCCTGCGGCCTTTCGGGCAACAAGGTCCGGGCCCTGCAGGCGATCGTCGCGGCCGAGGCGGCGGGCCTGCTCGGCCCGGAACTGGCCGGGCTGCCGCATCCGGAGCGCGCCGCGATCCTGTGCGGTATCCGCGGCGTGGGCCCCTGGACGGCCGACATGGTCGGCATCTTCCATTTCCACGACCCGGACATCTGGCCGGAGGGCGATGTGGCGGCGGTCGGATGCCTGCGCCGGCTGACCGGCCGGGCCGACACGCGCGCCGTGGCGGCGGCCTTCGCGCCGTACCGCTCGATCCTCGCGCGCTACCTCTGGCGCATCAAGGACACGGCCGCCGCGGCGCCCGCATGACGCATCGCCTCAGCGCCCGACCGCCTGGCGCAGGGCCGCGACCATCGTCTCGACCGCCTGCTGCGCCGTCTCGCCGAAGTCGATCTCGGTCTCGCCGGCGGTGACGAGGCCACGCTCCTCCAGCTCCTTCACACCCTGCGGGTCGGCCTCGTGGCCGGCGCCGTCCTTGCGGATCACCGAGGTGACCCGCTCGCCGCTGACGAGGCGGTGATAGGCCGCGAAGGCGAAGATCGAGAGCGCCTTGTCGGAGAGTCCGTTCACGTCGTCGGCCATGCTGTGCGCTCCTCGCGTCGGGGTTGACGGACGAACGCCGCACGGGGTCGGCGGCTCCGGTCGTCGGCGGGGGTGCGACGACGGGTGCGGCGAAAACCTGCATCCGGCCACGGACCGGCGCGGACGAAGCGTTGGCCTGTCCGCGCAAGTCCGCGTACTCTGCTGTCTTCATGACCATAAAGACCGACCTGACCGAAGTGGAACCCAGCCCGAACGCGCCGCGGGACGCCTCGCGTCCCGATCTCGACTATCGCCTGCGCCAGCAGGCGATCCTGTCGGAGTTCGGCGTCGAGGCCCTGCGCGGCACCGATGTCGATCACCTGCTGCAGCGGGCCACGGAGCTGTGCGCGCAGGGCATGGGGGCCGAGTTCTGCAAAGCCCTGGAATACCGGCCCGGCGCCGACACGCTGCTGGTGCGGGCGGGCGTCGGCTGGGGATCCGACGTGATCGGCAAGGCGCGGGTCGGCGCCGATCTCGCCTCGCCGGCGGGCTTCGCCCTGAAGACCGGGCGGCCGGTGATCTCGAACCACCTCGCCGCCGAGACCCGGTTCCGCACGCCTCAGCTCATGGCCGAGCACGGCGTCCGCCGGGCGATCAACGTGCTGATCGAGAACCGGGAGGGCGCCTTCGGGGTGCTGGAGGTGGACGATACCCGCGAGGGCATGTTCGCGGAGGCCGACATCGCCTTCATGCAGGGCTTCGCCAACCTGCTCGGCGGCGCGATCGAGCGCCAGCGCACCGAGAGCCTGCTGCGCGCGGCCCTCGCCCGCCAGGACCTGCTCGCCCGCGAGATGAGCCACCGGGTCAAGAACAGCCTCGCGATCGTGGCGAGCCTGCTCGCCCTCCAGGCCCGCGCCGCCGAGGCCGAGCCCGCCGTGCACGCCGCCCTGACGGATGCGCGCAGCCGCGTCGAGGCGATCGCGGGCGTCCACGACCAGCTCTGGCGGCAAGGCGACGGGGGCGGAGACGGGAACGGGGAGGGGGTTCCGGGCGAGCTCGACCTCGCGCCGTTCCTGGAGACCCTCGTGGCCAACCTCGCGGGCGGCCGGCCCGACCGGAGGCTCGCCTGCACGGCCGCCCCGTACCGGATCTCGGCCGATCGGGCGATCCCGATCGGGCTCCTGGTCAACGAACTCGTCACCAACGCGCTCAAATACGCGTACCCCCTCGGGACGCACCCGGAGGGCGGCGAGATCCGGGTCCGGGCGGAGCCCCGGCCCGACCTCCTCGTGGTCGAGGTGGCCGATGACGGGGTCGGGCTGCCGCCGGGCTTCGAGGTCGGGCGCACCTCGAAGAGCCTCGGCATGCGGGTCGTCGGCAGCCTCACCCGCCAGCTCGGCGGCCAGCTCACGACGCCGAGGACGCCGCGGGGCGCCTGCTTCCGGCTGGAGGTACCGCTGACGCCCTGAGCCGCGTGCGGCGCCCGGGTCGCAAGATCGGGGCAGGGTACGATCGGTCTGGAAATTCTACCCCCTGGACTTGGTCACTGTGAGCATCGCCCTGGACATCGGAGCTGTGCGTAGGCGTTGAAGCTGTGATCGTGACTTCTTTTTGCGACATCCGGGCCTCATCGTTCAGGATGATGCGCTTGCGCACGATGCGCGCATCGATATGGTCTTGGCCGTTACCTCCGAATCCGACCGTCCGCGCGGGCAGATCATGATGACCGCCTCCAAGCCGAAGGCGATGGAACAAACGCCCGGTCCCCTCGGTGGCGGGCCGGGTATCGGCGCATGACCGCCGTCGCCTTCGATACGCTCCGCTTCGTCCGCACGCTCCGCGAGAAGGCGAAGATGTCGTCGGAGCAGGCAGAGGGCCTGGCCGATGCCGTCGCGGAGGCGATCCAGAGCGATCTGGCGACGAAGACCGACATCGCCATGGTCCGGACGGATATCGAGGCGTTGCGGCTTTCAACGAAGACCGACAATGAAGCGCTGCGGCTCTCCACGAAGACCGACCTTGAAGCGCTGCGGCTCTCCACGAAGGCCGACCTGCGCGAGGCGGAGCTGCGCCTGGAGGCCAGGATCGAAGCCACCAAGGCCGAGATCATCAAGTGGACGATCGGCTCGATCGGGTTTCAGGCGCTCGTGATCGTCGGCGCGGTCGTGGCCCTCACGCGGGGCCTGCACTGAGCCATGCGCGCCCGCCGGGCTCTCGGCTCCGGCGCGCGGATCGTCACGAAAGGCTTACGCCCGGCTTCCGGGATGGGGCCGCGGGGCTGGACAAACGCCCCGCGCCGCCGCGATCTGGCGTGATGGCGCGTCGAGACACGACAGGGGCGGAGACCGGGGTCGGGGAGGGGGCGGCCAAGACCCTCGCCCAGCGGCTCCACGCCTTCCGAAGCCTCGGCGACAATTGCGAGTTCGGGTTCGTGCAGCGCTACGGCGGGGTCGAGCCGTCCGGCCTGCTGCGCTTCTCCTACACGCCGCTGGAGGATTTGATCCGCGGCCTGCGCTGCGGGTTTTCGGATTTCGGCGTGCCGGGCGACCTGCGCCTGTCGGTGAGCGCGGGCGGCACCTACTATTGCCACAGCCTCGCGTACAACATCTGGGCCAATACCGGGCACCCGGAGGGCTCGGTCGCCCCGGAGGCGCTGCTGGAGCGGGAATACGGCCGGCTCGCCCATCTCAAGCGCAAGTTCCTCGACGAACTCGCCGAAGGCTCGAAGATCCTGGTGCGCAAGGTCGACCGTGACGCGCCGGATTCCGGCTTCGCGCGGCTCGCCGAGGCGGTCCGGGCGCACGGGCCCGCGACGCTGCTGCGCGTCACCGAGGCCGGGCCGGCCTGGACCCCGGAGCCCGTCCGGCGCGGCGCCGATCACCGGATCGAGGGGCGGGTGCGCCGCTTCGCACCGGCGGAGCAGGCCTGGGCGGTCGATCTGGAGCCCTGGATGCACCTCGTGGACGGGGCCTATGCGCTTGTTCACGGCGCGGCGCCGACCCGCCTCGACGCTGACGCCTTCCCGGAGGCGCTGGCGCTGTCGGGCCGGCTGCGGCGGCATGTCGGCCGGCACCGGGAACCGGGATTCACCGCGTTCACCCGGACGGTCGATCCAGCCGGTTTCGACCGGGACGCGATCCACGTGTTCTCGAGCTGGGTGTGGATCCCGGAGGATTTTGCCGGGACGCGCGTCTTCGCGGCGGCCGGTTACGCCCGGCTCGGCTGGCGGGACGCCGACCTGTCGCGGCGCGGGTGCTGGCAGCGGGTCTGGGCTTCGGGACGGCTGCGCCCCGAGGTCGCGCGCGAGCCGATCGGCCTCGGAATGGTCGGAACCCGCCGCGACGGCTTCTGGTCGGCCGGGGCGCGCTTCGCCGAAGGCCCGATTCCGGGGGACGCGCCGCCACCCGCTGGGCCGATGCCGCCGGTCCGGTTCCCGGGGCAGGATCTCCTCGCCCGGCTGAGGCCGCGATCCCTGTAGGCCTCAGGCAAAATGCCGCTGTGCACCGGGTCGGTCGCCGGAACGTGAGGGCGGCCGGCACCGCTGCGGCCAACAGCCAAGCCGCAAGCCCTTGATTTTGGGGGCTGCGGCCTGATTTCGCTCTCGGTCTGAAAGCGCACAGTGACCGATGGCCGTGGCGCCGCGCGCGCGCGGCCGTCGGGGTCTGCGGACGACGGGGCGAGGCCGGCCGCGTCGGTTCCGCGACACAGGGGGGATTCCTGATGGACGACATGAGACTCGACAAGACCGACACCACGACGTTCGAGATGCAGGGCCAGTGCCCCTTCGGCGGTGACCGGATCGGCGGGGCCTTCGGCGACCGGCCCGCCCTGGAGAACTGGTATCCCCATCGCCTGCGGGTCGAGCTGCTGCACCAGAACGGGCTCGCCGCCGATCCGCTCGGCCCGGATTTCGACTACGCCGCCGAATTCGCCACGATCGACCTCGATGCGCTCAAGAGCGACATCAAGCAGTTCCTGACCTCGTCGGTCGCCTGGTGGCCATCCGATTACGGCAATTACGGCCCGCAGATGATCCGCATGGCCTGGCACTCGGCCGGCACCTACCGGATCGCGGACGGGCGGGGCGGCGCCGGCACCGGCATGCAGCGCTTCGCGCCGATCTCGAGCTGGTGGGACAACGGCAACACCGACAAGTCGCGCCGCCTCCTGCAGCCGATCAAGCACAAATACGGCAACGCCCTGTCGTGGGCCGACCTGATGGTGCTCACCGGCAATTGCGCCCTGGAGATCATGGGCCTGCCGACCTACGGCTTCGCCGGCGGCCGGCTCGATGCCTGGGAGGCCGACAACGCCACCTACTGGGGCCCCGAGGTGGTCGACATGGGCAGCGTGTCGAGCTTCGACGACATGGTGAACCGCGACAAGCGCTGGCGGGCGAAGAACGGCGACGCCGACTACGACCTGGAGAACCCGCTCGCCGCCTCCCACCAGGCGCTGATCTACGTGAACCCGGAGGGCCCCTACGCCAACGGCGACCCGCAGGGCTCGGCGAATGATATCCGCGTCACCTTCACCCGCATGGCGATGAACGACGAGGAGACGGTGGCGCTGATCGCGGGCGGCCACGCCTTCGGCAAGAGCCACGGCATGACCCCCGCCAAGGAGATCGGCCCGCCCCCCGAGATGGCGCCCATGGAGGCGATGGGCCTGGGCTGGCACAACCCGAAGGGGGCGGGCTCCGGCAAGGATACGATGACCAACGGCATCGAGGGCAGCTGGACCCCCGATCCGACCCAGTGGGACAATGCCTACCTGGAGAATCTCTTCACGTTCGAGTGGGAGCAGACCAAGAGCCCGGCCGGCGCCCTGCAATGGACGCCCAAGGACCCGAACGCGCCCAAGACCCCCGACGCGCATGTCGCCGGCCAGATGCACCCGCTGATGATGATGACCTCCGACATCGCCCTCAAGGTCGATCCGGAGTACCGCAAGGTCTGCGAGAAGTTTCTGGGCGACTTCGACGCGTTCACGCAGGCCTTCTCGAAGGCGTGGTACAAGCTCACCCACCGCGACATGGGCCCCAAGCACCGCTATCTCGGCCCGGAGGTGACGATCGAGGACGGGCTGCTGTGGCAGGACCCGCTGCCCGACGCCGCCTACGCGCCGGTCGGCGCTCCTGAGATCGCTGCGCTCAAGCAGGCGATCCTCGACAGGGGCCTGTCGGTCTCGGACCTCGCCTTCACGGCCTTCTCGGCGGCCGCGACCTACCGCGACAGCGACAAGCGCGGCGGCGCCAATGGCGGGCGGCTGGCGCTGGCACCCCAGAAGGACTGGGCGGTCAACCGCAGGGCCGCCCCGGTGGTCGAGGCCCTGCGCGGCGTGATGGCGGCGTTCAACGATCGCCGCAGCGACGGCAAGCGGGTCTCGCTCGCCGACCTGATCGTGCTCGGCGGCTGCGTCGCCGTGGAGAAGGCCGCCTCGGAGGCCGGCGCCGCAATCCCGGTGCCGTTCACCCCGGGCCGGGTCGACACCACGCAGGAGCTCACCGACATCGAGATGTTCACGTGGCTCAAGCCGGTGGCGGACGGGTTCCGCAACTACGTCGATGACGGGTTCGGGCAGATGACCCGCAGCGTCTCGCCGGAGGAACTCTTCCTCGACAAGGCCAACCTGATGACCCTGACGGCCCCGGAATGGGCGGTCCTGACCGCCGGCCTGCGGGCACTGAACGCCAACCACGATGGCGGGCAGCACGGCGTCTTCACCGACCGGGTCGGCGTGCTGAGCCCGGACTTCTTCCGGGCGGTGACCGACACCGACCTCGTCTGGGAGAAGGCCGACGCGGAGGGCATGACCTTCACGCTCAAGGACCGGACATCGGGTCAGGCGAAGTATGCGGCCACGCGCAGCGACCTCGTCTTCGGGTCGAACGCGCAGCTGCGCAACATCGCCGACGCCTATGCGGGACGCGACGGGGAGGCGCGGTTCGTCAGGGACTTCGTCCGGGTCTGGGACAAGGTCATGATGCTCGACCGCTACGACGTGAAGGGCCACAAGCGCTACGCGCCGATGGCGGCCTGAGATTGGGAAGCGGGGAGGGGCACGACCGACCCCGCTTCTCTCCCTCCCCCCTCTGCGGGGGGAGGGAGAGGATCCGCGGCGGCACCGTTCAGGCCGCCCGCCGACGGCTGCCGGCGGCGGAAGCCTGGGCCACCGGCATGTCGGCCTCCGCGATCGGCCGGAAGCGTCCCTCCGCGCCGTCATACGCCAGCAGGGCGCCGGTCTCGATCTCGAAGAACCAGCCGTGCAGGCGCAGCGTCCCCTTGGCGAGGGCGGCCGCGACGCTCGGATGCGTGCGCAGGTTGGCGAGCTGCACCACCACGTTCTCCAGCGCCAGGGCGTGGTGGCGTGCCGTCTCGTCCATGTCCTCCGGATAGGCCTCGCAGACGATCCGCTCGGCGGCCTCGGCGTGGCGCAGCCAGGCCGCGACGGCGGGCATCCGCGCCAGCGCGTCCCGGTGCATCAGCCCGTGCATCGCGCCGCAATCGGAATGGCCGCAGATCACGATGTCGCGCACCTTGAGCGCCACCACGGCGTACTCGATCGCCGAGGAGACGCCGCCGATCACGTCGGAGGCCGGGGGCACGATGTTGCCGGCGTTGCGGCAGACGAACAGCTCGCCCGGCCCCGCCTGGGTGATGTGCTCCGGCGAGACCCGGGAATCCGCGCAGCCGATGATCAGCGCGCTCGGGTGCTGACCGTCGCGGACGAGCTGCTGGTACATCGCGCGCTGGCCGGGGAAGACGTGGCCCTGGAAGGCGGCGATGCCCTGGATGAGGCTGTTCATGAACGGATCCCTGACACGGGGCGGCAGCGGTGACGGAAGCGGGAGAGGCCGGCCGGACCGGAGCCCGGCGGCGGGTGATTGCGGCGCGTGATCTCAGCGGATCGGCCGGCGGTTTCGGGTGGTCCCGGATGCCCAGTGGGACTCGACCGGGCGGCGGACCAGGGCGGCTCCGGCCCGCTCGTGGAGCATCGGCGAGCCGAGGATCTGGCCGGTGCCCATACGCTGCGAGTGGAGCGAGCGCGGGTCGTGGTTGGGATCGCTGATGTAGGAGCTCATATGGCCACCACCGGCGACCTGGCGGCTCCCGCCACCGCCCTCGCCGGCCTGGGCGGCCAGGGGCATCAGCAGGGGTGCGGCGGCGGCCAGGACGGCGAGGCCGAGGGTCGGGCGGAGGATCGAGAGGGGGCGTGCGTGCATCGTCGTGTCTCCTCGTCTATTCCAGTTCTGCAAAGAACACTGCGTCTTCGCCGATGTCCTGAACATAGCCATGATCAGACAAGGTCGATGTGCGTCCCGACACAGTAGAACACGAGAAAATTTAATCCCCGGCGCGGGATTGACTGTGTGCGTGGGCGCACGCCGACGCATCGTCAGACTCCGGCGGCGGGATTACGGTCTGAACGCGATTCGCTTGCCCCAGGGCGGCAGCCTTCGCCGCGTACCGGGCCCGCGAAGGGCGATCAGGGGATTCCAAAGGGCAGGCCCTTTGGCGGGGTGTCGGGGCGGCGCCCTGCCCTGCACCCGCAAAAGGTCACGGACCTTTTGAAACCAGGATCTTCATCCCGAACACGTCGTCACCCCCCGAGCAGGGCGTGGGCCGCCCGGACCAGGATCCCGTCCGGCCGGCGCAGGGCGTCGAGCACCGAGAAATGCTCGGCGCCGGGCACCGGCAGCAGGGGGCCGGGGGCGTGGGCCGCCGCCCGCAGGGCGTGCAGGTTGCGGGCGTCGTGGATCAGGGCCGGCAGCTCGTGCGTGCCGTAGGCGACGCACAGGGGTTTTTCCACCACCGGCAGGCGCAGCGGCGAGAGGGCCTCGATCTCCGCGTCGGTGAGATGGAGCTTGTCGTTGAGACTGGTCTGGCGGATCGGCGCGAGATCGTAGACGCCCGAGATGGCGAGCCCCGCCGCCACGGCCGGATGGCCGAGCTGCAGCGCGGTGAGCAGCCCGCCCGCCGACCAGCCCGCCAGGACCAGGGGGCCGCGGATCCCGTGCCCCGGACCCTGCGCGGCCAGCCAGTCGAGGGCCGAGCCGATCTCGGCCGCGATCCGGGTGAGGCTCGCCTCCGGGGCGAGGGTGTAGCCGACCATCGCCACCGACCAGCCGGCGGCGTTCGGGCCCTGCGCGAAGCAGGCGAACAGCTCCCTCGCCCCCCGCTGCCAGTAGCCCCCGTGGAGGAAGACCAGGCAGGGCGCACCGGCATCCCGGGCCGGATAGAGATCGATCGCGTTGCGGGCCCCCGGGCCGTAGGGCCGGTCGAGGCCGCCCGGATGCGCGGCCCGGTAGGCGGCCGAGGCGGCGTCCCGGGCGGCGACCTGCTGCGCGCTGTCGGCCACCGCGCGGGTGTTGTCGTAGCAGGCATCCCGCGCGTCGGGATCGAGGGAGGCCCAGCGGCGGCGCGGATCCGCTGGGGTCGGATCCTCCAGGCGAAACGCTGGGTTCCCGGTCGCTTGAACCATTGTGGGTTGTCTCTGGCGGCCCCGGCTCACGCACCATGGCAGGGTCCGGGATCCGGGTCGAGATGGGTTCAGAAACCGGGGCGCGCTCCGGGGATCGTTCCGCCGTAGCCCCAGCCCGTGAAGGGCGGAGCCGCGACCCGCTCCCGCGTGGCCGGGGCGAAGATCCGGGCGAGCGGCCGGGGCGCCTGCCACGCGCGCCAGTCCCGAAGCCGGTCGCGGGCGGCCATCCGGGCGATCGTGCGACCGGTGTCGGTCGCGTGGCCCGGAGGGGGCCGGTGCGGGCGGGCCTCGGCCGGGGCAGGCAGCAGCACCGGCAGCAGGGCGAAGAGGGGCAGGGCGAAGAGGGGCAGGAACGCGGCAATGGCGCGCGGCTTGAGGCGCATGGATCCGGCTCGGAGGGGAGGGGCCTGCGGCAGCTACGCCGCGAAGGCGTCTTCGGTTCCGGGATCCCCGGCGGCCCGAAAACCCCGTACACAGGGGTCTTCCCCGGAACGAGTCGCGCGCTTCATGCCAGAATCCGATCCGTACGCCGCCCCGCCGCCCGCCGACGCGCCCGATCCGGTGGCGTTGCTGGCGACCCTCGTCGGCTTCGACACGGTGAGCGACCGCTCGAACCTGCCGCTGATCGACTGGGCGGAGGCCTATTGCCGCCGCCACGGCGCCGCGGTCGAGCGGGTGCCGGACGAGACCGGCCGCAAGGCGGCGCTGCTGGTGAGCCTCGGCCCGTTCGAGACCCGCCCCGGCTACGTGCTGTCGGGCCACAGCGACGTGGTGCCGGTGGTGGGCCAGCCCTGGTCGTCGGACCCGTTCGTCCTGCGGGAGGAGGGGGGGCGGCTCTACGGGCGGGGCACCTCCGACATGAAGGGATTTTTGGCGGTCTGCCTCGCGCTCCTGCCCGAGATGGCGGCGGCGGATCTGGCCACCCCGCTCCACCTGGCGATCTCGTACGACGAGGAGGTCGGCTGCCTCGGGGTGCGGCCGCTGATCGCCCGGATGCTGGAGCGCGGCCCGAGGCCGCTCGGCTGCTTCGTGGGCGAGCCCACCGGCATGGAGGTCGTGGTCGGCCACAAGGGCAAGGCCGCCGCCCGCCTCACCTTCCGGGGCCGGGCCAGCCACTCGGCGCTGGCGCCCCAGGGCGTCAACGCGGTGGAATACGCCGCCCGGTTCATCGAGCATGTCCGGCTGTCCGCGGAGGCGCTGGCCCGGGACGGCGCTCGCGATGGGCTCTACGACGTGCCCCACACCACCGGCCTGTCGAGCGTGGTGCAGGGGGGCGCGGCGCTCAACATCGTGCCCGACAGCTGCAGCGTCAGCTTCGAGTACCGGGCGATCGGGGCCGACGATGCCGGGGCCCTGGCGGCCTCGGCCATCGCCTACGCCACCGACACGCTGGTGCCGCTGATGCGGGCGGTCGATCCGGCCTGCGGCATCGCGGTCGAGCCGCTGATCGACTATCCGGGCCTCGACACCGACCCGGAGGCGCCGGTCGTGACCCTGGCCAAGCGGCTCGCCGGCCGGAACGGCCACGCCAAGGTCTCGTACGGCACGGAGGGCGGGCTGTTCGACCGGCTCGGCGGCGTGCCCGCGGTGGTGATCGGCCCCGGCTCCATCGCCCGCGCCCACCGGGCCGACGAGTACGTGACCCGCGCCGAGCTCGACGCCTGCGCGGGCTTCGTGCGCCGCCTGATCGCGGCCTGCCGGGACTAGCGCCGTGCCCGATCGCGTTGCACACGGTACACGACTCACAAGGCTGGGAGGCGTTTTGGGCATCGATTGGCCCAGAGGGTCGCTGCGCTTTGAGGGGCATTGAGGAGATCGCCGCGTAGGGCATCGAGGCCGGTGCGGAACC
>NZ_JAKSYH010000021.1 GCF_022829295.1 Methylobacterium sp. J-088
GGCCCCGGAGGTGTTCGTGCCAGCCTTCTCCGCTTGGCCGGCTGCGCTCGCCCGACCAGCTCCGCCGGCCAAGCTACTCGCGGCGGAGCGGCCCACCGTGCACTAACTTTACCCTTGGACCACCTCGTGGGGGCCGATCAGTTGGCCGGCATGCTGTCGCGCAAGCCGCGCATGCTGATCACCGTCGCCCTGGCGAACAAGATGGCGAGGATCGTCTGGGCCTTGATGGCCCATGGCGGCTCCTACAGAGCTCCGGCCACGGCGTGATCGCCACGGCCTGAGGCGTCAGGGAGGCAGGGAAGGTCAGTCGAGAGGTATGGCGCAACGGTCAGAAGACGGGGTCGGGAAAACCAGTGAATGTCCAGGCGCCTCGAGCGCGCAAAAGCGATTTGGACCCGATCCGCGATCTCCATACAGGCCCGCAGCCGTGAGGATGGCTGCATCAACAGGCCGGACACACGGAAGCACCTGAACCTGCGCGCACAGATCTCTCAAACACCCCCTTGAATCCGATGGGGCGTCCACACACGGCCATTCGTCGGCCGTCCGGTAATTTTGGCTTGTGGCGGGGAACGGATCCTAACCCTTCTCCCTGAAGCAGACTGTCCGGCCCTACCTTGGTCTCGCCGAAAATGTAGATCTAATATGTCCGTAAGCGAACATTCATGTAATTCTCTCAGATTTTTGTTTCAATAATTAGCCGCCAAATGCAGTTAAAACGCTATGATATTGGAAGAGATTAGCTGTCTAATACATAATATCGAAGTTTTTAGCATAGATTTAACATCTATACCGCTTAACTAGCATGCCGTTCAATGGGGCCAAATATCATTTGTCATCTCCTGAACTTTAGCCCCAAGCGCGTCCAGGGCGAATGGCTTGTTCATAAGCTCCATACCCAATGCCATGCGGCCATTCCTGACGGCGGCGCTCGCTGCGTAGCCGGTCAGGAACAGGACCTTCAGCGTCGGGCTGTGCACACGCGCCGCGTCGGCCAGCTGGCGCCCGTTCATGCCGCCGGGCAATCCGACATCGGTGAGGAGGAGACTGATGCAGACGCCGGTCTCGATGATCCGCAAGCCGGCCTGCCCGTCCTCGGCCTCTAGCACGCTGTAGCCAAGCTCGGAGAGCGCCTCGACGATCAGCATCCTCAACGCCGTTTCGTCCTCGACAACCAGAACGACCGTGCTCGCCTCGACGCGCGGCAGGCTTGGCACCACGCCCACCACCTTGACGCCGTCCGCCAGCCCAAGGTGCCGAGGTAGGTAGATCGACACGACGGTGCCCTGTCCAGTTTCGCTTCCCAACAGGACATGACCACCGGATTGCTGGACGAAGCCGTAGATCATCGACAAGCCGAGGCCGGTGCCTTCGCCCAAAGGCTTGGTCGTGAAGAACGGCTCGAACACCCGTGCGATCACGTCGGGCGGCATGCCAGTGCCCCCGTCCGTCACGAAGAGGCCCATGTACTCGCCCGCCGGCACACTCCCCAGTGTGGGGTCGCCACCGGAACGCGAATGCGCAAAGACGCTGTTTCGGGTCTCGATCGTGAGCGGGCCGCCGTCTGGCATGGCGTCCCGTGCGTTGATGACGAGATTGAGCATCGCGTTCTCGAGCTGGTTCGGGTCGCACAGCGCCGGCCAGAGATCGTCTGCAAGTCTGGTCTCAATCGCGATACCAGGACCGACTGTGCGCCGGAACAGATCCTCCATGCCGCCGACCAGCCGGTTGACGTCGGTCGCCTTGGGATCCAGCGTCTGGCGTCGTGAGAAAGCGAGGAGCCGGTGGGTCAGTGCCGCGGCTCGGTCGACCGAGGTCATCGCCACATCGATGTAGCGGGTGGCCTCCGAAGCGCGGTCCTGACCGATGCGTATCCGGATGAACTCGAGGCTACCGGAGATGCCCGCGAGGAGATTGTTGAAGTCGTGCGCTAGCCCCCCGGTTAGCTGCCCGACGGCCTCCATCTTAAGCGATTGACGCAGCGCCTCCTCGATCCGTCCGCGCTCCTCGGCCTCCGCGTGAAGTCTGGCATTGGCATCGGTCAGTTCGCGGGTGCGTTCG
This sequence comes from Methylobacterium sp. J-088, assembly GCF_022829295.1. GTDB lineage: Bacteria > Pseudomonadota > Alphaproteobacteria > Rhizobiales > Beijerinckiaceae > Methylobacterium. Next base: position 2,062 of record NZ_JAKSYH010000021.1, read on the forward strand.
GCCACGCGCTCCGCAAGAATGGTTCGCAAGCTTGCCTCACGGTCCCGCACCTCGCCCATGACCCGAATGCGGTCCACGGCACCTGCAAGGAGGTTGGCGTAACTGCGCAGGAAGAGGGTGTCGCTCTCGGTGAATTGGCGCGGGACGTGGCTGTCGATTTGAAGGATGCCAAACGGCGGCTTCCCTCGACCGCCAAGGATCAGGACGTTTGCCACCGCTCTGACATCGTTGTCGATCAGGAACTGCGAGTATCGAAACCGCGTCTCCTTCGCGATGTCGGGTGAGATCATGGGCTCTCCCGTCCGGAGCGCGTGCCCTTCCGACGTATCGTGCTCCGCGGTGATAGTCGCCTGTCCAATGACACCCGACTTCCACCCGACGCCCGCACGCACCAGAAGGGTCTTTCCGTCCGCCCGCAGTTCGACAACCTTGGCGAGATCGGTACCGAGAGCCTCCCCTGCCAAGCGGCAGGCCTCCGTCAAGATTTCATCAAGATCATCGGACCGAATAGCGAGCTCCCCAAACCGGGCAAGCGCCGTCTGCTGGCGAAGAAGCTCTTGCAAAACCTTCGTTGCAGTTATCTTCAAAACCGTATTCCAATAGTATTAATGTCATATACAGCTTGTTCGCAGAACATATGTCCAGACAGGATATACGCGCAACGCGGACACGCAGGCCTTACCGTATTGTGGAAGCATAGAACTCATCATTATGTAGAAAATGAGTAATTTTGAATTCACTGCGCCGAGCCCCCCAAGGGCGCCCGGTGACAATCACAATTTCATTCGATCCAAGCAATAAAACGTGGCAACGCAGTCATATTCAAAGATCTGTCGGCTCATGATGTCGTCGGCGAGCGGGTTCGGGTCGCCTTCGCGCTCGACTGCTGTGATCGGGAGGCGATGAGCTACGTGGCGACCACGGCGGGCATCACGGGCGAGGACGTCCGCGACCTGATGGTGGCCGCCTTCGAACACCGCTTCGGGCCAGTCAACCAGTTGCCAAGCCTGATCGAGTGGTTGACTGACAACGGCAGTTGCTACGTCGCCCGCGACACTCGCCGCTTCGCCCGCGACCTCGGGTTGGTACCGAGAACGACGCCGCTGGAGAGCCCGCAGAGCAACGGCATGGCTGAGGCGTTCGTGCGAACCTTGAAACGCGACTACGTGCGTGTCTCGGCCCTGCCGGATGCCGAGAGCGTGCTGCGCCAGCTTCCTGTCTGGCTGGCGCACTACAACAACCTTCATCCTCATCGTGCGCTCGGCTACCGTTCGCCGCGCGAGTTCATCGCCCGATCAACCCAGGAGACCCTGTCCGGTCTTTAAGGGGCAACAACAAAACGCGATCCCAGATAACTGGTTCATTGCCCAGGCCAACCAGCGCCGGGGCCTTGCTTGAGAGCAGCTGCCGTTGCCCTCGGCAATGCCTTCGGCCTCCGACTTGTCACGACCCCCTTCTATTCTTTGCAACCGGTTGCAGTGAGCATTGTGTACACGAATGGAGGGTCTAGGACAGAGTTGTGACGTTTGCCACGACGGATGTCGTGACTGACCCCTCGGGTTCTGAGGTGTTACCGGCACCTGGAATAGGCCTTCGCGAACGGTCCATACACCTCAGAACCCGAAGCCTTTGCGCAGCCACAGCATGGCCTCGAAGCCGCAGATTGTGCGCCGCGCCGTGTTAAAGGAGTGGAAGCCGCTCACCCGCGGCATCAGCTGGTTCACCCGAAAGTGCCTGCTCTCGATCCCCTGCTGCAGGTGTTTGGCGATGTAGTTCATGGGTGTGTGCAGCAGTGTTCCCGCTTCGCAGCTCTCACCGATGGCTGGTGAGTACGGGCTCTTGAAGTCGCCGCAGGCCTTTTGCTTTAGCTTGAGCGCGAGGGCGTTGAGGATCATGGTCCGGCTTCAAAACTGAGGCGGCAAGCTCGGCGGCTATGGCTAACGACCCGTGAACGCACGCCCATGCCTGTGTGCGACAGGCCCCAGATATGCCGATTGCTCACCCATGTTCGTATACGAAGCCCGGCTCGTGAAGTGCGCGGTGATGGTAGGCCGCCTGTGCGCGTAGAGCCTGGCCGCGCATCTGAAAGTCCAAGGCGTAGCTCAGAACACTGTTCGCCCACTGCGCAGCCCGCGTTAGTGGACGCCCATCTTTACGGAGGCCCATAGATGCACCCCAACTCCGAACGCGTCTTTTAATGTCTTCCAGTTGCTCTGATTGTGTCGGAGGGTGGTCCTTTTGGTGAAGACCGACCGGTGACCCGCATTTTCGAGCGGTGCTTTTCATGTCGTATCGCAACATTCTGTAGTCCTGAACCATGGTTGAGATCCAGGTCACGCACTCTGATCTCTTCGCTGGCGATACTTCCGCATAAACGCGCCGCCTCTTCGCAATGAAACGGATACCTAAGAAATCGAAACCCTGTCTGATCGACCTTGCGTCCTTACAAAGCAATTTAAGCGGTCCGAACCGGCTGCGTGTGAACGCGTCCCTGAGGATATCTGCCGCGCACCCTGCGTCCGCCTTTGTGCGACCGAGGATGGCAATGTTGTCCGCATGACAGATGAGGTGAACATCCTTCGGCCAATCCGAATGCTGTTCGGCCTCATCTAGCACCGACGCGATTGCCGCCTCCGCCAAGAGCGGGGAGAGGCTGGAGCCCTGGGGAATGCCTGTTCGGACCTGCTGCTGTAGGTTGCTGAGATCGATAGAGGAGAGCTTCCTCCTGGTCTTCATGAGGGATGCCCTCACACTCCTAGAGAGTGCATTAGCTTCCATCATCCTCCTGAGGTTGCCCCCAGGAAGCCTGTTGACGCCATCCGGATCAATGGTGGCGTAGCAATTTGCAATGTCGCCCTCGATGAACGAGCCATATCCGTGGGCCGCAAGTTCAACGATACGACGACCTTCTGCCGGCGCGTTGCCGTTTTCCACGGCGAACTGGTCCGGTCTAATCCGCAGGAAGGGCCTTGCCGCCCGCTTTAGTAGGAGTTGGGCCGCTCTTGCTGGCAGAGTGAAGTTTACGACGGGCCGGTAGCCGCCCTTCGGCTTGGGTTCCGCGCGGTAGGTAGCCTCACCTTGCGGCTGCCGCAGGTCCATCTCATCCGCGATTTTGTGGAGCTCCGAGCCCTTGGTTCTTAAACCACGCGGTAGCTTCTTGTTCGCATCGAACAGCGCGACGAACTTGGCGTCATGGGAGTGGCCGTACAGACGGGCCAGTTGCGCCGCATTCCTGGTCCTGCCCTCTGCGACAAACCGCTCGATCCGCTTCTTGATTTTATTCTCGTGCCTTTGCGCCTTCTTTGCCCGCTTGCGCCGGGAGGGCGGTAGGCAGCGCACCACGGGCGGCAAGCTTGGCCGTCCTGCACCCGGTTGCAGCGAGTTTGAGCTCGCTGCAGTCTTCCGTTGATCTAGCGCGAGCATTCGGCAACACTTTGTTGAAACACGCTGCCGATGACCCTTAATATATGAGTGCATCGACGACGCGCGGTTATGAACAAGGACGTGCCGTTGATCCGGCAAGATATTGGCACGATCATAAACCGAACCGCTTGTCTCGACGCCTGGGGTCTTTCATCTATTCATGCAACCGGTACCACGTCAAGCCAATATTTTTGCCATTCCATAATTTTTAATCACACCTGAATAACAACCTCGTTCAGGTGCCGCGATGATTTCCCTCGGATATAAGGCCTGCGCGTAGGTGGTCGAGGAAATCGACCGCATCGTAACGGATCGTGGCCGTGAAAATCCGGCGGTTACATATTCGAAAGCCGAGTTCATCAGCGCGGCAGTCAATCGCGCGCGTGATGATCTTGATTGGTTGCCCGAACCGATGACCCGGACTCGGCCAACCCTAGCCTTAGCCGTATCGGTGCAACCGGTTGCACGAACGACCCGACAGCTAAATAACTGATAAATCAATGTTATTTGTTGGTCTGTCGTACGTCGCTTGGGTGCGTTAGTGCAAAAACATGCGGTTGATGATGTGTTGGGGTGCGATGTCGGCCTTTATGATCCGATCCACCCTGTGGGTGAGAATCCTCTCGCCAGTCTTGGGGGGGCGCCCGTATGGTCCAGGACAGAAATATTCCAGGTCATTCGAGCCTATTACGCGCTCACCTTGACGAAAAATATGCTTTTGACCGGCCTTTGATGGCGGACGAACAGCAGATCAATCATGTCACCCTAAAATCATGTAGTCATGATATAATTTTTACTTGACTGATTGTTTAACAGATGAAACTATTGCCAAGTTGAGTATGCGTCATATGCAGGAGTGGGCCATGAAACATGTCGGTCTCAAGCTTGATGAAAATCTTTTCGATGCTATCGGTCGGGCTGTTATCCAGCGTCGTCGTGATGAACCGGAGAAAAACACGACGCGGTCGTCTTTCATTCGGGACGCCATAGAACAGGCGATACCTGAGGATGGGGCCGCGCCATTGCCGAAGACAAAGACTCGGAAGTAATAAAGCTTGACCATACTGAAACCGGTTGCAGCGACGCAGAACGCCTAGGCCTTTAGCGCGCATCAACGGCCCTGATCCGTCGTTCCAGCCGGATCAGGGCTTAACCGCCACCCGAGCCATGCGTTCGGCGCAACTCGACTGCCAACCAAGCCCGGGGGCGACGTCAGCCGTTCAGCCATCCAGCTGAAAAAAAGCGACACCGAGAAGCGTAAGGCCGAGCGGTCGCACAGCGCAAACGCACTGTCCGCAAACCCTGTTTTCATGTGAGGCCCAAGGGTAGGCTGCCGATCACGTGGACCTGCCGCCAAGGCATAGACTGATTTCCAAAAATGAAGTCCGGCCGCCTATGGAAGTTGCGGCTCTGGCCACACTGCGCGTTTTCAGCATCGGCGCCAACGGATAGATCGATGACTACCTGGCCTTGATGCCGGGGTATTGTGATGTACCGCGGAGCGAGCTGTGACGACCGCGGCCGCATCGAACGAGCCCGCACTGCCGATCAGACGGCTGCGTCTGCGGATCCCGTTGATCATGGGTCGGGGCGTGCTGAAAACCCACCGTCTGAGCCTGTTCGAGGGCGGCATCACCGGGTGTTCTGGGTAACCCCATACAATGGCCAGCAAACGGCGGACCTACTGCAAATCCGCAAACCCTACCGACCTGCGCTGCACGTAGACGGGAAACGAGAAGCCCAAGCTCGCCCTCGTGCTGATCGCATTGCGCAGCAGGGGCAGAAGATCCCGTGTCAACGCTTCTTTTGTAAGGCGATCAAAGCAGAACCGGCCGCGTCGACTCGTACCAGAGGATTAACCGAAGCAGCTTGAGAGGGTGAACCACCACTGCTAGATGGAAACTCATACCAGATCCGATATAGTCCTTTTAACCTCGATTGCTTTCCTTCTCTTTCCTTACGCGCGCGAGGCAGCAAGATCCTAACCAGTCCCAGATCGACTCTCGACATCTGTCACGTGCAGCCACATCCGAATAACATCGCGGCAAAGTGGCGAGATCCGATCCGCCCCGTTGAGATCAAGGAGAAGATCCGGCTATGCCCACCGGCGGCGCTAAGTATTTAATGTGGCGGTCACGATCGCGGCCGAGCATAAGCGTAGCATGATCGTTACTCATGCCGACGCGATGCTTGTGCCGCCGAAGCCTGCAGATCTCATGGCATTCGAAGCGGTCACGGCAGAGCCCCTGAAAGAGGCCGCCCAGGCCTGGCTCAAGCTTATCAAAGGCAGGCCCCCGGCGTGGAGGGGTAGCTAAGGCAGAGCCTCGATCCGCTTCAACAGCCGCTGAACGGCCGTTACATGCCACCGGCCGCCCCGATCCGTAAGCTCGCCGCGAGCCTCCAGAGCAGCCGCAAGCATGCGGACCGATGTGTGCCCTTCCGCCTGCAGCTCCGCGATCGTGGGTGCCAGCTTGGCAGCTCGCTTTTCTGCCTGCGCCCGGGTCTCCGCCCCGCCCTTCGCCGTGTTACCCCTCGTCAACCTTCGGCTTGTCACATCCCCCTCCCCATTTTTTGCAACCGGGTGCAATAAGCATTGTGTACACAAATGATAGGGTCGCAGAAAAGCATCGCATTGAGTGAAGCGCCGCCGCCGAGCAACAATGAATTCGCTTGGGCTCAGCCCTCCGCGCCTTTGCTGGTCGCCCGTGCCCGGGGGAAGTAGGTGTAGAATGTGTCCCGGTTGACCCCGAGCCGCTTGGCGATGTCGGCCACGCTGATCGTACCGGCTGCCAGAAGGGCACGGCCAACTGCAATATCATCCTCGCTCAGCTTCTTCGGTCGACCACCTTTGCGTCCACGGGCAAGCGCCGCCTTCAAGCCCTCCATGGTGCGCTCGCGGTTGAGGTCGAGGAAGTACTCGGCCATCGCCCCATGCATCTGCAGGGCGAAGCGACCGTGGGCGGTGGCGCTGTCGAACTGCTCGGTCAGGCTCCGGAAGTGCACGTCCTTCACGCGCAAGCCGTCGATGGTGCGCATCATCTCGACGAGGGATCGGCCCAGCCGGTCGAGCTTCCACACGACGAGCACGTCCTCGGGGCGCAGGTAGGCCAGCGCCGCCTCAAACTCCGGTCGCTTGGTCCCGGCCTTACCGGACTTCTTCTCCTCGAACAGACGCTCACACCCGGCCTTGGTCAGCGCGTCGCGCTGCAGGTCGAGGTTCTGGTCGAGCGTCGAGACGCGGGCATATCCGACAAGCATGTCGGGACAGTGCCAAAACCACGTTTATCCGGCAATAGAAAAGCCGACACGTTTCTCCGACAAAAATGGGGCTGTTTCGGGAGGCTCGCGATCGGCCTCTCTGAATCGTCGGGAAAACGGTCGAATAAACGACATATCGACTGATAGGATAGGTGTCTTGTTTGAGTGTAGTGGTGATGCAAGCTATCTCGGATCAGCGATCGAGCCCCTGAAGAGACACGGGAACCATCTCACGGTTCTGGCGCACCTGGCCTCGACGCGGTGAGACGAGCCAGGCGGTGGACGGCCCAACATACAAGCTGCGACAAACGGTACGTCAAACAATCCGGCAACCATGCACCGCAAATTAAAACATTCGTTCTTATAACGGCCCTATTAGCTATCTTGTGTGCTGCCTGACAGCCTCAATCTAGGGCCCTCGTGCGATGAGCGCTGATCTGCACCACCTCGGCGCGGCGCAGCGCAAAATCGTGCTATCTGCGATCCGATTGGATCCGAGTGTTGCCCCGCTTCTCACTTGGAACCGATATCTCGATGTAATCCGGCACGGCCTGTTGATGATCGACTCCTCGGGGCGGGTCGCTATATCGAACAGCCCAGCCGAGCGCCTCCTCTTCAACATGAAGGTCGAGCAGACGGCTAATCAATCCGCGATGCAGTTGCTTCGTGCCTTGTGCGCGGGAGCTTCGCAATCGCGACCAGAGATCTTCAAGTCTCTGCGACACGCACGCGACCTTCAAACATCCGCTTCGTTCGAAGTGACGGGCCAGGATCACACGCTGCAGGTCGAGATCCGTTCCATCGCGGGTGAAGGTTGGGTCGTAACCCTAGAAGATGTCAGCGCGCGCAAGGCGAGCGAGACGCGCGCAGAAGAATTGGCGCGTCTCGATCCACTTACCAGCCTGCCAAACCGCCTGCTCTTGCGAGAACGTCTGGCCGAGGCTCTGGCACGCTTGCAGCGCAACGGCGAGGCGTGCGCTCTACTGCTCATCGACCTCGACCGGTTCAAGCCGGTCAACGACACGCTCGGCCACCCGATCGGCGATGCACTTCTCGCGAAGGTTGCCGACCGCCTGCGTTCGACCGTGAGGCCCACAGACACGGTGGCCCGGATTGGCGGTGATGAGTTCATCATTCTGCAAACTGGCATCCGCGAGGCTGCCGACACACAGGCGTTGGCCCGGCGCCTCGTCGATTTAATCGGCCGGACCTACATGGTCGAGGGCCACCTTCTGACGATCGGAGCTAGCGTCGGCGTAGCGCTCGCGCCCGCAGACGGGACGAGTGAGGATAAGCTCCTGAAAAACGCCGATCTAGCCCTGTACCGGGCCAAGCTTGACGGGCGTGGGACGTACCGCTTCTTCGAACCGGAGATGGACGCGCGCATGCAGGCGCGACGCCGGCTCGAACTCGACATGCGCCAGGCTCTGGCCCGACGCGAGTTCCAGCTCCACTATCAGCCCCAGATGCAGCTCGAGGGCGATAAGCTAATCGGCTGCGAAGCCTTGATCCGCTGGAAGCATCCCGAGCGCGGGATGATATCGCCACTTGATTTTATCCCGCTGGCTGAGGAGATCGGCCTGATCGTGCCGATCGGCGAGTGGGTTCTCCGTCAAGCTTGCCGCGATGCGATGACGTGGCCCACTGCGATGTCGGTCGCGGTGAACGTCTCCCCTGCTCAGTTCAAGAGCGACCGGCTTGTCGAGACGATCCTCTCAGCGCTCGCCAGCTCAGGTCTGTCGGCCAAGCGACTGGAGGTTGAGATCACAGAGGGCGTTCTCCTACAGGAGAGTGAGAAAACCTTACAAACGCTTCATCGACTGCGCGAACTTGGGGTCCGCGTTTCGATGGACGATTTCGGTACCGGCTACTCGTCCTTAAGCTACCTGCGCAGCTTCCCGTTCGACAAAATCAAGATCGACCGGTCCTTCGTGAAAGACTTATCGAGCAAACCCGATGGGGATGCGATCATCCGGGCGATCGCGGGCCTCGGCAAGAGCCTCGGTATGACAACGGTTGCCGAAGGCGTCGAAACGCCAGAGCAGATGCAGCGCATTCGCGATGAAGGCTGCACAGACGTTCAGGGCTATTTCATCAGCAGGCCCATACCGGCGGACGATCTTCTAAAATTCCTCGCGAGCCACCAGCCATAAGCTTAGTCCACACAACTTATTGGACATCCTATGAGCGAACTCTACCGCCTCGTCTACGCCAGTAAGAATTTGTTTCAAGGATCGGAAGCCGAGTTAACGGCAGCCGTCGGGCAGATCCTGGCCGCATCACAGAGGAATAACGCTCGGTCGGATGTGACTGGCGCGCTGATGTTCAACACCGGCGCCTTCGCCCAGGTCTTGGAGGGACCGCGACAGGGAGTCGAAGAAACATTTGAGCGGATCCAGTGCGATGATCGCCACGGCGACGTGACGGTTCTTCAGGGCGGTCCGACAGAGAGCCGCAGCTTTGCGAACTGGTCCATGGCCTTCGTTGGCGCATCCGCCGGGGGCCAAGCACGCTTCAGCCGGCTCGCAGCCGAGAGCGGGTTCGACCTGTCCAGGCTGGATGGTGATGCCGTGTTGGCCATGCTGCACGAGCTGGTATTGGATGAGGAGGGCGTGCCGCTCTCGCGCGTCCCCGCTCCGTCGATCCAGCCAACCGAGGTGCACAGCCCAACAGGGCTCGATGTCGAGCACCTAAAAGCAGAAATCGCGCAGCTTCGACCGGATGCAGCGGCCACTCAGATGTTGTCACCGACGAGCGGTAATCGGACTGCCGGGGGCGAAAGTGGTGGGCCACGATCCCTTCCCACCGGGGATGTGAACCGCTCGTCGAAGGAAGCGACCGACGCTGCCCTCTCTGTGCTTAAAGCCGCCCTGGCGAGTGAGCGGCAACGCACGAGCGATCTACGAACCGAGATTGATGCGTTGCAAGTCGCGTTGGCATCGCGCGAGGATCAACTCCATGCCATGCGGGTAGAACGGGATCGTTGGGCTGGGCGTGCGCGGCTTCTCGCGACGGCGATGGCCCAGGAAGCTGACGACGTCCAGACGGCAGCTCACCGCGTCGGCTCGTTTGAACCGCAGCCGAACGGACAGGCGTGTTTACCAGACGCTGCAGACGTTCTCGCCGCCTAAACGCACCAGCAACGCCGTTCGCGGTGAGCGCCGCGTGCGCGATCATGGCGCGTTCCGCGTCTGCCGTATGCCCGGGCCAAAGGCGCTGGCGGTCGTGAAAGGCATGACAGGTTGTTATAACGGAGCTTTGGTGCGTGCCTTTCGCCCTCTCACTACGGCGTCCGGCGCATGATCGAACGAAGAGCCCCCACACGTCACCCTGTCGTCGTGCCCGCCCTGTGTCTTCGCTGCGACTGGTCCGAGTTCCACGCGGTCACCGTGGACATCTCGTCCGAAGGATTGAGACCGCGGTCGGCGACGCTGCCTACCGTCGAAGAGCGCCTCATCTGCAACATCCGCGACATTGGATCCGCACAGGTTCGGGTCGTATGGGTGGGGAGCTGCGACTTCGCCGTGCGCGTCATCGGCACGACCCCTTCACCCGGCGATGTGGCGCGACGCTTCATCGAGCTATCGCACCGGCAAGCAAAATCGTTCGAGATGGTGCGCGTCCACCGACGGATCCTTCCAGAGCGCACTACCGTGGAGGTCATGCTGGGGGATGGTCGGCGCGTGTCGGCGCAGATCCTGAACCTGTCGGCCTCGGGAGTGGCGCTGTCATTGGACGCTCCTCCGGCGATGGGTGAAGTGATCCGAGTTGGCAGACGACAGGCGAGGGTGACCTGACCGGTATTTTGGACCGAGCCGATTGAGAGGCTACTGCATGGTCGCGGTCATGGGTAGCCGGAAGGCCGGATCCGGGTAGCTGACGGGCGCGGGCGGCCGATAGCCCAGCGACGAATGCGGTCGGACGCAATTGTACGTGGTTTGCCATAGACCGATCACGATCTGCGCCTCCTTCAGCGAGTAGAAGATCTCCTGGCGCAGGCACTCGTCCCGAAGCTTGCCGTTGAAGCTTTCGCAGTACCCGTTCTCCCACGGGGATCCTGGTGCGATATACTGGATCTGTGAGCCAGCTTTGGCGACCCATTTGCGCAGCGCCTTCGAGATCATCTCTGGGCCATTGTCGCAGCGGATGTGCTCGGGGATGCCGTGCAGGCACATAGCATCGGCCAAAGCCTCGATCACGCCGAGGCTGTTGATGCGCCGCGCCACCTTCAGCGCCAAGCAGGTCCGGCTGTGCTTGTCGATCAGCGTCAGGATGCGCAGGCTCCGGCCGTCGTGGGTCTGGGCCTGCACGAAGTCGAAGCTCCAGACGTGGTTGCGGTGGAGCGGGCGCAGGCGCACGCACGAGCCGTCGTTCAGCCACAGGCGGCTGCGGGGCTTATGTCGGCTGGGGACTTTCAGCCCCTCGCGACGCCAGATGCGCTGGACCCGATCCTTGCCCACCTGCCACCCCGCTGCCTGCAGCAGCGCGGTGACGCGGCGGTAGCCGTAACGTCCATACTCGGACGCCAAGGTTATGATGGCGCGGGTCAGTGCATCCTCGTCGGCCAGCACGGTAGGCACGTAGCGTTGCGTGCCGCGGTGCTGACCGACGATCCGGCAGGCGTGACGTTCCGAGAGGCCGTACTTCTCACGGATGCCGTCCACCGCCTGCCTGCGTCGCTCGGGGGCTACAAGTTTCCCGAGGCGACGTCCGCCAGCACCTGACCCACCAAAGAAAGGTCGGCGACGAGCCGGCGCAGACGAGCGTTCTCGCGCTCCAGATCCTTCATCTTCCTGGCTTGATCGACCTGAAGGCCGCCGTACTCCTTGCGCCAGCGGTAGTAATTTTGCTCGGAGATCTCCGCCTCCCTGCATGCAGGGGCCAAACTCTTGCCCTGGGCAGTCTGCACCTCAATCTGGCGCAGCTTGAGCACGACCTGCTCCGCGTTCGTCTTCTGGCCTCGCCGCATGTCCAACTCCTTTGGTCCTGGCTGATCCTCTCAATCAGCCCGGTCCAAAGCCAGCCGGTCAGGTCAGGCGACATCTACACCGTTCGCCGCAAGCAGAAGCGCAACAAGGCGCAGGCGAGGTGCGTCGCCAAGCGCAAGAAGCGGGCTGCGCCCGGCCGGGACAACCTCGGCCGCGCGGCCTACTACGTCCTGCTGGGGCTCTTCAGCGACGAGGACACCGAGAAGGCTCTGCGGACGGGTATCCAGTTGCAGATGATGACCCTCATGAAGCACGCGGGCTTCGACCTGATCGAGGCGAACGCCGCGTTCCTAAAGGACAGCCGCGGGACCTTGGATAGCCTGAACGGGTGGCTCGCTCGTCGCTGGTACGAGGCGGGTGAACACCTCGGTCCGGAGGGTAAGCCCGTCAAGCGGTTGACCGGGAAGCGCAGGCGGTCGGATCAGTTGATGACTAGGAGTAACGAGGGGAATGGGCAGGTCAATGATCAGCCGATGATCGAGGCGAGCGTTACCTGATCTGCGGTTTAGCGACACCAAGAGGCGGCCCCACACCATCGGATAGGAGCACGATCGATAGTTCCAGTCGTGGTGGGATCCGCAGACGGCAGGTGCGCTACGGCTCGTTCTGCGGGTCGATTAGCCTCCACCAGCATAGAGGCTGAGAAGCAGCAGAGGGCGAGAACGGCGATCCAAAGTGCGCCTCTCAGGGTTCGAAGCGTTCGCCGAGACATAGCCGTGACGTTGGAGGCTGTCGGTTAGCGAACCCTTGCACCGCTCGACAGCCATCGGACCAACTTCCCTTGAGTGGATCGCATGAATGCCATCCGCGATCGATCGGCCGCATCGCGCTAGGCCTGCATCCAACCTACGATCACTACGTCCTTGCTCCGCTTACGAAAGCAGGCGGTGCGGCCGCCGGAGACGTGGTCATGCGCTGCCGAGCTCTTGTTGCCCTGACTCTCGCCGCTGGCCTCTATGCCTCGCCCAGCTACGCCCAGACCCAGGATGAGCAGGCCCTAGCCCTGCTGCGAGCGTCCAGCGCGCAATCGGCTATCATCACGTTCTGCGGCAAGCACTTCGCGATCGACGGGACGACCGCCCTGCGGATCTCGCAGACCGCCCGTGATGTGGCCACCAAGGTGCTCGGGCCTGAGCGGGCAAACGCCGCCTTCAAGGACGAACTGGCGCGGCGCTACGCCGAGGTGAAGGAGGTCGGTGAACAGCAGTGGTGCGCCGACCAACGCGATGAGCTTTCGAGCGGAGAGGTCAGGATTTTTAAGGATTGAGGCGCAGGCCGCTTAATCGCCGCCGTCACCATCACCGCAGTCCAGCAACCAGTCGATTAGGTCTACCCCCATATCGGCGGTCGTGTCGGCGTTTGCCTTACCCTGCGGCTTCTCCGCATGCTGCGCCCGCACCTCAGCGAACAGCTCACGAGCCAGCCGATCGAGTTCCGCGTCGGACAGCTTCCGCTCTGGGAGGACTGGCATAGAAGCTTCTCTCGTATCGGCCGCTCGGCCCCGCCTCGATCTGCTCACGAGGCGGGGGAGCGTCCGATCTCACCAGCGGTTGGGCCGATACGCAACGCGGCCCAAGAACAGGATAGCGAAGGGGGGTTATCGGGCCGTCAGCGGGGCCGACCGAGCCTTGTGCCGGAACAGGCCGCGCAGGAGACGGAAGGGCAGGCTTACCAGTTGGTACGCCGCGTGGGCGGCCATCACGACGAGAACGGCGAGCAGCGCCAGCAGGGTGTTGAGCAACGCAGGTACTCGCGGCGGCTTGAACACAGCGGGCCGCCCCCCGCCATTGTCCCTAGCAGGCGCGCCGAGCGCGGCGGGATTGTGAGCCACCAGGCCATACCCACGGGCATGGTTGATGAACCCATTCCACCTGTCGGACCGGTGAGACCGGCGCACGATCGCGATGACGTGAGGTTTTCCCACCGGTAAGCCGGCAAGATGCCGAAGCCGCCGAAACGCCGTGCCTACCTCGTATCCGTGTCTCAGAAACGCGAAGCGGTACGCATATACGCCGTACTGGCGACCACCCCGGACGAGGCGCTGGAAGCTGCCGCGCTGAACGTCGTGGCTAAGGCGCAGTTAGAGATTGTCGGTGGCTTGTCGCGCGACTCGGCGAAACGGCTGGGCATGAAGCTGGGCGAGCCGCTGTTGATTTAGGCGTTGTGTCAGCCGGTCCGAATGTTTCGCGTTCTCAACCGCTCGGCTTCATCCCGCCACGCATCACGCTCGGCCTGTACCGCCTCGATGCGCGCGTGCAGATGCCCGGCATCGATGGCTGTCTCCATGAGCATGTCTTGAGCGGAGGCGAGTTGCTGGCGAAGCTCTGCGTTCTCTGTTGCCAGGGCAAGGAGCAGGGCCGCCACATCGTCGCTCATTCGGGCTCCACGCTGCCTCGAAGCAGCGCGTCTAGCTGGGCTTAAGCTTAGCCGCAATCACGTCGATCACCGCGACTGCGCCGGCGAGGCCGCACTGGGTATCGAGGGGCGAAAGACCCCGGTGCTGCTCTTCCGGCGCGCGGTCGGAGCCAATCGCTGAGGGTATGGTGGTGCGGTATGGTTAGCCGATCTTGTATGAACCCCGCGCGACCAAGTCCACGTCGCGGCTTACAATCACATGCGGGAACGACGCATGT
>NZ_JAKSYH010000023.1 GCF_022829295.1 Methylobacterium sp. J-088
GGCCCCGGAGGTGTTCGTGCCAGCCTTCTCCGCTTGGCCGGCTGCGCTCGCCCGACCAGCTCCGCCGGCCAAGCTACTCGCGGCGGAGCGGCCCACCGTGCACTAACTTTACCCTTGGACCACCTCGTGGGGGCCGATCAGGTGGGTAACACGTTGTAGACGATCAACTCCTTATCGAAGGAATGACGAGGCTTTCGCGGCGACCGGTCAAGGGTATTCGATTTATGGGGTTCGGAAAGAAATCCCCCGTCGTCCGGGAGCCCCGGCCATACCATATTCTCCGGGTTCGCCGGCTCGGCACTTTCGATTCAGTGTCGGCGGAAACGAACTCGATCAGACGTACCCTGATCGACGGTGCGGCCGGTAGTGCCTCAGCGGACGCGGCACAAGCATCCTTGCAGGCGGATCTTGGCTTCATCGGTTTCGGCGTCAGGGTCTACAGGGGGCGGTATGCCTTCGCATCCCGCGACGAAAGGCAGATTGAGATCGAGACGTTAGAGGTGCGTAGCTGCATCGTCGTGACTTTCACGAATCTCGATCGGAGGGTCGTAGGCTTGCTTCGGTTCGATGGCGCCGGCTCGGACGGAGTGCTGCTATCTGAGTTCATCCATGCGGCCAATCGCAGGACACGAGCCGGAGATCGAACGAAAATCGAAGTCCACGGAGGAGGACCCGCCGCAGGCGAGCCGCCTTCAGCGACCATGCTGAGAAGAGGTGAGGCGGTGCGCGCCATCGACGACACCATACGGGACGCATTCGCGCCCCTAGCGGACCGAGGAGCATTCTACGATCGCGATCCATGCGTACGATGGATGGATGGGGGCCAATTCGATCTGCGGATAGAAAGCTGGAACGGCAAGGTCTCGATCCCGGCGGGCAACTCTGGATCGTGACGTAGCCACGAACGGGGGCCCTTCCGACGCTCTCGGCTGGGGTCGCAGACAATTACCATTCGACCGGACTTCCGCCTCAGGAAGCATCGGTGAGTGTAACGTGCCGTCGATACGTCTTCGGCTCGATCCACAGGCAAGCCGACGGAATCGCGATGAACGTCCTTCGTTTGTTCCTCTTCGTTCTATCGTTCGTCATCGCCTATGAAGCAGGCGATCTCCTGAAGCCGACGCCAGTCGAGTGTTCCGATTTCATCGGGCCAAGCGCGTCGCAGCCTCCATCCTCGCACACCATTGCGCTGTGCTACATTCATCCGGCGGGACAGGCCTATGCCTCGGCAACTGAGACTCACGCAATTTCCCCAGCCCTATCCTGACGAGTTACTTTACAGTGTCGTTGCTAGATACGTTCACAGAGCAGGCATAAGAAATATTAACAGCATCAATTCGAGCCTATTCGGCCTCAATCACAATGGAAATTCGATCGATCTGCCAAGTGGGATAATGAGGATCGCGTCTGTCATACCTGAGGGCCAGAATATATCAGCCGATGAAATCGTCTCCGACCACACACTATTTAATTTTCACACTGCGTATACAGACATATCGCATCGCCGTAAGATTTATAGGGACATGCTGGCGTCAGGGTCACCCGATAAACGGATCGCACTTCGTCGAAAAACACTCATAGCGGCTCCAAAATATCTCCGATTCTGCCCAGCCCGTCAAAGCCATATGATCGAAACATTTGGCGAAGCCTACTGGCGTCGTGACCAACAGTTGGCGCATGTTGTTGTCTGCCCCACGCATCGCATATCTCTGAGCTATAGTCATGTCAAGTTACAGGGTCGCTCATCGCTTTATTATCGCGCCGACGATACATCTTGTCATACAGATACAACGGCTGTCATCGATAATCTGTTGGATAAAGAAATTGATGTTTTGAGCCGCATTGCAAAACGTAGCAGACAATTATCGCAGATCGTACAATAAGATCGAATCATCGATAATATTCGAACTATTTATCTTGATTTTCTTCATAGCAAAGGTTTTTTCCGCGCGCAAAAGCAGATTAACAAAGATACTATAGGAATTGCCCTCCAAAAATACCTTGCAAATTTGGTCCGGTTTTGGCCGAATATTGGCAATGGAACAAGCGATACGCCAACATGGGCCCTGTCATTGCTAAAAAAGCAAGGCTTCAACACTCCGACTTTCTATCACATCTTGTTTCAGGATTTTCTCGCGCAACAGCCGGATGTAAAGGCCTCGCAGGGACGCATTGATCGCAAACCCAAACCCAAACCCAAACAAGCAGATATTCAGGGGAAACCCTGGAAGTGCTACAATCCGCTGATTTCTGATCCAGCACACGCCAAAGTTCGAATAACAAATATTCGATATGTCGGACCTGATTTGCGCATTCGTTTTTGTTGCTCTTGCGAGTACGAATATATCAGGCGAAAAAATTCGGATGGCACGTTCACGAAGGCAAAATTTTACAGTTTTGGAAAAAGCCTAATCTCGCACATCGCACGAGCTATACAAGAGGGATGGGCACTCAAGAAAACAGCGCGACTGGCGGGATTAAACACCAAGACACTCCTGCAACAAGCCGAGAAACTCGGTATCACCGAGGTGCCGACGGTAAGAAGACAATAAGTGCACACCAGGTGTCGCGAAAGCGTGGCAAACGCGCTCGCCTGAGAGTCGGGTAAAAATCGAATGATGTTTTCACCCGACTTAATTTTTCCGGGACCCTCGACAGGAGCGGCACGCGTGTCTGTTTCACCCAACTCTAGGCCCGATCGCCGGCATAAATTAGGGGTATTTTGGTGGGTATTCTCACCCGACTTTTTTTGCCAGGGACACCTGTCGGCGCGTCGCAGCCTTTGCGGGCGGTCGCGTCGATCCCGGAATGAGGACCTCCATGACCGATCGCGCGTCCGACGCCCTCCGCTGGCTCGATGGGCAGGAGGGAGCGATGCTGTCGCTCCTTGAAGACCTCGTGAACCTCGATTCCGGATCGTACGACAAGCCGGGCGTGGATGCGGTCGGTGCCCGCCTCGCGGCGTTCCTCGCCGGCGAGGGCATTCCAGTCACGACGATCCCGGTGGCGGGCTACGGCGACGCGCTCAAAGCCGAGGTCGCGGGGTCCGGCGGCGGCAACCGGCCGGTGGTGCTGATGGGCCATCGCGACACGGTCTTTCCGAAGGGCGAGGTGGCGCGCCGGCCGTTCCACGTCGCCGCCGGCCGCGCCTACGGGCCGGGCGTCGCCGACATGAAGGCCGGCCTCGTGATGAACGCGTTCGTGCTGGCGGCCTACCACCGGGCCGGTGGCGCGCCGGTGCCGCTGGTCGGCCTGTTTACCAGCGACGAGGAGATCGGCTCGCCGGCCTGCCGGCCGATCATCGAGGACACCGCCCGCGGCGCGCGGGCGGTGCTGAATTCCGAGCCGGGACGCCCGACCGGCAACGTCGTCACCGGCCGCAAGGGCGGCGTGTTCATGCAGCTCGAGGTGCTGGGCAAGGCCGCCCATTCCGGCGGCAACTATGCCGAGGGGCGCAGCGCCATCCTCGAACTGGCGCATAAGACCGTGGCGTTCCATGCCATCACCGATCTCGCGCGCGGCATCACGGTGAATGTCGGTCTCGTCGCCGGAGGCCAGTCGGTCAACACCGTGGCGCCCCGGGCGACCTGCGAGATCGACCTGCGCTACGTCACCCCGCCCGACCGTTCCGAAGCCATGGACCGGATCGCCGCGATCGTGGCCGCCTCCACGGTGCCGGACACGACGGCACAGCTGACCATCAAGGGCGAGTTCCTGCCGCTGGTGCAGGATGCGGCCTCCCGGGCGCTGTTCGAGACCTACGCCCAGGTCAGCGCGGGGTTCGGCCGGCCGGTCGAGGGCGAGTTCGCGGGCGGCTGCGCCGATTCCGGCTTCACCGCCAGCGTCGGCTGCCCGACCCTCTGCGCCGTGGGCCCGGTCGGCGGCAAGGCGCACTCGCCCGAGGAATACCTGGAGGTGAGCAGCCTCGTGCCGAGGGCGCGCGCGATGGCCGAGACCATCGCGGCGCTCTAAGGGCCCGTGTGCCGGAAACACACGATGGTCCGCAACGCGCGGACAGATCGCGTCATGGTTTCGAAAGATCGAGACCTTTCGCGGGTCCAGGGCGGAGCCCTGGTGAACGCCTCAGGGCTCCGCCCTGAGAACCCGCCAAAGGGCTGAGCCCTTTGGAAACCCAGAGGATTTCGGGTCGAACAGGCTCGGAGGCTCAGAGATTGACCACGGCGAGGGCGGCCTCACCGTAACGGCCACCGCTGACGGCCTCCGCGGGCATCACGTCAGCGATGGTTCGGAGATCCGCCGCCGACAGCACCTGATCGGCCGCCGCCGCGTTCTCCTCCAGATGGCAGATCTTGCGGGCGCCCGGGATCGGCACGATGGAATCGCCCCGGCTCAGCACCCAGGCGAGGGCGAGTTGCGCGGGCGTCACGCCCTCGTCGGCCGCCAGGGCGGCGAGCGTGTCGAGCAGCCGCTGGTTGGCCGCGAGGTTCTCGGCCTGGAAGCGCGGCAGCGTCCAGCGATAATCGTCGGCCGCTAGGCTGTCTTGGGTCTGGATCGCGCCGGTGAGGAGGCCGCGGCCCAAGGGACTGTAGGGCACGAAGCCGATCCCGAGTTCGGCACAGGTCGGCAGCACGGCGGCCTCGGGCTCGCGGCTCCTCAGGGAGTATTCGGTCTGCACCGCGGCGATCGGGTGGACCGCGAGGGCGCGGCGGATCGTGGCGGCGCTCGCCTCCGACAGCCCGAGCTTCCTCGGGTTCTTCCTGTACTATCCCTGCCGCCGGCTGATGCGGCCGGCGCTCAGGGCGTTCGTCGACGTCGTCCCAGCCCGCGCCGGAACCCAGTACGGCCCCGCGGCGGGTTAATCCCGCAAGGCCGCCGCGAGACGCAGCATGAATCCATTGACGGCGCTCTTGTCGATCCAGCGCAGCACCGCCACGAGGTCGTGGTCCGGATCGCACCAGATCACATTGTTGCCGGCTCCCAACGCGCTGAACGCGTTGGCGGAAAGCTGCGGCTTGGCGGTGGCGCCCCGGTTGAGCCACCAGAGGTAGCCGTAGCTCTCGAGGGTCGGCGACGGGGTCAGCATGGCGCGGATCCAGCGCTCCGACAGGAGCCGGCGCCCGGCCCAGACGCCGCCTCGGGCGATGAGCAACCCGAACCGGGCGTGGTCGTCGGCGCCGATGAACAGGCCGCCACCCCAATGGCCGCCGCCGGGGACGGACTGGATTCGGCTGCCGTCGATCGTAACCCAGGCCGTGTCGTAGCCGTGCCATGCCCAGTCGGAGGATGCACCGATCGGATCCATGATCCGCGCGCGCAGCACCTCCGGCAGGGCGCGACCGAAGAGCCGCATCAGGCAGTAGGACAGCAGGTTCACCCGCACGTCGTTGTACTCGTAGTGGGTGCCGGGCGGGTTCGGCGCCCGCTTCTCACCCTTGCGGCTGTTGTCCGCCCCCGGGCCGATCTGGCGGAAGTGGTCGACCTGATCGGATTTTTCGAACAGCGTCCCCTGCCACTCGCTCGATTGCTGCAGCAGGTGGCGCCACGTGATCGCGCCGTTGTGCGAGCCGTCGAGGAGCGGGTCCGGCACGCTGTCGCGGACCGGGGCGTCCACGTCGGGGATCAGCCCGTCATCGTGAGCGAGGCCGGCCAGGACCGCCAGGTAGCTCTTGGCGACCGAAAACGTCATGTCCGGGCGGCCGGTATCACCCCAGGCCGCCACCCGGCGGCCGCCTTTCAGGATCACCCCCGCCGGCCCACCCCGCTCCCGCACCGGGCCCACGATGGCGCTCCAGGGCCCGGTCTCGTTCCATTCGACGATCCCGACATAGCGCCCATCCGGATAATACAGGCTGCGCGGCCACGCGCTCTCATGCGCCTCGGCGTAGGCCACCGCCTCCGCGAGGCGCACGGGATCGAATCCGGCCGCAGCGGGATCGGCCTGATCCCACGATTTCCCCGGCCATGACGGCACCATGTCCTGTCTCACACACGATCTCCACTACGCGGCCGCGATGAGCGCAGCCCCGTCGGTCCGAGGCGTCTCACGACGCGGACCGAGCGGAAAGCATGCCTTGCGCCGCGCGGTACGCTTGAGCCTGCCGCGCGCAACGTACCGCCGGAATCGTTGGCCCGATGACACGCAGTCCAGCCCCGAGACAGGAACAGGTGACGTTTCATCGGACCAGAATACCGATCGATATCGACGCATATTGAAAATATTGATCCCTGAAAAGTCGCAGAAATTCTTTAAGTTGCAAACTCTAGTCCCGTCGTCGACTCGCAAAAGCAGCAATAGAGAAACCCGTCATACGCGCGAACGTCGAATATATTCCTTGCCAAATGCATCTCATGTTCATAATTTTGAAGAAAATCGATGGCAGGCTCATATCACTGTAAGATCGCAACTCAATTTACAACTCAAAGTGAATGACATGCAATATCTGAAGACCGATTGGAGTTGAGAAGGCCCATGTCGGCAGTAGCGAACTCCGAATCCGACAGGAGATCGGGTTGGATACGAGTCCAGATTGTACTCGAGGTCCTCGGAGGCGCCGTCGCCCTGATCACCCCCCTGGTCCTGCTGGCCGCCCCCCGGTCCGATACCGTGGCGCTTTTCGGCCGCGCGGGATCCGACACCGATGCCATGGTCCGCATGGTGGCCGAGGCGGGCGGATCGATCCTGAATGTCGATGGCCGGCGGGACGTCGTGATCGCCCGCGCCGAAGATGCCGGTTTCGTCTCTCGCCTCTATGCGGCGGGGGCCCGGCTCGTCCTCGACGGCAGCTTGGCCGGCGGCTGCGGTCGCGCCGATCGGTCCCACGCCATCACCCGCGATTTGCAGCCTGATTTCGGACACTCAGCACGATGAACCACCTCAATACGCTCCGGCTCAAGTTCGGCCGTTCCCTCATCGCAATCCTGTGGGTGCACGTGCTCGTCGTCGCAGGGGCCGAGGCCGCGCTGAACGGCGGCCTGCCGACGCTGGGCCCGATCGCGGCCGTCGCGGTCCTGGCCGGTACGGCGACCATGGTCTGGTGGCAGGATCCGATCGGCCAGGCCACACGCATCGTCAGCGGGGTCGCCCTGATCGGCATGGCGGCGATCTTCCTGATCGTGTTCGCCGGGCATCGCTGGCAGGTCGATCTGCACATGTACTTCTTCGCCTGTCTCGCCGTGCTGGTCGGCTGGTGCGACTGGCGCGTGATCCTGGCGGCGACCGTGGCGACCGCCGTGCATCACCTCGCCCTCGATCTGGCTGTTCCGGCCTTGGTGTTCCCGGATGCCGCGACCGATCTCGGCCGCGTCGCGCTGCACGCGGTGATCGTGGTGGTCGAAGCCGCCGTCCTGATCTGGGTCTGCCGCACGACGGTCGACTCGTTCCGGGCGCTCGGCCAATCGGAGATGGAGGCCCAGGCGCAGCTGGCCCGGACCAGCGTCCTGGAGCGGGAAGCCGCGGAGGCCCGGGTCGAGCTGGACGTGGCACGGCGGAACGCGACCGAGCACCTGGCTCGGACCTTCGAGACGACCGTAGGTGGTATCCTCGATCATGTGTCCAGCGCCGCGGCGGGCCTGCGTACGGCGGCCGCCGACATGTCGGAGACGGCCTCCGATTCGGCGCGCCAGTCGTCGGATGTGGCATCCTCGGCAGGAAACGCGGCGCGCACGGCCGAGACAGCGGCCGAAGCGACTGCGCAACTCGGTGCGTCGCTCGGCGAGATCGAGCGGCAGGTGAGCGGCTCCGCCGATCTCGCCAGCCGGACCGCCGCGCAGGCGGCCGAGGCCGTGCCCCTCGTTCAGGAGCTGAGCGCGGCCGCGGAACGGATCGGCGACGTGGTGGCGCTGATCTCGACGGTGGCCGCCCAGACCAACCTGCTGGCGCTGAACGCCACGATCGAGGCAGCCCGGGCCGGAGAGGCCGGCCGCGGCTTCGCGGTGGTGGCGGCGGAGGTGAAGGAACTCGCCAGCCAGACCGCCAAGGCCACCGAGGACATCGCCTCGCAGGTCGGCCGGATCCAGAGTTCGACGCAGCGGGCCGTGGCGGCGGTGAACGGAATCACGGTACAGATCCGCGATATGAACGCCCTCGCCACGCAGATCACGGCCTCCGTGCGCGACCAGGGCGCTGCCGCCCAACGCATCGTCCGCTCTGTCGCAGAGGCGGCGGCCGGCGCCAGCGCGGTGAGTTCGACCGTGACGGCCGTGGCCGAAGCCGTCGAGACGACGGGGACGACCGCAGGCGGCCTTCTGGCTTCGGCCTCGGAGCTGTCAGTCGAGTTCGACGCGCTCGGGCAGGAGGTCGGCCGCTTCCTCGCATCGGTCCGCGCGGCCTGAGCGGAAACGGCGCGGCGCGCTTCAGACGGGCCGCGCCGTATCTGTGATCCGCGCCGCCCGAGCACCCAGCAGACGGTGGACAGGCGAGCCGGCCTTCTCAGGCCCCGGCGTGAGAGCGGTCATCTCGACACCCGCTTGCGCCCCGGGGCCGCTTCGATCAGTTTTCGACGGATCCCGCGAGGATCTTGGGCGAAGGATCGCGTTGTCCGTGCATCTTCTGATCGTCGACGACCACCCGCTGTTCCGCGACGCCCTCGCGGCCACGATCCGCCTCGCGCACCCGGATGCGGTGCTGCACGAGGCCGACGGGATCGAGGCGGCCTGCGCCGTGCTGGCGGCCAACCGGAACATCGACCTGACGCTCCTCGACCTGTCGATGCGCGGCACCGCCGGCTTCGACGGGCTGATCACGGTCCGCGCGCGGTTTCCGCGGATCCCGATCCTGATCGTGTCGGGCCACGAGGATCCGCGCATCGCGCGCGAGGCTCTGCAGCACGGGGCCGCCGGCTTCGTCCCGAAGGCGATGGACAAGGCGACGCTGACCCGGGCGATCACCGAGGTGCTGAGCGGCGCGCTGTTCCTGCCGCCGGGCCTCGCCGAGGCGAACGCCCCGGCGTCGCGCTCGAAGAAGGCGCCGCTGCCCGAGCGCCTCGCCCGGCTGACCCCGCAGCAAGTGCGCGTTCTGATGATGATCCGGCAGGGCAAGCTCAACAAGCAGATCGCCCACGAGCTTCAGGTCGGCGATTCGACCGTGAAGGCGCACGTCTCCGAGATCCTCCGCAAGCTGGAGGTGATCAGCCGGACGCAGATCGTGATCGAGACGGCATCGCTGGATTTCGACCGGATCCACGACGCGCATCCGGCCTAGACGCCTCCGGTCATCACACAGGATGCTGATCACCGTCGGAGAACCGGCCGCAGGCGGCTCGCGTCTCCCCCCTCCGCGGACGTGGGAGGCGGGCGGAGACGCTCGACGCCGATCTTGGCCGGGATGGCCGGACGCTCGCCCGCTGAACATTCTCACCGGCTTGGGGTTGGCCAGGGACGACCGAATGCAGATTCAGGAGACCCTATGTCGAAGACGATCTTCGCGCTGGCCACGTCGCTCGTGCTCGCCACGTCCGGTGCGGCGCTGGCACAGGCACCGCACACCGGCGGCGCCGACCAGGGCAACGTGAACAAATCCGGCGCCGTGGGCGGCACCGGGACGGGAACCGGAGCGATGGAGCAGACCGGCTCCACCGGCGCCGGCATGGCGCCCGGCACCAGCGGCGGCCCCCGCGTCAGCACCCCCGGTGCACCGGCCGGCAGCAGCATGGGCAACGGCACAACCGGCAGCGGCGCTGCGCCGAGCGGTAAGTAAGACGCGCTTAGGCCCTAGACGCGACCTGCTCTCCTCCCCCTTGAGGGGAGGAGTTGGAGGTGGGGGTGGTTAAGGATCGAGTGGCGCGGTGCCTTCTGCACCACCCCTGGCCCCCTGCCAGCAAGGGAGGGGATATGCGTCTCAATGGACCCCGGGCATCATGCCCCGAGCCCACCCACGCACAGGTACTTCGTGTTCAGGTAATCCTCGATGCCCTGATACGAGCCTTCGCGGCCGAGGCCGGATTCCTTCACGCCGCCGAAGGGCGCCACCTCGGTGGTGATGATCCCCTCGTTGATCCCGACCATGCCGTATTCCAGCGCCTCCGCGACCCGGAAGGTTCGGCCGAGGTCGCGGGTGTAGAAGTAGCAGGCGAGCCCGAACTCGGTGTCGTTGGCCATGCGGATCGCCTCCGCCTCGTCGCGGAAGCGGAACAGCGGCGCCAGCGGGCCGAACGTCTCCTCGCGGGCGACATCCATCCCGGGGGTCGCGCCGGTGATCACGGTCGGCTCGAAGAACTGGCCGCCCAGCGCGTGGCGGTGGCCGCCCGCGATCACCCGGCCGCCCTTCTCGAGCGCGTCGCGGATATGGGCCTCGGTCTTCTCCACCGCCGCCATGTCGATCAGCGGCCCCTGGGCGACGCCGTCCTCGAGGCCGTTACCGACCTTCAGGCGATTGGCGGCCTCGGCCATCTTCTCCGCGAAGGCATCATAGATCCCGTCCTGCACCAGAAAGCGGTTGGTGCAGATGCAGGTCTGGCCGGAATTGCGGAACTTGGCGAGCATCGCGCCCGCCACCGCCCGGTCGATGTCGGCGTCGTCGAACACGATGAACGGCGCGTTGCCGCCCAATTCCATCGAGACCTTCTTCACCGTGTGCGAGGCCTGCTCCAGCAGCACCTTGCCGACCTCGGTCGAGCCGGTGAACGTGATTTTCTTGACCAAGGGATTGCCGGTCATCTCGGCGCCGATGGCGCGGGCCGAACCGGTGAGGATCGACACCACACCGGCCGGGAAGCCCGCACGCTCGCACAGCACGCCCCAGGCCAGCCCCGAGAGCGGGGTCTGCGAGGCCGGCTTGATCACGATCGGGCAGCCGGCGGCCAGCGCCGGGGCGATCTTGCGGGCGATCATCGAGGACGGGAAATTCCACGGCGTGATCGCCGCAACCACGCCCACCGGCTCCTTGGTGACGAGGATCTTGCGGTCGCCCCAGGGGGAGGGGATCACGTCGCCGTAGACGCGCCGCGCCTCTTCCGCGAACCACAGCACGTAGGCTGCCGACATCGCGACCTCGCCGCGGGACTCGGTCAGCGACTTGCCCTGCTCGGCGGTGAGGATCTGCGCCAGATCCTCCTGATGCTCGGTGACGAGCGCCGCGAGCTTGCGCAGCAGCACCGCGCGCTCGTTGGCGGTCTTGGCGCGCCAGGCCGGGTAGGCCGCATGCGCCGCCTGGATCGCAGCCCGCGTCTCCTCGGCGCCGGCATTCGGCACCCGGGCGATAACCGCGCCGGTGGCGGGGTTCGTCACATCGATGCTGCCGGAGCCGGCCTGGGTCCAGGCGCCGCCGACGAGGCAGGCTTCGACCAGCAGGGCGCGATCCTGCAGGGTGGGAATCTCGGTCTCAGGCATCCAACGGTTCCTTCGGCGGATGCGGCAGCTCGGATTCCGATCGTTCGGAGTCCGACATCGCATTCCGCGGCTTGAGGGTCACGCCCTGGGCCGTATTCCTCGCCTGTGCCTCGGCTCTTGTCTCGAATACGTGGGGAGCCAGATCGCGGCTCGCCAGCGAGGCGCCGAGTTTCAATCGCAGAAACGCGCTCGTCGTATAGCGCGATGCCGTCTCATAATACCGCTTTTCCAGATAAGCGATGGCCGAGAAATAGGCATCGCTTACCGTCGGGTCGATTTCGAACCCGTCGTAATTGGCGATCAGGTGGACCTTGCGGCCGATCTCCTGGCAGGCGCGCTCGTATTCCCGGCGCACCAGCTCGACATCCTCGATGGTCCGGACCTGAAAGCCTTCGAGATTCGAGAACAGGATGTTGCGCTCCGGATCGTAGCTGATCCGCTCCGCCATGGAGAGGCCGAGCAGCCACGGCTCCAGCCCCATGATGGTCTCGCGGAACAGGCGCGGATCCATCGGCTTCGGGTTTTGCACGATCGGCACGAACCCCATCTGGCCGAGGATGTCGCGCGCGATATCGACTCCGGCTGCGACCTCCACGAGTTCCATGCCGGCCCGGGTCCGGCGGAAGACGCAGCGCTCGGTCACGTACAGCACCGGCTGGCCGCGATCGGCCGCGTAGGCGCCCGAGAAGGTCACCTGCTCGACGGCGGCGATAAATTTCCGGGAGCGCCCCTCGCTGAGGATGCGGATCCCGTCGCCCTCGATCGCGACCTTCAAGCCATCGGCCATGAAGGTGCCGGCGAACACGAGGCTTTTTGCGTTCTGCGAGATGTTGATGAAGCCGCCCGCGCCCGCGAGCTTCTTGCCGAACCGGCTGACATTGACGTTGCCCTCGGCATCGCATTGCGCGAGCCCCAAGCAGGCGAGATCGAGCCCGCCGCCGTCGTAGAAGTCGAATTGCTGGTTCTGGTGCAGCACCGCGGCCGGGTTCAGGGCGGCGCCGAAATCGAGCCCGCCCTGCGGCAGGCCGCCGATCACGCCCGGCTCGGCGGTGAGGGTCAGGTATTTCAGGACCCGCTCCTCGGCGGCGACCGCCGCGACGCCCTCCGGCATGCCGATGCCGAGATTGACCACGCCGCCCGGGGGCAATTCGAACGCGCAGCGCCGGGCGACGATTTTCCTGGCGTCGAGCGCCATCGGCGGAATGCGGTCGAGCGGCACGCGCTGGCGGCCCGTGAAGGCGTGGTTGTAGGGCGTGCCGTAGGTCTGGTGGTGGTTCTCCGGCTGGCTGAGCACCACGCAATCGACCAGGATGCCGGGGACCTGCACCTCGCGCGGGTTGAGCGAGCCGGCCTCGGCCAGACGCTCGACCTGCGCGATCACGAAGCCGCCCGAGTTCTTCGCCGCCATGGCGGCGGCGAGGTTGTCCAGCGTCAGCGCCTCGCGCTCCATGGTGATGTTGCCGGCAGGATCGGCGGTGGTGCCGCGGATCAGCGCGACGTTGACCGGGAACGCCTTGTAGTGCAGCCAGGATTCGCCGCCGAGTTCGACCACGTCGACGAGGTCTTCCGTCGTGACGGCGTTGAGCTTGCCGCCCTCCAGCCGCGGATCCACGAAGGTGCGCAGGCCCACCTTTGTGATGTGGCCTGGCGTGTGGGCGGCGATCTCGCGGTAGAGGTGCGAGACGACGCCGAGCGGGAGATTGTAGGCCTCGATCTGACCCTCGACCGCCAGGGCGCCGAGCTTCGGCACCAGCGCCCAATGGCCGCCGACGACGCGCTTCACGAGGCCCGGGATCGCGAGGCGGTTGAGGCCGCGCTCCTTGCCGTCGCCCGGGGCGGCGGCGAACATCAGGCCGATCCCGTGCGGGCCGTTGCCGGCGTCAAAACGGCGGGCGAGCGCCAGGATCAGCTCGTCGGGCGTACCGATGCCGACGAAGCCCGAGACCGCGACCATGTCGCCATCCTGCAGGATGGCGGCGGCCTCGTCGGCGCTGACGATCTTGTTTTTCAGGCTGGCCATGGATTGGTCCTCGGCGGCCGAACCGCGCGCCTTTCCCTCCCCCCTTTGCGGGGGAGGGTGGGCGCATGAGCCGGCCGGGCCGCCCGATTTACCATCCGCAAGAAGATCCCAAACCCGATCTGGTAACCCGCAAGCCTGCGGATCGTGGACCGGACGCGCGTTGCCCTTTGTGGGGACTGACCACAGCGCATCCAACCCCCGCTCACCCCTCCAGTCGGCTGTGCCCCACCCCAGCGCCCTGTGTGCACTGCCGCCGACGCAAACGGCCCCGC
>NZ_JAKSYH010000024.1 GCF_022829295.1 Methylobacterium sp. J-088
GGCCCCGGAGGTGTTCGTGCCAGCCTTCTCCGCTTGGCCGGCTGCGCTCGCCCGACCAGCTCCGCCGGCCAAGCTACTCGCGGCGGAGCGGCCCACCGTGCACTAACTTTACCCTTGGACCACCTCGTGGGGGCCGATCACCAGGCGGCTCAGCATTTCCTCTAGCATAGTGAGCAGACCGTCGACCTCGGCTACCGCCGCAATGAGGTTATCGACGGATCCCTGCCATGGGCTCGTCGGGGTTTGCGATGCCTCCGCCAGCATCACCTTGACGCTTGCCACCTCCGCCAGTCCTGTCTCAATCGCGGCCTCAATCAGTGCGGGATCAGCCAGCACGAGCGCTCCGTCCGCGGTTCGGCGACCGAGCAGCCGCTGCATCGCTTCCAAGCTCACGGCCAGCGTGTGCAGGTTGGTCGACGCCGGGCAAGCCGTCACAGGCCTGCGCTCGACGGCGGCAGGGGTGGCAGTTCCGCCAGATCCAACAGCACGCGTGCGCCCTTGATCGCCGCCACCGTCTCCGGCGGCGCTCCCTGCCTGCGCGCTCTGCATTCCAGGTCCGCCAAGCGTGTCCCGAGCATCTCGGCCTGGCGCTGGTTCTGTCCAGGCGGGAAGTCGCCTAGCAGGTCGATGAGCTCGACCATGAGCGAGGGTGGAGGAACTAGCCCAGTAAGAGACTGCATGCGCCAGACCTTCCGCGACTCAAGTCGGGCACGCTGCATCGTGTCGGGCACGCGTTCTCCAACACAGTTTAGATCCCAGTGCAGCTGTCTGCCGCCGGTCATGCGGCGTACAGTGTGTTCAGCACTGGCAGGCCACGATACTCTAGGTACGCGAGCTGGCGGATGATCGTGCTGGAGATGGCATGGCACGGGATCGGGAGAGCCCAGGCATGACGACCGCCAGCATCCTCGCCCTCGTGGAGAGCATCGAGCAGCGCGGAGCCGACGCACCGGCCACTCTCGCCTTCCGGAGCGCCCTCGCCCACAAGCTGCGCGAGGCGCATGCGGCCGGCGGTCCCGCAACCCTCGACGCCATACGGCGCGAGATCACGGCTGCGGACCCCCGCCGGACCAAGGCCCGCGCTGCCATCCTGGCCGCGGCTCAGCCTGCCCTCAGTGAGCCTAGCCGATGATGCCTTGCGTGCCGCTCTAAACGCGGGTGTTCTGATGCTCCCGCGCTACCGCGGGGCTAAGCGGCTACAAAACGTGCATACCCCGAGCCGCGACCTCTCTGGGCAAGCTACGACGCTTCGGGCGGCTCGTTCGTGCAGTGCGCTTTGCAGAAGCCTTCATCTCGCCTCCGGTTCGTCGAACCTCCTGTCGCCGACTAGCGGTCCAGGCGTAATTCATCGCCACTGTAAGCAGCATGGCGTTCTGGACCATTCTCGCGTTCAACTGGAACGCCTCGCCGGCCAGACGACCCATCTCGTCATAGAGCATTTTTATCTCCGATCTGGGTTCAGGCCGTTGAGATGCTGCAAGAACCATCCCGATCACAGATGCGCGTATGAGAACGCACAATCCTTCGGTCCTAGCACCTCTCGGTCGCCGAGAAGGCTACGCCCGGAGGCGATGATCTGGACGGTCTGTCGGCTATGGCATGCCGTCCGTGCCATGACTTCCAAATCGCGCAGATATGAGATCAGCAGCTCATGCGGAACTTCATCTGTGTTAAGGGCGTCGCCCACCTTAGATGACACGTTGCGCTCAAGCTCGGACCAGAAATTGCCGGGCATTTCTGTTCGATGGATCATGGATGCCGCTCG
>NZ_JAKSYH010000025.1 GCF_022829295.1 Methylobacterium sp. J-088
CCTGAACCGGAACGGTGGGGTGCCAGGGCAGGCGAACCTTCTTGGGCCGTCCGGCATCCCCCTTGATCAGGAGGTGAAGAAGGCCGACGCCCTCGCCTCCGTCGCGGACGCGCACGCCAAGGATGACATCGTCCTGCAGTCCGACGGTCAGGGCGGCACGATCGCCGTTCGCAAAAGCAGCTTGTTCCCCGACAAAGCCTCTGCCGGCGCGGCTAGTGAGGGCGGCGCACCCGCAGCGGCCGGCACAGACCCGAACGTCAGGACCATCGTCCCCCCGCAGCCCGATAAGAAGGCCAACGAAGGTCTGGACAAGCTGATCGGCGACAACATCACCGGCGGCTATCAGAAGGCTCAGGGCGCAGTCGGCACGCTCGCGGCCATCAGCCGGCAGAAGGAAGCTCTCGACAAGGGCGTGATCTCGGGATCGGGCGCGGACTGGCGGACCCAGGCCCAGGCCATCGGTGCGCAGCTTCTCGGTATCGACCCGAGCCAGTTGAACGCCTCCTACAGCTTCGATGCTGCCTCGACTCAGAAGCAGGCCGAGTTGGCGAAGGCCGTCTCCCAGGCGGGTCACACGACCAACATGGATTTGCAGCTCGGTAAGACGATTGCGGGTGGCGACAGGTCGAAGACGGAGCAGGCGCTGCGGCAGAGAGTGGACGCGCAGGAAAAGTGTGCCCGGCACGCGATCGACGCGAACCACGCTCCACTCGCCGGCGATCCTAAGATCGCTCAGAGTGCCGCGGCCCGGACCGGCTTCTTCAGGGTCGAGACGCCTGACGTCTACAAGTACGGTCAGGGCACGCCGAACCCGCTGGCTGATCCCGGAGCGCGTCTGCCGACCTCCAACGCCATCCCGAGCCTGGATGTGAACCAGTCTCACGAATTCAACGGCATGAAGATCAGGCGGGTTCGCTGATGCCGACCTACAGCCTCTCCGGGCCCGATGGGGCCGAATACGAGATCGATGCGCCCGACGAGGGCTCGGCCTACAAGCTGTATCAGGGCATCGGCCCCGCCTCGAACCCGCCGGCTGCGACCACGACGGACGCGCCAGCCGCCGGGCTGCCCGGTGACGCCTCGGCCGCGGTCGGGCGGGGTCTCATCAACGGCATCCCCGTGGTCGGCCCCTACGCCTTGTCCGGTCTGGAGCACGCGGCGGCGGGCGTGCGCTCGCTGCAGAACGACACCAAGTTTTCGGACGAACTCAAGAACGTTCAGGGCTTCAGCCAAGGCACCGCTGAGGCGCACCCCTACGCCACGACCGGCGGCGAGATTGCCGGCGGCGTGATCGGCACCGCGCCCGCCATCGCGGCGGCCCCTGCCGCGTTCGGAGCGGGGGCTGGCAGCCTCGGCGCCCGATCCCTCGCGTCCATGGGGACAGGCGCCATCATGGGCGGCGCGGACTCGGCCGTCCGGAGCGGCGGCGATCTGGATACTGCGCGGCAAGGAGCCATTACCGGTGCGGCTTTTGGGGCCGCGGCACCCGCAGCAGGGGCGACTATCGGCGCCGGCATTCGACGTTTCTACGATCTAGTCGGCGGTCTCCGCGCCCCGGAGAGCGGGTTCGGTTCTGCCGCCACCCGCATGCTCGGTGAGGACGCGGCGGCCTCTGGCGGCACGCAGGCCGTTCGGGATCGCATGGCGCAGCTCGGCACGCCCGCCATGCTGCTCGACGCCTCGCCGTCGTTCCAGGGGCGAGCCCAGGGTCTGGCGGCCCGCCCTGAGACTATGCAGCAGATCGTGGACCCGATCCGCGCCCGCGACGCCGGCACGACAGCACGCCTCGCCGCCGACGTGGATGGCGCCCTCGGCCCCGCCAGCAGCCCGCGGGAGTTGGACGCCCAGGTCAAGGCGCTGCGCAGCGTGCCCAACACCGCGATCGGCGAC
>NZ_JAKSYH010000026.1 GCF_022829295.1 Methylobacterium sp. J-088
GTCGCCGATCGCGGTGTTGGGCACGCTGCGCAGCGCCTTGACCTGGGCGTCCAACTCCCGCGGGCTGCTGGCGGGGCCGAGGGCGCCATCCACGTCGGCGGCGAGGCGTGCTGTCGTGCCGGCGTCGCGGGCGCGGATCGGATCCACGATCTGCTGCATGGTCTCAGGGCGGGCCGCCAAGCCCTGCGCCCTACCCTGGAACGACGGCGAGGCGTCAAGCAGCATGGCGGGCGTGCCGAGCTGCGCCATGCGATCCCGCACGGCCTGCGTGCCGCCAGAGGCCGCCGCGTCTTCCCCGAGCATGCGGGTGGCGGCCGAGCCGAAGCCGCTGTCCGGCGCGCGAATGCCGCCGACCATGTCGTAGAATTTGCGGATGCCCGCGCCGACGACGGAGCCGGCGACAGGCGCAGCAGCGCCGAACGCTGCGCCGGCTTGCGCGCCCTGCCGAACAGCGTCCAAATCCCCATTGGTGCGGACAGCCGAGTCCGCCGCTCCCATCCCGGCGCCTGTGAACATTGAGGCGGCAATCCTGGCGGGCAGTGCCGCCGTCCCCGCCCCGAACGCGGCAGGGGCCGCCGCGATGGCGGGCGCGGTGCCGATGACACCGCCGGCAATCTCGCCGCCGACGGTCGCGTAGGGGTGCGCCTCAGCGGTGCCTTGGCTGAAGCCCTGAACGTTCTTGAGTTCGTCCGAGAACTTGGTGTCGTTCTGCAGCGAGCGCACGCCCGCCGCTGCGTGCTCCAGACCGGACAAGGCGTAGGGGCCGACCACGGGAATGCCGTTGATGAGGCCCCGCCCGACCGCTGCGGAGGCGTCTCCAGGCAGGCCAGCGGCCGGCGCGTCCGTCGTGGTTGCAGACGGCGGGTTCGATGCCGCCCCGATGTTCTGGTACGCCTTGTAGGCCGAGCCCTCGTCGGGCGCGTCGATCTCGTATTCGGCCCCATCGGGCCCGGAAAGGCTGTAGGTCGGCATCAGCGTACCCGCCTGATCTTCATGCCGTTGAATTCGTGAGACTGGTTCACGTCCAGGCTCGGGATGGCGTTGGAGTTCGGTAGGCGCGTGCCCGGGTCCGCAACAGGGTTCGGAGCGCCTTGCCCGTACCGATAGACCTCGGGCGTCTCGACCCTGAAGAAGCCGGTCCGGGCCGCGGCCTCGGGGGCGATCTT
>NZ_JAKSYH010000037.1 GCF_022829295.1 Methylobacterium sp. J-088
CTCAGGCTCGCTTGACTATGCTGGATCGCTCGACGGACTGCCCCCGTCGTTGTGGCGCTGCCGTGAAGAACCTGGCCCATAGCGCATCCCTCCACTCCGAGGTGAAGAGTGCACCATCAAACCCTGGGATCAAACATCTAGGGACTGGTGGGACGGTTCTCCGCCTCGCCTCAGGCTGCGAAGGTCCCGAATCGCCGCCTATGGCAGCGCGCTCGTTGGGACCGACTCCCTCGCGTCCGCCACGCTCTGGAGGGAACACACAGGTTTTCCGCCAGAGGTCGTCGGCAGATCACGGGTTCGAGCGTTGCCCGAGTCCGAGGCGGCGCTGGGGCCGCACCGGCGATGACCGAGGCAGGCGGCTGTCGACCGATACAAACCAGGGTGTCGAATGGGGAGGATAGCCGGGGTGCTGAGGATCGGGAGCTTGTCATCGAACGGCGATGTACGAGCGGCTGCGCGAGACGCGATGACGATGGCACTCGCCACGTTCAAGCCAGGTAGGCCCGTCCTGGTCGTCAGCCACTTCGACGCGGACGGTCTGACTGCCGCCGCCATCCTGATCCGCGCCCTCCGGCAGGCTGGAAGGGACGCGGTGTCCGTCGTCGTCGGCAAAGGGGAGTCGCCGTGGGATCCTGAGGTTGCCGATCGGCTTGCGGAAGACAACCCCGGCGGCCTGATCGTCGCCGACCTCGGCACCCGAGCCGATCCCGTTCTACCGGGCTGCCCGACGCTCGTCATAGACCATCACGTCCCAACCGGCGAACCGAGGGATGCCGTCACGATCAGCGGAAACGGCCTCGATCCCGAGCCGACCACCGCCTTGCTTGCCTGGTGGGCCGCCGGCGCCATCGGAGATCAGGCCGACCTCCTATGGCTGGCGGCCGTGGGCTTGATCGGTGACATGGCGGAGGGCCTCGACGTCCCCGAGATCGCCGAGGCTCAGGCTCGCTGGGGCAAGACGGCTCTTCGCGATGCCACGTCGCTCGTCAACGCCCCGAGGCGGACGGCTGCGGCCGATGCCAGCCCCGCGCTTCGCCTCCTGCTTGCGTCCGACGGCCCGAAGCGCATCACCAAGGGCGACGACGACGATGCGCGAGCCTTGCATGCGGCCAAGACCGAGGTTCGGATGGCCATGGACACGGCCAAACGCGTGCCGCCTAAAATCGGCGGCGACGTCGCGCTGATTTCGCTCGACTCCCCATGCCAGATCCACCCCCTGATCGCCCAGCAGTGGCGGGGGCGCCTGAAGGACAAGATCGTGATCGCCGCCAACGCCGGCTACCGCCCGGGGTGGGTGCACTTCGCGGCAAGGTCGGCCAGTGGGCGGGATCTGATCGCCTTCCTCGCCGAGCATCGTCCGGCCAACGCCGACGGTCGCTACGGCAACGGCCACGCACAGGCGACCGGCGGGGCGCTGCGCAACGCCGACTGGAACCACTTCATTCGGGGACTTGGGTTTCCCCAGGCACGGGTGCAGGCACGACCGGCAATGATCGTCCCTTGAGGCTGGGCTTTCCCGTCAAGGTGATGGGGCGGCCAGACCTGAAGTCGCAGGACACACGGCGCTGGCAGAAGGGCCCGCCCTCAAGTGTTCCCTCTAACTGCTCGACCACGTCCTGGGCTACCTAAAGTTCAAGAACCTGGACATGTACCGCATGTCGTCGGACATCGCGCCCTATGCGACCCATCCGGACATGCCGCAGTTCCACAACATGGTGGCGGAGAGCGATGACGAGTTGCGGGCGTTCGGCGCCAAGGCCCGGGCCGACGACATCCAGCTGTCGTTCCATCCCTCGCAGTATGTGTTGCTGAACGCCCCGAACCCCGAGCTCACGAAGAAGAGCATCTGGGATCTCTCCAGTCAGGCGGAGATGCTGGATCGAAGGGAGCTGGGCGACGAGGCGGTGATGATCACCCACGTTGGCGGTGTCTACGACGACCACGAGGCGAGCCGGGCGCGTTGGGTCGACGGCTGGAACCTATGTCCGGAGCACGTGAAGCGCCGGCTGGAGCTTGAGAACGACGATCTGCGCTTCTCGGCGGCGGACGTGCTCTGGATCCACGAGCGTACCGGCGTTCGGCTCATCTTCGACGACAAGCATTTTTGGTGCCTCAACCCCGAGCGGTTGGACATGCGCGAGACCTTCGCGCGCTTCCTTGCGACGTGGCCGGCCGGCATCCGACCGAAGATGCACTTTTCCTCGCCGCGCACAGAGTTGCGCGAGATCAAGCAGAAGATCACCTCCAAGCAACGCGAGGCTGCCAAGGCCGGGAAGGCCAACGGTTCCAAAGCGTTGCTGAAAGCGCCGGTCAAGGCGACGGCCCGGTTCAAGACAGTGTTGCGGCCTCCCACATGGACAGGTCACGCCGACTTTACGAACCCCTTCGAGTTCGCGACTTTGATGCGGATGGCCGAAGGACTCATCTTCGACGTGATGCTGGAGGGGAGGTCCAAGGACCTCAGCCTGCTGCGGCTCCGTCCTGATCTGCTGCGATTCGCACCCGACATCGCCGCTCGGTTCGGCATCACCGCACAGGAGGCGACGGACGACGAGGAGCAACCGGAGGAGGGTGTCGATGCCGACGGAGAGGCGGATGTCGACGAAGGGCACGTCGAAGCCGCGGAATGACCCCGGAAAACCGATGTACCTGCAGACGTTTGGTCGGTAGGCGCGACCAGGGAACCGGAGCGCGGAACTCATCATGAGCGACACGGCATCAAGAACCTCGGATGGTCCCCATGTCCGCACGACTGCCATGCCGCGCGACACGAACGCGGCGGGTGCGATCTTCGGCGGCTGGACGGTGTCCCAGATGGATCTAGCAGGCGGCACCTTCGCCTCGCAGCGGGTGAAGGGACGCATCGCGACGGCCAGCATCGACGCGATGCGCTTCCTCCGACCCATCGCGGTGGGTGACGAGGTGCGTTGCTCATGCACTCTCCAGGACGGGGGTGAGATGTCGTTCGGCGGGAAGGTTGAGGTTTGGGTCCGCGACCGCATCGGCGGAGATGGGGAGAAGGTCACTGAGGGCGTCTTCACCGCCGTCGCCGTGGACGACGACGGGAAGCCACGGCAGGGCAACGACGGTTGATCGAACTATCGATGGAATGGGCCGCGACCCGCCGTCTTGGAGACCGCAGCGGGCGGCCCCGGTGAAATCGAACCGGACCATGCCGTAGTTCTGACCGCCGTGGGACAGGTCGCTTAGGTGATCCTGTCGAGCGGTGATGCAGCTGCGGGCATCGGGCGCGACGTCCAGGGTCCGCCTGCTTCGGCGGCACCGGGAAAGGCACCGGTGCCGCGGCCAGGATCGGCCTCCACGGCGCGTTCCAACCCTCCACCCGGGGAGACGAAGGCCGCGCTTACGGGTTGAACGCCCCACGGTCTTTCCGTCGCGGTCGTGGCCTTGCGCGAGACGCGCGAGACGCCTTCGGGATATGGTGGACGTACGGAACGAAGGGGACGCTGAGCGGTCGGGATTGGGTTTTCCCCTGGTTTGGCAAGGACCCGCGACGGAGTCGCAAGGAGCGGTGAGCGAGGGATGTTCGGTCGGAATCCGCAGGTCGAAGACCGTAGACAGGTGGCATTGGCCGACTACGGCATCCTCGACACGCCTGCCGAGGCCGAGTTCCAGGACATCGTGAAGGTCGCGTCCGAGGTCTGCGGCATGCCAGTCTCACTGATCTCTCTCCTCGACGGCGAGCGGCAGTGGTTCAAGGCCGAGGTCGGCTTCGGCCAGGACGAGACGCCCCTGTCGCAGTCGATCTGCGCCTACGCCGCGCAACAGGACGACATCTTCGAGATCGAGGACTTGACCCGGGACCGTCGCACGGCCTCCAACCCGCTCGTCACCGGAGGCCCCCAGGTCCGCTTCTACGCGGGCGCGCCGCTGATCACGCCCGATGGCGTGTCCCTAGGCGCCCTGTGCGTCCTCGACACCAAGCCCAACAAGCTCACGCCTTCCCAGGCGTTCGTGCTCCGCACCCTGTCACGCCAAGTGATCACGGTCCTGGAACTGCGGCGCTCCCTCCGGCAACGCCGGGAGAGCGACCGACGCAACAAGGCCATCCTGCAGAGCGCAGTCGACTACGCCATCGTCTCGCTGGACTTGAAAGGCTTGGTCACGAGTTGGTCCCCTGGCGCCGAACACATCCTCGGTTGGGACGAGGCCGAGATGTGCGGCAAGCCGGTTCACGTATTCTTCACCGAGGAGGACGTCTACGCTGGCATCCCCGAGCAGGAGATGGCCTCCGCACTCCTGCACGGGTGCGGCACCGACGAGCGCTGGCACATCCGCAAGAGCGGCGAGCGCTTCTGGGCCAACGGCGAGATGATGCCGCTCTGGGACGAGCACGGCCGGCACGAGGGCTTCCTCAAAATCCTCCGGGACCGCACCAGCCAGCGGAACGCCGCCGCCAAGGAGGCGGCTGACGCCGCGTTCATGCGGGGCGTGCTGTCCTCGTCGGCCGACTGCATCAAGGTGCTCGACCCGAACGCCCGGCTGACCTTCATGAACGATGGTGGCTTGGCCGTTATCGAGGCCGATGACTTCAACCAGGTCAGGGGCTGCGACTGGACCGGTTTCTGGCAGGGGAAGTCACGGGACGACGCGAGGGCGGCGTTCTGGGCGGCGCTGGCTGGCGGCACTGGGCATTTCCAGGCACCGGCCGACACGCTCAAAGGCACGCCCAAGTGGTGGGACGTGCAGGTCACCCCGATTCGCGACGCCGAGGGCCGCCCCGAGCGGCTCCTTGTGGTCTCGCGCGACATCACCAAGCAGCGGGCCTCGGACCAGCTTGTCACCGAAAGCGAGAAACGCTGGCGCGGCCTGTTTGAGGGCATGCAGGAGGGCTTCTTCAGCGGCGAGATCATCCGTGACGCCGACGGCAAGCCGGTCGATTACCGATTCGTCGAGATCAACCCCGCCTTCGCGGCCCAATCTGGACTACCGGTCGAGACCGTGGGCCGGACCTTGCGGGAGACCATCTCGGACATCCCGGACTGGGTGATCGAGACCTACGCGCGGGTGGTCGACACCGGGACGCCCGAGGTCTTCGAAATCGCGGTGCCCGAGCTGCGGCGCACCTTCGAAGTCCGGGCCTACCGCGAGACCGAGCAACGCTTCGCCGCGATGTTTATCGACGTCTCTGAGCGCAAGCGGGCTGACGCCATGCGCGCCGCTCTTGCTGAACTCGGCGACCGGCTGCGCAACACGGACAACCGGGCGGAGAGCGCCAAGGTTGCTGCGGAGATCCTCGGGCGCACCCTCGGATTGTCCCATGCCGGATACGGGTCGGTCCACCACGACAGCGAGGCCATCGACGTCGGGCAAGGCTGGACCGCATCGGGATTGCCGTCGGTCAACGGCATTCACGCGTTCCGGGATTACGGCTCGTACATCGAGAACCTCAAGGGCGGCCACGCGGTCATCATCGACGACGTGACCGAGGATCCTCGGACATCCGAGGACGCCGCGGCCCTCGCTGCCATCCATGTCCGCTCACTGCTCAACCTGCCGCTCATGGAGCACGGCCGGTTCGTCGCGCTGCTCTACGCCCTGAAGGACGCCCCCTACGCCTGGACACCGGCGGAGATCGGCTTCGCCAACACCATCGCGGACCGGACCCGAGCGGCCATGGCGCGTATTGAGGCGGAGGAGCGGCAGACGACGCTCAACCTCGAACTCAGCCACCGCATGAAGAACATGCTGGCGATGGTGCAGTCCATCGCCACCCAGACCATGCGCACGGCGACCGACCTGGACGCGGCCAAGGAGACCCTCGCGGGCCGGCTCATCGCGCTCAGCAAGTCCCATGACCTACTGCTCGACGGCTCGGTGGGCTCCGCCCCCATCGAGACTCTAATCCGGAACGCCTTGCGGAACCACGAGGACAACGCGGGTCGCTTCGTCCTGGAAGGGCCGAGCTTCACGGTCGGCTCGAAGGCGGCGATGTCGCTGTCGCTGATGCTGCACGAGCTCGCCACCAACGCGGCCAAATACGGGGCCCTATCCACGGCGATCGGCAAGGTGTCGGTTGTCTGGTCGCTGCGCCAGAACGGTGGCGAGCCACACTGCGTCCTGCGTTGGTCGGAGCAGGGCGGTCCGGTGGTCGTACCGCCGACGCGGACCGGGTTCGGGTCCAGGCTGATTGGGCGGGGGCTCGCGGGAAACTTTGGCGGCGAGGTGGATCTCTCGTACCCGGCAGCCGGCGTCGTATGCCTGATCGACGCCCCCCTCAAGGGCCTTCAGGCGGAGGATGCGCCGACCGCCGGGCACTAAGGCCGCCGATGGCTCGCCGGGACGGCCGACGCAAGGTGGCCGACGCCGCATCGCAGGCGGTGATGCCACGAACGCCACGTCCCGTTTTCGCACGGATGCGCAAGCCGGGGATGCCGCTAGTGGTTGACCGACACCGGGAAGTCCATGGTCGAGATCGGTAGGTCCCAAACCGGTCGGATGTAGCGTTATCCGACGGGGAGATGCCGGCCATGGGCGCGTCAACAGCCTGACGGCAATGATCTGCCCGACCTCTGCGCCGAGAGCGTCAGGGGTTCGTGCCGGATCGCCTTCAGACACTCGGCCGATTGCGCGGCGTCCGTCGGACGCTGGCCTGGCGCTTCGGGCGGGTGGAGCGAATTTTCGCACGTATGGGTTCCACGCCCGTGGGCCGGCACGTGCGACCGGGTCGACCGATCCGACGGGCAAGCGGCGGTCACCGAGCAGTCGACGAAACCTGTTCGACTGTAGCAGGATGCAGGCGTTCGACGGCCGCGGCCACGTCCTGGAGGCTGGCGTCCCCCTTGCGCAGGACGCTATCGGCGCCCGCGAGCCGGCGTCGCTCCTCCGCAGATACGTCCCTGGCGCTGAGCACCACCACCGGCACCTCCGCGCAGGCCGGCATGGCGCGGAGCTCGCGTAGGAAGGTGAACCCATCCATCACCGGCATCGTCAGGTCGAGGAGCACGAGCCCCGGGCGTGCCTCGCGCACCCGCGCAAGCGCCTCAGCGCCGTCTCCGGCCTCGCGCACCGCGAACCCGTGCCGGACGAGGGTCGAACGAAGCCGGCGGCGCATGTCGGCGTCGTCGTCCACGACGAGCACGTCGCCCGCATCGGTGCCGATGCGGTCGAGGACGCCGCGCAGCCGGGGCCAGTCCACCGGCTTCGGGATCGATCCAGCTGCGCCGAGTGAGGCCCCGAGCGCCGGGTCGGCGACGAAGCTGACCATGACGACCGGGATATCCTGCGTGATCTCGTCGGCCTTCAGCGTGGCCAGGACGGCCCAGCCGTCCATCTCCGGCATCATCACGTCGAGCAGGATCGCCATCGGACGAAGCTTCCGAGCCAAGTCGATCCCGCTTCGTCCATCGGCGACGGCCCGGGCCGCGAACCCCTGTCGTGTCAGGTAGCGGACCATCAGGTCGCGCTGGCTCGCCTCGTCGTCGATGATCAGGACGACGTGGCCGTCCCCGTGCGGCTCAGCATCCGTGAGCGGTGGCGACGGGAACGTGCTTTCCTGCTGCGGGTCCGGTAGGATCGCGGGGAGCGCCAGCGTGAAGGTCGTCCCGACGCCCTCGGCGCTCGTCACCGTGACGTCGCCCCCCATCAGCCGCGCGAGTGCCTTAGTCAAGGCGAGGCCGAGCCCTGTGCCGCCGAAGCGGCGCGTGGTGGTTTCGTCGGCCTGCTTGAACCGCTCGAACAGGCCCGCAACCTGTTCCCGCGTCATCCCGATGCCGGTGTCAATGACGGCGAACGTGAGTCTGTCGCCCCCCTGGCGGCGCTCGCGGCGGACTCGCAGCGTGACCGTGCCGCCTTCCGTGAACTTGGCGGCGTTGCCGAGCAGGTTGAACAGGCACTGGCGCAGCTTCACCGCATCGGTGCGCATCTCGCCGAGGTCCGGCGCCAGGTCGAGCGCGAAGCGGTTGCCCTTCTTGGCGATCAACGCCTCGACCGTCCCCGCGGCGTCGCGGGTGAACGCCTCGACCACGACGTCCTCGGCGTAGACGTCCATTTTCTCGGCCTCGACCTTCGACAGGTCGAGCACGTCGTTGATGAGCCCGAGCAGGTGCTGGGCGTTCGACTTGATCTTGCCCAGGTCGCCGACCAGGGCGTCCTCGCCCGCATCCTCGGCGTCCTCCTCCAGCATCTCGGCATAGCCGATTACCGCTGAGAGCGGCGTGCGCAGCTCGTGGCTCATGTTGGCCAGGAATGCGCTCTTGGCGCGGTTGGCCCCCTCCGCCGCGTCGCGCGCCTCGCACAGCGCGGTCTCGTACTGGTGGCGGGCGGTGACGTCCGCGTGCACGCCGACCCACTCTCGGATCGTGCCGTCAACGTCGTGGACCGGGATGGCGCGGACCGCGTAGTGCCGGAAGAAGCCGTCCGGCGCCCGGATGCGATGCTCGATCGCGAAGGATCCGCCCGAGCGGACCGCATCCGTCCAGGCCCGGACCGTCTCGGGCAGGTCCTCGGGATGGATGGCCGATGCCCAGCCGCCCCCGCGGTACTCGGCGAACGCCTGGCCGGTGATCTGCTCCCAGCCGGGCTGCTCCTCGACAAAGTCGCCGGAAACGTCGGCCGTCCACATCACACCGTCCACCGCGAGGACCGCGGAGCGGAAGCGAGCCTCGCTCACGTGCAGGCGGCGCTGGACGCGCCGCTGGTCGAGGGAGCCGGCCATCATCGCCAGGAACAGGATGACGAAGGTTACGCCGGCCACGGAAAGGGCGATGGTCTGCTGGTTGGCTCCCAGGGCGGTGGCGTGGGCGGCGTGGGCTCCGGCCTCCTCCGCGGTGAAGGTCGCTGCGGCCATGCCGGTGTAATGCATACCGGCCACCGCCAGGCCCATGACGCAGGCGGCGGCGAGCTTCTGCCAGGGGCGATTGCGCCGGAAGGTCAGCCACAGGGCGGCCGTCGCCGCGGTGACCGCGATGGCCACGGAAACCGCGACGATGGCGGGGTCGAAGGCGAGGTTGCCGGGCACGCGCATCGCGGCCATTCCGGTGTAGTGCATGGCGGCCACGCCCACGCCCATGAGCGGCCCGGCGACGAGAAGCGCCCGCATGCCGGTTCCGCGCACCGCGACCCAGGCGAAGGCGGCGGCGGTCACGCCGACCGCGATCAGCAACGACAGGAGCGTCAGGCCCAGGTCGTATACGGCGGGCATGCCCATCTCGAAGGCGATCATGCCGACGAAGTGCATCGCCCAGATGCCGCCGCCCATCGCCACCGCGGCCCCGGCGCCCCAGGCCCAGCGCGGACCGATATCGGGCTTGCGCACGCGCGCGCCGAGGTCGAGCGCCGCGTAGGACGCGAACACCGCGATGACGATGGACAGTCCGACGAGGGCCGGGTTGTAGCCGGTGTGAACCATGGGCGACCGAGTCCGGGTAAGCGCCGTGCCGTGGTGGGGCACGGAGCGATGATGTGGGCGCGAACGTGACGCCGTGGGGCGGCGGGATGACGTCGGCCCGATCCGCCACCGGGGCAAGACGCCATCACGGCGTCCGTTCCTGTCGAGGCTCGGCGCATCGGGAAAGGTGCGGCCTCTGAGCGTCGTGACCGGGTCGAAACGCGTCCGGCGACGTTACCTGCCTGGGCGCCGCGCGTAGCCGGCACAGCGTAAAGAGTTTGACACCCCATGCCGACCGACGAAGCCGTGATCCCGCGCCCGCCTGCCCAGGTGCCGCCGCCCCTCGTCCCGGGCCTGCGCGGGCTCCTGACCCTCGCGGTCGGCGTCGTGCTGATCGCCGCCCTCTACTTCGGGCGCGAGGTGTTCATCCCCCTGGTTCTGGCGGTGCTCCTCAGCTTCGTCCTTGCGCCGGTGGTGAACTTGCTGCGCCGGATCAGGATCGGACGCGTGCCCTCGGTCATCGTCGCGGTCCTGCTGGCGCTCGGCGTTATCGGCGGCATCGGCGCGGTCATCGGCACCCAGGTCGCCGGGCTCGCCGGCAACCTGCCTCAGTATCAGACCACCGTGCAGAAAAAGTTCGCTGGCCTGCA
Organism: Methylobacterium sp. J-088; assembly: GCF_022829295.1. Taxonomy (GTDB): domain Bacteria; phylum Pseudomonadota; class Alphaproteobacteria; order Rhizobiales; family Beijerinckiaceae; genus Methylobacterium. The sequence goes on from NZ_JAKSYH010000037.1 coordinate 10,000, forward strand.
GGACGGATGGCTGGGGCAAGCCAACAGGGTCATCGCCAAGTTCAGCCATCAGGTCAGCGACGCCACCCAGAAGGCGGATGCAGCCGGAACCAGCGCAGCCACGGGTCCCGGCGGGGATACCCCGAAGGCGCAGCTCGTGCGCGTCCAGGAGCCGGACATCTCGCCGTTGGCGCTGGCCGAGAAGGTGCTCGGGCCGATCTTCGAGCCCCTGACGACGGTCGGCATCGTCCTCGTCGTGGTCGTGTTCCTGCTGCTTCAGCGCGAGGATCTGCGCAACCGCATGATCCGCCTGTTCGGGTCGAGCGACCTGCACCGCACCACCGTGGCCATGGACGACGCGGCGGGCCGGCTCGGCACCTACTTCCTCGCCCAACTCGGCATGAACGCCGCCTTCGGCGTCATCGTCGGCGTCGGCCTCTGGATCATCGGCGTGCCCAACCCGCTCCTGTGGGGTGTGTTCTCGGCGCTGATGCGCTTCGTTCCCTACATCGGCGCCTTCATCTCGGGCATCCTTCCCGTGGCGCTCGCGGCCGCGGTCGACCCGGGCTGGTCGATGGTCATTGCCACCGCGGCCCTGTTCCTGATCGCCGAGCCGATTTTCGGGCAGGTGATCGAGCCGCTGCTCTACGGCCACTCCACCGGGCTGTCGCCGTTCGCGGTGATCGTCTCGACCCTGTTCTGGGGGTTTCTCTGGGGGCCGATCGGCCTGATCCTCGCTACCCCGTTCACCGTCTGTCTCGTCGTGCTCGGACGCCACGTCGACAGCCTGGAGTTCCTAGACATCCTGCTGGGCGACCGGCCGCCGCTGACGCCGGTCGAAAACTTCTACCAGCGCATGCTGGCCGGCGACCCGGACGAGGCGCGCGACCTCGGCGAGGCCATGCTGAAGGAGCGCTCGTTGTCGTCATATTACGATGAAGTCGCGCTCAAGGGCCTGCAACTCGCCGCCAACGACTATGCCCGCGGCGTCGTCATCCCGGCGCAACTGGAAAACATCCGCGCGTCCGCCCGTTCGCTGGTCGAGGATTTCGAGGCGCACGAGGACGCCGAGCCGACCCGCGACACCAAGGCGGTCAACCCGAGCGAGACTCCGACGCTCGCCGAGAGGGCGCACCCGAAGAACGAGGCGGTGCCAGGCCAAGCTCCGCCCCGCGAGGCCCTTCCCGAGGCATGGCGCGGCGAGACACCGGTCCTGTGCGTGGCCGGGCGAGGTCCGCTCGACGAGGCGTCCTCGGCGATGCTGGCGCAATTGCTGCGCAAGCACGGGCTCGGCGCCCGTGTGACGCCGTACCAAGCCGTCTCTCGCGACGGCATCCGAGACCTGGACGTGGCGGGGGTGGCCATGGTCTGCGTGTCCTACCTCGACATCTCCGGCAACCCGGCGCACCTGCGCTACCTGCTGGAGCGCCTGAAGCGCAGGGTGCCCGGCGTGCCCGTGCTGGTCGGCTTGTGGCCCGAGGGCGAGAAGGTGCTCACCGACGCCAGCCTCGGGCGCGAGGTCGGCGCAGACGTCTACGTGTCCTCCCTCCGCGCGGCCGTGGAGGCGTGCCTTCGCGCCGCTGGGGGATCGACGGAGATCCCTGGTTCGTCCACCGGGATCCGGGCGGCGTGAACGCGGCGTTCGACCCTCGACCGCCATCATCGTGGGCTCTGTCCACCAGGAATGTCCGGGTCGTGCGCGCCTCGGCACACGTGGACTGAGGGTCACGGCCGAGGGGGGGCGATCCGATGCGCCACGTTGCATTCGTTGGCGCGCCGGGCCACCGCCTCAATGTGCTGCGAGGCCGCGGCGGTCCTTGACGGTTCGCCTTCCGAACGGACATTCGAATAGGCGGGGGGCGGGTCATTTGCGTGGCCGAATTTCACCCCTGCCTATGTCCGTCTTCGGGCAGCCCTCATAGCCGCTTCAACTTTCCGCAACGGGTGCAGGCTGTGTGAAAACGCGTTGATTTGGTAGGATAGATCCTGGTCTGAGGAGGCCGGGATGAAGCGCTTCATCGCAGGCGAGGATCGTCGGCAGATCACGCTCCTTCCCGACGGCTTGGACGACTACATCACCGCCGACAATCCGGTTCGCCTCGTCGAGGTCTCTGTCGATGAGCTGGATCTAGCCGCGCTCGGCTTCGCGGGCGCCGTGCCGGAGGCAACGGACCGTCCGGCCTATCACCCGGCGACGCTGCTCAAGATCTGCCTTTACGGTTACCTCAACCGCGTCCCGTCGAGCCGCCGCCTCGAACGCGCGAGCCAGCCCAACATCGAGCTGATCTGGCTCACCGGCCGGCTGATGCCCGACTCTAAGACGCTGGCCGACTTCCGCAGGGACAATGGCCCGGCCATTCAGGCGGCCTGCGCGCAGTTCGTAGTGCTGTGCCGCCAGTTGAACCTGTTCAGTAAGACCGTCGTCGCGATCGATGGCAGCAAGTTCAAGGCGGTCAACAACCGCGACAAGAACTACACCGCCGCCAAGGTCGAAGCCCGGCTGGCGCAGGTCGAGACGAGCATCGGCCGCTACCGCGCGGCGCTGGATCGGGCCGACCGCGTGCCGAGCGATGTCGCCGAGGCGCGCACGACGCGGCTCAACGAGAAGATCGCTCGCCTGCGCGAGCCGATGCAGGTCCTTCAGGCGATGGGTCGGCAGGTCGAGGCCGCCCCCGACGGCCAAGTCTCGCTGACCGATCCCGATGCGCGCTCCATGGCGGCCAGCGGCAAGGGCACCGGCACGGTCGGCTACAACGTCCAGGCCGCGGTCGATACCAACCACCACCTGATCGTGGCGCATGCGGTGACCAACGTCGGCAGCGACCGGGCGCAGCTCGCACCGATGGGCCTCCTGGCGCAGGCCGCGACGGGATGCGCGACGCTCACGGTGCGGGCCGACCGGGGCTACCGCAACGGGGGCAGGTGCCGGGCTGCGAGGGCACGGGCGTGCTGCCGTACGTGCCCAAGACCCTGACCTCGGTCCATGCGAAGCGCGGCCTCTTCACGGGATGGGACTTCATCTACGACGCTGGACATGACCCCTACATCTGTCCGGCCGGCCAGCGCCTGACCGAGGGGCTTGTCCGGTCCGATCGCCGAACCGAGGGCGACGCGATGGACCACTACCGCAACCTGACGGCCTGTCTCGATTGTGCGCTCGAGCCCCGCTGCCCGCCCGCAGAGACGCGGCGGGTCAGACGGTGGGTGCACGAGGACGTGCTCGATGCGATGCAGGAGCGGCTCGACCGGATGCCGGACGCGATGAAGATCCGTCGCCAGACGGTGGAGCACCCGTTCGGCACACTGAAGGCTTGGATGGGAGCAACACACTTCCTGACCCGGACCTTGGCGACGGTCAGGACCGAGATGCGCGTGCAGGTTCTGGCCTACGACATGAAGCGGATGATCCAGATCTTCGGGGTCGGTCCGCTGATGGCAGCGATCCGAGCCTGAGGCCCACCACCGCACGCCGCGACACGACTCCGCGCGTCACCCCAAATCCTGAAGGATCTGCGTTCTCACACGGCCTCGGTGGGTAGCGGACGTTCCGGATGGCGGTGCGGCCGCTTATCTGACGGCGATCTAATTTCCCTGATGTGACAGTCGTGAGCTTGTAAGAACAAACCCTGGCGCGCATGGCTGCCCCATGTCCGTGCGTCGCACCGTCACCGTCTCGATCGCACCGGAACAGGACGCGCTCCTTCGCGCCTTCCTTGCCTCCGGCCGCTACCGCAACATCAGCGAGGTCATGCGCTCCGCGCTCCGTCTTTTGGAGCGTGACGAGGCCGTGGCCCTCTCGGCGATCAGAAATTCTGGTGTCAGCCATGAGGTGCTGCGTGGCTGAGCTGACAGGCCAGCCGGGCGGGTTCCTCAAGGGCGGCGGAGAGATGGGCGCGCTCATGCGTGCCTACGATTGGTCGACGACCACACTCGGGCCAAAGGAGCGCTGGCCTCAATCGCTCGTGACGCTCGTGCGCGTCATGCTCAATTCGCAACAACCCATGTTCATCGCGTGGGGGCCGGACCGCACCCTGGTCTACAACGACACCTACGCGCCGATGCTGGGCGGGAGGCACCCGTCAGCCCTCGGACGCCCGTTCTTCGAGATCTGGCCTGAGGTCCGGGACGCGGTGGGTGCTTTAATGGACCGCGTGTTCACGGGCGACCCCGTGCACATGGATGACCTCCAACTCACCCTTCATCGCAACGGCTATCCCGAGGAAACCCACTTCGCGTTCTCCTACACCCCCGTCTTTGGGGATGACGGAGCCGTCGCCGGCCTGTTCTGTGCCTGCACCGAGACAACTCGTCAGGTCCTTGCCGAGCGCCAGGCCGCGTCCGAACGGCAGCGGCAGCGGGTGATGCTGCAGCAGATGCCGGGGTTCGTCGCGGTGCTGCGGGACCCACCTCACATCTTCGAGTACGTCAACGACGCCTATGTCACGATTGCCGGGCAACGCGACTACCTGGGGCGCAGCGCCCGCGAGGTGTTCCCGGAGGTCGAAGGCAAGGGGTTCTTCGAGCTGCTCGACCGGGTCTACAAGACCGGCGAGGCGTACACGGCCAGCAATCAGCCGATCCGGTTCGCCGGCGATGACGCCGATCGCTTCATCACCTTCATCTATCAGCCCATTCGCGACGCGGCGGGCGCCGTCACCGGCATCTTCGTCGGTGGGTACGAGATGACCGACCAAGTGCGCGCGCGCGCCGCGCTAGCTGAAAGCGAGAGCCGCTACCGCGCCCTGTTCGAGAGCATAGACGTCGGGTTCTGCATCATCGAGTTGAGGTTCGAGGGCGATCGCGCCGTCGATTATCGCATCGTCGAGGCCAATCCCGCTTTCGAACGGCAGACCGGGGCCAACGTCCTCGGTTTATGGGTAAGCGAGTTCGCGCCCGATCTCGAACACCATTGGTTCGAGACCTACGGGCATGTCGCGCTGACCGGCGAACCGGCGCATTTCGAGAACAAGGCGGACGTGTTCGGGCGGTGGTTCGACGTGCGCGCGCTCCGCGTCGGTGACCCGGGGGAGCATCGCGTCGCGGTCCTGTTCAGTGACATCTCCGAACGGAAGCGCATGGAGGATGCACTCCGCGTCATGAACACGACGCTGGAGCGACAGGTTTCCGAACGGACGGCGGAGCGGAATTTCCTCGCGACCATCGTCGAGCGCACCGACGTCCTGGTGATGGCCGCGGACCTGAACTACACCATCCTGGCCATCAACAAAGCGAATGCCGACGAGTTCGAGCGCATCTACGGCGTGCGCCCCAAGGTTGGCGATAACATGCTCGATCTGCTCGCGGACCAGCCGGAGCATCAGGCGCAGGTACGGGCCGGATGGGGCCGGGGGCTTGCCGGCGAGGAAACCACCTTCGTTGAGGACTATGGCGATCCCGAGCGGACCCGTCCCTATTACGAGATCAAGTTCCGCACCCTGCGCGATGAACGCGGCGAGCGCGTGGGTTGCTACCAGTTCGTGGCCGACGTCACGGAACGGTTGCGCGGCCAGGCTGAGCTGGCCCAGGCTCAGGAAGCCCTGCGCCAATCGCAGAAGATGGAGGCGGTGGGCCAACTCACCGGAGGCTTAGCTCACGACTTCAACAACCTGCTGGCGGGCATCTCCGGCTCACTGGAGCTGATGCAGACCCGGATGCAGCAGGGCCGCCTTACGGACGTGGACCGCTACATGACGGCGGCACAGGGGGCAGCCAAGCGCGCTGCGGCCCTGACGCATCGCCTCCTCGCGTTCTCGCGCCGCCAGACGCTCGATCCGAAGCCCACCGACGTGACCCGGCTTGCCACGGGCATGCACGACCTGATCCAGCGAACGGTCGGACCCGGCATCCCGGTCGAGGTCGTCGGCGCGACCAATGGCTGGCCTGCCTTGGTGGACCCGCCGCAGCTTGAGAACGCGCTTCTGAACCTCTGCATCAATGCGCGCGACGCGATGCCGGATGGGGGCACCATCACCGTCGAGACCGCAAACAAGTGGATGGACGAGCGGGCCGCGCGACAGCACGACTTGCCCGAGGGGCAGTACCTTAGCCTTTGCGTGACCGACACCGGCACCGGCATGCCACCTGAGGTCGTCGCCAGGGCATTCGACCCGTTCTTCACGACGAAGCCCATCGGCGAGGGGACCGGCCTCGGCCTGTCGATGATCTACGGCTTCGCCCAGCAGTCAGGCGGGCAGGTTCGGATCTACTCGGAGGTCGGGCAGGGCACCACGGTGTGCATCTACCTGCCGCGCCACTATGGGGAGGTCGAGGATGAGACGAGAGATCAAACGATCGGCGAACTGCCACGCTCCGAGGCTGGTGAGACGGTCCTGATCGTCGACGACGAGCCGACCGTGCGCATGCTGATCACCGACATCCTTGAAGACCTCGGCTACGCGGCGATCGAGGCTGGAGACAGTGCCACTGGCCTCAAGGTGCTGCAATCGGACGTGCGTATCGACCTGCTGGTCACGGATGTTGGGCTGCCGGGTGGCATGAACGGGCGGCAGATGGCCGACGCCGCGCGGGTCCACCGTCCTGAACTAAAGGTGTTATTCATCACGGGCTACGCAGAGAACGCAATCCTCGGCAACGGGACGCTTCCGCCGGGCATGGCGGTGCTAACCAAGCCGTTCGCGATGGACCGCATGGCTGCGCGCATCCGCTCGATGATCGAGGGCAGCAAGGAGCAGGCGCTGCGCTCATAGTCGTGTGTCCGCTATGGGTGACTATCGGATTTTGGCTCTTGATCCGACAGCGGACGTTCCGCATCCGACCCAACTTTGCCGTTAGCCGTCATCCCCGCCGTAATCCGGAAGCGGTCGTCCGTTTTGCTGCCGCTTCCAGGAGTTCCTACCGGAGTTGCCGGGTTGGGGCTCGTTTTCGTCAGGGAAGCCGGGGCTCACGCTGCGAAGAGTTCGGAATCGATCGGGGCGTGATCGACCCGTGGGTCAAGTTCCAACGTCTTTTCGCGAGCGCTGCAGGGAGGCGCGGATGGAGGACGAAATCACGGCCTACCGGTCGCCACCGACTGGCTAGCCCCGGGGCGGGCCGGTCCCCGCGTCGCGTTCCGCCAGGGCCCGACGGAGTTCGAGTTGGGCCATGACCTGAGCGGCCAAGGCCTGGAGCCCTTCCGATCGCTCCGGCGAGAGTCTCTCGGGCCGGGGGACCGTATCGATGACGCAGAGGCTGCCGAGCGCCTCGCCGTCCGGTGTTAAGAGCGGGGCTCCCGCGTAGAATCGGATGTGGGTTCCCCCGTCACCAGCGGGTTTCGCCGGGTGCGCTCGTCCTTATTCAAATCCGCGATGACCAGGGGCGTGCTCTGCCGGATGGCATGGGAGCAGACCGACGAACGCAGGTCGGTCTGGCATTGGTCGAACCCGGAGCGCGCCGTGAACCATTGCCGGTCGGTATCGACGAAGCTGATCAACGCCACGGATGCGGTGCATAGCGTCCTGGCGAGCATCACCACCCCGTCGAAGACCGCCTCCGGGCCACTGTCGAGGATGCGATACCGCGCCAGCAGCGCCGTCCGGTCCCCGTCGGCGCCGGGCGGTAGGACAGGCTCTGGAAGCATCGCCGCCCCCGCCTTCGGCCCAGACGTGGCGGCGGGTTCGCGGATCACCCGGCGGAGCACGCGACCGATCTGCTCGTCCGAGTAGGGCTTGTGCATGACCTCGAAGCCGTGGGTGTCGTCCTGGGACAGCATGTGACTGTGCCCGGACGCGAGCACGACCGGCATGCCGGGAAAGCGGGTCCGCAGACGCCGGGCGAGTTCGAGCCCGCCCATCCCGGGCATCACCACGTCGGAGAACACCGCCTGGAAGCCGGCCCCATCCGTTCCGAGTCGATCCAAGGCCTCCTCGGCGTTCGCAGCCCAGGTCGTAGCGTAGCCGAGATCCTCCAGGATCTGGGTGCAGAAGCGCCCGACCTCGACGTTGTCCTCGACCACCAGGACGCGCTGGCCGTCGGCGATCGGACCCTGCCGCTCCACGGTCCCTTCGGCCGGCTGCTCGGGAACCTTCGCCTCGACCTCCGGAAGGTAGAGCGTGAAGGTGGTCCCGCGCCCGACCTCGCTTGTCACGGCCACGTCGCCGCCGGATTGCTTGGTAAAGCCGAACTCCTGCGACAGGCCGAGCCCCGTGCCCTTGCCGACGGCCTTCGTGGTGTAGAACGGCTCGAAGATCCGCTCGATCAGCCCCGGCTTGATGCCGACGCCCCCGTCGGTGATCGACAGGGCGACGAACGCTGCCTCGGACCCGGCATGGCCGCGCAGCGGCGGCAACGGGCATCCGCACCGGACCTCCAGCCTCGGCGTTCCCGAGCCGTCCATCGCGTCGCGGGCGTTGACGGCCATGTTCACCAAGGCGGTCTCGAACTGGCTGCGATCGGCGCGGACCGCGCAGTGTCCGTCCGGGAAGACCGTCTCGATGCGGATGCGACAGCCGGTGACGGTATCGAGCATGTCCGCGGCGGCACGAAGCCGCTCGCCGACGTCAAACACCTCCGGGTTCAGGGTCTGGCGCCGCGCGAAAGCCAGAAACTGGCTGGTAAGCCTCGCGGCCCGGTCGACCGTGTCCGAGACCGCGTCGAGGTAGCGGGCCTTGCGCGCCTCCGGGAGGTCGGGCCGGCGCAGGAAGTCGACCGACGAGCGGACGATGGTCAGCAGGTTGTTGAAGTCGTGCGCGACGCCCCCGGTCAACTGGCCGACCGCCTCCATCTTCTGGGCTTGGCGTAGGGCGTCCTCGGTGACGCGTTGGTCGGTCAGGGCGGTGGCAATGCGGATTTCCAGGGTTTCGTTCAGGTCGCGCAGAGCGTTCGATGCCTGGGCACGCTCCACGGCGTTCCAGGTCCGGGTGGCGACGTCCCGGACGAGGCCGATCTCGGCCTCGGCCCATTCGCGCACCACGCCCTGCCCGACGACGATGCTGCCTTCGAGCAAGCCTTCCCCCATCATCGGAACGTCAAGGAGCGCCCGGACGCCGTCCTGTGCGACGTTGGCCGTAGGATCGGGCTTGTCCGCCGTGTCGGCGACGGCGACGACGCGTCTGGACTGGAGGGTCGCAGCGCTTGCCTCGGGCAGTATAAGCTCGACGGGTTGGCCATCGGTCCAGCAATTCGTGAGCGAGGGCGCATGTTGGCTGTCGACCATGACGAAGCCCGCCACCCGCACGCCCAGATGCCGTCCGACCGCCTCGGTCGCCAGTCCCCGGATGCGTCCCGGATCGTCAGTCTCGCGCTGGGCTTGGATGAGCCCGAGCAGCAGGCCCTGCCGGGCTTCCCGGGCGGCGAGCGCGGTGAGCAGCCGGGCACGCTCCATCGGCGACCACGCCCGTTCGGCCTCGGACTGGTCGAGGAGAAGGTGCGCCAGGTCGCCGTGCTCGGACATCAGCGCGAGCATGTCCGGCTCGATCTCAAGCTCGGGATGAGTCTCGGTCCAATAGTGCGCCGTCCGCACGAAGGCGAGGAAGGCGGTGAGCATCTCCAGGTTGCCCTCGCCGAAGGCGTGACCGACGACCCTGCGGGCGGGGAGCGACCGGAGCGGTTCCAGGAAGATCACGGTCAGCGCATCGAACAGGTCGGCCTCGCGCTGGCTCCCGGGCGACGGCATGGCCTCGGTAAACGTCTCGGCCTCCGGGCGGGCCATCGCGCGTTCGAACCCGGCCTCGCCCGGGATGGGCCGGCGCAGCATCGCCATGGCATGGGCGATCGCCTGGGGCTCGCATTCGGCGTCGCCCGCAGGGTAGCCGTGCCCGACAAGGAAGCCGACGTGGCGGACAATGCAGTACCGCACCTCGCAAAAGCGGGAGAGGTGGACGAACAGCCGTTCCTTGAACAGCGACCGCAGCGGGCTGTCGAAGTAGGCCGAGCGCGCGAAGTCCCGAAGGCGGTCGATCAACCCCGGCGCCGAGGCGGCGTGCAGAAGAAGTTCGGGAGCACGCCGAGCCGCGTGGCGATGTCGTTCTGCAAGGGCGTGCGCATCCGCGGCGTGGCGCCTCGGTTGGACAGGGACATCACGGCCGTCGGGAGCTTCCTTCCGGATAGGCCCGACGGTTCCCGCGGGGCGTGGGCGACGGAGAGGGCCGACGGCTTTCGGTCACATGGTACCTCGGAACCGTTCGTGCTCGCGCGAACGGGCCTTAACGCCGGAACCTCCTCCCGGTCGATCAGGCGCAGGGCCGCTCATACGTATGTCCTGATATTGCCGTGGCGACCGGACCGCAGGCCGTCCCGCTCGACGGTGATCGGGACGGCGATAGTTCCGCGCAACGGCATTGCGGCGATTTGTCGGACAAGCCTGACCCCTGCAAGCTCGCCTCCCTGGGGACGTCCTGCATCGGGGTGAGACCCATGTGCGGTCCGGGAAACCATTGATGCCTGTCGGCCGACCGGGGTCGACGGCCTGCGGCGACATGACGGAAGCGTGTTTCTGATGCCACGGAACGCATCGACGGTTCCGTGGTACGCCTGGGCCGTCATCCATGGAATGAAGCCCTGACGTCAGATCTCGCCCCGCAGCATCCTGGAAACGCCGGACCGCCGCTGCCGGCGCTGGTCGGTGACGTCCGTCGCCTGAACGCGCTCGCGGATTACGACATCCTCGATACCGCTCCCGAGAAGGGGTTCGACGACATCGTGGTTCTGGCGCGCCGGCTATGCAATGTGCCGGTAGCATTGGTCAGCCTCGTCGGGTCGGACCGACAGTGGTTCAAGGCGCGTTCGGGTTTTTCTTCCTGCGAGACCACCCTCGATAAGTCGGTGTGCGCCCACGCCCTCGGCGAAGTCGACATGCTCGTCATCCCGGACCTGACGCAGGACCCCCGGACGAACGCAAACCCGCTGGTGACGGGCGAGCCCCACCTGCGCTTCTACGCCGGGGCGCCGCTCGAAACCGCGGGTGGGGAACGGCTCGGGTCGCTCTGCGTCATCGACGTCGAACCGCGCCTGGGCGGGTTGAGCGTCGAGCAGGCCGAGTGCCTCAAGGCCCTCGCCGGACAGGTGATGAGCCAGATGGAACTGCGCCGCGCCGCCGGCGAGCGCGAACGCATCCTTGCCGGCCAGGAAATCCTGATCGGGCAGCAGAACGCCCTCATCGCGACGCAGGCCGTCGTCGCCCGCGCGGCGGGCGACCGGGACGCCATCCTCGACGCGCTCGTCTCCGGCGCGATGCAGGCGGTCCCGGCGGCCCAGGGTGGCGTGATCGAGCTGCAGCAGGGCGACGAACTCGTCTACCGTTCGGGACGCGGGACCCTTGCCGCCCATGTCGGCATGCGGCTTCCGCTGCACGGCAGCCTGTCCGGGCATGTCCTGACCACCGGCAAGGCCGTGCTCTGCCCCGACGTGCTCCTAGACCATCGGGTCAAGCGCGACGTGATCGCGCCTCTCGGCATGCGTTCCGCGATCTACGTTCCCGTGTCCCGCGGCGGCGCGCCCATCGGCGTGCTCAAGCTGCAGTCCGGCGAGCCCGACGCCTTCTCCGGACGGGACCTCCGGATCGCACGGCAGTTCGCCGGGACGGTCGCGGCGGGGCTGGCCGAGGCCGGGGAGGCCGAGGCACGGCGCGAGGTCCGGACCAGCGAGGCCACGTTGCGGGCCGTGCTCGAAAACCTGCCGGTCGGCATCGTCATCGCGGAGGCGCCGTCGGGACGCATTGTCGGGCACAACGCCCGGGTGGAGACGATCCTCGGTCATGGGGTTCTCCCGGCGCGACCCGGCGAGGGACCGTTGCGGTGGAGCGCGCTCCGCGAGGACGGGAGCGAAGTCGCCCCCTCGGAGTGGCCCCTCGTGCAGGTCACCGAGGGACGGGCGGCCGATGTCGCGATGGAGGTCGACTACCTGCGCGGCGACGGCACCCGGTCCTGGGTCGGCTTCTCCGCGGCGCCGATGCACGACGCCGACGGACGCCTGACAGGCGGCGTCGTGGTCGTCTCGGACATCGATGCGCGCAAGAGGTTCGAACGCCAGCTCGCCGCCGCCAAGCTGGCCGCCGAGGAGGCCAACCGCGCCAAGAGCGAGTTCCTCGCGAACATGAGCCACGAGCTGCGGACCCCGCTCTCGGCCGTGATCGGTTACTCGGAGATGCTGCAGGAGGAGATGGAGGATCTCGGGCAAGGCGACTTGCTCCCGGACCTTCGCAAGATCGAATCGAACGCGCGCCACCTCCTGGGGCTGATCAACGACGTCCTCGACCTCTCGAAGATCGAGGCCGAGCGCATGGAGGTCTACGCGGAGGATTTCGCCGTCGACGCCGTGGTCCGGGACGTGGCGGCCACCGTCGAGGCCCTTGTGGCGAAGAAGGGCAATGTCCTGACCCTCGAACTCGGGGACGACCCTGGGGGACGCGCACACCGACGTCACAAAGGTACGCCAATGCCTGATCAACCTGCTCGGTAACGCCGCCAAGTTCACCGAGGCCGGACAGGTCACGCTGTCCGCCGGACGCGAGGACCGCGACGGCGAGGCATGGCTTGTCTTCCGGATCGCCGACACCGGCATCGGCATGAGCGCCGAGCAGCAGGCCCGGTTGTTCGAGCGCTTTACCCAGGCCGACGCCTCGACGACCCGCCGCTTCGGCGGCACCGGTCTGGGCCTCTCGATCACGCGGGCCTTCGTCGACATGCTCGGCGGGGATATATCGGTCGAAAGCGTCGAGGGCGCGGGTACGACCTTCACCGTGCGGATGCCCGCCCTGCTCGCCGAGGGAACGTCCGAAACGTCGGTCGTCGAACCCCCGGCCGTCGCTACGGACGGGTCATCCGACGTCGTCCTCGTCGTCGACGACGATCCCGCCACCCGCGACCTGATCGCGAGATTCCTGGAGAGGGACGGGTTCCGCGTCGTGACGGCGGTCGACGGGCAGGCCGGCCTCCAAGCCGCACGGACGCTACATCCTCGCGTGATCCTGCTCGACGTCACCATGCCGAGGATGGACGGCTGGTCGGTCCTGCGCACCCTGCGAGCCGATCCCGAGCTCGGCACGACGCCAATCATCATGGTGACGGTGCTCGACGAGCAAAACCTTGCCTTCGCCCTTGGCGCAACGGACTACATGCAGAAGCCCATCGAGTGGGGAAAGCTGGAAGCGACGATGGCGCGCTTCCGTCCCGCGCCGTGCGACAGCTCGGTGCTTATCGGGGGAGACGATGCGGACGCCCGTGACCGGCCGCCCGCTTTGCCCGGGCGCCAGGATTGAAAGACGATGCAATGACGGGAGAGGCGCAAGGAAGCGGGGCGTCGTCAGCCATCCAGCGCCACAACGTCCGACAGGCCGGGGCCGGCCCCCGGGCGATGGTCTTCGCGCACGGCTTCGGATGCGACCAGAACATGTGGCGTTTCGTGGCCCCGGCCTTCGCGGGCGAGTTCCGCACGATCCTGTTCGATCACGTCGGCGCCGGTGGTTCCGACCTCTCGGCCTATGACCCCGACAGGTATGCCACCCTCGAAGGCTATGCCGACGACGTGGTCGAGCTCTGCCGCGCACTCGACGTGCGCGGCAGCGTCTTCGTCGGGCATTCGGTGAGCGCCATGATCGGGGTGCTCGTCTCCAAAAAGGCGCCCGAGCTCTTCGACACCCTCGTGATGGTCTGTCCGTCCCCGCGGTACATCGACGACGCAGGCTACGAGGGCGGCTTCAGCGAGGCGCAGATCCACGAACTGCTGGAGTTCCTCGACAGCAACCACATGGGCTGGTCGCAGGCCATGGCGCCCGTCATCATCGGCAACCCGGACCGGCCGGAGCTCGGCGAGGAGCTGACGAACAGCTTCTGCCGCACGGACCCGGACATCGCCAAGCGTTTCGCCCGAGCCACCTTCCTCTCGGATAACCGCGCCGACCTCGCGGGCGTCGCCGCGCGCTGCCTCGTAATCCAGTGCTCCGAGGACGTGATCGCGCCGGTCGCCGTCGGCGAGTTCGTCCACGAGAACCTGCGCGACAGCGAGTTCGTCCTGATCGACGCGACGGGCCACTGCCCGAACCTGAGCGCCCCGGACGAGACCATCGCGGCGATGAGAGCCTTCCTGTGAGGACGGCGCCTTGAACGAGGTGGCGGCCATCCCGGCATTGCCCGAGGCCGGCGATCTGGAGGATCTCTTCGAGAACGCGCCCTGCGGCTACCTGGAGACCCTGCCCAACGGCCGGATCTCCAGGGTCAACCGGACGTTCTCGACATGGACCGGGTTCGCCTCCGAGCAACTCGTCGGACGTCGCTTCCTCGACCTGCTCAACATCGCCGGCAAGATCTACTACGAGACTCACTTCGCTCCGCTCCTGCGCCTGCAGGGGTCGTTCAACGAGGTCGCCCTCGACGTCATGCGTTCGGACGGGACGACCCTGCCGGTCCTCGTCAACGCCGTTGTCCGTCGGGACGAGGCGGGCGTCATCCGCTTCATCCGGGTCACGGTGTTCAACGCCTCCGACCGTCGGCGCTACGAGCAGGACCTGCTCGACGCACGCCGTACCGCGGAGCAGGCCGGGCTCGCGCTGCAGGATCTCAACGCGACCTTGGAGACGCGCGTCTCCGACAGGGCCCGCGCCCTGGAGCGGGCCTGGCGGCTGTCGCGGGACCTGCTCGCCATCGCCGGTACGGATGGCGTCATCACCCGGGTCAACGGCGCATGGACGGAGCATCTGGGCTGGCAAGCCTCCGATCTCGTAGGCCGGAGCTTCGTGACGTTCACGCATCCGGACGACCTTGCCGCGACGCAGGCCGCCTTCGTCGGCATCTTCGAGGCGCCGCTGACCAAGCCCTACGAGTATCGCTTCCGCCACGCGGACGGTTCCTACCGCTGGTTTGCCTGGACCGCGGCGTTCGAGGACGACGAGATCCATGCGAGCGGGCGGGCGACGACGGCGGAACACGAGCAGGCGGCCTTGCTGGCCGAGGCCGAGGACGCGTTACGGCAATCGCAGAAGATGGAGGCCGTCGGCCAACTCACGGGCGGGCTGGCGCACGATTTCAACAACCTGCTCGCGGCCATCTCGGGAAGCCTGGAGCTGATGCGAACCCGTATGAGCCAGGGGCGGTTCAACGACCTCGACCGCTACATGCATGCGGCCGAGGGCGCCTCCAAGCGCGCCGCCGCCCTGACGCATCGATTGCTCGCCTTCTCGCGTCGCCAGACCCTCGACCCCAAGCCAACGGACGTGAACCGGCTCGTGGCCGGGATGGAGGATCTCGTCCGTCGCACCGTCGGGCCCTCCATCCACTTGGAGACGGTCGGCGCCTCCGGCCTCTGGCCTGCCCTGATCGACCCTCCGCAGCTGGAGAATGCCCTGCTGAACCTCTGCATCAACGCACGCGACGCGATGCCGGACGGGGGGCGCATCACCATCGAGACGGCGAACAGGTGGATCGACGAACGAACCGGCCGGGAGCGCGACCTGCCGCCCGGCCAGTACCTCTCGCTCTGCGTCACCGACACCGGCACGGGCATGCCGCCCGAGGTCGTCGCGCGCGCCTTCGACCCGTTCTACACGACCAAGCCCGCCGGTCAGGGCACCGGCCTGGGCCTCTCGATGATCTACGGCTTCGCCCGGCAATCGGGCGGGCAGGTGCGGATCTACTCGGAGGTCGGCCAGGGCACGACGATGTGCCTCTACCTGCCTCGCTATTATGGTGAGGCGGAACCCGAGGACTTACCCCATGCCGTTTTGACCGCGTCCCGGGCCGGGCAGGACGGAACGGTCCTCATCGTGGACGACGAGCCGGCCATCCGGATGCTGGTGACGGATGTGCTGGAAGAGCTCGGGTGCATGGCCATAGAGGCCGGCGACAGCGCCGCCGGCCTCAAGGTGCTGCAATCGAACGTACCCATTGACCTCTTGGTCACCGATGTAGGGCTGCCGGGTGGCATGAATGGGCGCCAGATGGCGGACGCGGCCCGGGTGACGCGACCCGGCCTCAAGGTGCTCTTCATCACGGGCTACGCCGAGAACGCGGCCGTCGGCAACGGCCTGCTGGAGCCGGACATGCATGTCCTGACGAAGCCGTTCGCGATGGAGGCGCTGGCCTCCCGCATCAGAAGCCTCATCGAAAACTGATACCAACGGCCCTAGATTTTGACCTGTGCCCAGTCTGGCGCTGTGATAGATGTGACAAGGGCTGTGTTTGTGAGCGAAGAAGTTCCAGGCGTCGCAGCAGGCATCGACGATCTGGCGGTCGTCGCGGAACACCCGGTTGGCGAGCTTGTTCTGACGTAAGTCCTGCCAGACCAACTCCATCGGGTTCAACTCCGGCGACGACGCTGGCAGATGCATCACCGTGATGTTGTCCGGCACGACCAAGCCGCGTGGGCGGCGTGTCTTGGAGCTGCCGTGATAGCCAGCCCCGTCCAGAACCAGAATCGCGTGCAAGCCCGGCGCGACCTGCTTGCCGATCTCGGCCAGGTGCAGCGACATCATCGTCGTGTCGACCGTCGGCAGCACCAAAGCCGCGCTGGTCCCGCGTGCCGGGCAGGCAGCGCCAAACCGATACGTCCACGTGTAGCGCTGGTCGCGCGCAGCGCGCGGGCGTGTGCCCTTGCGCGCCCACACCCGCGTCAGCGTGCCCTGCTGGCCGACGCGGGCTTCATCTTGGAACCAGATCTCGAGCGGCTTGTCGCGGGCGGGTTCGGGCAGGATCTCTGCCACGCGCGCGGCGAAGCTTTTTTAAAAGCCTCCTAGATCTCATCATGGGCCTTGGGATGCTGCGGGCGCACCGAGAGCTGCACGAAGCCCAACGCCGCCAGATGCTTGCCGACCGTGCGCTCGTGCATCTCGACCCCGAACAGCTCCTCGATCCGCCCCTGCAGGTCGACCCGGCGCCAACGCACCACGCCGTCCTGGTCGAGGTCCGGCCCGGCCTCGACCAGGGCGGCCAACTGCTGCTTCTGCTCGAGCGTCAACTTGGCCGCCCGCCCCGGCGCCTTGCGGTCGTTCAAACCAGCCAGTCCCTCGGCGTTGTAGCGGTGGACCCAGCCGCGCAGGGTCTGCCGATCCATGCCGCAGGAGCCGGCGGCGCTGGTGCGGGCAGCCCCAGCAAGCACCACCGCCAGCGCCAGCATGCGCCGGGCCGCCAAGACGCCGGGCCGCCAAGACGCCGGGCGCCTTGGCGGAGGCGGCACGCAACGCCTCGGCAGTGAGATCGCTGCGGGTGATGGCGATCCCGGCCATGGCGAACGCTCCTGATTCCGCCATCGAATCAGGAGCCAACACACCGCGCAACAAGCCGAGTCACCTTCACAGGCCGTTGGTATGATGCGACCGCATACCACTAAGTAGACCGCCTAACCGGTACATCTGCATCATAACGGTCGTGCGTTGAGCTAATTATATCGGCGAACACGATCGGAGCTTCGCCAGTGGATCGCAATGCCTCGCCCCCTACGCAGTTCGGCCCAGCCGTTATCCAGAATTCACCTGAGATCGGAGGCCAAGCAAACGCGACTGACATCATGGAGAGGATCGCTTCCGCGCTCGACATTCCGCTAGATACATTCAAGCAACCGGAGGAACGCCACGGCGGCAGGGCCCAGGTTCTTGCCGAAAATGCTGAGGCCTCGTCGATTTTTGCTGGGATTACGGACTGTGACGCCCGGCAACGGGGTCTTGCATACCTGCGGTGGATCGCCGAGCAAGGTTGTATTGGGTAAGCATCCGAAATGCCGCGCTATTTCTTCTACACATCGGGCCCCAGCGGCGAATGCTTCGATGACGAAGGGACTGACTTGCCAGATGTCAGCGCGGCCCAGCGTTATGCACGTCGGGCGTTGTGTGAGATCGCGGGCGATTACCTCTTGGGCGGGCACGTTACTTTCTTGGTGCGCGTGCTCGACATGACCGACACTGAAGTCTACCGGGCCTCCATCGCGCTCACCGAACTGCACTTAGACGGTGCCGCATTTCTCGCAGAGGAGCAGCCACACGGTACGCCTGACAACGGCTCCGTCGAGCGTCACTCGTAGCAGGCAGTTCTACGTTCTGAGCCAGCCTCTTCGGAGGTCCCATTGATGTAAAAGGGTGTCATGGCGATGTCTGCCACTGGTAGCCTTCGCCTGAAAGCGGACCGGCAGAAACCCACCCAACCCAGCCGTTCAGAGGTGGCTACCAACGCGACTGGAACTGGCCGAAAGCGGATGGTCTGCTTCCGAGACGGGCCGCCGAAAAGCGGACGGGCTCCTACTGACCCAACGCGGTCGTAAAGCTCGATCCACCTCCACCGCGAAAGCAGACGCCGGCGCACGGCAGGTCACCGCCGGCCAGCGGCCTCCAAGCTGGTCCGGTCGACGATCTCGACCGCGCCCCGACGAAGTTCGATGAGACCCGCCTCAGCCCATTGCGCCAGGATGCGGCTCACGACCTCACGCACGCTGCCGACGTCGTCCGCCAGCGTCTGGTGGGTCACGGCGGCGATGCCCCGCGGGTCGGCCTCAGCGAGAAGTCGGTGCGCAAGACGCTGCTTCAGCGGTGCGAAAGCGACCTCGTCGATCAGCGTGAACAGGCCGGACATCAGCCGGGTGTAGTCGTCCATGACGAAGCTGCGGAAGGCCGCGCTGTCGCCCATCAGGTGCTGGAACGTGCTCACCGGCAGCGCCGCGAGTTCGGTCCGCTCCTCGGCCACGCTCTGCGCCGGGAAGGTGCCGCCGGACAGGAGGCACTGGGTAGTCAGCGCGCAGGTGCCGCCGGGGCCGACCTTGTAGATCAGCACCTCGCGCCCGCCCTCCGACGTGCGGAAGATGCGCGTGCGGCCCTCCAGGCACATCAGGTAGTTGGCGCATTCGCCGTCCAACTCGTAGGCCGTGGCGCCGGCCTCCAACACCGGAAACTGAACGGTCCCCCTGGCGAGCTGGAGGTGCGCCGGGCTGAGCGCTTGGAGGAGCGGAAACCGGTCGATCCAGCGTTCGACCTTGTGCACGTCCATCATGGCTAGCGTCGTCCCCCGGCCATGACGATGGGCGGATCGTCCGGCTCGCGCTGCGTTTTCTCCCACCGCGTCGGACTTGTGTGACCTGGGTCACCGACCGATCGCAGCCGCTCGGCATAGCATCGCGAGATAATGAACACGATACGGGTGCGGCAGACGGTCAGCGCCCGATGGGAGTGAACCGATGCGCCGCCTCGCCCTGAACCTCATGCTCGCCGCCCTCGCCGCCGGCCCCGCCGCGGCCGAACAGGATTTGCTGCTCGGCGCCAACATGTCCTCGCCCGCGATGACCCAGGCCGAGATGAGCCGCGCCGACATCGAGGCGATGATCAAGGCCGCGGACGGCAAGCCGATCGACCTGCACGACAGGGCGCTGTCCGGCCTCGACTTGTCCGGTCTGAACCTCCGGGGCGTCAACTTGAGGACGGCGCGCCTGAACAAGGCCAACCTGCGCGGCGCCGACCTCAGCGGGGCCAACCTCGAACAGGCGTGGTTCCTGAAGGCCGACCTGTCCGGCGCCAAGCTCGCGGACGCGAAGATGTTCGGCATCACCGCGCGGGACGCCAACCTCAGCGGTGCCGACCTCAGTCGCTCGATGCCGATCGGCGACTTCAAGGGCGCCAACATGAGCGGCGCCACGCTCGTGGACCTCAAGGGCGGGGCCGACATCAAGAACCAGTCCATGGGCCTGATGCGGGCGGTGTTCACGTCGGTGAACCTCTCGGGTGCAAACCTCAAGGGAGCCGACCTCGGGCGGTCGCGCCTGGAATACGCCGACCTCGAGGATGCCGACCTTACCGACGTGGTGCTGATGGGCTCGGATCTGTCCGGGGCGAACCTGACCGGGGCCACGGTGGCGGGTGCGGACTTCAAGAACGTCGATGTCAGCGGCACCCGGCTGATCGACCTCAAGGGCCAGGACCGCGCCAAGGACTGGTCGGCCCGCGTGAACGTCGACCGCGCTATCACCCGGGTGTCGAACTAGCTGTTTGGTTGCGGAACGTCGTTGGGATGTGGCACGCTGGGCGATCAAAGCCCACGCGTGGCGGTTTGAGGGTGTGCGCCGCGGTGCTGCCAGGAGGGCTCGTTGATGCTCGCCATCCACCCCCAGGCCCGCACCACCCCGGTTGTCCGCGCTGAGATCGCCCGCTCGGCGGAGAGCTCCGGCGTGCTGGCCAAGCGCTACGGTGTCTCGACCGAGACCATCCGCAAATGGCGCAAACGCGGCCCCGAGGCGTGTCAGGACCGCTCGGCGCGACCCCACAAGCTCGCGTGGCGAGCCAGCGATGAGGAGCGCGCCATCGGCTTTCCCCTCGACGCGCTGACCTTCATCGTCAGCCACTTCCTGCCAACACTAAACCGGGACGCGGTCTACCGCATCCTCAAGGCCGAGGGCCTGAACCGGCTGCCGCCCGCCGAGAGGGCCCGCAAGCCACACGGCAGCTTCAAGGACTACGAGGTCGGCTTCATCCACGTCGACGTGAAGCACCTGCCCAAGTTGCAGGACCGCGACCGCGTCTCGTGCAAGCGCTACCTGTACGTCGCCATCGATCGCGCCTCTCGCTACGTGCATCTTGCCGTCAAGGACGACGAGACCACGGCCTCGGCGGTGGCCTTCCTCACGGACGCGCTCGGCGCCTTTCCGTTCCAGGTCACCCACGTGCTCACCGACCGCGGCTCCTGCTTCACGGCCGATGCGTTCGAGGCCGCCTGCGAGCGGTACGGTGTGCAGCATCGTAAAACACGCCCGTCCGCGCCGAAAACCAACGGCATGGTCGAGCGCTTCAACGGTCGCGTGCAACGGGAGGTGATGGGCATCACGCTCTACAGCCACACCGACCCGGAGATCGTGCTGCGCGGCTTCAACGCGGCCTACAACGGCCACCGGCAGCGCGTGCTGGAACGGGCTCTCGCCCGAGATGGTGCTGCGCCAGCGTCTCGAAGCCGATCCCGCGCTCGCCAGCCCAACTTACAAACCGCCCAGCTCTACTCTCATCAAACGCGCCCTCCGCGTCGTTGCAGATGCCAAGGATGTCTCACATCCAGACACCCGGCCGGTGCCTTCCTACCCGTAGGAGCCGCCAAACAAATCCCCGACCCCCTTCCGCCGGAACGGCGTGCGCCAGCGCCACCGCTGATGCTCCGGCCGGTCGTGGACCATGTGGCCGCGATGACAGAAGGCCGCGAGGTTGGCGTTGGCATTGTTCGCGGTGCCGTGATCACGGTGGGCCCCCGCTAGGACGACACGCGTCCGACAAGCGCGGCCGAGGATGTCAGCTTCTGCAGCGATCCGGATGCAGCGGCCCCACCCATCGCGCCACTGGCCGGTTTCAGCGTCCCACCAGCGACCATTGCCGAGGTGGTAGACCATGCGCCCGTGTGGTCGGCCGCAGCCCGCGCAGCAGCCTTTCGCTCGCCCGAACTGGATCACGGCCGAGAGCTGCGCCCAGTCTATGGGGTAGACGAAGCGGTGCTCGGGCCGGATCGCCATCCTGGCGCATCGCGCTGCCCGTCGTGGAGAATGCGCTGCGGTGCAGTATCGATTGAAAACTTAACCGTAGGATCAGTATTGCATCCCCGGCGTTCGCCCTATTGGTGTCGAATATCGCTGGGGGTCGCCATGGGCCTGACCGCTTTTATTGCTTTCGTTGTGCCGTGGATGCTACTTGCGGCTTGGCTTTTCACATTGCCAAGCGCTATTCGTTTGGGTGCGCCAGCCACCCCTTGGCGACCGCTGTACCGCTTCCCCGACACGACCCCCGATCAGCACCCCAATCGGCGACGACAGTTCAACAGCTATAAACGTGGTGCCTACGACGGATCAGGCCCAACCGGTGGAGACAAGCACGAGCCGATTTCCGAGCCCGCGAGCGGGGGGCTGGGCACAAGTGTGGAGCCAACCGAGCCAGACGACAAGGTTTAGCTGGCACAGACCTGCGGGGCAGCGAGGACCCGCGTCGGACCTGCTGGGCTCGATGCGGGTTAGCCGTTCTATAAACTGTAGGAGGCTTGCCCGATGCCACAGATGTTCGATTGGATCTTCTTCGCCATCATGATCCCGTTCCCAGCGTTCTTGCTCTGGGATTTCTACCGGCACCGCGACTCGTCAAAGCGGGTTAAGCAGCTCTAATTGGCTGCCAAGGGCGCAACTGCGACGGTGAGGCAGCACCGAGGCCGGGGGGATTGGCCTCTGTGCTGCACTTCCGGCACTCAGCCCACAGGCCGATCGCTACGGCCATCCTGCGCTCGTAGGGTTAATCACCCGTTACCGGGACCTGCTCTGTTCTCAGGTGCCAGTAACACGGGGCAGGCATATGCCGGCGTTCACGGTCTCCCCCTCGTCGTGTTCCGCGTCCATTCTGCAGTTCACCCGTATGGGCCGCCGAATAGATCACCCAGCGCCTTTCACCGGAACAGGGTCAGCCAGCGCCGTCGCTGATGTTCTGGCCGGTCGTCGATCATGTGGCAGCGCTGGCGGAGCGCCGCGAGATCGGCGT
This sequence comes from Methylobacterium sp. J-088, assembly GCF_022829295.1. Classification (GTDB taxonomy): domain Bacteria; phylum Pseudomonadota; class Alphaproteobacteria; order Rhizobiales; family Beijerinckiaceae; genus Methylobacterium. Next base: position 32,375 of record NZ_JAKSYH010000037.1, read on the forward strand.
CCGCGTTGTTCAAGGTGTCGTGATCACGGTGGTCCGCCGCCAGGACGACCCGCGTCCGGCGAGCACGACCGATTATGTCGGTTTCCGCATCAACACGGATCCTGCAGCCCGCGCCATCGCGCCACCGGCCGGTATCAGCGTCCCACCAGCGACCATCGCTCAGATGGTAGACCATCCGCCCGTGCGGCCGATCGCAACCCTCTCAGCAGCCTTTCGCTCGCCCGAACCGGATCGCGGCCGAGAGCTGCGCTCAGTCGATGAGATAGAATAAGCGGTGCTCGGGCCGGATCGGCATGCTGATGCTGGATATGCGGAACGCGACCCACTTTGCAGCGAAGCGGCTTTCCACACTGTAGCATCACGGCCACAGCCGAACGGCAACGGTCTGACGGCTCGCAACCAAAGCGGCTCTGAGATGTTCTGGCGCTCGTGCATGGAGACCAAGAAGTATTGCGGCGGTCGAGGGCGCGTTAAGAAGCGGTTTACTACGACGCGCCCTCTAGTCACCTTGTGGTGTGTCCATAAAACTACAGCTATTTGGCCCACCGTCCGGTAGTCATAGCTCCAGATTGAATGTTGGACCTTACGTAATGACCAAGCTCCTGGCCTCGCTCGCCGCCTTCACCGCCCTGACCGCCGCCGCCTCGGCCGCCGACCTGCCGCGCCGCGCCCCGCCGCCGCCGATCTTCACCCCCGTGCCGGTGTTCACCTGGACCGGCGCCTACTTCGGTATCAATGCCGGCTACGCCTTCGACGCCTCCAGCCGCTCGAACAGCTCGGTGTTCGGCGTCCCCGCCCCCTACGCAGCTGTCGGCACGACCGCGACCTTCCGCGATCGCAGCCAGGACGGCTTCTCCGGCGGCGCCCAGGTCGGCTACAACTATCAGTTCACCCCGGGCTCCGGCGTCGTCGTCGGCATCGAGGCCGACGCGCAGTACCTCGACTTCGGCCGCAACCGGAACAACGCCTTCATCAACGGCGCCGTCGCTCCGGGCTACTACGTCACCGACCCGCGCGGCCTGTCGAGCCTCGACTACTTCGGCACCGTGCGCGGCCGCCTCGGCTACGCCTTCGACCGCACCCTCGTGTACGGCACCGGCGGCTTCGCCTACGGC
>NZ_JAKSYH010000040.1 GCF_022829295.1 Methylobacterium sp. J-088
AGATCCTACCGGCTTGAGCCTCATGGTCGGCGATAAACGATGAAGGGGCCCGATCGGGCCCCTTCATCGTTCAAGCTGCGGCCGCCATTGGCCTGGTTTTACTCCGCCACAGCGGCCTGGAATTGGTCCGCCCTTTACACACCGGTCTGCCGAACCGCACACTGTTCCGCGATCGGCTTGACCAAGCCATCGCTCACGCTGCCCGATCCGGAAATCCCTTTGCCGTGCTTGCCTGCGACCTCGACCGGTTCAAGGCGGTCAACGACAGCTTTGGCCACGCGGCAGGCGACGCTCTGCTGCGCGTCGTCGCCGATCGCATGCAGGGAGTAATACGTCCCTACGACACCGTCGCTCGTCTGGGCGGCGATGAATTTGCCATCGTGCTCACCTACCTCGACGCGCCGTGCTGGGCCATCCGCATCGCCGAACAGCTGATTGCGGTCGTGAGCGAGCCGATCGACCTCGATGGACAGGTGGTGGAGGTCGGGGTCAGCATTGGGTTGACGCTTGCCACGGAGCAAAACGCGACTGCGGACGAGTTGTTCAAGCGGGCCGATATAGCCCTGTACGAGGCCAAGGCTGCCGGCCGAAACACGTATCGCGAATTTGAGATAGATGCGGGCGTCCGCATCGCCCTGCGCGGCCAGCTTGGCCTGGACATGAAAGAGGCGATCCGACGCGGTGAGTTCCAGCTGGCTTACCAGCCGGTCGTGGATGCCGCGACTGGCGCAGTCGTCAGCTTCGAGGCGCTGATGCGCTGGCATCATCCGACGCAGGGCAAGATCTCACCGGGAACCTTCATCCCGCTGGCTGAGGAGACCGGGTTGATAGTGCCGCTCGGCGTTTGGGCGTTGCAGGAGGCCTGTCGTGAGGCGATTCATTGGCCCGCCCACATCCACGTAGCGGTCAACGTCTCGGCGGTGCAGTTGCGACGTGAGGGCTTGGAGGCATCGGTTCTTTCCGCATTGGCGTCTAGCGGTCTGCCCGCGACACGCTTGAAGCTTGAGGTGACTGAAAGCGTGATGATGCAGGACTCGGACACGGTACTGGCCTGCCTGCACCGCCTGCGTTCCCTCGGTGTGCTTATCGCCCTGGACGACTTCGGCACCGGCTACTCGTCCCTCAGTTATCTGCGGCGTTTCCCCTTCGATAAGATCAAGATCGACCAAGCGTTTGTGCGCGACATCGCGGATCCGGATGCGGCCGCGATCGTGCGCGCAGTGGTCGGTATTGGCGAGCGGCTGGGCATGGGCATCGTTGCCGAAGGGATCGAGACGGTCGAGCAGCTAGACCTCGTGCGCCGCGAGGGATGCACGTTGGTCCAAGGCTTCCTGTTCAGCCCGCCAATCCCGTCCCACGAGGCACGCAAGTACATGGCGGCTGCTCAAGGCAGGGCAGCCTGACCCCTATCGCTCGCTGAGCTGAACAGGAACTGGCTCCCCGCCCGCCGCCGCTGCAATCGGTGTCGTGGTCTATTGCGTGACGGGCCGCCTGGATCGGGCGGAGCGCTACGACGGCCGCTGAGCAGGGAAGCCGCGCTCGTCCCCAATGCTGCACCCGAAGATCGAGTGGCGCCGGATCGCGATCAATCGCGTCTCGCCTCAACGCTCGCGCGCTTGACCACGGAACGCAATGCTGCGCTGCCTTCCAGTGCGAACCAAGAACGCAGCATATTGGTGGTTTGAGGCGTGTCATCGGGCCGCTCGCGGAACAGATCGGCGTAGCGGGCCAACTCACGCTCCACGAACATGTCGAGATAGACAGCGCCTCTGGTCCTTGCGAGCTCGGTGAGGGTGTCCTCCAGAACGCGTTGCATCATCTCGCCGACCATGGCCGAGACGTAGACCGCTTCCGCGCTGCCCTGTTCGAGCTCTTTCAACCACGCCTCCTATTCGCTCTATGGCACCGTCCTAAGCTTGACCAGAGGCCCGATGCAACGCTGGCTCTCCGCGCTGGCGCTGGGGTGCAGTTCCGGCAGGTGGCATCCTAAACCGACTCTGCGGGTTTCCGTTCAGAGAGTAGGTCACCTACCCTCACGAGGAGACGTTCATGGCAACGGACAACAAGCGCGGCAACCGGGAAGCGAAGAAGCCCAAGGCGGCCAAGGTGAAGACGAACGCCTCGGCGCCATCGACCAAGGGTATGGTCACGGCCAAGCCCACCTCGGGACCGAAGAAGTAGGACGCAGCGCCTCGTCTGGGCTAGCGGTTCGTCCAGTCCATCTGCCGTGAGGCGCATTGGACGTGCCGCTGGCGCCGCGGAAACGCTAGCGCCAGTCTTCTGGGCGGTTGTGCAACTCAGTCCTTCATCGTGGCGATGATCCGGTCGATGGCGCGCACGCTGTCCTCGATGGCGCGCGTGTGGACCAGCATGATTGCCGCATCCTCGTTGCCTGCGTGATCGTCAGGCCACCAGCGGCCATCGTTCAGCTCACGCAACAACTCGCCGATCCGTTCGTGCTGGCGTCTGAGCAGGGCAACGGCGCCTTCGCAGGCTTCGTTCTCAGGCATGTCTCCGATCCCATTTTGGGTGAAGCATATGCCAGTTCGATGATCGGTGTGAAAGGACGAAGGCTCGAACGCGGCCAAACGCGTGAGGATTCAGACCGGCTCGTGATGGTCGGGGGATCAGCCTGACGGCGGCACCATTCTAAGCGCCGTCATGACGGCGCTGCTCCCACGCGACAGTCGCCTTAAGCAGACAACCGCTCCAGCCTGGAAAGGCCGGCGTCGGTAATTTGCCATGTTGCGAACGTGCCGCCAAGATGAGGGCCCGCCCGCTCGCCGACCCATACGAGGTCGCCCCGGCTCGCCAAGCCACTCAGGCGACTGTGATCACCCGGCCAAGCCCGATCCATCTCGCGCTTGATGGAGATGTGCCCGTCCATAGCCTGGGCGGCTTTCGTAAGGAGGCGACGCTCGTGGTTGACCAGCATGGGCAATCTCCGGTGAAGGGTAGGCCGCTACGCAGGCACTGCGTAGAAGCTTAGCCATTTGGAAACGTTTTGCAACGCAGCGGCCTGGGTCCGATGCAAGCTCTGCCTGTTGCGCGGCCTCTGAGCCGATTGGCGCAGTCATTCGATCCACGCCCAAAACCAAACCGCGCCCTTTGAACGAAGAGGAAAGATGGAGGGCGCGTTTCGTGTCGCTGTGGTGGATCGAGCCGCGGATCGACATCAACGAAGGCATCGTAGCCTGCGAACGGCGCTTCCACAGCCAACGTATCCTGCTACCGAAATCGCAGCGAGCAGCCACGTTTCGTCGGAGGAAAAGTTGCTCCTTGCATCCTACAGGGCTGGCCTCAATTTGCCCCGCAACCGCCGAAATAACCGCTTGGCAAATGCTCCGACCGACGCATGAGTATGGTCACACCCCATTTCGAGACTGCTGTGAAAGCTTGCACCGTCGCATCGTGAAGGCCGAAATACGTTCAACGGGATCGGCAGGCGCGCTTACTGTCTTGTTCAGGAGCGGGTCCGATTCGTCAAAGGTTGAGCAACGGCTCGACAAGGAGATCGATAGGCTGTTGATCTTGCGCTGGCAGCTTCTTGAACTCCGCTACCCCAGCTAAATCGGACATTCAGCTCGGTAACTCTCGATCATACATAACTTTTGACCCGAGCGCTCCATGGGTGCAGATTAATCGCAACCTTACCCGATCCGGCAACATCCGGTGACCGATCCACCAGCAAGCATACCCGTTCGATCGACGTCGAATATTTCCCATTGCTGCTGTTCGCCGCTAGGCATTGACTACGTAGGCGCTGAATTGGCTTTGACAACCCGATACTGGTATGTATCCTAGTTTGAACAATGCATGAGTGTTCGAGATACCGCTGCTTGTCAGAAACTAAAGGCGGAGACTGATTTGTCCGGGGCCAAACGCTGCGAGGTGTAATGCCTGAAGTCTAATTTCATGGTACTTTTTCTTGTTCTGAGCCGAGACAATGACTCGTATTGATAAATAGATTATTATTTTACTTTATAATATTTTCGAGTTTGTTGTTATGAGCTACGACGTATTGATAAAATTAGATTCGAAGTATTTTTATTCAAATCAAAAATGTGCTATCTATAATAATATAATTTGCGTACGCGCGACAATTACCGAGTTCGTGTTAAGATGATGGACAAAAATTGCAGTGGTTCCTCCTGGGAACCTTTCTAACGGTTTAATAGATACGTTTGACAACTTTCACTTCGGTGGCGGTCGGAGCTATGCTAGCGAACATTCCATCATCTTTGTATCCGGCACTCGAAGCTCCTGTCGCATTCGACGGGGTATTCGGCTGGTTCCGGCCCGGGTCGACCCGTCGCGGCGTGGTGTTGTGTGGAACGCTTGGGTTCGAGCAACTCTCGGCTTATCGGGCGTGGCGAGAGTTGGCGGCCCAAATCGCCGACGCCGGTTGCGCAACGCTACGGTTCGACTTTCCCGGAGACGGGAATTCAGCTGACGTAGAGGTCATGCGCGCCGAAATTTTGGTTGGGGCGATCACGCGCGCAGTGCGCTATCTGCGCGCGGAAGCTTGCGTGGACGAGATTGTTGTTGTCGGTCTTCGTCTCGGTGCAACGCTTGCAGCCTTATCCGCCGCTGCGAGCAGCATCGACCGTCTTGTGCTCCTCGCTCCTTTTACGAGCGGTCACGCTTACCTGCGGGAGATGCGCCTGCGGTCACGTACGGTCGATCGTCTCCCGACTGATGAGCCGATTCCGCAGACACCTGGCGATATCTTGCTCGGGGGCTTCCGATTGGGCCCAGCGCTGGTTGCCGATCTCTCGGCCGTCGATTTGATGGCGATCACTCATGCGCCAGCTCCAAACGTCCTGATCGTTGGGTCCGACACCGCGCAGCTTTCTCGACGCTACGAAGAGCTTGGCAGCCGAGTAACCTCTGCGCCGTTTGCCGGGCTCGCGCAGCTTTTGATCGGTGACCTGTTCTCCGAAACCCCGAAGGACACCTTCGAGGCCGTTGTCACCTATGCTTGCGCAGACGCCAAGCCGGCGTCCGCGGTGTCCCCAACGGTTCGCGCTGCGGGAGCGATCGGCGGCCCGGGCTGGACTGAGGCACCAGTTCGGTTCGGGGTGGGTCTTGTTGGAACGTTATGCCGTCCGGACCGGCCGGCCGCGAACGCACCGACGATCCTCTTCCTCGGGTCAGGTCGCAATGCGCGGTCCGGGCGTGGTCGCCAAATTGCTATCCTGGCGCGCCGACTTGCCCGGTCCGGCATTCGATCGCTTCGCTTCGATCTGTGCGGAATCGGTGATAGCCCCGATAGACAGGACGGTTCTTCCCCGCTCTACGCCCTGGATGCGGTCGAAGATGTGCGCGCTGCGTTGAACTATTTGGATGAATTATCGTCAGCACCTATATTGGTTGTTGGCTTCTGCAGCGGTGCATTTCTGGGCTTTCATGCCATTCAGGGTGATCATCGGATAAGGTCAGCTATTTTATTTAATTTGTATTGTTTCGACTGGAATCCCTTATACGATGTCGAAACTAAGATACGAAATCCTTATTGGGGTATCTCCGGCTATGCAAACGAAGCTAAAAAGGTTTCATCGTGGCTTGCCTTACTTCGTAATCCCCAGAGAATTTCAGACATCGCCGCTAAGCTCGTGCGATTGACCGTTCGAAGTCTGAAAAAGATTGCCTCTGTTCCGTTCAAAGCTGTGTATGCTGAGGATACAGTCGCTGGCCGCATCGGACGTATCAGGCGGCGCGGCGCCAGTTTAACCCTCGTGTTCAGTCCGAATGAGCCGGGGTTAATGGAGGTGCACGCGAAACTCGGGCGCACGCCATCGGATGTCGAAAGAAAGCTCGGACGACCGGTGATTATGATTGAGCAAGCCGACCATAATCTCACCGTCGACGGAACGCTCGATAAGTTTTATGAAATAATATTAGAGTCTATCGAATGTGATTGCGAGAGAACCGCAGAGGGTAGCGAAAACGAAATCAAATCTTTCAAATATTCATTGGGATTTTCAGGGCAATCACGCTCACGAAATTTGGATCATGCGGCTCATCAGGCACTACGCTCTGACATCTGGCCTCATCCAGAAGCCGGCTAGTGCATCGATCCAGACGGGGGCGTCAGCCGAGTCTGGAAAAATTGATGCAAAACCAAAGAACTGGTGCTCACTCGCATGAACAAAGTGAATGCGTCAGAGCGCTAGGTCCTTCGATAATGAGGTTCTGCGGGCCGGGCTGGCCTATCGGCGTGCTTTGGCTTTCCGAGCCGCGAAGCGTGCATCGCGCGCGGCCTTCTGCTCGGCTGCCAGTGCGGCTTGCTGCTCCGCCCTCTCGGCAGCTTGGCGGACGAGTTCCGCCTCGGCGCGCTCACGC
>NZ_JAKSYH010000041.1 GCF_022829295.1 Methylobacterium sp. J-088
CCGTACAAGACCCTGAAGCGGCACCTGAATGGCGCTGGGATGACGATCGAGCAATACCGGGAGCGCTTCGGTCTCCCGCGGGATTACCCCTCGACGGCCGCCAGCTATTCGGCTCAACGTTCCGCGCTCGCCAAGAATGCAGGGCTTGGTCAGCAGCGCCGAAAGGCGGCTCCGAAGGCTGCCGAGCCAGCGGCGACCGTCTCCGACAAGCCGAAGCGGGCTGGGCGGCCGCGGAAGGCGAAGGAAGCTGCAGAGGCCTAAAGATCGGGCGATCCGGCTTCTGCTTCAATCATTTGACGGCGCACAGACAGATCAGCGGGCTTAGGAACGACCTGCCCGCTGCTCCCCATAGATCCAGTAGGCACCTCCGGGGGGATCGCCATGGGTCTGGCTGCTTTCGTGTTCTTCGTCGTCCCGTGGATGGTGCTTGCGTTCTGGCTGTTCCGCCTTCCGAGCGCTGTCCGCCTCGGTACCTCTGCCACTCCCTGGCGCGCGCTCACGGACTATCCCGATCCGCCGCGTGACCAGCGCCACGAGGTCAATCCCTACAACTCCGGTGTCAACGATGGGGCCGGCAAGACAGGCGGCGATAAGCACGGCCCACTCATCAATCCCTGAGGGCGCGTCGGGATCTTTGCTCTGCCGCGGCATCTAATGGTCGCATATATTCAAGAGCGTTTTTGAGCTCAACAGTTCATCATAGATGCGGACTGTCAAAATAAGACAGACTGTCTGAGTTAATTTTAAAAATCCGTCAAATTTAAAGTCTATAACCTTGGGCATGTGCAACGTTAGCGCGTCAACGCCGAGGACCAACGGCTTTGGCACCGCCTGCGCTGGCGATATTTTCTCCTCCCGAGCCGCCAGCGCAGGCCTCCAATATGGAGGCGTCCGATATGGCATACAGCGTCAGGATCGATCGCATCGGGAAGGTTGGGGTGCCGCGAAGCGCTCCCCGGGTCTATCAAGCGAAGGACGAGGCGGACGCTATCACGATCGCGGCCTACGAGGTGGACGGGAGTAAGCCCGATCGTCCCCGTGTCGCCACTGTCACCGACGCCTCCGGGCGCATGCTGTTCACCTACTCCGGCCGCGCCACTACGGCGTCTCCGACATGACCGGGAAGGAGCGCGAGGATCCGGCGCTCCACGACCGTGCAATCAGAGACCTCGTCGGCCTGATGTTCGCGTTCCAGAGCGCGTTCTTGGCAGTCGCGATGCTGTGGCTGTGAGGCTCGTAATCAGAGCCGCAGCTCCTCGCTACGCCCCTACAGAAATCCGCTCCCCGAGTGCCCCTTGAAGGCGTTCGCCCGGCGGATGTAGCCGACCACCGCCCGGGGATCCTGATTGACAGACTGGTTCACAACTCTAACTGTTAGATGCAAAAATACGATATCTGACCGCCGTCATTTAGCAATCTTGCGACTATCTAGCGCCAATCATGGGACTAGATTTCTAGCCTCTATCGAAGGCCTCGACCGCCATTTCTAGCGCCTCCGCGATGGTGATCCGGCGATGGTAGGCGATCCGGCGTAACGCCTCGTGCGCCTCCGGCTTGATCCTTGTAGCGAACGGCTCCCGACCGGTCCGCCGAAGCGTGCGGCCGTCCACCTTGCCCGGGTCGAAGGCTGGCGGCGACTGCGGCGCGGGCTGAGGATGAACAGCCTGGGCGACCTGAGCGGGGGCAGGTTGGATAGGCGGAGAGGGCGCGGCCGCTGCGACCGGCTCGGGTGGTGTCGGAGGCGTAGGCTCAGCCGGCGCGTCTTGTTCCTCCTGATCCTGAGCGGCCATCATGCGGGCGACCGCTTCGGCATCCATGGCAGCCTTATTGCGGGGCTTCGGGGCCATCACAGCGACTCCAGGCGAGCGCGAGCCGCGGCGGCCAGCGCCGCGAACTCCAGACCAGACGGGGACTCAGCCGGCACGGCTTCACCCACGGACAGGGCATCGGCCACGATCGCCTTGAGGGTGATCGGCGGGGCCACCGGCTCGGTCAGGCCGGCCAGTGTGCCGACGACGTCCCGACCCGATCCTGTTCGCCGATCGACGCGCGACGGGACCACGAGGATGTCCGGCCGCCCTCGCCCGCCCGCCTTCCGGTGACGCCGCACGATCCCGACCGTCTCGGCCGCGCCGCGGATATCAAGCATGGAGGCGCCGACGGGGATCAGCGCCAAGTCGACGATCGCCACCACGGCGCCGAAGGCTGCGCCCAGCGCACCGGGCGCGTCAATCACGACGAAGTCGGCATCCTGCGCCCGCACGGCCTTGGTCCAGGCTGCCACCGCCTTGGCCTCGACCTCTTCAAGCAGGTGCGCCGTGACCGGGAAGGGCAGCAGGCCCATCTCACCGACCGCGACGGCGTGGCCAGCCGGATCGGCGTCAAGGACTACGACCTTCGCACTGCCCCGCGCCAGCACGGCTGCGAGGTTCAGAGCGATCGACGTCTTCCCAACGCCGCCCTTCGTCGATGCCAGCCCGATCAACTTCGCCATGCAGCAACCTGTCCGCCTGATAGCCGCTATCTGTCCGCAAGACAGTTTCTTTCTGATCGCCATCACACGGGCAGATTGCGGTTAACGCGAGCTTAACCGCGGATCTCGATCCCGGCCAGAACTCTCTGCACCTGAGCAGCCGACCAGGTCCCACCTCGGGCTGGTGGGATCGCCCTGGCATCAAGCGCCGCCGCGATCTGACGCAGCGAAACCGCACCCTCGGCGCGCGCTCGGGCAATCACCGGCGCGAGGTCCAGCGCCCGTTCCTCGGCCCGCTGCGCTTGGCGTGCCCGGCTGCGCGCCTGCCCGACCTCGCGGTTCGACAAGTTCTCTGGCTTCCCGGTGCAAAGATGAGCGAGCGCGTCGTCTCCAATGCCGACCGGCGGCACTGGTTCTACGACAGCAAGGGCCTGGTGGTTCTATTCGTCCTACTGTCCATGATCGTGATCGGCTGGCAGGTCAGCCGCTTCGAAGGCTTTGAGCCGATTTTCACGTGCGGTAGCCGCGAAGGCATCGATGAAGAGGTCTTTTCGACCGGTATGCGGGCGTGCATGGCCGAAGCGCAAACGCAGACCGCACAGGCCCGCTGCATGCACATCGTCTACGTTTTTGGCGTGCACCGATGAGAGATGGCGGTGAGTAGTGCTAAAACCGAAGCGGATCGCATCGTGGCGCGCCTAGGAAGCTTCATCCAGGGCATAGGCCTAAGCGTCGATGAAGCGCGGCAGATCATGGAACGCGCGATCGCCGATGACCCGGCGGCGGCGCCCGCCGACATCGAGGCGAAGGCGCGCGCCTGGATGCTGATTGCTTTGGCATGATCGACGACGCTGACCCTATCCTCGAAGCCGTCGCAGCCCTGCGAGGCTACTGTGTGTTGCAGCCGATACAGATGCCGCGGCTGATGCTGTCCTGAACTTGATCGTTCCTCGAACGGCGGTTGGTCGAACTGCGGGAAGTGGGACTGGCGGTGCGGCTGGGCGGCTTGGTCTGCCCGAGCGTGGTCGTATCCCGGACGGGCGTCACCCAAGTGCCAGTCGGTTCGGCTCCGGCAGCTGTCGGTGTGATGATCACGGCGGCAAGCGCCAGGGTGCGCAAAAGGGTCATAGTATTCCTCGTTTCTAAGGGTAACCGTCGCCAACACACATCGTGGGTGCGGCGTCTTCCCCGATCCGAGACATCGTTCGGGCGCTGACGGAGCTTCCGCAGAGATTTCTTTTTAGAGCCGATCCGGACCCTTACATTAAAACCCGATCAATCGGCCTGCTCTCTAATCGACGTTAGAGGCTTGGCCAGATATGGACCCAGATCAAACCTAGATCGAATGACAGCTTTTCTGCCGGTGTCGGTCGCACCGGCGGATGGCGAGCATCCTCACGTGCGCTAGGCTCCGATCGTTCAACCGGAGGCCGACCATGAACCCTTCCGAACTAAATCGCCTGATCTACGCCAGCCCGAACGGCGACCACTGGCACCTGTTGTTCGACCCCACGACCGGACGCAGCTTCTTCCGGCATACCGGCAACGTCGCCTCGGGCGGGCACGTGACGAATATCAGTCTTGCGGCATTCCTCGCGTTAGGCCGTAACGGACCTGAGCATCAGGAACTCTGGCGGTTGATCGGCACGCTCAGCGACGAGGAGCAAGCGTCGTAATCCGTCGCCACGTGGTAGGCTACCTGATCTCGTTGAGAGACGCCTGTAGATCGGCCCGACAAGCCGTCCCGAATGCCGTGAGGAAGTTGAGCTTACCCTCGCGTGCAAGCTCGCGGATTTCGTGCAAGCTCTGATTGGGTCCGAGATAGGTATCGATTACGCGGTCTATGACAGAACCTGCGGCATCTAATGTTGCTTGTGATGCGGTGAGCTGCATCTTTGCTAGCAGTGCATAGAGAAGTACCAAATCGCCAACGTCATCCCGCTCATGGCTGAGCGCATCGCCGTAGAGGCGAACGGCCTCGGTGATGAACTCGTTGAACAGTTCAATGCGCCTCGACCGTTCGGCCTCGCGAATTTTATCTTGGAACTGGCTTCGGTGCGTCATCCATGTCGTCATGAACGACGCCAGAGCGCCTATGGTGGCCCCACCCAGGCCGAACATCGCCGAGATGTAAGCCGCGTCCAAATCTGCCTCCTAAGCAAGGGCGAGAACGCGAAGCCTGTACCGCAGCATCGCTAAGATCCACGATCGCCGTGCTTTACCCCTTCCGCTCTCGGAACCGGATCCCGGCGCCGTCGCCGTTCTCGGGGATGAACTCCAGGCCGGCGGCCTCCAGACCCGTGTGCATCTTATCGACGCTGCTGACACGCGCACCCCCGACGACCAGTGAGACCGACGAGGCCCCCGCTACCCTTGAGGATGCCGCACAGCTCGATTTCGCGGCCTACAACCTTCCCGACCCCATCAAGACACCGCAGCAGTAGGCCGCTCGGTTCGCCCTCGACGCGGCGGACCGCATCATTGCCGTGCTCGACCGCATGGACGGTGACGCGGACCACGAGGACGGCTGGGATGATGAGCCCTCGCTGGCCGCTCCTGAAAACACCACCGGCTCGCAGGTGACGTGGTTGCGCGGGAACGATCAGGACCGGGAGGCCGAGGCCTCTGAGGCCGTGCTCCCCGTAGTGCCGGCTGAACCGGAGCCCGCGTCGATCGTCTTACCCTGGCGAGGCCGTGGCAACGTCATCGCGGCCGCTGGCTCGCTGATCGTCGACCTGCTGGAACGGGCTTGATCCGAAGCCCATGGTCCTTCCAGGCTCCGCTCTGAGTCCAACGGATGCGGTCGTAACAGTGGCAGTCACTTACCGGCTACTGGACGTCAATATCCGTCCTATGACGAAGTTTTGTGCCCCGCACCGATTATAGGATGGCAGACTACTCTTCGCCGCTGTGACCCGATGCAAGATGCGCTGATCCGCAAGCTCGAAAGCTTCGAGGAACTGAGCGACGCCGACCGCGCCGCGCTGCGGGCGTTTGTGCCACGGGTGCGGAATGTGCCAGCGCGAACGGACA
>NZ_JAKSYH010000050.1 GCF_022829295.1 Methylobacterium sp. J-088
GGTTCCCCTCTCCCGACCCCTGCTCACGCAGGGGCCACCCTCCCCCGCAGAGGGGGGAGGGAAAGGCGCGGAAGGCCCATCCTGCACCGGAAAATCCGGTCCCGCCTAGGGCTCCCCCGGCACGCTCCAGACCCGCATCGGCCGCGACAGGCCCCGCAACTCGATCGTGCCGACCGGCTCCAAGCGCCGCGCGCACCGCTCGGCAAAGGCATCCGACACCAGAAGTTCGTGGCCGAGCGCCGCGCATTGGCTCTCGATCCGGCTGGCCTCGTTGACCGCCCGTCCGATGATCGTGAAGTCGAGCCGCCGCGCGGTGCCGACATTGCCGTAGATCACCGTCCCGAAATGCACGACGCACTCGGCCGGGAGTTCGGGCAGCCCGGCCGCGCGGCGGCGGACATTGAGCGCCGCATTGGCCGCGAGTCCCTCGGTCGCGGCATCGAGGGCGCCGCCGCAGACCGGGCAGGGGAGGGTGCCGGCATCCGGCACCGGAAAGATCGCCAGGAACCCGTCGCCTAAGAATTTCAGGATCTCGCCCCCGTGCTGTTCCACCGGGTCGCCGAGGGCGTCGAAATGCTCGTTGAGCCACGCGACCATGTCGGCCGGATCCACCCGGTCGGCCAAGGCCGTGAAGCCGCGCAGGTCGGTCAGCAGGATGGCGGCCGGCACGGCGCGTCCCTCGCCCCGCCGGATCTGGCCGTCGAGGACGCGCTCGGCGGTGGAGCGGCCGAGATAGGTGGCCGACACCTCGCGGAAGGTGTGGGCCAAGCCCATCTTGGCGATCGCCAGGGTCAGGAACGGCAGCACGTCCGCGATGGCCGACAGGTGCGCGTCGGTGAAGCCGGCAGCCTCGCGGGTGCAGAACGAGACCGCGATGCCCTGGAGCGCCGTGCCGGGGGCGAACGCGACGATGTGCAGGACGTAGTCGACCCCGCCCTGCGCCCCCAGCGCCTTCAGGACCGGAAAGTCCGCCTCCAGCTCGGGGGCGTCGAGGCGCCAGCGGCCGAACGTCTCGCCGGTCTCCACCAGGGCGTAGACCGGGCTCAGCAGCCAGTCGCTCTCCTCGTCGGCACCGTGGGCATTGGCCACGAACGACATCCCCTCGCCCGCGTGCCAGTTGAGGCTGACGCCACGCAGCATCGGATCCAGGGCCGGCGCCATGACGCTGACCCGCCAGACCGGGATGCCGGCCTCGACCAGCGCCTCGCAGAAGCCGGAGAGCAGGGTGTCGTGGTCGTCCGTCGCCGTGGCGTGTTCGGCGATCCAGCGCCTCAGATGCGTCAGGTCCATCCCTCAGGCTCGCCCTCTGTTCGTGCCGGTCGCGTGCGTGATCGACGTGATCCGTTAACCTTTCCGCGCGAGGGTCACGCCATGGTCGTGCGCCGCCGAGTCAGAATGGTTGTGTTGCCGCTGGGTCTCTGGACCCTGTCGGCACTCGTGGTCGGTTATTTCGTGTGGCAGGCCGAGAGCGGCAACCGCGGCCTAGAGGCCAAGAAGGTCCTCAAGATCCGCGCCTACCAGCTCACCCAGGAACTCAACGCCGTGAAGGCCGAGCGGGCCACCTGGGAGCACCGGGTGGCGCTCCTCAAGAGCGATCAGATCGACCGCGACCTCCTGGAAGAGCGCGCGCGGATCGTGCTCGGGCGGGTCCACGCCAACGACGTCGTCATCATCACGCCGTGATGACCAGCCTCCGCGACCCGCGTGACCATCGCGGTCGCGTGCGCTGTGATCAGGCGGCGTCCGCGTCGGCGGCCCTTCGAAGAACCTCCTCACCCCACTGATTGAGGCTCTTGCCCGACAGTTCCGCGGCGCGGGCCACGTTGGCATGAAGCTCCGGCGAGACGCGGAACTGCAAGCTGCCGGAATAGGGGCGCTGGGGCGCCTTGCCGACCTTGGCGCAGGTCTCGACATAGTCCTCGACCGCCTCGCGGAAGGCCGCCTCCAGAGCGGTAACAGTGTCGGCATGAAAGCCCACGCCATCGCTGATGCCAGCGATGGTGCCAACGAAGACGTGATCGTCGGCGTCGAACTCGACCCGGGCGGCGTAGCCCTTGTATCGAAGCACGTTGCTCATCTGCCCGATCCTTCCTCGCTCGCGTCCGGCGCCTCGGTCAGGACCACCCCGATCTTCGTCAGGAACGCCCGCGCCGCCCTGATCTGGTAGCGCTTGGCTTCCTTCTCGGGATGCGGCCTGTGGAACGTCTCGACGTGCTCGCCCTCGGGGCCGAACGCGAACCGCACGCGTGAACCGGATCCCTCGACGACCACGCAGCCCGCGGCGACCAGCAACGCTTCAACCGCGTTCCACTCGATCGTCCCCGACACCGGGTCGGTGAACACCCGCGTCAGCGTCTTGCGGTGCCGAGAGTTCATGCAAGCATAATGCGCTTGCCTGATCGAGACTCAAGCAGAAAATGCTTGCTTTGACAGGATCGGCGTTTGGGCTGGGCTCCGAGCATAGGCCTCAGGATACGCGCGAGCGGTTTCAGGACGTTCGCCCCCCGATGCGATGCAGTCCCGAAAGCCTTCTGACAACAACGGCTTCCTGTCAGAGCGGCGACCCTCGCTTTCCAACCGGCGCTGTCCTACACCCCCACGAAGTCGCGTGGAATCACGGGGAGAGCGCCGATGGATGCCGCCAAGGAGCCCGCAAAGGACGCCTCGTCCGGGTCATCGCAGGCTGCGAGCCCTCAGGCCGGAAGTCCTCAGGCCGCCGAGTCGCATAAGCCGGCGGCGCCCAACATGCCGCAGTTCACGCGCGATGAAGATCTCCACGCCTATCACGAGATGCTGCTGATCCGGCGCTTCGAGGAGAAGGCCGGCCAGCTCTACGGCATGGGCCTGATCGGTGGCTTCTGCCATCTGTATATCGGCCAGGAAGCCGTGGTGATCGGCATGCAGATGGCCTCGGTCGACGGCGACCAGGTCATCACCGGCTACCGCGACCATGGCCACATGCTGGCCTGCGGCATGGACCCGAAGGGCGTCATGGCCGAGCTGACCGGCCGCCGCGGCGGCTACAGCCGCGGCAAGGGCGGCTCGATGCACATGTTCAGCCGCGAGAAGCAGTTCTTCGGCGGCCATGGCATCGTGGGTGCCCAGGTCTCGCTCGGCACCGGGCTGGCCTTCGCCGACCATTACCGGGAGAACGGCAAGGTCAGCCTGACCTACATGGGCGACGGCGCCGCCAACCAGGGCCAGGTCTACGAGAGCTTCAACATGGCGGCCCTGTGGAAGCTGCCTGTGGTCTACGTGATCGAGAACAACCGCTACGCCATGGGCACCTCGGTCGCCCGGGCCTCGGCGCAGACCGACTTCTCGAAGCGCGGCCTCTCCTTCGGCATCCCCGGCGAGCAGGTCGACGGCATGGACGTCCGCACGGTCCGCGAGGCCGCCACACGGGCGATCGAGCACGCCCGCACCGGCCAGGGCCCGTACATCCTGGAGATGCAGACCTACCGCTATCGCGGCCACTCCATGTCCGATCCGGCCAAGTACCGGACCAAGGACGAGGTCTCGAAGATGCGCGACGAGCACGACCCGATCGAGATGGTGCGCAAGCGCCTGCTCGAATTGCACGGGGTGCCGGAGGCCGATCTGAAGGCGACCGACGCCAAGGTCCGCGAGACCGTCAACGCCTCGGCCGAGTTCGCCACCAACGATCCCGAGCCCGATCCGTCCGAGCTCTGGACCGATATCTTGTTGGATGCGCACGCCTAGCGCGATCCTGAAACCCTGGCCGCCCCGACCGAAAAGACGACCGCAGAGCTGAGCATGGCGACCGACATCCTGATGCCCGCCCTCTCGCCCACCATGGAGGAGGGCAAGCTCGCCAAGTGGCTGAAGAAGGAGGGCGATCCGATCAAGTCCGGCGACGTGCTGGCCGAGATCGAGACCGACAAGGCCACCATGGAGGTGGAAGCGATCGACGAGGGCGTCCTCGCCAAGATCCTGATCGCGGAGGGTACCGAGGGCGTCGCGGTCAACACGCCGATCGCCGTCATCGCGGCCGAGGGCGAGGATCCGGCGAGCGTCCAGTCGGGCGGCGCGCCGAAGCCCAACGGCGCCGGCGGCCATCCGGCCCCGACCCCCGACATGCAGGCCGAAGGCATGGCCGACACGGCCGCCCCGGCGTCGAAGACCGGCGACGACGCCCCGCGGGCGCCGGCGGCACCGGCCGTCATCACCAACAAGGCCGACGCGCCGGTGATGGAGGAATTCCCGGCCGGCACGCCGATGGTCACCACCACCGTGCGCGAGGCCCTGCGCGACGCCATGGCGGAGGAGATGCGCCGCGACGGCGACGTGTTCGTGATGGGCGAGGAGGTCGCCGAGTACCAGGGCGCCTACAAGATCACCCAGAACCTGCTGCAGGAATTCGGCGCCAAGCGGGTGGTCGACACCCCGATCACCGAGCACGGCTTCGCGGGCATCGGCGTCGGCGCGGCGCTGGCCGGGTTGAAGCCGATCATCGAGTTCATGACCTTCAACTTCGCCATGCAGGCGATCGACCACATCATCAACTCGGCGGCGAAGACGCTCTACATGTCGGGCGGCCAGCTCGGCTGCCCGATCGTGTTCCGCGGCCCCAACGGCGCGGCCGCCCGGGTCGGCGCCCAGCACAGCCACGATTATTCCGCGTGGTACTCCAACGTGCCGGGCCTGAAGGTGATCGCGCCCTACACGGCGTCCGACGCCAAGGGCCTGCTCAAGGCCGCGATCCGCGATCCGAATCCGGTGATCTTCCTCGAGAACGAGATCCTGTACGGCCAGTCCTTCCCGGTGCCGCAGCTCGACGATTTCGTGCTGCCGATCGGCAAGGCGCGGATCCACCGCCCCGGCACGGACGTGACCATCGTGTCGTTCGCCATAGGCATGACCTACGCGCTCAAGGCCGCGCAGGTGCTGGCCGAGCAGGGGATCGAGGCCGAGGTGATCGACCTGCGCACGATCCGTCCGATGGATTCCGAGACGGTGGTCCGGTCGGTCAAGAAGACCGGCCGCTGCATCACCGTGGAGGAGGGGTTCCCGCAATCGGGCATCGGCGCCGAGATCGTCGCCCGCCTGATGGTCGATGCCTTCGACTACCTCGACGCCCCGGTCCTGCGCATCACCGGCAAGGACGTGCCGATGCCCTACGCGGCCAACCTCGAGAAGCTGGCCCTGCCGAACGTGGCCGAGGTCGTCGAGGCGGCCAAGAGCGTCTGCTACAAGTGACCGGTGCGTGGGCGGGCCTGGTCCCGCCCCGTCCCGGCAGGGGGTCGAGGAACAGCCGGCGCGCCATGAGCCAGGATACCAGCAGCGACTTCGCCGAACTCGCGATCCCGCCCGACGCCCGGGAACAGGGCGGCGTCGAGGTGCTGCGCGCCGCCGTGGTCGATGGCGCGGTGAGCGTCGCGCTCCGCCGCTCCTTCGACGATCCGGCGACCTGGGGCCGGCTGCTGGCCGACCTCGCCCGGCAGGCCGCCCGCGCCTACGCGCTGGAGACCGACCTATCGGAGGAGGAGGCGATCGAGCGCATCCGCGCCGGGTGGGAGGCCGAGGGGCTCGACCCCGGCGGCCTCAACTAGCGATGGCACGCGACCATGGCTGAGGCGGCCGTCCGGCAAGCGACCTACGCGGATCTCGAAGCGGTCCCCGAGCATCGCGTCGCCGAGATCATCGACGGTGTGCTGGAGACGCATCCGCGGCCGAGGCCGCGGCATGGCATTGCCGCGGCCCGCCTGTCGGGAGAGCTGGATCGGCCATTCGCACGCGGCCGTGGCGGCCCTGGTGGATGGGTCTTCATCATCGAGCCTGAACTTCATCTGGGATCCCAGGTGGTCGTGCCCGATCTCGCGGGCTGGCGCCGCGAGCGGATGCCGACCGAACCCGAGGATGCCTACATCGAAACGCCTCCGGATTGGATCTGCGAGATCCTTTCGCCGTCCACGATCCGCCTCGACCGTGGCCGCAAACGCAGCATCTACGGCGAGGCCGGGATCGGCCACCTCTGGCTGCTCGATCCGGGCGAGGGCGTGCTGGAAGGCTTCGCGTCCGAGAAGGGCCGCTGGGTGCTCCTTGCCACGATCCAGCGCGGCGAGACCGTGGCCCTGCCGCCCTTCGACGCCGTTCCGTTCCCCTTCGACGACCTGTTCCCCTTCGACAATCCGCCCTTCGACGATCCGGCCGCCCCGGCCTTGCCCGAGACCTGATGCCATGCCGATCAACGTGCTGATGCCCGCGCTCTCGCCCACCATGGAGAAGGGCAACCTCGCCAAGTGGCTGAAGAAAGAGGGTGACGCGATCAAGTCCGGCGACGTGCTGGCCGAGATCGAGACCGACAAGGCCACCATGGAGGTGGAGGCGATCGACGAGGGCGTGCTCGCCAAGATCCTCGTGCCCGAGGGCACCGCGGACGTGCCGGTCAACGACCTGATCGCCATCATCGCGGCGGAGGGTGAGGATCCGGCGAGCGTCCAGGCCGGCGGCGATGCGCCGAAGGCGGCCTCCAACGGCGCGGCCAAGCCCGAGTCCAACGCTTCCGCCGCCGACCAGAACACCACGCCCGGCGGCGGCCACATGTCGTACGAGCGGATCAACGCCGCGCCGGAGGGTGCGCAGCCGAGCGGGACGCCGCAGGGCGGCTCGGGCGGGCGGGTCTTCGCTTCGCCGCTGGCCCGCCGGATCGCCAACCAGGAGGGCGTGGAACTCGGTGCCGTCCAGGGCAGCGGTCCGCATGGCCGCATCATCGCCCGCGACGTCCAGGCCGCCAAGGCCTCCGGCGCCACCAAGGCTCCCGCACCCCAGGCCGCCGCACCCCAGGCCGCCGCCGAGGCGCCGAAGGCGGCAGCTCCCGCCCCGAAGGCCGCGCCCGCGGGTGGGGCGCCGGCCGGGCTCACGACCGATCAGGTCAAGGGCTTCTTCGCCAAGGATTCCTACGAGGACGTGCCGCTCGACGGCATGCGCAAGACCATCGCCAAGCGCCTCACCGAGGCGATGCAGGTCGCCCCGCACTTCTACCTGACGGTGGATTGCGAGCTCGACGCGCTGATGACGCTGCGCGAGACGCTGAACGCCTCCGCCGGCAAGGACAAGGACGGCAAGCCCGCCTTCAAGCTCTCGGTGAACGACTTCGTCATCAAGGCGATGGGCCTCGCGCTGACCCGCGTTCCGGCCGCCAACGCGGTCTGGGCCGAGGACCGGATCCTGCGCTTCAAGAACGCCGAGGTCGGCGTCGCGGTGGCGATCGACGGCGGGCTGTTCACCCCGGTGATCCGCCGGGCCAATGAGAAGACGCTGTCCACCATCTCCAACGAGATGAAGGACTTTGCCGCCCGCGCCCGCGCCAAGAAGCTGAAGCCCGAGGAGTACCAGGGCGGCGTCACCTCGGTGTCGAACCTCGGCATGTTCGGGATCAAGCACTTCACCGCGGTGATCAACCCGCCGCAATCGAGCATCCTGGCGGTGGGCGCGGGCGAGAAGCGCATCGTCGTGCGGGACGGGGCCCCGGCCGTCGCGCAGGTGATGACCGCCACCCTGTCGTGCGACCACCGGGTGCTCGACGGGGCGCTCGGCGCGGAGCTGGTCTCGGCCTTCAAGTGGCTGATCGAGAACCCGATGGGCATGCTGGTGTGAGGGGGGACTCTGCTATGATCGTGTGAGCGGTCAATGGAGAGTCGCGTGTCCGAAGTCACCGATCTGGTCTTGCCGGTCCTTCAACGGATGCAGAGCGACATCGCCGAGGTGAAGCGCGATGTCGCAGCGATCAGGACGACCCTGGCAGGTCATACCGAGAAGCTCGAAGAACTGGAGATCTACGTCGCCTACGAGACCGGCCTCGGCACGCAGGCGAAGGCGGATCTGCAATCGATCAAGAAGACGATCAAGGCCATGGAGCAGCGGCTGAGCGCGCTGGAGACCTCGTCCTGATCGCCGCCTCAACGACGGTGCGGGCGCGCGCCACACAGCGGAGAGCTGAGACACGATGTCCGACACCTACGACGTCCTCATCATCGGCGCCGGGCCCGGCGGCTACGTTACGGCGATCCGGGCGGCACAGCTCGGGTTCAAGACCGCCGTGGTCGACCGTGAGCATCTCGGCGGCATCTGCCTGAACTGGGGCTGCATCCCCACCAAGGCGCTGCTCCGCTCGGCCGAGATTTATCATTATTTCCAGCACGCCGGTGATTACGGTTTGACGGCGGAGAAGGTCGGGTTCGACACCGCCGCCATCGTCAAGCGCTCCCGCGGCGTCTCGGGCCGGCTCAACGGCGGCGTCGGCATGCTGCTCAAGAAGAACAAGGTCGACGTGATCTGGGGCGAGGCGGCGGTCGACAGCGCCGCCAAGGGCAACCAGCCCGGCCAGGTCACCGTGACGGAGACCAAGCGCGCCGAGGCGCCGAAGGGCGCCAAGGGCGCCGGCACCTATCAGGCCAAGCACATCATCGTGGCGACCGGCGCGCGCCCCCGGGCGATCCCCGGGATCGAGCCCGACAAGAAGCTGATCTGGACCTACTACGAGGCCATGGTGCCCGAGGCGATGCCCAAGAGCCTGTTGGTGATGGGCTCGGGCGCCATCGGCATCGAGTTCGCCTCGTTCTACCGCACCATGGGCGCCGAGGTGACCGTGGTGGAGCTGCTGCCGCAGATCCTGCCCGTGGAGGATGCCGAGATCGCAGGCCTCGCCCGCAAGCGCTTCGAGAAGCAGGGGATCAAGATCCTCACCGGCGCCAAGGTCACGAAGGTCGAGAAGGGCGCCAACTCGGTCACGGCGACCATCGAGGGCGGCGACGGCAAGTCCCAGCAGATCACGGCGGAAAAACTGATCTCGGCGGTGGGCGTCGTCGGCAACATCGAGGGGATCGGCCTCGAAAAGCTCGGGGTGACGATCGACCGCGGGATCGTGGTGACGGACGGGCTCGGCCGCACCAACGTGCCCGGCCTCTACGCCATCGGCGACGTCGCCGGCCCGCCGATGCTCGCCCACAAGGCCGAGCACGAGGGCGTCCTCTGCATCGAGACCATCAAGGGCCTGCACACCCACCCGATGGACAAGGCCAAGATCCCGGGCTGCACCTATTGCCAGCCGCAGATCGCCAGCGTCGGGCTGACCGAGGCGAAGGCCAAGGAGCAGGGCTTTGCCGTGAAGGTCGGCCGGTTCCCCTTCGCGGGCAACGGCAAGGCGATCGCGCTGGGCGAGCCGGACGGGCTGATCAAGACCGTGTTCGACGCCAAGACCGGCCAGCTGCTCGGCGCCCACATGGTCGGCGCCGAGGTGACCGAGCTGATCCAGGGCTACGTGGTGGCGATGAACCTGGAGAGCACCGAGGAGGAGCTGATGCACACGGTGTTCCCGCACCCGACGCTCAGCGAGATGATGCACGAGAGCGTGCTGGATGCGTATGGGAAGGTGATCCATACGTAGGCTGAGTTATCCGATTTCGCAGGCTCAATTAGATCAAGGCCTCGGAATGCTCATCGGCGAGCGTTCCGAGGTATGCTTTCTTATTCCGCTACCGTAGTGCGAATAAGAATTTATATGCCGATTGTATATTCGGAAGCAGCGCCCAACCGAGCTGTGAATTACAAATCCCCACGGTCGCCATACGTCCCTTTGAATATCAATTTTTCGCCTCTGACCAATTGATCGCCTGACAAATCTAGTTCTTTTAGTTGCGGAATACCATATTTCTTGACTTCTTCCGCGCTAAACAGCGGCAAGATAGGCATCTCCAAGCCGTCTATCTCTACCGCAAAATCTTTCGTAGCCGAAGGTATATTTATCTGAAAAGACTGCATGCCGTAATGCACTACCAGCATCGCATAAGGCAGTTTCAAATAATCGTTGTTTCGATAAAGCATTGAAACGATTATACTCGAAGCCCTACTTGGTCCTGGCATCGTGTAGGACTGGATGGGCAACGTCCGAACAATCTCCTCTGGTCGCAGTGACCCCATCAACCAAGCCACTGCATCACCAAAATATCGATATTTTTCATCTTCGACTAAACTAATCCCCATCTTGATGAATGTTTTCCAAACATTGCTTGGAACATAAGAAGGAACATCCATATCGAATTGAAGTGTCTTATTTATTTCATCGACAACAAAAAAATCACTATCTTCCTGATGATCAACATGCATTCCCTGGTCGCTCCAATCTATTCTAGACTTCTTATCCCGGCTCTTGAATGTCGGATACTTGTTTTTGCCCCTAAGACCAGCAAATACCTTCCTAGGCAAAAACCAATTTCCAAAATCGTTTTCTATCGTATTACCGAACAGCTGATTACAATCATCGCACTCGTATCTCGTGAAGATCGTATTATTGCCGAGCGCTTCCGGGATTGCGTGAGCAATATTTTTAAACTTCACTTCAGGCGCCGTCTTTCTGCAAAACCGGCATTGATTTTCATTTGCCCGACCTAGGATGATTTTCGGCTCATCAGGAGCAATACGCCAGAATTTCAAATCATAATGCTTCATGTAGAAGCTCATCGACTCATCGATCAGTCGTTCGATCTCTTCATCGGATTGCACGCGCTTCATTTTGACGAAGCTACAAATCTGTAGAAGGAAGTTTAGCAGTCACCCCCGCCCCACCTCCACCGGCTCCGCCTCCTCCGGCAAGGGTACATACGCGCACCACTCACAAATCCCCCGCTCGGCCCCCCGCTGCGCGTTCCGCTGTGAGCAGAGCGGACACACCAGAAGAATCAGCCGTCCGCCGGCGCGCAGGGCCAGCCCGCGGCCTCGGAACGTGACCTCATGGGCCCCGTCGCCCGGCTTTTGCGCGCGTACCCAGCCGCTCACCGGGCGCCCCCTCCGGCCAGCCGGTCAGAGCCCGTGCCGCGCCGTCCGTTCGATCCCATCCGCATGCGATGCCGCCCCCCAGCGCTGCTGCCAAGATTGATCCCGCCGGGACAAGCCCTGAGCCGGCGAATGGCTCCGCTTCCGGCTGTGCATGGGACCGGGATGCGCGCGGGCCCGATCGCCCGTATGACTCACCCCACACGAAGCGGGAGCGAGTCGGGATCCGATGCAGGGCGAACACGGCGCGGCGGCCTCCGGCCTGCCCACCTATGCCGACGTGGCGCGCGCGGCCGAGCGGATCGCGGGGGCCGCGCACCGCACGCCGGTGCTCACCTCCCGCACCGCCGACGCGCGGACCGGCGCAAAACTGTTCTTCAAGGCCGAGAACCTGCAGCGGGCCGGGGCCTTCAAGTTCCGCGGGGCCTACAACGCCATCAGCGCCCTGTCCGAGGCGGAGCGCGCCCGCGGGGTGATCACCTTCTCGTCGGGCAACCACGCCCAGGCGGTCGCCCTGGGCTGCCGCCTGCTCGGCGCCCCGGCCACGATCATCATGCCGGAAGACGCCCCGGCGGCGAAGATCGCGGGCACACGCGGCTACGGCGCCGAGGTGATCCTGTACGACCGCTACAGCCAGGACCGCGAGGCGCTCGGCCGGTCGATCGCGGAGCCCCGGGGCCTGACGCTGATCCCGCCGTTCAACCATCCCGACGTCATCGCCGGGCAGGGGACGCTGGCGCAGGAGCTGATCGAGACCGTGGGCCCGCTCGACGTGCTGGTGGCCTGCCTCGGCGGCGGCGGCCAGCTCGCGGGCTGCGCGCTCGCCGCCGCGGAACTGTCCCCGGGCTGCCGGGTGATCGGCGTCGAGCCCGAGGCCGGCAATGACGGGCAGCGTTCGTTCCGGGATGGCCGGATCGTGACGATCCCGGTGCCCCGCACCATCGCCGACGGGGCGCAATCGACGGCGCTCGGCGCGCTCACCTTCGGGATCATCCGGAGCCACGTGGCCGACATCGTCACGGTCTCGGACGCGCAGCTCGTCGAGACCATGCGGTTCTTCGCGAGCCGGATGAAGATCGTGGTCGAGCCGACCGGCTGCCTCGCCGCGGCGGCGGTGCTGCACGGGCTCGTGGATATCAAGGACAAGCGGGTCGGCGTGGTGATCAGCGGCGGCAACGTCGATCTCGCGACCTTCGCGCAGCTCACCGCCTGACGCGCCGAATGCCGGGCGGGTGTGACCCGGGCGCGGTGGACCGAGGGCCGCCCAATGCTTATCTTGTAGCCGTCAGAATGCGCGCCCCCGGGCCTTGAACCCGGATCGGCGGGAGGGTGACGATGTCGACTGGGTTCAAGGTTCTCTCGCTGACCGATCGGGCCGCCGATCGGATCAAGGCGATCATGGCGGATGCCGACCGGCCGATCGCCGGCCTGCGGGTCGGCGTGCGCAACGGCGGCTGCGCCGGCATGTCGTACACGATGGAGTATGCGGAAGCCGTCAAGCCCGGCGAGGACGTGGTCGAGGATCGCGGCGTCCGGGTGTTCGTGGATCCGAAGGCGGTGCTGTTCCTGCTCGGCACCGAGATGGATTTCACCACCAACAAGCTCGCGTCGCAGTTCGTGTTCAACAACCCGAACCAGACCTCGGCCTGCGGCTGCGGCGAGTCCGTGGCGATCACGCCGGTCTCGGCCGACCGGATCCCCGCTCCGGTCTGAAGTCCCGGGTTTCCAAAGGACGAGTCCTTTGGTGGGGTGTCGGGGTGAAACCCCGACGAACGGCTCTTCCACCTCCTTCGAGGGGGGTGGAAGAGCCGTTTCGCAGGGCTCTGCCCTGCACCCGCGAAAGGGCTCGCCCTTTCGAAACCCGTTACGCCACCTGCGTCAGGGCCTCGGCGGTGTCGTCCACGGCGCGGTTGCGGCCGCCGCGCTTGGCCGCGAACATGCACAGGTCGGCCCGCTCCATCAGCGAGGCCGGCGTATCGCCCGGGCGCAAAACCGCCACGCCGAGCGACACCGTGACCTTGCCGAGCGATTCCCCCGTCGAGCGCTTCACGAGTTCCCGCCCCATCACGCTGGCGCGGACCGTCTCGGCCACCTGCCGCGCGGCGCTGCGGTCCGCCCCGGGCAGGACGATGCCGAACTCCTCGCCGCCGAACCGAGCGAGCTGCGCGGTTTTGCCGGCCTTCTCGCGCATCACGATCGCCACGAGCCGGAGCACCTGATCACCCGTCAGGTGGCCGTACTGGTCGTTGAACCGCTTGAAGAAGTCGATGTCGAGGATGATCAGGCTCATCGGGCCAGCCCGCAGGCGCGCCGCGTCCATGGCCGCTTTCAGGGCCTCCTCGAACGACTTGCGGTTCGAGAGGCCGGTCAGCGTGTCGGTCAGGCTTTCGAGGCGGGTCGCCTCCAACTTCTCGCGCAGGGTCTCGATCTCGCTGCGGGTCTCGCGCATGCGCGCTTCGAGCACCCGGTTGTTCACCGCGACCTCGCGGGTCGTGGAGGCGAGCGTCGCGACGATCTCGCCCAGCCGCGCGCCGCTCGGCAGGCCCTGGGCGAGGTCCTGGGCCAGCCCGCGCAGGGATTCGCCGAACTGGGCGGTGGAGCCGAGGGAGAGATCGAGGATATCGGTGACGGCGGCGATCTCGCTCAGGACCACGCCGCTGATGTCGCCAGCCGCGGTCGCAAGGCGCCGCCCATCGAGATACGTGTCGTGCAGGTCGTCGATATCCGCTTCGGTGAGGCCGCCATTCTGGGTGGTGAGGCGCTTCACCGCGTCGCTGAGCAGCGGAATTTCCGCCGCGACGTAGGTGTACCAGACCGCGTAGGCACGGGGGGTCGCGGAGGGGCCGTAGTCGCGAATCAGATCGTGCGCCCGCTTCGCCAGCGCGAAGCTGCGATCACGATCCGAATGGGTCTCCTGGCTCATTCCGGTCCTGCCGCTCCCCAGACCACCGGCGCTTCAGCGCTCGGGGCCTGAAGACCAATCTACGGCAGGTGGGTAGATGGGACGTTAAGCCGGAATAGTCTCGTTATTTATCTTTCTTCGCCATGACTGGACGAAGCAGGAAGGCGGGCACGTGCGAACCCAGGCCGACGGGGGTGTCGCCCTCCGCCTCGCCCCGGCGCCCGCGCTCGTCCCGCGCCCGCTCCTCGCGGCGCGGCTCCGGCGCGGGCCGGCTCTGGGCCCGCGGGGCGCCGGACGCGGGCCGGCTCTCGGCCCGCGGAGCAGTGGATACGGGCCGGCTCTCGGCCCGTGGAGCAGCAGATACGGGCCGGCTCTCGGCCCGAGGAGCAGCAGACGATCCGCCGCGCCCGCCGCGCGCCTTCGGGCGCTCCCCGGCCTCGGCGCTGCGACCACCGCCCGAGGCAGCGCCCGAGGCAGTGCCCTTGGCCGAGCGCCCCCCCCGGCGGCCTTCGCCGGAGCGGCCACGATGGCGGGTGCTGGTCTCGCCGGAGGAATCGGCCACCGAGGTCAGATCGCCGTCGAACCACGGGATCGGCTGGCCGATCAACGTCTCGATAGCCCCGAGCGAGCGCGCATCCTCCGGCGACGCAAGCGTGTAGGCCGTGCCGCTCCGGCCCGCGCGCCCGGTACGGCCGATCCGGTGGACGTAGTCCTCCGGGTGGTGCGGCACGTCGAAGTTGAAGACGTGGCTGACAGCCGGAATGTCGAGCCCGCGGGCCGCCACGTCGCTGGCAACCAGCAGGGCGGTCTCGCCGTTCCGGAAGGCGTCGAGCGCGGTGGTGCGGGCGCGCTGATCCATGTCGCCGTGGAGCGCCGCGGCGTCGAAGCCGTGGCTCACCAGGGATTTCTGCAGCAGGGCGACATCGCGCTTCCGGTTGCAGAAGATGATCCCGTTCTTGAGTTCGGCCTCGCCGCGGATCAGGTCCCGCAGCCGCTCGCGCTTGGAATGGCCCTCGGAGCCGGTGGCAACGAGGCGCTGCGTGATCGTGGTGGCCGTGGAGGCCGCCCGCGCCACCTCGACCCGCTGCGGGTTGTGCAGGAACATGTCGGCCAGCCGCTCGATCTCCGGCGGCATGGTCGCGGAGAAGAACAGGGTCTGCCGGGTGAACGGCACCATCTTCACGATGCGCTCGATATCGGGGATGAACCCCATGTCGAGCATCCGGTCGGCCTCGTCGATCACGAGGAGCTCGACACCGGTGAGCAGCAGCTTGCCGCGCTCGAAATGGTCGAGCAGGCGGCCGGGCGTCGCGATCAGCACATCCGTGCCGCGCATCAGCTTGGCGTCCTGATCGGCGAAGGAGACGCCGCCGATGATCAACGCCACGTTGAGCTTGTGGTTGGTGCCGTAGCGGTCGAAATTCTCGACCACCTGGGCGGCCAACTCGCGGGTCGGCTCGAGGACGAGCGTGCGCGGCATCCGCGCCCGGGCGCGGCCGTTCTCCAGCAGCGTCAGCATCGGCAGCGTGAAGGCGGCGGTCTTGCCGGTCCCGGTCTGGGCGATGCCGAGGACGTCGCGGCGCGCCAGCACGTGGGGGATAGCCTCGGCCTGGATCGGCGTCGGCTCGGTATATCCCGCCGCTTCGACGGCATTCAGGACTTTCTCACTCAGTCCCAGGTCGGAAAAAGGCATCTGCGTTCAGGAACCGTTGCGCGCCCGGCCGGCGCGAAGGACACCGTCGCGGCAACGGCTGGGGATGGCTCGCGCGGGGCGCTGGTACGCTCCCGGGGCCGCGGGGCGCATGCTGAGAGTCAGTTAGGGGGTTGGCGCGACTTGTCAATCTCGCAATGCGCGACCCTGCGCCGCCACGCACAGCGGATCAGGGCCTGAGCTGCGCCGGGTCGGCCAGGCGGCAGGGGTCGAGATGCGTGCCGCGCGCTGCCCCGGCAGCGGTGATCGCGCCGGTGGTCTCGGGCTCGACCGGCACCGGACCGGCCGCATGGACGATCCGGGCGGGCGCATCGCCGGCCGCGATCCACCGGGCCAGCTGCGTGGTGCCGAGGACGGCCAGGAATCCGACCACCGTCGACACGCGCAGCGTCCGGCCGAGCAGGCTCGCCGATGGATCCGACTTGGTGCGTTCCGGGCCTGGCGCATCGACCGGCCGCCGCCGGCCGAAGGATTTCGGAGCCTGATCGTGGCGGACGGGCATGAGCGACTCACTCTGCCGAGCGCGCGCCCGGTCTTCGACCAGGACTCATCGGATGACAGGGTTAACCCGGACTTTACGCGCCGCGCCGCCGGACAGATCCGAAACGGGGCAGTGCCGTTTCCGCACCCGAAGCTTCCTGAGTTGACGCTTTCGATTGTATTTGCCCTCACCGATCATCTAATTGCAACTTAAAATTCAGTTTATATCGCTATCTACAAATCAATTATTAGACTATCAAACGCAATTATTACGTTCACATCGTTCTCATGAAGGATTACAGCGGGTCGAAGTCTTCATGATTCGTTGATAGGAAGCATCTAGTCTGCCGATGCTTGTTGCAGGAAAGCGACAGACCTTGCGCACCGGAGCGCTTAGAAGACTGCCGGCTCCCGTCAACCCAGGACCTTTGGAACTATGAAGAAGCTTCTCCTTGCGTCGACTGTGCTTGTCGGCACCGCCGCCGCAGTTTCCGCGGCCGACCTGCCGCGCCGCGCGGCCCCGCCGCCCGCTTTCGCGCCCGTGCCGGTCTTCACCTGGACGGGGTTCTACTTCGGTGGAAACGCCGGCTACGGCATCGACGCCAACAGCCGCCGCACCACGAACTACAACCTGCCGGCCGGCTCGGTCGTCGGGTCGGAGGACACCGCTGGCGTCATCAGCGTGAACAAGCGGCCGAGCAACGACGGCTTCACCGGCGGCGCGCAGGTCGGCTACAACTACCAGTTCACGCCGGGCTCCGGCGTGGTGATCGGCTTCGAGGCTGACGCCCAGTATGTCGACTTCGCCCGCCGCGCCAACGGCACGCAGAACTACACCGGCCTCGGCAATCCGGGCTACGCCTTCACCAGCCCGCGCGCCTACGTCGCCACCAGCGGCAATGGCCTCGACTACTTCGGCACGGCGCGTGGCCGCATCGGCTACGCCTTCGACCGGACCCTCGTGTACGGCACCGGCGGTTACGCCTACGGCTCGGGCCAGGACGACCAGAACTTCGCTGGCCGTCGGTTCCGCGACAGCTTCCGCACCGGCTACGCGGTCGGCGGCGGTGTCGAGTACGCGCTGCCCACCGACTCGTTCCTGAACTTCTTCAAGTCCTCGGCCGTGACGTTCAAGGTCGAAGGCCTGTACGTGAACCTCGACCGCCAGAAGAACGCCGCCTCCGGCGTCTACCTCCCCGGCGTCCTGCCCCCGAACGGCACCGTCTACCTCAACGGCGGCGCCGCCAAGACCGAGTTCGCCGTCATCCGCGCCGGCATGAACTACAAGTTCGGCTCGTACTGAGCTTCGCGCACGGGGCCGGGTTTCCCGGCTCCGTCGCGAACGGGTCCGGCCGCAAGGCCGGGCCCTTTTTCGTTCTGTGGACCCCGAACGAGTGGGGCGGGTGCGACATGGCGGGCCGGAACCGGGCCGGGACCGAACGATTGTGCCCGCGTCGCCCGCTGGACCAGGGCGCAGCGGAGCGATCAGCCATGCGGAACCCTTGTCTTCTCCTGTCGCTGGCGGCCTTCCTCGCCGCCGCCCCGGCTCATGCCCAGGACACGAGCGTGATCGGCAACGGCACGGTCCTGCCGGGAACGGGGCCGGGGACATCGACCGGCGGCGGCACCGGAGCCGGCCGCTTGATGGAGGCGGCCAATGCCCAGGATGCGGCGAAGCGTCAGGGATTGAAGCCTGTCGCGTTCCTGACCACGACGATGATCGGGGTAGAGGTGCGCAACGCCGCGGGCGACAGCGTCGGCAAGATCGACAATTTGCTGATCGCCGATGGCGGCACCCTGAAGGCAGTCGTGCTCGATGTCGGCGGCTTCCTCGGCATCGGCAGCAAGCACATCGCGGTGGAGCCCGGCGCCCTGGTGCTGCGGCCGGGCGGCGACCGGTTCTCGGCGGTCCTCAACATGAGCAAGGACGCGATCTCCGCCGCCCAGCCCTTCGATCCCGCGAAGGCGATCGCCGCGCAGTAGGCTGAAGCGCACCCCGACGAAGCGGACATGGGCTCGGCGCAAGAGAGCGCGTCGCAACGCGCGTATCGAGTCGCGACCGATGGCAACGCGCGCGGGCAGGCTTCTCATTGCTTTACACCGCCGCATCACGCGATGCGGCGGCCGGAGCAGGGGCCTCAGATATCGAGATCCGCGCCCTCGGCGAAGGCGGCGCGCTCGCTGATGAAGGCGAACCGCGCCTCGGGCTTGTTGCCCATCAGGCGCTCGACCGTGTCGCCAGTCGATTCCCGGGCCTCGTCCAGGATCGCGACGCGCAACAGGGTGCGCTTCTTCGGATCCATGGTGGTCTCCTTGAGCTGGGCCGGCATCATCTCGCCCAGGCCCTTGAACCGCCCGATCTCGACCTTGCCACCCTTGAACACCGTCTTGGTGATCCGCTCCCGGTCGGCGTCGTCGCGCGCATACGCCACCTTCGAGCCCTGCTGCAGCCGGTAGAGCGGCGGGATCGCGAGGTAGAGGTGGCCGCGGTCGATCAGCTTCGGCATCTGGCGGTAGAAGAACGTGATCAGCAGCGAAGCGATGTGGGCGCCGTCCACGTCGGCATCCGTCATGATGATCACCTTGTCGTAGCGGAGATCCGCCTCGCGGAAGGCCGTCCCGGTGCCGCAGCCGAGCGCCAGGGTCAGATCCGAGATCAGCTGGTTGGCGCCGAGCTTGTCCCGGCTCGCCGAGGCGACGTTCAGGATCTTGCCGCGCAAGGGGAGGATCGCCTGGGTCGCCCGGTCGCGGGCCTGCTTGGCCGAACCGCCGGCGGAATCACCCTCGACGATGAAGATCTCCGAGCCCGCGGTGCCGGCCGCCGAGCAATCGGCGAGCTTGCCGGGCAGGCGCAGCTTGCGGGTGGCACTCTTGCGGGCGACCTCCTTCTCCTGGCGGCGGCGCAGGCGCTCCTCGGCGCGGTCGATCACCCAATCCAGGACCTTGTTGGCCTGGGCCGGGGAGGCGGCCAGCCAATGGTCGAAGGCATCGCGCACCGCCGTCTCGACGATGCGCTGCGCCTCCACGGTGGCGAGCTTGTCCTTGGTCTGGCCCTGGAACTCCGGCTCCCGGATGAACACCGAGAGCATCGACGCGCAGGTCGCCATGACGTCGTCGGTGGTGACCGCCGTCATGCGCTTGGCCTGGTTCACCCGCTCGGCGTGCTCGCGCAGGCCGCGCAGCAGGGCGACCCGCAGGCCGGCCTCGTGGGTGCCGCCCTCGGGGGTCGGGATCGTGTTGCAGTAGGAGTGCGAGAACCCGTCCTCGGTGACCATCCAGGCCACCGCCCATTCGAGCGACCCGTGCGAGCCCGGCTTGGTGATCTTGCCGGAGAACATCGCCTCGGTGACGAGTTCCTTGCCCTCGATGTCCCGGGCGAGATAGTCGCGCAACCCGTCGGGGAAGCGGTGCACCGCCTCGGCCGGCACGTCCGCCAGCCCTTCCAGCAGGGCGGGGGCGCAGCGCCAGCGGATCTCGACGCCGCCGAACAGGTAGGCCTTCGAGCGCGCCATCTTGAACAGGCGGCGCGGGTCGAACTTCAGCGAGCCGAAGATCTCGGCGTCGGGATGGAAGCGAACCCGCGTGCCGCGCCGGTTCTGAACCCGGCCGACCAGCTCCAAGGCCCCCTGCGCATGACCGCGTGAAAACGTCTGGCGGTAGAGGGTCTGGTTGCGGGCGACCTCGACCTCGAGCAGGTCGGAGAGCGCGTTCACCACCGAGATGCCGACGCCGTGCAGGCCGCCCGAGGTCTCGTAGACCTTCGAGTCGAACTTACCGCCGGCGTGCAGCGTGGTCATGATGACCTCCAGCGCCGACTTGCCGGGGAATTTCGGGTGCGGGTCGACCGGGATGCCGCGGCCGTTATCGGTCACCACGAGGGAGCCGGATTCCTCCAGCTCGACCTCGATGAAGCTGGCATGGCCCGCCACCGCCTCGTCCATGGAATTGTCGATCACCTCGGCGAAGAGGTGGTGCAGCGCCCGCTCGTCGGTGCCGCCGATATACATGCCGGGCCGGCGCCGGACCGGCTCCAGGCCTTCCAGCACCTCGATGTCGGAGGCGGTGTAGCCGGCCTCGGGCTCGGCGGCCGCGAGCGCTGTGACCGACGCCGTGGCCTCCAGGCGCCGCCGCGGCTCGGGCGAACGGGCGGCCGAGCCCTTCCCGCCCGGCCCGAACATGTCGCGTGCCGGATCGCTCACGCGCGGCCTCCGCGGGCGCGGCGCGTCGGCCGGCTCGGAATCGCGCAGACGGATCTGGGGTCGTGGAGCATGCGCCTTCATCCCCGCAACATAGCGGAACAAAACGGAAACATCAAAGCCATTCGCCTGGAGCGTTTCGCTCTGGCGACGCGGCGCTATCATCGCATGCTGCGCCGCCGCGAGCGAGGGGCTGTTCGGCGCGCCCGTACGGGACCATTCGGCCGCGCGTCATCGCAGTGTTGCACAACAATGGGTTAAAGCTTTCTCGCGACGCAACCGCCGGATCTGAGTAGATCTCCGCCGGAACGGTTCCGAACGCGCGACGTTGTTGGCGAAGATAAAACTTGACCGTGGCCAGCGGGCCGCAGTCCTGGGAGGCTCAGTCCATGAGTGACGCCGCGATCGAGGCCCGTCGCCTGACGCTGATTCGCTTCGAGCATGCGGCCGGCGCCGCCTTCGGATGTGACGACGATGCGGCCGGCATTCCGACTGCGCGCGCCCTGGTCAACGCCACCACGATCGCGCTGGCGACCTTCGCGACCGCGGTCGCGGCGACGATCACCTATCTGGTCTGAGCCGGACAGGATCCGTGACGTGTTCCCGGTAGGCGTGAACCGGAGCGAATTCCGTTCGACGTCCAACCCTCCGCCTCATCCAGAACTGCCCGAGCGCGGCGGAGTCCTGAGGATGAGGAGGTGGATGGGATCACCGTCTCCTCCACCCCAAGGTGCGTTCAGCCAGCCCCCGTCTTCTTCGCCGGCGCCTTTTTAGCGGCCGGCTTTTTCGCGGGTGCCTTCTTGGCCGTCGTCTTGTCGCCGCTGGCCGCACGGGACGACGTTTTTGCCGTGGGCTTGGCCGTGGTCTTCCGCGCGCCGCCGCGCTTGACCGGCTTGCCGCCGCCCGCGGCGCGCTTGGCATTCACCAGGGCGATCGCCTCGTCGAGCGTCAGCGCCTCGGCGGCCATCGTCTTCGGCAGCGTGGCGTTGACCTCGCCATCCGTGACGTAGGGGCCGTATTTGCCGGCCTTGACCACGAGGTCGCGTCCGCTGGTCTCGTCCTTGCCGATGGGCCGGCCCGGATCGGCGGCCGGGCGCCCACGTCCGCCGCCCTGCTCCTTGGCGACGATCAGGTCGATGGCGCGGTTGCCGCCGATCTCCAGCACGTCGTCGTCCTTGCCGAGATTGGCGTAGGTCTTCCCGTGCTGCACGTAGGGCCCGAACCGGCCGAGATTGGCCAGGATCGGCTCGCCGGTCTCGGGATGGCGCGCCACCTCGCGGGGGAGCGACAGCAGGGCCAGCGCCTTCTCCAGATCGACCGAGGAGGGGCTGGCCCCCTTCGGCAGCGACGAGCGCTTCGGCTTCGCGGCGTCCTTCTCGGTGGAGGCCTCGCCGAGCTGGACGAACGGACCGAACCGCCCGTCGCGCAGCGTCACCGGCAGACCGGTGACGGGATCGTTGCCCAGCACCCGCACGCCCGGCTGGCCGCCCTCGGCGGACGAGCCGTCCCCGTCGCCATCGACCCCCGTGGCCGAGAGCTGACGGGTGTATTTGCACTCCGGGTAATTCGAGCAGCCGATGAAGGCGCCGAACTTGCCGAGCTTCAGCGACAGCTGGCCGGCCCCGCAGGTCGGGCAGGTGCGCGGGTTCGAGCCGTCGCCCTTGTCGGGGAAGATATGTGGGCCCAGCAGGCCGTTCAGGGCCTCCAGCACGTCGGTGACGCGCAACTCCTTGGTCTCGCCGATCGCGGCGGAGAAGTCGCGCCAGAAGTCGCGCAGGACCGCCCGCCAGTCGATCTCGGCATTGGAGACCCGGTCGAGCTGCTCCTCCAGGCTGGCGGTGAAATCGTACTCGACGTAGCGCCGGAAGAAGCTCTCCAGGAAGCCCGTGACGAGCCGGCCCTTATCCTCCGGCTGCAGCCGCTTCTTTTCGATTTTGACGTATTCGCGATCCCGCAGGGTCTGGAGCACGGCCGCATAGGTGGACGGGCGGCCGATGCCGAGTTCCTCCATGCGCTTCACGAGGCTCGCCTCGGAATAGCGCGGCGGCGGCTCGGTGAAGTGCTGGGTCGAGCTGATCCGCTCGCGCTTGAGCGGATCGCCGGCCTTCATGGGCGGCAGGCGGCGGCTCTCCTCGTCCTCCTCGTCGTCCTTGCCCTCTTGGTAGAGCGCCAGGAAGCCGTCGAACTTCACAACCTGGCCGGTGGCGCGCAGATCGATCTGGCGCGGCCCGACCTTCGCGGTGACATCGACGGTGGTCCGCTCCAATTCGGCCGATTCCATCTGGCTCGCCATGGTGCGGGTCCAGATCAGGTCGTAGAGCTTGGCCTGCTCGGGCTCGAGGTGGCGCGCGACGGCCTTCGGCAGGCGGCCCATATCGGTCGGCCGCACCGCCTCGTGGGCCTCCTGGGCGTTCTTGGCCTTGACGGTGTACTTGCGCGGCACGTCCGGCACGTAGCGGTCGCCGAACTCCTTGCCGATCACCCGGCGGGCGTCCTGGATCGCCTCCGGCGCCATGTCGACGCCGTCGGTCCGCATATAGGTGATGATGCCGACCGTCTCGCCGCCGACATCGACGCCCTCGTAGAGGCGCTGGGCGACCCGCATCGTCTGGGCCGGCGCCATCCCGAGTTTTCGCGAGGCTTCCTGCTGGAGGGTCGAGGTCGTGAAGGGCGGCTGCGGATGGCGCTTGGCGGGCTTGGCCTCGACGCTCGCCACCTGGAAGGTCGCGAGTTCGAGATCGCGCTTGAAGGCGGCCGCCTCCTCGCCCGTGCCGACATCCAGGCGCTGGATGCGCTTGCCGTCGGCGCCCACGAGCCGGGCCTCGAAGGTGGCGCCGTCGGCGGTCGTCAGCGTGGCGATGAGCGTCCAGTACTCGCGCGGCTTGAACCGCTCGATCTCCATCTCGCGCTCGACCACGAGGCGGAGCGCCACCGACTGCACGCGCCCCGCCGAGCGGGCGCCCGGCAACTTACGCCACAGGACCGGCGAGAGGTTGAAGCCCACGAGGTAATCGAGCGCCCGGCGCGCCAGGTAGGCATCGACCAGGGCCTGGTCGATCTCGCGCGGCTTGCGCATCGCCTGCTCGACCGAGGACTTGGTGATGGCGTTGAAGGTCACGCGCTCGACCGGGATGCCCTTGAGCACCTTGCGGGCGTTCAGCGCCTCCAGCACGTGCCAGGAGATCGCCTCGCCCTCGCGATCCGGGTCGGTCGCCAGGATCAGCTTGTCGGCGCCCTTGACGGCCTTGGCGATCTCGCTGACCCGGCTGGCGCCACGGTCGGCCAGCTCCCAGATCATCTTGAAATCCTGTTCGGGATCGACCGAACCGTCCTTGGCCGGCAGGTCGCGGATATGCCCGAAGGAGGCGATCACTTCATAGTCGCGGCCGAGATACTTATTGATTGTCTTCGCTTTGGCCGGCGACTCGACGACGACGACTTTCATACAGACCTCTGCCCCTGACGGAGCCTGGGCGCGACGGACGAATTCTGTTCGAGATTCGCGTGGGACAGATGCCCGCCGTCGGGCCGGGGCCGCGCGCCGGGGACAAGTGGGTCACGGGCGGCGGGTTGTCAAATGGCGGGGGTGACGCAAGCTTCACCCGAGGGAGTCGGCGTAGGCCGCGCACGAGGCCTATATGAGTCGTGTGCGATGGCGATCACTTGCGATCCCGCGAAGCGCGATCGGACGCTGGCGGAACGGGGACTCGATTTCGAGGACGCAGCCGTTGTGTTCGAAGGTCCGGTGTTCACGTTCGAAGATACCCGCCAGGACTACGGCGAATGCCGTATCGTCACCGTCGGCTTCCTGGCCGGTCGCATGACGAACATAATCTGGACTCCGCGCGGGTGGGACCGTCACGTTTTCTCGATCAGGAAGGCCAATGTCAGAGAGCAGAAGCGCTACGCACCGCTCATCCGCTGAGGCTACGATCAAGAGCGACCTGGCCAAAGTGGACGCACACACGATCACGCAGGAGGAGTACGACGAGATCCCCGAGTTGACGGACGCGATGCTCGCGCGCGCCGATTTTTATGTCGGCGACCGATTCGTACGGCGTGGGTCGACCGGCAGGTCCGACGCGATGGTCGCAATCCATCTCCTGCCGGAGATCGTGACATATTTCCGCGCCCAGGGTCCGGGTTGGCAAGCCCGCATCAACACCGTCCTGACGGAGGCGATCGAGCGCGAGCGTACGTTGAAATCTCGCTGAGCGCTCAGATCCCCGCGTACCATTCGTAGCCGCGATCCTCCCAGTAGCCGCCGCTACCCTGGCCGATGCCGGCCAGCGACTCCACCATCTCCACCCGCATCACGTACTTGGCCTGCTTGTAGCCGAGCTGGCGTTCCACCCGCAGGCGCAGGGGCGCGCCGTTCGAGACCGGAAGCGGCTTGCCGTTGAGGTCGTAGGCCAGGATCGTCTGCGGATTGAAGGCGTCATAGAGGTCGATGCTCTCATAGTAGCGGATCGGCGTCCCGATCGGCTCTGGCTCCGGGGCCGCATCGCCCTGACCCCAATCGTCTTTCGGCGCATCGGTGGCGGTGGCCGGGCCGCCCCAATCGTCGGCGGCGGCGAGCTGGACATAAGCCTCGCGCACCGCCCCGGGATGGGTCGGGCGCCACAGGGACGCCCCCTGACCGCGGCCCTTGCCCCCGCCCTTGGGGCCCGCTTCGACCTCCAGGGTGTCGGCGCAGTGGAACACCGCGTAGCGCGCCTGCGGCTTCAGCCCGGCCTTCTTCAGCACCTCGGCGAGCGGCACGCCGCTCCATTGCCCGATGCAGCTCCAGCCCTCCACGCAATCGTGACGGGTGATCTGGGTGCGCGCGGGCAGGGCACGCAGGTCCGCGAGGCTGAGCGAGAGCGGCGTCTGGACGAGCCCGTCCACCGTCAGCTTGAAGTCCGAAAACGTGCGCGCCGCGAGGCTGCGAAACGCCCGGTCCGGCGGGTCGATGGTGCCGTTCGGCTTGAACCAGGGCGAGATCATCGAGGCCGGGAATTCCCGGGCCAGGGTCGTGGGCGACATCAGCAGGCGCTGGACGTACTGGTTGGCATCCTCGCCGACCTGAAGGGTGCGCTGACCCCTCTCGGTCCCGGCGAACTTGTCGCAGCCGCCGAGCAGCGCGGTGCCCATCAGGCCCGCGCCGGCGGTGAGGAGCTTGCGGCGGTGGAGGATCATCGCGCGCTCTCCCGGTCGCGGCCGAGGCTGAACCAGCCGGTGATCATGCCGCGCATGTTGTTGACGAGCCCGGAGACGATCACGAGCACCACGTGGACCACCACGAACAGCACGATCAGCCCGGCCGCGATGAAGTGGATGCTGCGGGCCGATTGCCGGCCGCCGAACAGCTCCGTGAGCCAGGGCCAGGCGGCGTCCATCCCGGGCGACATGGCGAGACCGGCGAGCACCATGGCGGGCAGCAGGCCCAGCACGAGGACGAGGTAGGTCAGCTTCTGGATCGCATTGTAGCGCTTGGCCTCCGTGCCCTCGGGGAAGCGCAGGAGCAGGTGCTCCTTCACGGAGCCGCCGAGGTCGCGGATCTGGTCGCCGTCCGGGATCAGGCGTCGGCGAAGCTGGCCGGAGACCAGCCCGTACAGGAGGTAGACCGCGCCGTTGATCACCAGCAGCCACGCGAACAGGAAGTGCCAGCGCCGCCCCGTGGCGAGGTCCTGGTTGGCCGGCAGGGTCGCCCAGGACGGGAAGGCGCGCTCCACCTCGGTGCCGCCCTCTTCCGACAGGCCGAGCAATCCTGTGGTGTCGAGGG
The DNA here is from genome assembly GCF_022829295.1 of Methylobacterium sp. J-088. Classification (GTDB taxonomy): domain Bacteria; phylum Pseudomonadota; class Alphaproteobacteria; order Rhizobiales; family Beijerinckiaceae; genus Methylobacterium. The sequence continues at coordinate 25,848 of NZ_JAKSYH010000050.1, forward strand.
TGTGGGAGCCGATCGTCACGACGCCGCGGTTGGTGCCGTCGCGTCCCTGATCGCTGGTGATGGCGAGGGCCGGCGTGTCGAAGGTCGAGACCGCGCCCCAGTAGAGGGCCGGGTGGGCGTTGAAGATCTGCAGGCCGCTCATCAGCAGCACGAGCAGCACCGCGGCGTTGATCCAGTGCGCCAGCCGGATCACCAGCGGGTGGCGGTAGAACCAGCGGCGCCCCTGCCGGTCGACGGTCTCGGGGGCTTCGAGGGCAGGGGAGGCGGCCAAGCGTTCGGATCCCGGGGAGGCGGTGCGGGGCCGGGAAGGATATGCGTCCCGGCCGTTCGGGCGGATACGTGGGGCAGGGGCGTTCGGTTACCATCCGCCGGAAAAAAGGCCGCAGGCTTTTCCCCTCCCAAGCGGCTGGGCCGATTCGGAGCACCACCCAGCCTGAATCCCCGCGCGTCCTCCCGCCCCCCTCTGCGCTAACGGATCCACACGTCTCTCTTGGAATGGGGAAGGCGGCTCCGCGCCTCTCCCTCCCCCCTTTGCGGGGGAGGGTGGCCCCCAAAGGGGTTCGGGTCGGGACGAAGTCCCGCGAGGGGGGAACCCGGCT
>NZ_JAKSYH010000068.1 GCF_022829295.1 Methylobacterium sp. J-088
GGCCGCGAGATGCACGTGGCCGGCACGCCGACCAGCGACCGCTAGCGCTGAGCCGAGCGGGCGCAGATGCGCATCGTCGATCTCGCGTCGGGCGGTTGATCCGGCGTTAGAGCCGTGCGCGAGCGCGTTGCACACGGTACACGACAAGCGTCTGCCCACACGGGTGGCTAGTGCAACATGCCCCCTCTCCCGTGCCGGAGCGGGTTGGGGTGAGGGTCGAGAAGGTTCAGGATCGCGCGCACCTTCAAGGCGCTGACAGGGTGCGCCTCTTCCGGAAAGTTCTCATCCCTCACCCTGTCCCTCTCCCGCACGGGAGAGGGGGCCCGCGCCCTATTCGGCGACGGTGGTGTCACTGTCGTGTACCGTGCGCGTTGTAATCGCGCACGGCTTTAAGTCTTTGTGTCGACGCGCGTTGTTGCGCCGAACCGGTATCTACTTCGGCGGAGAGCGCTCTAGCCCCCGGCCATCACCAAGGCCCAGAATCGCTTATAGCGCGTGTCCGGCGCATCCACGCGGGCGATGCCGATCCGGCGAATCTGCGGGAGCAGCATGTTCTTGTTGTGCTCCGGGCTGGCCTTCCAGCGGGCGAGCACCTGCTCCAGGGTTTCGGAACCCGCACTCAGGTTCTCGGCCGCCCAGGATTTCGCGAGCCCGACCGAGGCCATGCGCGACGTGAAGCTGCCGCCGATCTCGTGGCTGAGCTGACCGTGGCGGGCATTGTTGCCGGCCTGGAACGCGGCGGCCTTCACCAGCACCGGATCGACCACGACCGGGCTCAGCCCGTTCTGGACACGGTAGGCCGAGATCGCCGCCGCGGCCGCGACCTCGTCGAGCACCGCCGTATGGGTGGTGTTCTCGACCGTTGGCTCCGGCGTGAATGAGAGGCCGCCGCATCCGGTCAGGGTGAGCAGCAGGGCGGCGGCGAGGGGGCGGGTCAGGTTCGGCACGGTCCGGTCGGCAACGCAGAGGGGGAGGGCGCCTCCCTCGGGCCGGCTTGCGGCGAAAGCACGGCGGTCGCGGATCGGCCCAGCCCGTTTGTGCGGGACGTGGCCTGGATGCCACGGCGCTCAGGCCGCCAGGGCGTCGCTTCCAAGCATGACCGGCGCGAACGCGCGGAGGAGATCCGGGTCGAGGTGACCCTGAGCCTCGACCATGATCGCCAGTGCCTCGGGCCCGCTGGCCGGCTGGCGATAGGTCCGCCGCTCGGTCAGCGCCGAGAACACGTCGCAAATGCTCACGATCCGCACGAGATCGCTGATGGCGCTGCCTGCGAGACGATCCGGATAGCCCTTTCCGTCGAGGCGCTCGTGGTGATGGCGCACGACGTCGAGGACCTCGGGCTCGAACTCGCCCTGTGTTTTCAGCAGCGTGGCACCGATATCCGGATGACGCTGCATCAACCGGTATTCCTCGGCGTTGAGGGCACCGGGCTTGTTCAGGATGTCGACGGGAATCCGTGACTTGCCGATATCGTGCAGGAGCGCTGCGCGGACCAGACGGTCGAGATCGGCGCGGCCCAGGCCGATCTGGGACCCGAACGTCGCCGCATGGCCGGCGACCCCCAGCGTGTGCTGATAGACCCCGATGTCGTGACGCCAGACCGCCTCGAGCCAAGCGCCGATCCCAACTTCCGACACCGCCGCCAGGACCAGCTCGGTCCCACGGTCGATGTCGGCACGCTGGAGCCCGGCGCCGAGCGCGGCGCTGTCGAACAGGTCCGCAACGATCGCGGTGGCGCCGGTGACGTGCTCTCCGAGCCGTCGGGCGCGCATCTTGGCCGAACGCGTCGCCTCCTCGATCAGGGCGAAGACGTTCGCCAGGACGACCTGACGCGATGTCGTGGCCGGAAGCACACGGAGGTGTGCGCCCATCGGAAACGGTCGCTCGCCGCGTGCGAGGACGAGGCGCGGCACAGGCGGCTTCGCCGTGCGATAGGCCGTTTCAAGCGCGAGGGCTCGATCCGGTGGCGCGTCCAGAATGATGAGATGCGGCCGTTCCGCCGGGAGAGCAGCGCCAGCGTCGACGGCCCGGCAGTCCATCACCAGAGCGATGGACCGTTCCAGGGCGGCTCGCTCCGAAGGCCGATCGGAGATCAGCAGGACGAAGGGCTGTTCCGCGTATCGCGATGCAGAGCCGAGGGCCACCACGGTTGCTCCCTCGCCCATTGGGTCAACTGTGCGTTGACCCTAACGGGAAGTTGCGAGGAAAGCGTTAACTCTACGCAGTCAGCGCGCTGTCCGCACACAACGGTCCAGCAGGCTCGGTCGAGATTAGGCGAGCTTGGCGGATCCGACAGCGCCGCGCGGCCCGGCGGCGACGGTCTCAGACCCGTTCTCGGGATTCAGGAAATCGGCGAACTTCACCGTCAGGACGGCCTGGCAGATCGCGAACGCTACGAAAATGATGAGGAAGCTGGCGATCATCGTGAAACTCCCGGTCGGCCGTGCGGCTCATGGTGCGACGCAGTAAATGCCATACCGCTCTGCAATGTGGTATGCCAGATACGGAATGCCGAGCATGCGGCGCATGCATATCGGGTCGCTCGATCGCAAATTTTCTGCGTCCGCGCCTTGCATCATGCGCGCGACGCCGGGCCACCGCGCGACTGCGCGAAACAGCATGCTGCGCTGCGACAATCCTCGCCAGATGTGTTCAGGGGGGCCCGCATCGGTGGTAAGCGCGATGTCCGACCTCCGTGTCGGCCATCGCGAAGGGTGGCGCGACCACGCGGTGTTTCGGTATCCCGACGCGGGGGGCGATCGCCTCAGTCGAGGTAATCGCCGTAGGTGTCGACGTGCTGGGCGAGGCCGAGACCGTGCTCGCGCACGAGGCGCTCGGCCAGATCGGCATCCCGGGCCTCGAGCGCAGCAATGATGGCGACGTGCTCGCGGATCGAGCGCTCAGCCCGGTCGCCCTGGCGCAGGGCCGTGCTGCGGATCCCGCGGACGTGCATCAGCAGGTTGCTGGTGAGATCCGCGATGGCTTCGCAATGGCCCAGCGCGATGATCCGCTGGTGGAAACGGATGTTGGCGTCCGAATACTCGTCGATATGCTCGGACGGCTGGCCTTCGAAGAATTCGGGGAACGCGTCTCGCAGGCTCCGCAGTTGCGTGTCCGTCGCCCGCGTACAGGCAAGCCGCGCCGCCATGCTCTCCAGCGCCGTCCAGGCGTGGATCATGCTGACGATCTCGTGCTTGTTCTTCTTGATGACGAAGACGCCGCGCCGCGCTTCCGAGCGGACGAAACCTTCCTGCTCAAGCACCGTCAACGCCTCGCGCACGGGCGTGCGACTGACGCCGAGATCTTGCGAGAGCTTGCGCTCGTCGAGCCTCACCTCGTCCGGACGCCCGTAAATATCCATGTTGGTGATGGCCGTCTTTAGCGCCTCGTACGCCAAAGTCCGGAGACTTGAACTGGCAACGATCGGCTTGACGCTCAGCGGTTCGGAGTTCGACATCCCTGGTCCAGCGTCTCACTTGTATCATGGACCGCACGCATTCTCAGTCGTGCGCTTACAAGCGCACTACCCCAAACCTTTTCGAGATCATAGTCGACAGCGGTCGGACCCCACAGACCTGTGACAAGAACAAGCGGCCAGCGCAGCGACGACGCGAAACGTGGCGCAGCGACCGGGATGATCGGCCCACGTCCGTCGCGACACGGTTAATCCCTCGGCGGTGACCTGTATTTTTATGCAGGTTCGATTGACACATGACCGCAAGATAAGCACGATCCTGCTGGCATACCGTCGACCAAAGCAGTCGAAGCGCGGTGACAGCGAGTGTCTTCGTCGCGGAAGACCTCGTTTGATCAACCGTCAAGAATTTTTTGAAGTACGACGGTCGCTTTGTTCTGCCACATCATGATCGGGCAGGGCATACAGACAGCTCAAATCAACCACCAAAAATATAATTAGCGAGGAGGGAAGCGAATGTCCGAGATCCGCACACCTGTGGGGGGCGGCCGATGGCTGCAACTCGCCTTCGGTGTCGTCTGCATGTGCATGATTGCGAACATGCAGTACGGCTGGACTTTCTTCGTGAACCCAATGCAGGAGCGTCACGGCTGGGATCGGGCCGCGATCCAGGTGGCGTTCACGCTGTTCGTCGTGACCGAGACGTGGCTGGTGCCGATCGAGGGCTGGTTCGTCGACAAGTACGGCCCTCGGATCGTCACCCTGTTCGGCGGCCTGCTGTGCGGCATCGCCTGGGTGATGAACTCCTACGCGGAGTCGCTGACCATGCTCTACGTCGCCGCCGCGATCGGCGGGACCGGCGCCGGTGCGGTCTACGGCACGTGCGTGGGCAATTCCCTCAAGTGGTTCCCGGACCGCCGCGGCCTCGCGGCTGGCATCACCGCCATGGGCTTCGGCGCGGGCTCGGCTCTGACCGTCGTGCCGATCCAGGCGATGATCAAATCGCAGGGCTACGAGGCGGCGTTCTTCTACTTCGGCATCGGCCAAGGCGTGATCGTCATGCTGATTGCCCTCTTCCTGCGCTCCCCGATCAAGGGTCAGGTGCCCGACGTCGCCCGGGTCAGCCAATCGAAGCGCGACTTCAAGCCCGGCGAGATGGTCCGCACCCCGATCTTCTGGGTGATGTACGCGATGTTCGTGATGATGGCGGCCGGCGGCCTGATGGCCACTGCGCAGCTCGGTCCGATCGCCAAGGACTTCAAGATCGCCGACGTGCCGGTCTCGCTGCTGGGTATCACCCTGCCGGCCTTGACCTTCGCGGCCACTCTCGACCGGGTGCTGAACGGCGTCACCCGCCCGTTCTTCGGTTGGGTCTCCGACCATATCGGCCGCGAGAACACGATGTTCATCTCCTTCGCGATCGAGGGGCTGGGCATCTACGCGCTGAGCCAGTTCGGCGAGAACCCGATCGCCTTCGTGCTGCTGACCGGCCTCGTGTTCTTCGCCTGGGGTGAGATCTACTCGCTGTTCCCGGCAACCTGCGGTGACACGTTCGGCTCGAAATACGCGGCCACCAATGCCGGCCTGCTCTACACGGCCAAGGGCACCGCGGCGCTGATCGTGCCCTATACCAGCGTGCTCACCACGATGACCGGGAGCTGGCACACGGTGTTCCTGGTTGCGGCCGGGCTCAACATCCTCGCGGCGTTCCTGGCCCTGTTCGTGCTCAAGCCGATGCGCGCGGCCTACACCAAGAAGCCCGAGACGACCCTGGCGCCGGCCCTCGCGCGCTAGCCGACAACGCCCGCACACGACCGAGCCCGGCGCCTTTACGGCGCCGGGCTTTCTGTTACCCGGGACCGAGATGTGCGGGGACCGGGCCATGGACAACGACGAGCGCAGCGCACGGGAGAGCGTCGTGGCCGCGGCGCGCGAACTCGATGCCCAGGGTCTCAACCGCGGCACCTCGGGCAACGTCTCGGTGCGGTTTCGCGATGGGCTGCTGATCACCCCTTCGGGGGTGCCCACGGCACGGATGCAGCCCGAGGATGTCGTATCCCTCGCGCTCGACGGCACGCATCCGGCAGACCAGAAGCCCTCGTCGGAGTGGCGCTTCCACCGGGACATCCTCGCGTCCCGCCGGGATTGCGGCGCCGTCGTCCACGCGCACCCGGTCTACTGCACCGCTTTCGCGCTGTGCCGGCGGGATATCCCGGCGGTCCACTACATGATCGCGGCCTTCGGCGGGCCCAGCGTCCGGTGCGCGCCGTATGCGCCTTATGGCACCGCCGAGCTGTCGGAGCTCGCGCTCGCGGCACTGATCGACCGCAACGCCTGTCTGCTGGCCAATCACGGCATGATCGCCGCCGGGGCGAGCGTGGACAAGGCCCTCTGGCTCGCGGTCGAACTCGAGACGCTGTGCCACCAATATGCGGTCGCGCTCCAGATCGGCACGCCCGCAATCCTGTCCGACCACGAGATCGGCACGACGGTGGACCGCTTCCGCGGTTACGGGCTGAACGCGGCCGGCGGGGCTTCGGAGCCCCGCTAGTACTGCGGTGCAGTCGTCAGCGACCGAGCACCTGCCCTACGGCGAGCCCGGTTTCCCGGGCGTAATCGGCGGCCGAGACCTTCTTGCCGCCCTCCGGCTTGACCTTGCGGATCTCGATCCGGCCGCCCTGCGCGCAGACGCTGAAGCCGTCCTCATCCACGGCGATCACCTCGCCGGGCTTGCCCTTGACGTCGCCCAGGCGGCGAACCGGCCGCAGGCTGGAATCGAAGATCTGAAGCTTCTGGCCGTCCCGGGTGGTCCAGGCGCCAGGCGCAGGGTTGGCCGCACGGATCAGGTTGTAGATCTGCTCGGCATGGGCCGACCAGCGGATCTCGGCCTCCGCGGCGCGGAACCAGCCCTCGTAGGTCGCCGCATCCTCGTCCTGATCGATCTCGACGTGGTGGCCGGCCACCACGAGGTCGGCAGCCTCGAGCATCGCGTCGACACCCATCGGGAAGAGGGCTTCGAAATACACGTCGCCCAGCGTCGCGTCCGCGCCGATCGGGCAGGTCTTCTGGAGGATCACCGGGCCCTCATCGAGGCCGTCGGTGGGCCGGAAGATGGTCAGGCCGGTCTGGAGCTCGCCCCGGGCGATCGGCCAGTTGATCGAGGACGGGCCACGATACCGGGGCAGCAGGCTCGGATGGTACTGGATGGTCCCGTGCTTCGGAATCGTGACGAAGCTCTGCGGCGCGAACTGCAGGACGTAAGCCATGATGCCGATATCGGCGTCGAGGCTGCGCATCGCCGCCTCGGCCTCCGGGCTCTTGAGGCTTGGAAACTGGAAGACCGGAAGCCCCTTCTCCTCGGCCGCGGTCTTCAGCACATCCGGCTTGGCGCCGGGCTTCTCCGGCGCGCAGAACACGCCCGCCACCGTGTCGCCCCGCTTGAGGAACGCCTCGAGAACGGCCTTGCCGAAATCCTGCTGACCGATGAAGGCGATGCGCATGCAATCTCCGGAACGTCGTTGAACCCGCGTCGCGGGATAGGGGAGGGGATCGGCCTCAGCGGCGAGCCGGCGGCCACACCGTTTCGATCCCCTCCATTGCGCTGTCGTGCTCGAACGCCCGCGAGGAGCGGCGCGTCCGTCAGCTTACTCGGCCGCGATCTTCGGAATCACCCCGATCGCCCCCGAATTGGCGATCTCGCCGACCTCCGCATCGGTGTAGCCGAGCACGCTGCGGAGGATCTCCGCCGTGTGCTCGCCAAGCAGCGGCGACCGCGCGACCTCGCTCGGGCTTGCCGAGAGCTTGATCGGGTTTCCGACCGTCAGGTACTTGCCCCGCGTCGGATGATCGACCTCCACGATGGTGCCGGTCTTCCGCAGGGCCTCGTCCTCGGCGATCTCCTTCATCGACAGGATCGGGCCGCAGGGGATGTCGTATTCGTTGAGGGTGTCCATCGCCTCGAACTTCGACACCTTCATCGTCCACGCCTCGATGCGCGTGAAGATCTCGTTGAGATGCGGCAGGCGCGCCTTCGGGGTGGCGTAGTTCGGATCGGTCTTCCAGCCGGGTTCGCCGATGATGTCGCAGATCGGCTCCCACACCGCGGCCTGAGTGATGACGTAGATGTAGGCGTTGGGATCCTGCTCCCAGCCCTTGCAGCGCAGGATACGCCCCGGTTGGCCACCGCCGGAATCGTTGCCGGCGCGCGGGGTCGCCTCGCCGAAGGGGATGCCCTCGCCGAACTGGCTGTACTCCCGGAGCGGCCCATGTTCGAGGCGCTGCTGGTCGCGCAGCTTCACCCGGCAGAGGTTCAGCACGCCGTCCTGCATGGCGCAGTCGACCTTCTGGCCGAGGCCGCTGTAGGTGCGATGGAACAAGGCGGTGACGATGCCGAGCGCGAGGTGCAGGCCGGTGCCGGAATCGCCGATCTGGGCGCCGGTGACCATCGGGATGCCGTCGCGAAAACCGGTGGTGGAGGCGGAGCCGCCCGCACACTGCGCGACGTTCTCGTAAACCTTGCAATCCTCGTAGCGGCCGGGCCCGAAGCCCTTGACCGAGGCCAGGATCATCCGCGGATTGGCCTCGTGGATCTTCTCCCAGGTCAGGCCCATCCGGGCGAGCGCACCGGGCGCGAAGTTCTCGACGAGGACGTCGCATTCCTTGATGAGGCGCCAGAGCACTTCCTTGCCCTTGGCATTCTTCGAATCGAGCGTGATCGAGCGCTTGTTGTGGTTCAGCATCGTGAAATAGAGGCTGTCCACGTCCGGGATGTCCTGGAGCTGCTGACGCGTGGCATCGCCAACCCCTGGCCGCTCGACCTTGATCACGTCGGCGCCGAACCACGCGAGGAGCTGCGTGCAGGTCGGGCCGGATTGAACGTGGGTGAAGTCCAGGATGCGAACGCCTTCGAGGGCCTTTGTCATGATCGGTCTCGGAGTTGAGGACAGTCGTCGGGAATGCGGAGGTCGGCTTTCAGGCCGACCGGGCAGACGGAAGGCGGCAAGCGACCGGCTGTGACACGCGGGACGAGCCATCGGGGCAGTCCGGACCCATCCTCGAACGAATCATGTCTGCACTCCCTCCCATAGCGCGGTGTCGTCGTCTTGCGACACCGTCATGTGGATCCCGGTCAGGTTCCGGTTGTCTGTATACCACATGCCATCGGCGCGATGCGAGGCCTGTTATGACCGATGGCACAGTGGCGGGTTACGCATCCTAAGCTGTCCTGGCGCACGGCTCAACGCGCTGTCGTTGATGAAATCGCAGACCGCATCCGACGCCCCTTGGCATCCTTCCGAATGCGGTTCATGATTTCGCCAAAATCGGAGGCTGGCCGGCCAGCCGAGAGTCACGATGCGGTAGGAGGGACGCCCATGCTCGCCAGTACAAGCCTGATCAAATCCTCCTGGATTGCGGTCGACGTCGGCCGCGACCGCGCCGAGCGCGTGCTCGTCGTCGAAACCTACATCGCTGTGAGCCCGCTGGAGCCCAATTTCGACGCCGCCCAGTACGAGCGCGTCCTGTGCTGCGTGCAGAAGGTGCTCAAGACCCATCCGGAGATCGATCGGGCTTCGATCTTGAGCATGCATCGCGGCTCCGGCTGCACCGCCCTGTTCCGCGAGCCGGCGGGAACTGCGGTTCGACCGGCTGCCGCTTAAGCTGGCTCAGGACGTTCCCTCCGCCGGATCGCTCGACGAGTCCGGCGGGGTGAGGGCCACGCGGGCCGCGTGGAACCACCAGAGGGGAATGTCCCGATTGGCCTTGGTCAGCTCCGAGGCCCAACCTTCCTTCGGCATGACGTCGGCACGGTCGGCGAACAGGCGCAGCGCGCTCTCGGCCCGCTCCCGTCGGCAGCGCTCGAGGATCGCGTCCCGTTCGGCCGCGGCGCGGGCTTCCGTCTGCTCGATCAGGCGTCGGGTCGCCAGATCGTCGGCGTCGAACGCGAAGTGCTGCCAGAAACCCTCGGCCTCCCGGGCCACGTCACGCTCGCGCTGCATCTGAGCCAGCGCGGCTTCCGCGCCGTCCCGCGCGGCCTCGGCCGCCTCGGCGCGGGTGAGCAACCGGTTGTTGGCCGCCAGCAATTCCCGCTCCCGCTCGGGCGCCATGCGCTGCCGCCGAAGCACGCGCAGCTCCTCCCCGGCGGCCGCATGCTCCGCCGCGTCCGCGAGCACCCGGGCGAGGGGACCCGCCGCCAGCGCATCAATGCGCCCGAGATAACGCTGCCGCAGCCCCGGATGATCGACGTCGAGGACCGCGTCGTCCCACGCGGGGAGGTCGGGCTGATCGCCACGGTCCCAGGCGTAAAGGGCGCGCGCCAAGGCCCTGCGCAGATCGTCCGGAAACGGCGCCGTGGCGTGTTCGTTCATGGACCTGCATTCGCGACGGGCGATCGGCCCAACCTACAACGCGGTTGAGCGTGGGAAGAGACCATCAGGGGCTTGGCCGCATGAATTTTTCTTGGCCGCGTCATTATTGCGATTGAACACCTGCTCCGCGAGGCGTCCTTCGGTGATCGCCACTGGAACTGTATGAAAGGTGGCAGTTCGGCTCGACCGTGCGCTGCATCATCGATACCTGTGCAGATCTTGACGGTCATGGATCGGCTGATCGGACAACGACGGTCGTGCTTTCGGCCGATGCATCATCTCATGGCGCGACATCTCTTGGCGCGACGCTGGATTCGGCGGACGACCCCAGCAGCTCGAGAAGCAGAAGCCGTTACACGCGGCCGTCCGCGGAGCCCGCCGCGTTTCTGAGCGTGTGGCGCGCCTTGCAACCGCGGGTTAAATCTGACCCCGCTCCCGACGCGCATCACCGCATCCATGATTCATACGGGCTACAACCCCGCGCTCGTCGCCCTGTCGATCGGCCTCGCGATCTTCGCGTCCTACTCGGCCCTCGATCTCGGCGCGCGTATCCGCGGACCCTCCACCGGACCCCGCTGGGCCTGGGTGGCAAGCTCGGCCCTCGCGATGGGCGGCGGGATCTGGTCGATGCACTTCGTCGGCATGCTGGCCTTCGACATGGGCATGGCCGCCGCCTACGACCTCGGCCTGACCGTTCTTTCGCTCATCATCGCCGTGGTGGTGACCGGTCTGGCCTTCACATGGGTCGCCTACCGGGGCGAGGGCATGGCATCGATCCTCGTCGCCGGGCCGCTGATGGGGCTCGGCGTGGCCGCGATGCACTATACCGGCATGGCTGCGCTGCGGATCCCCGGTGATCTCGCCTACGACCCTGCCATCGTCGCGGTCTCGGTCGCGATCGCGGCGAGCGCCGCCACCATCGCCCTGTGGCTCGCTTTTCGGAACCACGGCGTCGGGCAGAAGCTGCTGGCCGCCGTCATCATGGGGCTCGCCGTTGCCGGGATGCACTACACCGGCATGGCGGCGGCGACCTTCACGGCGGAAGCGCAGGGCGCGCCGCACGCCCATATCGTCATGCTGGCGCCGGGGCAGCAGAACCTGGCGCTCTACGTGGCCGGGGCGACCTTCTTCATCCTGTTCCTGGCGATGCTGGGGGCGTCCCTCGATCAGCAGCGGATCCAGCGGGATCTCCAAGCCAGCGAGGCGCGGTTCCGGGCCGCCGTCCAGGCCGTCCGCGGCGTGCTGTGGACCAACGATGCGGCCGGCCGGATGATCGGCGAGCAGCCGGGCTGGAGCGCAATGACCGGCCAGACCCGTGACGAGTATCAGGGTTACGGCTGGGCCAAGGTGGTCCATCCGGAGGATGCCCAGGCGACCGTGGATGCCTGGAACGAGACCGTGAAAGCCCGGCGCACCTTCATTCACGAGCACCGTGTCCGTACGGTGGACGGGCTCTGGCGCCACTTCGCGATCAGGGCCATTCCCGTTCTCGAAGCAAGCGGCGAGCTCCGTGAATGGGTCGGCGTCCACACCGACATCACCGAGCAGCGGGAGGCCGAGGCCGAGCTCCGGGAATCGAACGAGGAAATCCAGCGCTACGCCTACATCGTCAGCCACGATCTGCGGGCGCCACTCGTCAACGTCATGGGCTTCACGAGCGAACTGGAAGCGACGCGGCACGAGGTACAAGCCGCCCTTGCCGGACAGCCGCAGGCGGAGCGGATCGACACGGATTTCGGTGAGGCGCTCAGCTTCATCAAGGCCGCGGTGAACCGGATGGAGGGCCTGATTGCCGCGATCCTGAAGCTGTCCCGCGAGGGCCGGCGTCAGTTCCGACCGGAACGGCTCGACATGACGACCCTGCTACACGATCTGTCGGATGCGCACAGACATCAGGCCGAGGCGGCCCGCGCTGTCGTGACGATCGCGCCCGATTTGCCGTCGATCGTCGCCGACCGGCTCGCGATCGAGCAGATTTTCAGCAACCTGCTCGACAACGCCATCAAGTATCTGGATCCGTCCCGGCCCGGGCAGATCGCAGTTACGGCGCAGTCGGCCGGCCCGCGGGGCATCTGCTTCTCGGTCACCGACAACGGGCGCGGCATCGCGGAGCGGGATCACGCCCGCGTCTTCGAACTGTTCCGGCGCTCCGGCACGCAGGATCGGCCCGGCGAGGGCATCGGCCTCGCCCACGTGAAGGCGCTCGTCCGGAGCTTCGGTGGTCGGATCGAGATCCGTTCGCAACTCGGCGTGGGCACGACGTTCAGCGTGACCTTGCCGCGCGGCGCGTCTACAGCTGTCGATCAGGTATCCGAACCGGCGCCGCTTGCCGCCGCATGAGCGTGGAGCGACCCGTGCATCCCGTCAGCATCGTGATGATCGAGGATGACGAGGGGCACGCGCGGCTGATCGAGCGCAACATCCGTCGTGCCGGCGTCAACAACGAGATCGTGCCGTTCCAGGACGGGACCTCGGCCCTGTCCTACCTGCTCGGACCGGACGGATCCGGCGAGGCCAGCGCCCGGCGCCATCTGCTGATCCTGCTCGACCTCAACCTGCCGGACATGACCGGGCTCGACATCCTCGAGAAGGTGAAGGCGAACTCGCACACGCGACGCTCCCCGGTGGTGGTGCTCACCACCACCGACGACAGCCGTGAGATCCAGCGCTGCTACGATCTCGGCGCCAACGTCTACATCACGAAGCCGGTGAACTACGAGGGCTTCGCCAACGCGATCCGCCAGCTCGGGTTGTTCCTGTCGGTGATGGAGGTTCCCCAGAACCCATGACCGCGGACCAAGCCGGCGCGGACGGTGCCGCTCCGGTGGCGCGGATCCTCTACATCGACGACGATCCGGGCCTCGGCCGTCTGGTCCGACGCGCGCTGGAGGCACGCGGCTACGCCGTGGAACTCTGCGCCAACGGCGCCGACGGGCTGGCCCGGCTGGCGCAGGGCGCGATCGACGCGGTGGCGCTCGACCATCACATGCCCGATCAGACAGGGCTCGACCTGTTGCCAGAGATTCGCGCGCTGCCGCACGCGCCGCCGGTCATCTACGTGACCGGATCGGAGGATTCGCGCGTCGCCGTGGCCGCCCTCAAGGCCGGTGCGGTCGATTATGTGTGGAAGGACGTGCAGGGCCAGTTCCGCGAACTCCTCGGCGAAGCGGTCGACACGGCGCTTCGTCAGGAGGCGCTGCGCCGGGACAAGGAGCGGGCCGAGGCCGAGATGCGCGAGGCCCGCGACCGGGCCGAGCTGATGCTGCGGGAGGTCAACCACCGCGTCGCCAACTCCCTCGCCTTGGTCGCCGCCCTGGCGCATATGCAGCGCAACGCGGTAGCCGATCCGGCCGCCAAGGCCGCGCTCGACGAGATGCAGGCGCGGATTTCGGCCATCGCCGGCATCCACCGCCGGCTCTACACGTCGGAGGATGTCGAATCCGTCGCGCTGGATGCCTATCTCGGCAGCCTGATCGAGGAGTTGCAGGCCGCCATGCGGGCGAGCGGGCGGGATCATGCGATCCGGCTGCGCGCCGAGCCGGTGCATCTCACACCCGACAAGGCCGTCTCGGTCGGCGTCGTGGTCACCGAACTCGTCACCAACGCCTACAAGTACGCCTATCCTCCGGGCACGTCCGGCGAGATCCGGGTCGCGGTGGAGCGGGACGGTGCCGGTACGGTTCGCCTCGCGGTCGAGGATGACGGGGTCGGCTGGACCGGCGAGGGCGAGATCCGTGGCACGGGGCTCGGCTCGCGCATCGTGCGCGCCATGGCGACGAACCTGCGCTCGGCGCTGTCCTATGTCCCGGGCGGGACTGGCACCCGCGCCGTGCTGGCGTTCCGGGCGTAAGGCCTGGGATCAGGCCTCCGAGCGGTCGGCGATGCGCTCCAGGGCGGCGACCATCGGCTGAAGCTCCGTTTCGCCAAGCTGATGGAACCCCAGCGCGCGCCCGATGAACAGCCCGAGGATCGCGAAGAACAGCACGGAGCCCTCGCCGGGGCAGGCGCCCTCGATCCGGCTGAGGCGGCCGAGCTGATCTGCCACGAAGGCCCGGTAATCGTTCAGTGCCTCCGGGGAGTCGAGGGAGGCCAGCAGCAGCGCCCGTGAGGACTCGTCGTCCGCGCAATAATGCCCCCGCACATGCGCCACCATCGCCTTCGGGAGTTGCGACGGGCCGGGCGGGATCGCGGCCTCGCAGGCGGCGATCTCCTCGCGCAGCCGGGCAAGCTCCCGGGCAACCAGCGCGGCGATCAGGGCATCCTTCGAAGCGTAGTGGTGCAGCACGCCGCCCTTGCTTAGCCCCGCCTCGGCCGCGACGGCGTCGATCGTCAGCGCCCGGGCGCTGCCCTTCAGAAGAACGGCAGCGGCCGCTTCGAGGATGATCTCGGGCCGGTCCGCCAACCGCTTGCGCTTGCCCTTCATCGAACACCTGCCTTAAAAACCGACTGGACGGTATGTAACGAGTCGGCTAGAGACGCGCCACGGCATTTTCACGAGTCCGGCCCGGGGTGGTCGACCGCATGACTTCATTGACCGATCGGGTCGTTATCCGACTTCTCTTCGCAATAACCGCGCTCGGCGCCGTCGGGTGCGCCCGTGCGGAGTCTGGTCCCGCCGATGAGCCTGCGCCAGCGCGCGTCCGGATCGTCGAAGCGCGCCGGACGCCGATCGCCTCGGAGGCGGTCCTGACCGGCGACATCCAGCCCCAGGCGCAGGTCAACGTGGCGTTCCGCACGAACGGCAAGGTCGCCGAGCGGCAGGTCGATGTCGGCGATCATATCGAGGCCGATCAGGTTCTGGCCGTGCTGGAGCCGCTCACCCAGAAAGCGAATCTCGACAACGCCAAGGCCGCGCTCGCTTCGGCGGAGGCGCTGCAGACGCAGGCGAAGATGTCCTTCGAGCGCCAGAAGCAGCTCCTCGCGGGCGGCTTCACCACACGCTCGACCTACGACAATGCCGAGCAGGAATTGCGGACGACCCAGGCCGCCGTCGATTCGGCGCGGGCCGCCCTCGGCACCGCGCAGGAGCAATTCTCGTACACGGAGCTGCGCGCCGGGGTCGCCGGGATCGTGACCAGCCGGAGTTTCGAGGTCGGTCAGGTGGTCCAGTCGGGCCAGACCGTTCTGGTGCTCGCGCAGGACGGCCCGCGGGACGCGGTGTTCAACGTCTACGAGTCGCTGCTGGCCCATCCGCCCGCCGACGGCACGATCGCGGTGGCGCTGCAATCCGACCCGGCCGTTACGGCGATCGGGACGGTCCGCGAGGTCTCCCCGACCGTCGACGCCAAGAGCGGCACCGTCCGGGTCAAGATCGGGCTGCGGACGACGCCGCCCGCCATGGGGCTCGGCGCCGTCGTGGTCGGGCGCGGCCGGTTCGCCCCGCGCGAGTCTGTGGTGCTGCCCTGGTCGGCGCTCTACCGCTACGACGGCCGTCCATCCGTGTGGATCTTCGACCCGGCCAAGGGGACCGTGTCGATCCGTCCGGTCGAGATCGACCATTTCGGGCCCGACATCATCGCGCTGAAGCAGGGCGTCGAGCCGGGCGAGCGTGTGGTCGTGGCCGGCATCCAGTTCCTGCGGCCCGGCCAACACGTGGCCGCCGCCGAGATTGCGGGCCCGTGATGCGCGCTTACACCGTTCTCATGACGGCTGCCCTCGCCGTGCTGGGCGGCTGCACCGATCACGGCGACACGGCCGGATCCGCAGAGGCTGCAGCCTCCGTCCGGCCCGTGCTCACCCAGGTCGTCCGTCCAAGCGACACGGTCACCCTCGGACCGTTCGCCGGGACCATCGAGCCGCGTTATCAGGCGCAGCTCGGCTTCCAGATCCCCGGCCGGATGGTCGGGCGGGACGTCACGGTCGGCGACATCGTCAAGAAGGGTCAGCGCCTCGCAGCGCTTGACACCATCGTGTCGCGGTTCGACCTGACCCGCGCCGAGGCCGACCTTGCCGACGCCCGCGCCCAGGCCGAGAACGCGGATTCCGCCGAGGGCCGGACGCGCCTCCTCATGACCGGCAACAGCGTCTCGCAGGCCACCCTCGATCAGGCGGTCGCCCGGCGGGACACCGCGCGGGCGCGGGTCGATCAGGCGCTGGCGAGCCTCCAGAAGGCCCGGGACCAGATGGGCTACACGGAACTCAAGGCCGAGTTCGACGGCGTCGTCACGCAGCGCCTCGCCGAGATCGGGCAGGTGCTGAGCGCGGGCCAGGGCGTGGTCACCGTAGCCCGGCCGGATGTGCGCGAGGCCGTGGTCGACATTCCGGAAGCCTATGTCGGCGCGCTGCCGCCGGATTGCCGCTTCACCGTCGCGCTTCAGAGCGCTCCGGACCTGACCACGACCGGCCGGGTGCGCGAGATCGCACCCCTCGCCGAGGCGGGGACGCGCTCCAAACGCATCCGCATCGCGTTGGACAATCCCGGACCCGCCTTCCGCCTCGGCGCGACCATCGACGTCGCGCTCTCCAGCAAGGTCCGCCCGCGCTTCCTGCTGCCGCCCTCGGCGCTGCTGGAGGAGGGCGACCGCCGCTCGGTCTGGATCGTCTTGCCGGACGGCAAGTCGGTGAAGCGGCGCGACGTGACGGTGGCGGCGGAGCGCGACCGGGCGGAGCCGGGCCTGATCGCGATCATCGATGGTCTGAAGGCAGGCGATCGGGTCGTGGTCGCCGGCGTCCACTCGCTCACGGATGGCCAGCCGGTGCGGCTGACGGATGACGCGGCCTAAAGCGCCCTCCGTCGCAGTCGACACCGGTTCGGCGCAAAAGAGCGCGCAAATACAGAGGCTTAGATCCGGGCTCGCTTGCAACGCGATCGGGCACCGTTCTCAGCCGGCGGCACGGGGTTTCGCGTGAAAAGCTTCAATCTGTCCGATTGGGCGCTCGGGCACCGCTCGTTCGTCTGGTTCCTGATGTTCGTCGCGCTGATCGCGGGCGTGATGGCCTATACCCGCCTTGGCCGGGAGGAAGATCCGCCCTTCACGATCAAGACCATGGTGGTGCAGACCACATGGCCGGGCGCGACCATCAAGGAGACCCTCGATCAGGTCACCGACCGGGTCGAGAAGGAGCTGCAGCAGCTCAACGGGCTGGACTATGTCCGCAGCTACACGACGCCGGGTTTCTCCACGGTGTTCGTGCAGTTCCGCGACACGCTGAAGAAGAACGAGATCCAGCCGGCCTTTTATCAGGTGCGCAAGCGCCTCGGCGACATCAAGGGTCAATTCCCCGAGGGCGTGCAGGGTCCATTCTTCAACGACGAGTTCGGCGACGTCTACGGCAACATCTATGCCTTCACGGCCGACGGCCTGACCTACCGGCAGCTGCGCGACTACGTCGAGGGCGTGCGCACCGAAGTGCTGCGCGTGCCCGATATCGGCAAGACCCAGCTGATCGGCACCCAGGCCGAGACGATCTTCCTCGACTTCTCGACCCGCAAGCTCGCCGGCTACGGCATCGACTTCTCGGCCTTGATCAAGGCCCTCCAGGCGCAGAACGCCGTCTCGGCCTCGGGCGTGGTCCAGGCCGGACCGGAGCGCGTCTCGCTGCGGGTCAGCGGCTCCTTCGCGTCGGAGGCCGCCCTTCAGGATTTCAATCTGCGGGTGAACGACCGCTTCTTCCGCCTCGCCGACATCGCTGAGATCACCCGCGGCTACGAGGATCCGCCCACCGCCCTGTTCCGGGTGGACGGCAAGCCGGCGATCGGGCTGGCCATCGCGATGCGGCCCGGCGCCAACCTGCTCCATTTCGGTGAGGCGCTGAAGGAGCGGATGCGCCTGATCGAGGCGAAGCTACCGGTCGGCGTCGGCGTCCATCTCGTCTCGGACCAGCCCAAGCAGGTTGAGCACGCGGTCGGCGGCTTCACCGAGGCCCTGGTCGAAGCCATCGTCATCGTGCTTGCTGTAAGCTTCGTCAGTCTCGGCGTGCGGGCCGGGCTGGTGGTCTCGGTGTCGATCCCCCTCGTCCTGGCGATCGTGTTCGTGGTCATGCAGATCATGGACGTCACGCTGCAGCGGATCTCGCTCGGCGCGCTGATCATCGCGCTGGGTCTCCTGGTCGACGACGCCATGATCACCGTGGAGATGATGGTGGCGCGTCTGGAACGCGGCGACACGCTCCTGAAGGCCGCGACCTTCGCCTACACGTCGACGGCCTTCCCGATGTTGACCGGTACCCTGGTCACGGTGGCGGGCTTCCTGCCGATCGGCTTCAACGGCTCGGGCGCGGGCGAGTACACCTACTCGCTGTTCGTGGTCCTCGCCGCTTCGCTGCTGGTCTCATGGGTGGTCGCGGTGCTGTTCGCGCCGCTCATCGGGGTGACGCTCCTTCCCAAGACCATGAAACACCACAGCGAGAAGGACGGCCTGTTTACGCGGCTGTTCACGGCGGCGCTCCGGGTCGCGATGCGCTGGCACTGGACCACGGTCGTGCTCTGCCTCGCCGTCATGGGGTTGGCGATTGTCGGGATGGGGCATGTGCAGCAGCAGTTCTTCCCGTCCTCTGACAGGTCGGAGGTGCTGGTCGATCTGACCCTGCCGCAGAACGCGACGATCGCCAAGACGCGGGCGCAGATGGACCGCTTCGAGGCCAAGCTGAAAGACGATTCCGATGTGACGAGCTGGTCGTCCTATGTCGGGCAGGGCGCGGTGCGCTTCTACCTGCCGCTCGATCAGCAATTGTCGAACGCGTTCTTCGGGCAGATCGTCATCGTCACGAAGTCCCTGGAGGTGCGCGACCGCGTGATGGGCCGCCTTCAGGCCATCGCCCTGCGCGACTTCGTCGGGACCGACGTGCTGGTGCAGCCGCTCAGCCTCGGGCCGCCCGTCGGCCGACCGGTCCAGTACCGGCTCAGCGGTCCGAATATGGAGACCGTGCGCCACCTCGCCCTCGACCTCGCCAACGTGGTCGGGAGCGATCAGCGCCTCGACGTGCCGACCTTCGATTGGAACGAGCCGGGCAAAGTCCTGCGGATCGAGATCCTGCAGGACAAGGCGCGCCAGCTCGGCGTGTCGAGCCAGGACGTGGCCGGCATCCTGAACGGCATCGAGGGCGGGCAGACGATCACGCAGGTGCGCGATTCGATCTATCTCGTGAATGTGGTCGGCCGCGCCGGGGCCGCCGAGCGTTCCTCGCTCGATACGTTGCAATCGCTGCAGGTCGGGCTCTCGAACGGCACCGTGGTACCGCTCCTCGCCTTTGCGCGGATCGGCTACGACCTGGAACAGCCGATCGTCTGGCGCCGCGACCGGCTGCCCACCGTGACGGTGCGCGCCACGATCCGCGGCGCGACCCAGCCCGCCACCATCGTGGCCGGCCTTCAGCCGGGTATCGACGCCTTCGCGAAGGCGCTGCCCGAGGGCTACGTCCTTCAGACCGGCGGCGCCGTCGAGGAATCGGCCAAGGGGCAGGGCCCGATCGCGGCGGTGGTGCCGGTGATGCTGCTCGCCATGGCGCTGTTGCTGATGATCCAGCTCCAGAGCGTCGGCCGGATGCTGCTCGTCTTCACGGTGGCGCCGCTGGGACTGATCGGCGTGGTGCCGGCGCTGCTGCTGTTCGACAAGCCGATGGGCTTCGTCGCCATCCTGGGGATCCTGGCGCTGATCGGCATCATCATCCGCAACGCCGTCATCCTGGTGAGCCAGATCGAGGAATTCCGGGACGAGGGCATGGAACCGTGGGAGGCCGTCTTCGAAGCGACCCACCACCGGATGCGTCCGATCCTGCTCACGGCCGCAGCGGCGAGCCTGGGCCTGATCCCGATCGCCCGCGAGGTGTTCTGGGGACCCATGGCCTATGCGATGATCGGCGGCATCCTAGCGGCCACCGTCCTGACGCTTCTGTTCCTGCCGGCCCTGTACGTCAGCTGCTACCGGCTCCGGCCGATAGCCGGGAAGCCCGCCCCCGCGTCCATTGCCCTGAAAACGTGATCGGGTTTTCACAGGCTCGGACGCGCGGACCGGCAACCAATCGGCGCGCTGCGCATAGGGTCGGATCGAACGAGGAGTCCGATCCGCATGAACGCGTTCATCGCCGTGGTTCTGGTCTGCGCCAACGGCGTGGCCCAGGAAGCCTGCTCGGACGACCAGGCCCTTGAGGTCCGCAAGATCCGGGTCGCCAACGAACTCGGCTGCGCAACCGGCTGGCAGGAGATCATCGCCCGCACCGAGCGGCGCGACGAGATCGGCAAGAGCGCCTACCTCAAGACCGAGTGCCGCCGGGTGAAGGAGCCGCAGTGACGCCCGCTACTTCTCGTACTTGATGTAGGCGAAGCGCGGATCGGTCGGCGTGCCGTCGAGCCCCTGGCCCTCCAGGCCAGGCTGCCAGGACACGACCTCTTCGATCTTCCTGGCCAGGGCGAAATCCTTGTCGGTGATGCCCTTGGCGGCGTGATTCATCAGGCGCACCTCGACCCAGGCGTAGGACGCCGTGAGGTCGGGATGGTGCCATGCGGCCTCAGCCAGATGGCCGACCGTGTTGATCACCATGAGCGTGCTCTTCCACCCGGAGGTCTTGTAGGTGCGGCGAATCCACCCGTCCTCAAGTCGCCACGCGGGCAGCTCGGCCTTGAGCCGCGCCTCCACGGTCGCCTCGTCCAATACGCCCTCTCGCTGCTCGCTCATGTGCCGCCCCTCCCGCATTCGATCACCGCAAGGTGCCGCCGCATCGGGCCGGGCGCAAGCGTATCGCGCGCGGTGGACGCGGCGGCGTGCGGGCCCTATGACCATTTTCCAATGGCGCCGGGACAAGTCCGCACCCCAGTCTGCCTCGCCTGAAAACTGCAGAAGACCAAGGGAGAAGGCGTGATGCTGTCACGGCGCGCGATGCTCGCCGGGGGCCTGCTGGGCGGCCTCGGCCTTCGGGCGGCGCGGGCCGACACGCCGGTGGTCCGCCTCGGAAGCCTGCCCTTCGGCACCTCGACCTGGGAGGCGGCGGTGATCAAGGCCCGCGGCCTCGACGCAGCCAACGGTTTTCAGCTGGACGCCGTCAAGCTCGCCGGGAACGACGCCGCGCGGATCAGCTTCATCGGCGGGCAGGTCGACACGATCGTGGGCGACCTGCTCTGGGCGGCGCGCCTCGGCAACGATGGGCAGGCGGTGCGCTTCATCCCTTATTCGACGTCGGAAGGCGCCGTGATGGTGCCGGCCGACAGCCCGATCAAGAGCCTGAAGGATCTCGACGGCAAGCGCCTCGGCGTGGCGGGCGGCCCCCTGGACAAGAACTGGCTGCTCCTGAGAGCCCAGGCCAAGGATGTCGCCGGTATCGATCTGGAGCGCGCGGCCGAGATCGCCTACGGCGCGCCGCCGCTGATTACGCTGAAACTCGAGCAGGGCGCGCTCGACGCGGCCCTGACCTACTGGACCTACTGCGCGCGCCTCGAAGCCAGGGCGTTCCGCCGCCTGATCGGCGCCGAGGATATCCTGCACGCGCTCGGTGTCCCGGGGGACGTGGCGCTGATCGGCTATCTCTTCCCGGACGCGACCGTGAAGGAGAAGCCGGACGCGGTCGCGGGCTTCTACCGCGCGTCCCGCGCTGCCAAGGACATGCTGGCTCAGGATCCCTCGGCGTGGGAGATCGTGCGGCCACTGATGGCCGCGGAGAACGACGCGACGTTCGAGGCGTTGAAGCGCGATTTTCTGGCCGGGATCCCGCGCCGCCCCGTGGCGGAGGAGCGTGCCGACGCCGAGAAGCTCTACGCCGTGATGGCGCGGCTCGGCGGGGAACGCCTCGTCGGCAAGGGCAACGGCCTGCCGCCGGACCTCTACTACGACAACGGCCGCAATGGCTGAGGCGTCCGCCCCCCGGGGAGAAGCGAAGCACCGCCGGATCGCCGGATTCGCATGGGCGCGCTGACACGGATCGCGTCCCTGGTGGTCCTCATCGGTGCGTGGCAGGCGGTTGCGCTGGAAGCGCATTCGCGCCTGCTGCCGGCACCGATGGCGGTTCTGAGCTTCATCGCACAGGAAGCCGCGCGGGGTGATCTGGCCCATAACGTCGGCATCACGCTGCTGCGCGTGGCGATCTCCTTCGCCATCGCGATGGTGCTCGGCGTCGCGTTGGGCGTCGCCCTCGGCCGCTCGAAGGCCGCAGACCTGACCCTCGACACGCCGCTCCTCGTGCTCCTCAACACGCCGGCCCTCGTCATCACGGTGCTGGCCTATGTCTGGGTCGGCCTCACCGAGACGGCCGCCATCCTGGCGGTGGTGCTCAACAAGCTGCCGAACGTCGCGGTGATCGTGCGTGAGGGCGCCCGCAACCTCGATCCCGGGCTCGACGAGATGGCGCGGGCCTACCGGCTCGACCGCCGGACTTGGGCCCGCGACGTCCTGATCCCGCAGCTCCAACCCTACATGGTCACCGCGGCGCGGTCGGGCCTGTCGCTCGCCTGGAAGATCGTGCTCGTGGTCGAATTGCTCGGCCGGCCGGACGGTGTCGGCTTCGCGATCAACTACTACTTCGTCCAGAGCACCGACGTGGCCGCGATCATCGGCTACAGCCTCGTCTTCATGGCGGTGATGATCGGCATCGATGTCCTCCTCCTCCAGCGGCTCGAAGCCTATGTCCGTCGCTGGCGCTGAGCCTGTCCTGCAGGTCGCGATCGACTCGAAATGGTATCGGTCGCGCGGCGCCGAACCGGTCGAGGCGGTGCGCAACCTCGCCTTCGGCATCGCGGCGGGCGAGATCGTCTGCCTGATCGGCCCGTCCGGCGCCGGCAAGACCACGACGCTGCGCATCCTCCTCGGCCTCGATACGGCCTTCGAGGGCCGCGTCTCAGGGGCCGAGCAAGCCGGCATCGTGTTCCAGGAGCCGCGATTGCTGCCCTGGCGCAGCGTCGAGCACAACGTCCGTCTGGGCCTTCCCCGGGCACGGCGGGGCCGCGACCTCGACGATCTGTTCGCGCGGCTCGGGCTCACGCCTTGGCGAAGCAGCTACCCGAAGGCGCTCTCGCTCGGGATGCAGCGGCGCGTGGCGCTCGCCCGGGCGCTCGCCGCCGGGCCGCTTGTGCTGGTGCTGGACGAGCCGTTCGTTTCGCTCGACGACGCCGCTGCCGCCGAGCTGCGCGGGCTGGTGGTCGACACGGTCGACGAGACGGGCATGAGCGTCCTGATGGTGACCCACAACGTCGCCGAGGCGATCGGGATCGCCGACCGTCTGCTCCTGGTCTCGCGCCGCCCTGCGAGTCTGGTCGCGGATGTGCCGCTCGACCGGCCGCGCCACGCGCGGGATCGGGCCTGGGCGGAGACAACCCGGGCGACGCTTGCGGCGCGGCACCCGGGAATCATCGCACTGTGAGAGCCTGACCCTCAATTCGCCCTGGCGTCGACGTCCAGGCGATCAAGCACGAGGGCGGGCGAGCGCGCCGCGCCGAGGTCGATGAAGCCGATGCCCGCGGGCTCCTTGGCCTGGGCGTGCAGCACCAGCTTGCCGGGCTTCATCACGAACTGACCCATCGCGGCCCCGATCGCCTTGGCGGCCGGGCCGTTGCCGAGGATGATCGGAACCCCGAGCAGGCTGGCCGTGACGTATTCCTTGCGCAACTCATCCGGCTTGAGACTAAGGTCCTTCGCCTGCGCGGCGAGGAAGCGCTCGAACAGGCCGGCATTCTCGACCGTGAGATCGAGGTTCTTGGCGCTGCCCGAGAACATCAGCAGTGTCGCCGCCGGGAGCGTCCCCGAGAGGAGCTCCGGCCCGATGCCACCCAGCGTTCCCGACAGGCGGATGGTGCCGATCTCGCGCCCCGAAACCGTGATGTCGCGCACCAACAGATCACGCGCCTTCGCGTCGACCGACGCGTCGGCGACGACGTCGAGGTCGACGTCCCGGTAGCCATAGGCCGGAAGCATTCCGACGATCGGCTGACCGGCCAGCAGATCCGCGGGCAGGCTCAGGCCGGACAGTGTCAGACGGCTGCTGCTCGGTACGCCATCGCTGGGCGGACCGACGGCGAGGGTCGCCTCCCGCAGAGCGACCCGGCGACCCGTCTGCGGTACGACCGTGACCGCCAGGGGATCACCGGCCCGCGGCTCCGACGCCTTCGGATCCGAAGGCTTGCCGGCATTGAGCCGGGCCGCCTCGGGGCCGGACCCACGAACCGGGACCCGTCCGTCCCGCTGGGGCGCATGGTCGGGTGTCGCCTCCGGCGGGAGTTCGATCATCAGGTCGTTCAGCGTCAGGTTGCCGATCTGTGGGGTCAGGCGGCGCATCTCGGTGTCGGAGAAGCCGGCCCTGGCTGCCGGCTCCCCGGCGATGCCCTGCAGCGCCGCCACCGTGGGAGCCAGCGAGGCACCGGTCAGCGTCAGGCGGGCCAGCTGCGTACGCAGGCTGCCCCGCGACAGGGACAGATCCTCCAGCCGCGTGCCGGCCTCCGGCCCCTCGGACGCGTAGGCGACCCGGCGGATCTCGAACAGCAACGGCCCCTTCGGGTCGGCATCGCTGACGCTGAGGCCCCGCATCTCCAGGCTCCCCACCGTGGTCGCCTCGATCAAGTCGGCCGATGCGGCCGCGACGGCGCGGCGATCGGTGCCATCCTGGAACCCCCCAGCCACAATGGCGAAGGCGCCGTTCCAGCCATCGGGGATCTGTCGGCCGCCCAGATCGCGCCCGTTCAGGCTCGCGATCTTCACGGTGGTCCCACGGGCATCCGCGTAGGTCACATCGGCGACCTGGATGGTTCCGTAGACCCGCTGGATCGGGCCCTTGCCATCCCCGGCGACGGTGTAGAGACGGCTGAGCGCCGCGAGGTCGAGATCCGTGGCGCGCAATTGTCCGTAGGTCCCGGAACCGCGGTTCGGCCCGGAGACCACGCTGACGGTCGCACCCGCGGCCGTGAGCTCACCGACGCGCCCGGCCCGGACATCCCGGGCGACGACGTCGCGGTAGGTCACGGTCTGGCGGTTGTCCCCCGGCCCGGCATTCTCGGAGGTGAGCACCGGAACCGTCAGGCTGCCGGCATCGAGCCGCGCCAGGCGCTCACTCCAGGGGACCGCCGAGTCCGGGCGCAGGATCGCGGCTAGCTCATCCTTCGAAAGGCGCGTTCCGCTCGCCGTCAGCTTTGGCGCCTTGAGGAGCGTGCCGCCAAGGGGCAGGACGACGTCGGTCACCGTCACGTCCTGAACCGCGGCGGCGCCCTCCTGCGCGGCGAGCGGCGCCGGAAGGACGACAAGGCCGAGCAGCGCCGTGGCACCGGCCGCCACCAAGGCCGACCAGACGGAGGATCGGGCCTTCGGATGGATCATGACAGGGTCCGGACCAGAGCGTTCACGCGAATCCGACAGGCGTGACGCGTTTTGCCGGGCGAGGCAATCGCGCCCGTCGGATCACTTCGCCGAGCCCAGACGGGTGTCGCAAGCCGGCAACGGCCAGGCCTCAGACCCCCGGCTCGGCGCGTTCACAAGGAGAAGGACGTGCCGCAGCCGCAGGACGCCGTAGCGAGCGGATTCTCGATCTTGAAGGACTGGCCGATCAGGTCGTTCACGAAATCGATCGTCGAGCCGCTCATGTATTCCAGCGACACCGGATCGACCACCACGGTGGCACCGTTGCGCTCGATCGCAAAGTCCTGTGCCTCGCGGCTCCGGACGATGTCGAACGCATAGGAGAAGCCCGAGCAGCCCCCGCCGTTGACGCTGATCCGCAGCGACGAGCCGGCGGGCTCGGCGACCATGATCTCGTTGATGCGCTTGGCGGCGCGATCGGTCAGGGTAATATCAGCCATTGGTCTCACGGCCACGCATTCATTCGGTGGACGCCGCCGGAATGTTGTCCCGGGCGTCATCGCAGACAAGATATGGATCCTGAGCCTGCGCCGCAACGCGTCGGACGAGGAGAGAGCATGACCAGTTTGCGCGAGACAGCGGACGCGTTCCGTGCGGCCTAACGGCGAGCGCTGGCGCGCACCCTACGCGACGGATCCGGCTCGGACCCGGGGTCGGCTGATCGCGGAGGACGGCTCGCCGACGCGCAGCGACTTCCAGCGCGACCGGGACCGGATCATCCACTCGACCGCGTTCCGGCGCCTGAAGCACAAGACGCAGGTCTTCGTGCATCACGAGGGCGACCATTACCGGACCCGGCTGACCCATACCCTGGAGGTCAGCCAGATCGGGCGGGCTTTGGCGCGGGCGCTGGGGCTCGATGAGGATCTCGCGGAGGCGCTGGCGCTGAGCCACGACCTCGGCCACACCTGCTTCGGTCACACCGGCGAGGATGCCCTTGATGCCTGCATGGCCGCGCATGGCGGCTTCGACCACAACGCGCAGGCCCTGCGGATCGTGACGCGGTTGGAGCGGCGCTACGCGGGGTTCGACGGGCTCAACCTCGCCTGGGAGACGCTGGAGGGACTGGTCAAGCACAACGGTCCGCTGCTCGATCCCGAGGGCCGGCCGACGCCGCGCTACAAAGAGCATGGCATCCCCGCTGCGATTCTCGAATACGACGCGCTGAATCCCCTCGATCTGTGGAGTCAGGCTGGTCCGGAGGCGCAAGCCGCGTCGCTCGCCGACGATATCGCCTACGCGGCCCACGATCTCGATGACGGCCTGCGTGCCGGGCTGTTCGAGATCCCGGAGTTGCACTGCGTCCCGTTCCTGGCCGACCTGCTCGGGGAGATCGACCGGCTTCATCCCGGCCTGGAGCCGTCCCGCAAGATTCACGAGCTGGCGCGACGCGTGATCACGCGTTTCGTGGAGGATGTGATCCGCGAGGGCAGCCGCCGGATCGCGGCGCTCGACCCGCGCTGCGTCGAGGACGTCCGCGGGGCCGGCGAGCCGGTGATCGCCTTCTCGCCGGAGATCGCCGCCGCCGACGCTGACATCATGCGCTTCCTGTGGGGGCGGATGTACCGGCATCCGGGCGTCGTGGCCGTGCGCAAGAAGGCCGACACCATCGTGCGCGACCTGTTCGCGGCGTTCACGACCGATCCGTCCCGCATGCCCGAGGAATGGAGCGCCGGCCTCGCGGGAGCCTCCACCGCCCGGATCGCCCGCCGGGTCGCCGATTACATCGCCGGCATGACCGATACCTACGCGGTGCTGGCCCATCGCAAGCTCTACGACGCGACACCGGATCTGCACTGGGAGTTGCCGAGCCGGGGCTTGCCGCTGGCCGAGCCCTGAAGGATTTCGTGCGGGCGCGGCGCAGCGATCCAGGGCAGCCCTTCGGCGGCAGACGTGGTGTTGACCTTGGTCGCTCAGACCCGAGCGGCGGCGGTACGCAGGCCTGACCGGAAGGCGACCGGGAACGTCCGTTTCCCGGTCAAACCGCGGTTCAGCGACCCAGCAATCGCGCGGCGTCGATCCAGATCAGCAGCCGCAGCCGTAACCGCCGTAGGGGGCCGGATAGCCGTAATCGTAGCCATATCCACCATAGGCCGCAGGGTAGCCGTAGCCGTATCCGCCATACCCGCCATAGCCGTATCCGCCGTAGAGGCTGCCGGCAGCGAGGCCCAGTCCGAGGCCGAGTCCCGCACCCGCAAGCCCATAGCCGAGGCCGCGTCCGTAGCCGCGACCATGGCCGTAGCCAAAGCGACGGCCGTAGAAACCACCCCGATAACCGTAGCCCCCGGCGCGGAACCCGCCGTAGCCGCCGCCATAATGTCCGCCGTGGAACCCGCCGCCCCGGAATCCACCTGCCTCCGCGGCCGGCGCGGCCAGCAAGAGGGCACACACCGCAGAGCCGACGATCGTCAAAGTCTTCATTGATGCCTCCACGACCGGGGGATTCGCGATCGACCGCAATGACACCGCCTAACGTTCAATGGAACAAGACCTTTTCGGCACCGTCGGTAATCACCGCGCGGGGTGGCCTGTCCCGGCGATCCGCGTGCCGGCCGTCCGCGATCGGGCCCCCGCCCACCCCTGGTGCCGTGACACCCTCCCGCCCCCTTGCTAGACGGCCGGAGCGGCCTCAGCCCGATCGAGCCGGGCGACGGGTTCCCCGCGAGCGAGACCGAGACCGATGAACATATTCGCCCTGTTCGAGGCGCGCGTGCGCGAGGCCGTCGAGGCGCTGACGCGCGCCGGCCAGCTGCCGGAGGGACTGGATCTCGGCCGCGTGGTCGTCGAGCCACCGCGTGATCCAGCCCATGGCGACCTCGCCACCAACGCGGCCCTGGTCCTGGCCAAGGAGGCGCGGACCAACCCGAAGGCCCTCGGCGAGGCGTTGGCCGCCGAATTGCGGACCGATTCGCGAATCGTGGAGGCCAGCGTCGCCGGCCCCGGCTTCATCAACCTGCGGCTCGATCCCGCGATCTTTCACGCGGTGCTGCGCAGCGCCCTCGCGGCGCCGGAAGCGTTCGGCCGGGCGCAGATGCCGGGTGGTCCGATCAACGTCGAGTACGTCTCGGCCAACCCCACCGGGCCGATGCATGTCGGCCACGGCCGGGGCGCCGTGTTCGGCGACGCCTTGTGCAACCTGCTGGTCGCCGCCGGCCGGACGGTCACGCGGGAATACTACATCAACGACGCGGGCGCGCAGGTCGACGTGTTGGCCCGCTCGGCCTACCAGCGCTACCGCGAGGCGCTGGGCGAACCCTTCGTGATCGGGGAGGGCCTCTATCCGGGCGATTACCTGAAGCCCGTCGGCGCGAAGCTCGCCGATACGCACGGGCGCACCCTTCTCGACCAGTCCGAGGCGGAATGGCTGCCGGTGGTGCGCGAGACGGCGCTCGCCATGATGATGGCGATGATCCGGGGCGATCTGGCGGCGATCGGCATCCGGCACGACGTTTTCTTCTCGGAGCGGACGCTTCAGGACAGCGGCGCCGTGAAGGCGCTCCTCCAGGAATTGCGTGAACGCGGACTGGTCTACGAGGGCCGTCTGCCACCGCCCAAGGGCCAGCTCCCCGAGGATTGGGAGGATCGCGAGCAGACGCTGTTCCGCACCAAGGAATTCGGCGACGACAGCGACCGGCCGCTGCTGAAGTCCGACGGGTCCTACACCTACTTCGCCTCCGACATCGCCTATCACCGGGCGAAGTACCTCGCGGGCGCCACCGAGTTGATCGACGTGCTCGGCGCCGACCATGGCGGCTACGTCAAGCGCATGCAGGCTGCCGTGAAAGCCGTGAGCGACGGCCAGGCGACGCTCGACGTCAAGCTCTGCCAGCTCGTGCGGCTGTTGCGCGCAGGTGAGCCGGTGAAGATGTCGAAGCGGGCCGGCGAGTTCGTCACCCTGCGCGACGTCATCGACGAGGTCGGTCGCGACGCGATCCGCTTCATGATGCTCTACCGCAAGAACGACGCGACGCTGGATTTCGACCTCGCCAAGGTGGTCGAGCAGTCGAAGGACAATCCGGTCTTCTACGTGCAATACGCCCACGCCCGGGTGCGTTCGGTCCAGAGGCAGGCGCGCGAGGCGTTTCCGGACTCCGACCTGTCCCCGTCCGGCCTCCTCAGCGAGGCGGCGTTCGACCTGCTCACTGATTCCGGTGAGGCCGAGATGATGCGGCTGATCGCCCAGTACCCGCGGGTGCTTGAGTCGGCCGCCGCCGCCCATGAACCGCACCGAATTGCCTTCCACCTCTACGAAATCGCGTCTGCGCTTCATAGTTTCTGGAACAAGGGCAAAGACTTGCCGCAATTACGGTTTGTTAATGCAACCGATCGAAAGTCCACCTGGGCCCGGCTCGCGCTCGCCGAATCACTTCGGAGCACGCTTGCCGCGGGCCTCGCGGTACTTGGTGTGACCGCGCCGGACGAGATGCGATAGGCCCGGCACCATCGGGCCTCCGACCGGCGCTGATGTGAGGATGCTGCCATGACGAACGCTTCGCGCGCTCAGGTCGATCTGGACGCCCTTGCGCGCGATCTGCACCCGGAGAATCCCCGGGGGCAGGGCACGGGCAAGGTCGATCCCCTCGCCGAACTGGCCCGGATCGTCGGGCAGGACGATCCCTTCCGCGCGCTCCTGGCGGCCCGCGATCAGATGCGTGCCGCGGCACCCGTCGAGCCGCAGCATACCTGGAACGGACGGGTCGAGCCGAGTTTCGCCCCCGAGCCCGTCAAGGCCTTACCGGCCGACGCCTTCGATCAGTATCTCGCCTCGGTCGAGCGCGACACGCATGAGGAGGCGCCGTACGCCCATACCGGCGTTGCCGCTGCCGATGTCGCCGATGACGCCTACGCGGAGGACCGCCCCCTGCGGCGCACCAACCCGCGGCGCAGGCTGCTGTCCGTCGGCGCCGGGATCGCCGTGGTGACCGTCGCGGTCACGGGCGCGCTTACCTACAAGGGTCTGAACAACACCGGGCACGGCGGTGTGCCGGTCGTGCAGGCCGATACGACGCCCATGAAGGTCGCACCCAAGGTCGCCGACGGCGTCGAGATCCCCGATCAGAACCGGCAGATCTACGATCCGAAGGGCAAGAAGGACGGCCAGATCAAGATCGTGAACCGCGAGGAGCAGCCCCTCGACGTCGCCGAGGCGGCGCGCGCGGCGCAGGGCCCCTCGCTCGGCGGAGCCAGCCAGGGCGGAACGACGCCGGGCAACAGCCCGTTCGAGGCGTTCGGCGAGCCCAGGAGGGTGCGCACCGTCGCGGTGAAGCCCGAGGGGCCGCCCGCGGCGCCGGCCCGCGAGGCGCAGGCCGATGCGGGCCCGTCGCCCATCCCCACCATGGTGCTGCCCACGGACGAGCCGCCGGCTCCGCCGGTGTCCAGGGCCAAGCTCGGACGCCAGGCAGCCGCAAGCGCGCCGCAAGCGATGTCCGCCTCCGTCGAAGCTCCCCCGGCGCCGACGCCCGTCGAGGCGCCGCCGACCAAGCCCGTGGCCGTCAAGCCTCCGCCGAAGGCCGCCCAGCGCGTCGCCACCGCGGGCCCGGCCTCCATCCCGGATACGACTGCCAGCACCACGGCCGCCGACGATGCGCCCGTGACCAGCGGCTCGGTGAGCGGGTTCTCGGTTCAGCTCGGAGTCCGCGGCTCGGCCGCGGAGGCGCGGGCTGCCCTGCATCAGTTGCAGGGTAAGTACAGCCAGCTCGCCGGCAAGCCGGAGCTGATCCGCCAGGCGGAGGTCGGCGGCAAGACGATCTTCCGGGTGCGCGTCGGACCGCTTGAAAAGACGGCGGCGTCCAGCCTGTGCAGTTCGCTTCAGAGTGCTGGCGGCCAGTGCTTCGTCGCGAAGAACTGACACGCCACGGCGACCCATCCCGCAGAACGTCGGGATGGGGCCGATCGTGGCCCGGTCCGATGACGAAGCGGACGTAGTCCACGCCGAGCCCGACAGGCGAACCCCGATCCGAGCCCGTTCGGCTCGGCTGATCGAAGTGGTCAGGTTCAGCGGGGGCCTGGGCCGCGCCGCAGCGGTCTCGGATACCAGTGCCGTACGCGTCGCCCGTTCCGAGTCCCGGCGGCAACACTCGCGGTCCGCGCGCTCAATCGTGGCGTCCGGCCGCCGATTCGACTTGCCGGCTCCCCGTTCCCGCCCGACTCTGGGCCGATCGGATCGGCCCGATCCAGCTTGTTTCTTCGTCGCCATTCACCGAGTTCTTTCGAGACGTCCCGATGACCTCCCGTGCCCTGATTCTCGGCTGCGCCGGCAAGTCGCTCTCCCCCGAGGAGGCGGCGTTCTTCCGCGACGTGCAGCCCTGGGGCTTCATCCTGTTCAAGCGGAATATCGGCACGCCCGAGGAAGTGCGCGCCCTGACGGACGCGTTGCGCGCCTGCCTGGGGCGCACGCTCGCGCCGATCTTGATCGACCAGGAGGGCGGCCGGGTCCAGCGGATGGGGCCGCCGCACTGGCCGGCCTATCCGGCGGGCGGTCGCTATGGTCGGCTGAACGGCAGCGCGACGGCGGTCGCGCGCCTCGGAGCGCGCCTGATGGCGCATGATCTCGCGGAGGTCGGCATCAATGTGGATTGCGCACCCGTCCTCGACGTTCCGGCGCCGGGCTCCCACGACATCATCGGTGACCGGGCCTACGGGACGAACCCCGATTCTGTTGCCGCAATCGCGCGGGCGGTGGCCGAGGGCCTGATGGCTGGCGGCGTCCTGCCGGTGATGAAGCATATCCCGGGGCACGGCCGCGCCGCGTGTGACAGCCATCACGGGCTGCCGATCGTAGAGGCCAGCCGCGACGCGCTGGAGGCGCAGGACTTCCGGCCGTTTCGCGCGCTCGCCGACCTGCCTATGGCGATGAGTGCGCACGTCGTCTTCACCGCCATCGATCCCGAGCGGCCGGCCACCCAGTCCCCCACAGTCATCCGAGACGTGATCCGCGGCGCGATCGGCTTCGACGGCTTGCTGATGACCGATGATCTGTCGATGCATGCCCTGACCGGGACGTTTCGCGAGCGAACCGAGCGTGCCTTCGCGGCGGGCATCGATATCGGGCTTCACTGCAACGGTGCGATGGACGAGATGCGCGCGGTCGCCGAGGCCGCTCCGATCCTGGCAGAGCGCGCCGCGGAGCGGGCCACCGCTGCGCTGGGGCGCCTCGATCCCACCGGCGACGGCTTGGACGTGCCGCAGGCGCGCGCTCGGTTCGCGGCGGCTCTCGCGGCCGCCTGAACCGCGGCCTTCCACCGCCCCTGGCACCGCCCGTGCTTGTGTTCGGGCGGCGTGATCCCTAGGTTCGCCCCGAATTCCTCACCCGGACGTGGCGTCCCGCTCCCGCTTCGTCGGGGCGCACGCAGGAGGTTGCCATGGGCAGCATGAGTATCTGGCATTGGGTCATCGTCGCGGTCATCGTGATGCTACTCTTCGGGCGCGGCAAGGTCTCCGACCTGATGGGTGACGTCGCCAAGGGCATCAAGGCGTTCAAGAAGGGCATGGCCGAGGACGAGACGCCCCCGGCGAGCCCGACCGTGGTGCCGCCGAACGAGCCCGTCCGCACGATCCCGCACACCGCCGAGACCAGCCCCGGCACCGCCATCCCGGCGAGCCACATCCCGGGCGGCGAACGCAAGCCGGTCTGAGCGACGGGACGGTCTTTGGGACTGTCTTGAAGCGTGCGCTGGTGTAGAGCCTGACGGGGGCCGGGCTGCGGTTCGGTTCCCAGGGCAGCAGGACCGTCGACGACATGCTGGACATGAGTTGGGGCGAGGTGATGCTGATCGGCGGCGTCGCCCTCATCGTCATCGGGCCGAAAGACCTGCCGAAGGCGTTGCGCACCGTGGGGCAGATCACTTCGAAGCTGCGCCGCATGGCCGGCGAGTTCCAGATGCAGTTCAACGAGGCGATCCGCGAGGCCGAACTCGACGAGGTTCGCCGCGAGGTCGACGGGATCCGCAACACCGTGCGCGGCGTGGGGTCGACCTTCAATCCCGTCCAGACGATCCGTGACGAGTTGAAGGGCGCCGTCGAAGGCCGGACCAAGGTCGGACCGGAAAAGCTCGGTCCCCCGCCGCCCGAGGCGGACACGCGCTCGCTGGCCGAGGCCACGGCGCAGTTGAAGGCCGAGCAGGACGCCGCTCCTGCCTTGGCCGAACCGGCGCCAGCCGAGACCAGGACGCACTCGGCTTCGCCTGCGGCAGCCGTGGATGTTCCACTTCCGGTGCCCGGCTCGGTCGAGGACCCGTTCGGGCCCCCGGCGGAGCCGGTTCCCGGCCACGACGCTCCGATTGATCCGAAGAACGGCGCCGCCGCCCAATGAGCACCGACGCCGACGAGGCCGAGATCGAAGCCTCCCGGGCTCCGTTGCTCGAACACTTGATCGAGCTGCGTGCGCGCCTGATCAAGTCTCTCATCGCCTTTGTGGTGATGTTCTTCGCTTGCTTCTTCTTCTCGCGCGATATCTACAACGTGCTCGTCTACCCCTACACCTCGGTGGTGGGGACGGCGAACGCGGAGCTGATCGCGACCCATTTTCTCGAGCAGGTGTTCACCAACATCAAGCTCAGCGTCTTCGGCGCGGCGTTCCTGGCCTTCCCGGTGATCGCCAACCAGATCTACGCTTTCGTGGCGCCAGGCCTCTACCGCAACGAGCGCAAGGCCTTCCTGCCCTACCTCGTGGCGACGCCGATCTTCTTCCTGCTCGGCGCGCTCGTGGTCTTCTTTCTGGCGATGCCGCTGCTGATCAAGTTCTCGGTCTCGCTCCAGCAGGTCGGCGTGGCCGGCGAGCCGACGATCAAGCTGATGCCCAAGGTCGACGAATACCTTTCGTTGATCATGACACTGATCTTTGCCTTTGGCATCGCGTTCCAGCTGCCCGTCATCCTCACCCTGCTGGGCCAGATCGGCATCATCGACGCGGCGTTCCTGCGCGAGAAGCGGCGTTACGCCATCGTACTGGTCTTCGTCGCCGCGGCCGTACTGACGCCGCCCGACGTGATTTCCCAGCTCTCCTTGGCCCTGCCGATGCTGCTCCTTTACGAGGCCTCCATTTTCTCGGTGGTCCGAGTCGAGAAGCTGCGCGCGGCCCGGCGGGTCGAGGAGGGGTTGGATCCGTAGGGCGTTCCCTGCTTATAGCGCTTTCCGCCGAAGTGGACGCCGGTTCGGCGCAAGTGAGCGTGTCACAACACGAGCTTAGAGCCGTGCCCGATTGCAACGCGCTCGGTACACGACACAGTGGCGGCGGGCGGCGCGCCGTGGTGGACTGAGGGATTCCTCGCCAAAGGGATCCCCCCATGTCCGCTTGTCTGCGCACCGCCCTGATCGAGAGCCTATCGGCGCATCTGGGCCTGGGCAAATCGCGTCTTGAGACGCTGAGCATGTTGCTGATCGGCTTGATCCACAGCCGGACGGTCAACCTCACCCATATCGCCAGCCAGTGCCACGGCCCGGCCCGCTACGCCTCGAAGTACCGCCGCCTGCAACGCTTCTTCCAGCACGTGCGTCTCGATCAGGCCGTGATCGCCACGCTGGTGGTGCGCATGCTCAAGCTGACCCGGCCCAAATGCCTGGCGCTCGATCGCACCCGCTGGAAGCTCGGCCGAAAAGACGTCAATATCCTGATGCTGGCCATCGTCACGCGTCGCTTCCGGGTGCCGCTGTTGTGGTCGGTGCTCGCCCATCCGGGCAACAGCGACACCG
>NZ_JAKSYH010000070.1 GCF_022829295.1 Methylobacterium sp. J-088
CTTAGAGCGCCTAACAGAACGGGCACGGATCGTTTGGGCAGGCGTTGGTGGGTATGGCACGCCCGCTTCTGCCCGACGATCTCTGGGACGCGATTTCCCCGCTCCTGCCGCCGCCCCGGCCCCGTCCGAAGGGCGGACGCCGTCCGATCGAGAACCGGGCGGCGCTGACCGGTATCCTGTTCGTGCTGCGCTCAGGCCTGCCCTGGGAGATGCTGCCGGCCGAGATGGGTTGCGGCTGCGGGATGAGTTGCTGGCGCCGGCTTCGCGACTGGCAGGAGGCGGGGGTCTGGGCGCGCTTGCATCAGGTTCTGCTGGAGCGCCTGCACGCGGCAGGTGAGATCGACTGGAGCCGGGCGAGCCTAGACAGCGCGTCTGTCCCGGCGAAAAAGGGGGCTCTGCCACCGGCCCGAACCCGACGGACCGGGGCAAGCCGGGCACGAAGCGCCACCTCGTCACCGATGCGCGCGGCACGCCGCTCGGCTTCTGCCTGAGCGGAGCCAACCGGCACGACAGCCCGATGCTGGCCCCAACGCTCGACGCCATCCCGCCCCTGCGGAGCGGTCGACGGGGGCGGCCACGCCAGCGGCCCGGCAAGCTGCACGCCGACAAGGCCTACGATGCCAAGCTCCGCCGCCAGGAGTGCCGGGCCCGCGGGATCGTGCCGCGCATCGCCCGCAAATGCATTGAGAGCAGCGAGCGGCTCGGGCGTCACCGCTGGGTCGTCGAGCGCACCCACGCCTGGTTCAACCGCTTCCGCCGCCTGCCCATCCGCTACGAGCGACGCGCCGACATCTACGAAGCCTTCACCAGCCTCGCCGCAAGCCTCATCACTCTCAACCAGATCAAGCGGTTCTGTTAGGCGCTCTTAA
>NZ_JAKSYH010000072.1 GCF_022829295.1 Methylobacterium sp. J-088
TCTTGTTGATCGGCACCGTCTTGAAGCCGGTCTGGCCGGGCTTGATGTTGGCGCCCGGAACGTCCGGGATGCGGTAGGCGGTCTTCATCCAGTACTGATCGTCGGGCTTGTCCAGCACCTCGATGTCGGACAGCATCTTGAGCCAGTAGGTCGAGTACCAGCCCGGCACCACGAGCCGCAGCGGAAAGCCGTTGAGCAGCGGCAGCTGCTCGCCGTTCATCGCGTAGGCGATCATCACCTCACCATTGTCGGCATGATTGAGATCGAGCGACTTCTTGAAGTCGGGTGCATCATCCACCACCGGCTCGTCGAGACCGCTGAAGCGCACCTGCACGGCACCGGCCCTCACCCCGGCTCGGTCGAGCACGTCCTTCAGGCGCACGCCGGTCCAGCGCGCGTTACCCATCGAGCCGTTGGCCCATTGCGCCCCGGGCACCCGCGGCTCGAACAGCCCGCGGGAGTTGCCCGAGCATTGGTTGACCGCCGCGATCTCGAAGCGTGGCAACCGAGCGATCTCGTCGAGCGACAACGACAGTTCCTTGTCGACGTGTCCGTGCACCTTCAGTCGGAAGGCGTTCGCGTCGACTTCGGTGGGGATCGAGGCCCAATGCCAGCGCACGTAGAAGCGGTCATTGGGGGTGAACACGCCCTGGTCGAACACCTCAAACGGCGTTTCCAGGAGCGGTGGCCGAGTGCGTTGCAGGATCATGGACCCCTTGCCGGGGAACGCGGTCGTGAGATCGCGCGTGTCGGGGCCGCCGGGGAGCGGGAGCTTGATCGAGCGGGCTGCCCAGGCGGGTGCGGCAGCGGCGAGACCGCCGATGCCGAGACCGGCGAGCACAGCACGGCGAGGGATGGCAGCATGGTTCAACGGCGTTCCTCCACGTTCGGGTGGGGCCTCCCGGGGCCCGTCTTTTTAATGAGGGAAAGATATCTCCCCCTGGATGAGCATTCTAATAGAAAGATCCGCTCGTTCCGTTCGGCTGAGCAGATCGTTCTTTCCCTTGCGTGGCGAGCGAGCGCGTCGAGGGGGATCTGGCTCACGCGATCCCGAGGACCCGGATCAAGCCGAGGCTGACGGCGGTGAGAGCGGCCAACGAGGCGACCACCGCGAGCGTGACCCGCGCACCCGCGCCGACCACGCTGCGCACGTCGACCCCGAGCCCGAGCGCGGCCATCGAGACGATGGTGAGCCCGTTGGCGGTCGTGGCGATCGGCGTCAGGGCAGCCTGCGGGATCAATCCACCCGAGCGCAGCCCCGCCATGGCGAGGAATGCCAGAATGAACCACGGCACGAGGCGATGGACCGCAAGTTTGCCGGGCTTCGGACGTTCGCCCGCGCTGACGTGGGGGGCGGCCTCGCCCGTCTCCTCGCGGAGCCGGCTTGCCCCGAGAGAGAGGACGAGCACCACCGGCCCGAGCATCAGGACCCGCACGAGCTTGACCAGGGTGCCGACCTGAACGCTGAGAGCGGCCACCGGCGCAGTCGCGGCCAGTACCTGCGGCACGGCGTAGACGGTCAGGCCCGCCAGCACGCCGTACTGCATCGGTGACAGGCCGAGCAACGGCACCAGAAGCGGTAGGCCGAGTACCACGAGGACTCCGAGGACGGCTGTGAAGGCGATCGAGGAGGCGACGTCCTCGGCCTCGGCCCCGATCACCGGGGCGGTCGCCGCGATGGCTGAGTTCCCGCAGATGGAGTTGCCACAGGCGACCAGGATAGCGAGGCGGGGATGCAACCCGAGCGCCCGGCCGATGCCATAGCTCGCCGCGATGGCTGCCACGACGACGCCGACGATGCCCACGAGGAGCCCCGGGCCGGCGGAGAGCAGGGTCGCGACGCTGAGCGAGGCTCCGAGCAGGACGACGGCGATCTCCAGGACGGTCTTTGCGCCGAAAGCGATACCGGGGAAGAACCGTGGCCCCGGGTTCCAGGCGGTGCGGATCGCCGTTCCGAGTACGATGGCGAGGACCAGGGCCTCCAGCCACGCCCGGCCGAACAGGTGTTCCTCAAGAGCCTCCAAACCGACGGCGAGCCCGGTCACGCTTAAGCAAAGGGCCAGGCCTGGCAGAACGCGGAGCGGGGCGGACGGGAGGGTTCTGGTCGCGGCAGGGTCGGACATGGCAGTCTCGCGGTGGGACTGGGATCTGTCGCCATCCTCGCTGCACACGCCTCATCGATCCAACAGAACGTCGCGATCGTTCCATTCGTCGATGGAGATTGATCGTGGGCTATCGGGGCTCTACACTCGATCCCTGGGTCGGCTTGCAGACCGCATGACCGCTAAGCGCTCGGCCAGGATCAGCGTGAGGGTGGCAATGACTACGAGGCCTACCTTCGGCTAAAATCACTGCCATGGTCCCATGTGATGCGCGAGCGTGCGGACCGCTCGGCGGTACGGACGCTCAATCAGGCTGACATCTAGAACGTCCTCCTGTTCCAATGAAGCCTGCTCCTATGGGACGGTCTACAATTCCAGCCGAGCCGTTCAAAAGGTGTCTGCGAAGTTTGGAACGCCAAAAGGGCCGACATTTTAGATCTGTGTGAAACGCTGCCGTGAGGTGCCTTTGATCGGGATCGGACCCGGATTGGATCAGGTTGCCCGAAAGCGGACCTTCCGAACTTCAGAGAAGGGTCGTGAGCGGTCCCCACGGCTATGTCCGCTTGATGCAACCGCTATCCAGAAGCGGACGTGCAGGAAACCACCCCACCCAGCCGTTCAGTGGCGCCGGCCGACGAGGCCTGAAGTAGCCGATAGCTGCGAGTCTGCTTTCAGTGCCCATACTGGAAAAGGCGGACGTTTTGGGCAGCTCATGTACACATATCAGGGCGCCTTACGCAAACGGCCGACCTTTTTTCTCAGGATCTACGTTGGTGTTTAAAACTGGTTCGCTAAACAGCTCGTATTAGTAAGTATAAATTTGTTATAATCCGCCCAGATCCAATTTTTTAATATGGGACAAAAAGTTCTGTTTCGAAATATATATAGTTAAGCCCGGCCACATCTGAGAGGATGCGGCCAAGCTTACGTTTGCGAATAGGTTTTTTTACCTTACTACAATCCGATTTGCCAAGCTTACGAGCAATTACGTTTGAGCTATGGGTCAAGGCAGCAAGTCCAGGCTGCAGTATGAGTGGCGACTTGCTCTCGACGATCCGTCCCTCCGCGACCGCCGGCATCGACGATCAGCGGGGCCGCGACGCGACGGGGGCAGGCACTACCTTCATTTCGCACCAGGATGCCAGGATGACCGGTGGCTCAGCAACCAGCACACCTCTGGCGTGACGATACGGTCCTTGGCACCCAGTTTTTGGGCAAGTTCGGGTAATACGTCGTCATCGCCCGCGATGCATACGAGCTCGGAAACCCATACGGTGCCTGAGATCACTAACTCATCCCATTCCTGGAAGTACACCCCCGCCCTTCCTGACCTGGTTCAGTATCGGATGATGGTCCGTATCCCGGCCACGAGGGCGTCGCCGATACGAGGCTCGTACGGCATCCGGGGGTTCGGGATGCCGCCACCGGGCCGTACGATGTACTGCAGCGTCGGCTGGACCACCCAACCAGGCACGATCCGCGCTTGGTAGGTCGCCTCGATGGCGACCTCGCTCGAACGGATCGGGTAGGACGTACCGGAGAACCAAGCCACGTCGCGGTCGAGAGCTGTCGTCTGCCCCGAAATCCGGGCGTAGCCCACGGCGAGGCCGAACGTATCGTGACGGCGGGTCGGCACCAACCCGTTGATGCTGATCCCGGCATCCGCGTAGAGGTCGATGAGGTTGCGGTCGGAAGGGCTGAAGGAGACCCGGCCGAACACCCCGACGCCGGCATCCGCGTCCTCCGGCACCCGGTACACCAGTTGGTCGACGATGGCGTACATGCCGTCGTTCCCACGCACACGCCGGGGGATGCCGCTGCTCGCGGGATCGGCCAGGGACACGAGGTTCGTGGCGAGCCGTTGGTCGTTGAATCTGTCGAAATGTGTCCAGGCGCCGATCTTGGCGGTGCCGGGCAGGCTTCCGGCCTCTTTGCCGTAGTCGAGGACGACCTCGGCGATCACGAAGGGCGGGTCACTGACCCGGAATTCCAGCCCAGTGGCATCGATACGCTGCGGCTCTCCGATGCGCCCCCCGGCCGGGTTACCATTGAAGATCGCGGCGCGCACCCGGAACGTCTCGCTCGGCCGGTATTCGACACGCGCCCCCGTGGTCGCCAGCACGAACGCCGGACCGCCGCTGGGTAAGTCGGCGGCAGTGATGGCCGGCCAGGAGAAAGTCGAGTTGACGAACACCCCGGCGTAACGGCTGCGAAGGAACTCGGAGTCGGCTGCCAACTGACCGATCCGGATCGAGCCGGCGTTCCCCTCGAACCGGTGCTCCAGATAGACCTCGAACAGACGGGTCGAGGCCAGCGCCTCGATGCCGGACACCACGAGCAGATTGTCGAGATGGAAGGTCGACAGACCACGACCGTGGATCTGATAGACAATGCCATGTAGCGTCGTGCGGTCCCAACCCAGTATGCGTTCGAGGTCGGCCGTAACCTGCACGTCGAGACGGCCCTCGTACAGCGCTCCCCGTTTCAGGCCACCGGTGGCGTTGCCGAGCACCTCACCGACGTAGTCGAGGGTGTAGGTGATGCCGCGGCTGGCGAGGATGGCGCGGAAGCCGCCCGGGTCAGCATAGAGACCTAGGGAAGTCGCGACGGAGGGCGCCTCGCGAGCGTTGTAGGGCGTGTCGGAGAAGGTCGCCTCGGCGGGAAGCTCGCGTTTATCCCCGCGGTCGAGATCCGTGGCCCGCTCGGCGCGTGGGAGCGGCTCGGACGATGCCGGCTGCTGTCCGCCGAACATGGCCGCGCAAAAGACTAGGCCGGCGAAACGCATACGCGAAAGACTTCCATCACCGCCCTTCGACGATACGTTTCGTGTACGGCATCGTATCGGTGTACGACCTACCATTTTCGAACCATCGTCTCAGCGACGTCATCGCCCATCTCCCGATGCACTGCCCACGAGTGACCGATGCGTCGAACATACAATACATCGGCGTGAGGCGGCGTGTCGAAAACTGCCCCGTGGATCGTCGTCGGGGCAGGCGCCTCAATGTCCCATCGCCAGCATACAGACTGCCATGGCGACCATCATCAGGTTCTCTGTGAGTGAGACGAAGCCGAGGGGCACATTGCCCGAGCCGCCGACGCATGCGCATTTGATCTCCCTCTTGTCGACGTACACCGCCTTGAATACCGAAACCGCACCGATGGTACCGATGAACAGGGCCACCGGGACGGACAGCCAGGACAGGGCGCCCGCGATCATCAGGACGCCTGCCAGCGCCTCGCAGAATGGGTAGGCGTAGGCGTAGCGCACCCATTGCCGGGCGAGCAGGTCGTAGCCGAGGAACATCGAGGAGAAGCTCTCGACGTCTTGGAGCTTGAGGATGGCCAGCACGCACATGCTGAAGGCGACGAACCACTCGCCCGCCCGCACCGTCAGCGGCGTGCCGAACGCCGCGTAGCTCGCCGCCAGCGCCATCAACGCAGTCATCGCGAAGACCGCGACCACGGGAGTGTAGCTCGTTGCCTTTGGATCGGCGACCGGCTTGCCGAGGTGGCGGCGCAGGTCGTCGTAGCCGCCGATGCGCTCGCCTCCCACGAAGGTCTGCGGCGTCGTCTTGACCCCGTGCTCCGCCTTGAAGCGGTCGGTCTCCTCACGGGTCGTCAACCAGTTGTCATCGACCTTGAAGCCCTCGCGTTCCAGCAGGTCCTTAGCCTTCAGGCCGTAGGGACAGACGTGCTTCTCCATCACCATGCGATGGATGGTGGCCCTGCGAGTCGTGTCTAGCATCACAAAATCCTTTCGGAATGCGTCGCGGTTCGGGTAGCCCGATCCCTGGTAACGCGAGCGCGACGGTCGGCTTCCCGGCATGCGTCGCGACAACCATCAATGAGCCGAGATGGGGTTTCCCACCGTGGCAAGGTCAAGGACCGGATCGAGGCCCTGACGCCGTCATTCTCAGGAAAGTCCGGTGCGGGCGGGTGTTTTCGAACCTCGACCGCTGCGGACACCGGTTCCTTGACCTCCGCCGGTCCAACCGCCCGGATCTTCGGCCGCACCGCCGCCGGATCGCATCCGCCGCCCTTCAGGAACCTGGTCTCTATGAAGCCCTAGATCATAGTCAGGAGCACCCGTGGGAGCGGGCTGGGAAATCGGGGTGGAAGTTTGCCTTACGGTTTCACGCGGGACGGCCATCCTCACGCATCGCTGCGAATTGGACATGCCTCGCCTCCAGGTCGGCCAAGTCGTGGGGATCGGCAACATCGCGCCTCGCCGCGGCGATGACGAGGTCCGCGTGACGGGCGAGCTCGGCGGTCCGGTTCGTGAGCCGCTCGACCTCGGCGACGCGGGTGAGCACGTCGAGCATCCGGGCGAGCACATGCACCGAGCCGGCGGCGTTCTGGCGGATCGAATGGAACATGGCGTCGCACAGGCCATCGTAGTCGGTCACGGGCAATACGAGCGCGACCCGACCCTCCCGGACGATGACGCCGGTCGGCAGGTGACGCGACGCGACCCGGTACAGGGCAT
This sequence comes from Methylobacterium sp. J-088, assembly GCF_022829295.1. GTDB lineage: Bacteria > Pseudomonadota > Alphaproteobacteria > Rhizobiales > Beijerinckiaceae > Methylobacterium. The sequence continues at coordinate 6,592 of NZ_JAKSYH010000072.1, forward strand.
CGCCGAGATGGTCGACGACGCTGCCGGCCGTGAACGGGTCGTTGATGCCCGGCGAGAGCGCCCGCACCGCGATCTCGACCAGTTGCCGGATCGAGTATTCCAGGTCCTGCAAGGCGGCCGGTCGACGGCCGAAGGTCAGCGCACGCGAAATAGCCGCCTCGGCATCCTTGATACCGGCGGAGAGGAACGCGACCGGAAACCGGTTCGGCACGTAGTCGCCGGGCCGCACCCGCAGGGCGACGGTCGCGCCGTGCTTGTGGGCCCAGTCGGCGAGCGTGTCCTCGTCGACCGCTTGAAGGTAACCGCTGCCGGTGACGATGATTCCGCCGCTCTTGGGCAGTTGAGCGGGAGGCCTCATGCCCGCGCTGTCGAGGGTGCGCGCCTCCACCGCCGAGCAGAGGTCTCCGTGCACCGCGTCGACCACCGTCTCGACGTTGATGCTCGTGGCGATGTGGTGGACGAACCAGACCAGGGTGGCCAGCGACAGCAGCGCCAGCGCGATGGCCCCGGTGATGGCGAGATGCGGGACGAACGGGCTCTCCTGCACCGTGCGCACCGTGCGCAGGACCATCAGCGCGTAGGCGAAGGTGCCGAGAAAAATGCCCAGGACGATCTGGTTGCGGGCATCTCGCGTGAAGTTGCGCAGCAGCCGTGGGCCCATCTGACCGGAGGCGAGCGTCAGGGCCGCGATGGTGATGGAGAAGGTCGTACCGGCGACCCCGATGATCGAGGACGCCACGGCGCTCAGGAGCGCCCGAGCCCCCTCGGCGCCGCCGGAATAGCCCCAATTCTGGTCGGGCGACGAGGCGTCGTAGCCGGCGATATGGGCCGTCTCCAGCCAGACCCCGAGCTGGGCCAGCCCGAGGCAGCCGAGAACGATCACGGCGGGCCGGAGCCAGAACAGGTCGCCGAGGTACTCGATCCAGGCTCGGATGCGCGCCTTCATACCCGCTCGTCCTTCCGTTCGACGGTGTGCCCCTCCGGCTGGTCTTCCTCACGCAGGACCTGCCAGCGGGCGCGGGGCGGGCTCTTGCCGGCGGGCCACCCCTCGCGCTGGCGGGTCCGGTCGCCGTCCGCCGCCTCGGTCTGGTCGTGCAGGAGCACCTGGCTCGTCGGGTACGGTAGGTCGATGCCGGCCGCGGTCAGGGCCTCCTTCACGTTCGAGATGGCGTAGTCGAGCGCATCGACCGCGTCGCGTCGCCGGGGCGGGTCGATCCAGAACCGCGCTGTCATATCGACGCCGGCGGCTCCGAGGCCCGTCACGAGTGCCTCCGGCGACGGGTCGGCAAGAACGCCGTCGGTTCCGCGCAGGGCCTCGACGATGACCCGGCGCGCCTCCTTGATATCGTCGCCGTTACCGATGGTCAGCGGGAAGGCGAGCCGACGCTTGTCGTGGGCCGTGATGATCGTGATCTTGTCGACGAACAGCGTGGCGTTCGGGATCAGGATGCGTTGGTTGTCGTAGGTGCGCAGCACCGTGGCGCGCACCCAGACGTCCTCCACCGTCCCCTCGAACGACCCGGCCCGGATCTGGTCGCCGATGACGAAGGGGCGGGTCAGCAGGATCAGGATGCCGGCGAGCAGATTCTGGAGGACATCACGGAACGCGAACCCGATGGCGACGCCGCCGATGCCAAGCAGGTTGAACAGGTCGGCGGCCGAGACGGAGGGGAACGCCACCGAGGCCGCGACCAGGAACGACACCAGGACCGTCACGCCGCCCGCGATCCGCCCGAGGACCGCGGCAGAGCCCGGTGAGGCATCGCGTAACTCCGCAGCCCTGCGCACGGCGGCGCGGACGCCTCGGGCGACCAGCAGGCCGATGCCGAACAGGACGAGGGCGATGGCGAGCCCCGGCAGTAGGGCTGCGGCCGAGCGGCCGAGCCCTTCGAGGCGCCCGAGCGCTTGCGAGAAGATCATGCGGTGTCCCGACACATGGGAATGCCGCCGGGGGCTCGGAGGCCAACCGGCGGCGCTTCTTCAACGACCCGAGGGCACCGAGCCCTCGCGAGGCATGCGCGACCGCCTCAGCGGCGCGGACCGCCGGTCGTGTTGCCATACTGCTGTCCGCGGGCACCGCGCGACGGCATGGCCGCGTTGCCGCGGCTGGCCGAGCCCTGCTGCATCCGGTGGCGCCGGTGCATGCGCACCTGGATCAGATCCGCGTTGGCAGGAGCAGTGACGCCGGAGGCGGTCATCGGCATGGCCGCCGACGGCAGGGTCGAGGTGCCAAGACCGAGGCCGGCCAGCAGTGCAGAGGCGAGGATAGTATGCTTCATGATGATGTCTCCTTCGTCGTGCGGGATTAGCTCTTCTGCTTAGAGCAGGTGAAATTCGGTGCGTTCATGAGCGTGTCGTCGTCGGTGTCGGCATGGACCGCCCACTTGCCGTCCTTGTCGCCGATGACCAGTGTCGAAGGATCGAGCACGACGAAGCTCTCTCCCATGCCGAGGAAGCCGCCGTCGCTGACGACGACGCGCGTCGGCGTCTTGCCGTTCTCGATCACGAGTTCCTAGATTTCGCCGACGTTCTCGTTGCGCCATCGTCAGCCCCGTCCATCAAAGCGTCTGGCTTTCCGATGCCTGCGCACGCGGCCACGTGGATGATATCTGTTAGGCCGCAGCTATCCCCAGGCCGCGCGGGAAGCCGACTAGTTTGCGCGCATCCTCGTCCCAAAGTGCCAAGTGCAGGCACTGCAGGCTTTCCAATAGCGTCAGTCGGCCGACCCGTCCGAGCACCTCGTGACCGTCGAGGCATTCCTGGAGCCGATAGTTCGGGATGCGGCTATTCAGATGGTGGACATGGTGGAGCCCGACGTTGCCGGTGAACCACTGCAGCACGGCGGGCAGCACGTAGTACGAACTGCCGCCCAGGGCCGCCGCGTGGAAATCCCATTCGTCGCCCTTTTCCCAGATCGTGTCCTCGTACTGGTGCTGGACGTAGAAGAGCCATCCGCCGATCCACGCCGCCACGCACACCGTCGGAACGAGCGCCCCGAGCACGAGCAGGAGACTGCCCGTCGCTAGGGCCAGCGCACCGACGAGCACGGCCAGGCAAAGGTCGAGCACGACGACGTCCCGCCACGCCGTCCGCCACGGCAAGCCGACGCCGAAGGGCATGCGCTGCAGGAGGAGGAAGTTCAGGGGCGAGCCCAGGCCGATTAGCAGGAAGGGGTTACGGTAAAGCCGGTATCGCAGACGACCCAGGCGCGGCAGGGCGAGATACTCGCGCACCGTCAGGGTCTCGACATCTCCAGTGCCGCGCCGACTCAGGTCGCCGGTCGAAGCATGGTGCAGGGCGTGCCCCCGCTTCCAACTGTCGTACGGCGTCAACGTCAGCAGGCTGAGCCCTCGACCGATCCCATCGTTCGCGACGCGCGAGGGCAGGAACGACCCGTGCCCGCAATCGTGCTGGATGATGAAGAGGCGGACGAGCAGGCCGCCCGCGGGGACGGTCAAGAGCGCCACGATCCACCACTTCGCATTCGCCGCGGCTACGGTCATTACGACGCACAGGATCAGGTACGGCACCAGGGTGTTCGCAAGCTGGATCGCGGCGCAGCGGACGACCGGCTCACGATAGGCGGCGCAATGTCGGGCGACATCGAGGGCAGCGTGATCTTTCGCCATCATTCGTCCGTGCCGTACGGCAGATCGCTATAACGTTCGCCTTGCCTCATGCCGTAGCCGCGCCGCGAACCCGGTCTGCCTGACATCTGTCTTGGCTCATCTTCCTCCTGAGCTTGGTCCCGGTCCGCATGCTGACGACTGGACCAGCCTTGATATGAATCGCGACTCATCGTGCCCCCCTCGCGCCGACGGCCGCTCTCCTCCGAACCCCACGATCCTTGCCCGTCCTGACGCCGCTTCGCCTGATCGTTTCGGGTCTTGAGGCCCTCGCGCTTCTCGGCCGTGGCGTCCCAGGTCAGGAGAGCTACGAAATGGCGAAGCCTGACGTTGTCCGGGGCCAAGCTCCGAACCAGCACGGGTAGTCGTCCTTTCTGCTCAGATGACAGGCTGGCGTAGAGCGGCCCGGACGCATCGGCGAGCGACTCCAACGCTTTACCGCGTTCCAGAAGCAGTACACTGGTGGCCTTGATGGCGAGGAAAGGGTCCGTTGCGAGGGATGGGTCGGATGCATTGCGGGATCGATTGTTCTCCCCCCTACTATCTTGCGGCTCGAAGACGTCTTTGACAGCTTCGCGTGTATCTGCCCTAATGGTCGACATGGTCCGGATCGACTGCTCGACCGAAGGCCAAAGCTTCTCCTGGTCGGACGTCAACATCAGACCTGCATGGAGAGCCGCGAGATCTGCCTCGAAAAAGGCAACGCGATCAGACGCGTGAGGGCTGTTCTGATTGCTCTGAGCCGTATCCGTCTCCGGTTTTGCAGGTGTGCCGGTGACGCCGCCGGACGATGGCGAGGGAGAGGAGGCCATCGGGGCTTGCGGCGCGACCCGAGTGCCGGCTTCCGGAGCACGCGTTGCCGGCGTCTGCGCTAAGACCGGAGACATCGCAGTCGTTGCAAGCAGTCCAGATATAAGGGCGAGAGATGACGATAACTGTCGGATCATTTTGAATATTCCTTATTGCCAGCGACCGCTTAATAAAGAGCTGTCATCATAGTGAAATATTGATGCTAGAAGAACATGCTTCCTGTAACGAGAGCGGTGATGAGCAGCGCGACAAAGATTGCGACTGCGATAAAGAATAGGATCTTCGCAATCCCTGCCGTCGCGGCCGAAACACCGGAGAATCCGAAAAATCCAGCGATCAGTGATACGACGAGAAACAGGAAGGCTAATCTTAACATCGACAGAAGTCCTTCATGCCAATCTAAATATCAGTGTCGAAGTTCGGACCTTCATTAGGTTCAGCACCTACGAAATCATTTCCGTAACGACAGGGCGTCGGATCAAGCACTTGACCGACGCCCCGAGAAGGATCAGGCCTTGGTGTCGACCTTGACCATGTGACTGCCACCCAGTTCCTTGGCGTCACCCTTCTTCCAAGCCGGCATCGCCCGGATCTGGTCGTCGGTCCGGCCGCGGGTGACCAACCGGTCGCGCTTCATGAAGATCTTGTCGAGCGCCACAGCGACCTGCTTCTCGCCCATGCCGAGGAAGCAACCGAGACCAATGACGACGCTGGTCTGGCCATTGGCGCCGTCGACCACGTACTCGACGTCACCGAGCACATCGCCCTCCAAGTTGTAGAGGTTCTTGCCGACCAGCGTCGAGACGGAAATCGGCTTCATGTCGCCGTCAACCTTGCTCATCCCGGTGGTGCGGCCCGTCGTATCCTCCGTCGCCATGGCCGAGCCCTGACCGTCCCTGATTACCGAGATCTTGGGCTGGCCGTCGGGCTGGTTCACGTCGACCCCAGCCTTCTCGCTCTCGTACTTGATCTGCGACTGATCGGACGACTTCTCGTAATCGATGGCGGTTCTCTGGTTCTGCCCGGTCAGGCTGACCTTGGCGTTGTCCTGCGGCTGGACGACACTGACCTCGGGCTGGGCTTGGTTGACCTCGACCTACGGCGGGAGTGCCTATGGAGGCCCCGCCGGAGGATCGACGCTTGGGCCAGGCCCTCAGCGGCGACGTGGGCCACCCGTGGTCTGGCCGTACTGTTGGGCGCCCGGGGCGCGCGACGGCATGTTGGCGTTGCCGCTACCCGACCGACCGCGCATCCGGCGGTGGCGCATCGAGTGACGCGACATCCGGACCTGCACGAGGTCGGCGTGGGCCGACCCAATTATCGTCGGCGAAGCGACCGGCAGCGCCGCGGAAGGCAGCGTCGAGGTGGCCACGCCGAGGGAGGCCAGGAACAGCGTCGTGAGAATCGTACGGGACATCATGGGATCTCCTCGTCGGTTGCGGATCACATCTTGTGCTTCGAGTATTTGAAGGTCGGCGCGTTCTTGAGAGTGTCCTTGTCGGTGTCGACGTAGGTCGCCCACTTCCCGCCCTTGTCGCCCACGGCCATGGTCGACGGATCAAGCACGACGTAGCTCTCGCCCAACCCGAGGAAGCCGCCGACGCTGACGATCACGCCGGTCACGATCTTGCCGTGCTCGATCACGAGGTCCTCGATCTCGCCCACAGTCTCTTTCTTGTTGTTGTAGACCGTGGCGCCGACCAGCTTCGACGACATCACGTCGGCCGGCTTCACCGTCACGAACTTAAGCTTGACCGTGGCTGTGTCGGCCATCTTCATCCCCATATCGGAGGATGAGCCCATGCCGCCGGTGGGCGCAGTGGCGGTCTGGGCCAGGGCGGGGAACGCGGCGCAGGACAAAGCCAGGACACCAACGATAAGACGCTTTGACGTGATCATTCCCATCATATGACGAAAAAAATTCACTTTTATATCGAAGAACCAGTCAATTGTTGCCGTGCATTGAGCGCCGATATTGAGGTTCTTGCTGAAAAACGTTCAATTCACGAATGAGTTCAGAAAAAATATATTCAAAAATGCTTGGTGCTTTAGAGCCTGGATGGCATTGAACGCATAAGGATCGGCTTGGCGGCTGCGACGTCGCGTATCGCCCGGCACGGTTCGCCGCCCGCAATTGGGATGGACGGCGAGGCCGTTAACCATGGCGTTCGGCCAGGGATTGATCACACCCGACCACGATGTTTTGGCATCGTCACGAGATTGGACCATCAGGATGCCGACCGTTCAGTCTGTTCTCGCTGCATGCTGCCCGCCCGGACCTTTGACGGGGTGGGCTCTCTTTGCTGCCGCCGGACTCGCGTCAAGCGGTCCGACTCTCGCGCAATCGGCGGCGAGCTCCATCGATCAGCAGACGCCGGGGACGTTGCCGGACCGCACGTCCACCAGCAAAAGCGGCGGGGCGGCACCAAAACATGCGACCGGCCAAGTGGCCGCGCCGAGCGCGATCCAGTCCTCGACGGACGTGATGCAGTCCGAAGGCTCGATCCCGAGCAGAACCTAGGGCGGGACGACCGACCCGATCAAGCACCTGCCCAAGGACATGCGCTGAGTATGATCACATTCCGCGGTCGCCGGGCCTTTCAGTGGCTCTGGACGGCTCCCGCTCGCGCATCGGCATCGCCGGGTGGGCATTCCCGGAAGTGGACCGACGATGTTCTTTGATACCTGGACCGGCCTGTTGCGGGTCATCGTCGTCGGACCCTTGGCCTACGTGGCCCTGATCCTGTTCCTGCGGATCTCCGGCAAGCGCACCCTGACGAAGCTCAACGCCTTCGACCTCGTTGTGACCGTGGCGCTCGGCTCGACGCTGTCCTCCATCGTGCTGACCAAGTCGGTCGCACTCCTCGAAGGCCTGCTCGCACTCGCGACCCTCATCGGCCTGCAGTACCTGATCACCTGGACGAGCGTTCGCTCGTCGCGAGTGCGGGCCTTGATCAAGGCCGAACCGAGCCTGCTCGCCCATCGCGGGGAACTCATCGCGGGGACCATGCGCCGCCAACGCATGACCCGGGACGACGTCCTCTCGGCCCTGCGTTCGGAGGGCATAGACGATCTCTCCCAGGCTGCGGCGGTGGTGCTGGAGACCGACGGCTCGATCAGTGTGCTCAAGTCCCTCTCCGACGAAGAGGATCGCCTGTCCGGCGTTCCGCGGCCGGAGGCGAGCCCGCCAATGCCGAGCCGGACGTGAGGTTTGTCGCCTGCTGGGCGCTCCTCCTTCTCGCCGCTCTTCTCGCGGCCGCGAGTCTGGTCCCGCTGATCCCGACCGAGTGGTGGTGGGTCCGCCTGCTCGACTTCCCGCGCCTGCCACTTGCCGCCGCGCTGGTCGCGGTCGGTGTCGGCCTGCTCATGTGCCTTCGGATGGCTCCCAGGTCTTCCGGACTAGCCCTTGCCCTCGTGGCGGTCGGACTGACGGTGAATGGTTGGATCCTTCGGCCGTATCTGCCCACCCGAGGCGTGGCGGTAGATACCTGCCCGGCCGAGCAGCGTCTCTCCGTCCTGATCGCCAACGTTCAGTTCGGCAATCGCGAGGCCGGTCCGCTGCTCACGGCCGTGCAGCGCACCGAGCCCGACCTTTTTCTCGCGATGGAAACCGACGCATGGTGGGAGGATGCGCTCAAGCCCGTGGCGGAGGCGATGCCCCACACGCTCAAGCGGATCACCGGGTCGTATACTATGGCATCCATTTCTTCTCGCGCTTGCCCCTAGTGAACGGTGAGATCCGCCACCTCGCCGGGCAGGACACCCCGGCCGTCGTCACCGGCGTCACCCTGCGCACCGGGGAGGTGGTCGACTTCGTCGGCATCCATCCGAAGCCTCCGCAACCCTGGCAATCCGCCCGCGGCCGGGACGCGCAACTCTACGCGGCGGCCGCCGTGCTGAGAGCGGCCGAACCAGCTTGGGCCCGGCGTCGGAATGGGTTTGGCGGCGTCATCGCCGGCATGCCGCGTCCGTCGGCTCAGCGATGAAGGGCTCATGCCGGATGCCGATCGACGATGCCGTAGTCATCCGTCCGCCCGCTCGCGTTCCGCCCCCGGTCATACCTGGCCTTAGGTGCTTGCTGACGCTCGCCGTCGGCGTCGTGGTCGTGGCCGCCCTGTACCTCGGGCGCGAGGTGTTCATCCCCCTCGTCCTCGCCGTCCTGCTCAGCTTCGTCCTCGGACCCGTCGTCAACCTCTTGCGCTGGATCAAGCTCGGACGGGTTCCATCCGTCATCGTGGCCGTCCTCCTCGCGCTCGCCGTCATCGGGGGGGTCGGCACGATCATCGGCAGCCAGGTCGTGGGGCTCGCGGGCAACCTGCCGCAGTACCAGGCAACCGTGCAGAAGAAGTTCGCCGGGTTGCGGGATGGATGGCTCGGCGATGCCAATCAAGTCATCCGGACCTTGAGCCATCGTGTCCACGATGCGGCGCAAAAGGCCGACGCCGCCGGCACCACCGCCGCGGCGGGGCCGGCCGGCGACACGCGGAAGGCGCAACTCGTCAAGGTCCAGGAGCCCGACGCCTCGCCGCTGACGCTGGCCCGCGACGTTCTCGGCCCAGTGGTCGAGCCGCTGACCACGGTCGGCATCGTGCTCGTCGTGGTCGTGTTCCTGCTGCTGCAGCGCGAGGACCTGCGCGACCGCATCATCCGCCTGTTCGGATCGAGCGACCTGCACCGCACCACCATGGCCATGGACGACGCGGCGAACCGCCTGGGGACCTATTTCCTCGCCCAACTCGGCATGAACGCCCTCTTCGGGGTCATCGTCGGGATCGGCCTCTGGTTCATCGGGGTGCCCAACCCGATCCTATGGGGCGTGTTCTCGGCACTGATGCGCTTCGTGCCGTACATCGGTGCCTTCATCTCCGGTATCCTCCCGTTGGCGCTGGCGGCCGCGGTCGATCCCGGTTGGGGCATGGTGATCGCCACGGCCGCCTTGTTCGTGGTGACCGAGTCCCTGTTCGGGCAGGTGATCGAGCCGCTGCTCTACGGCCATTCCACCGGTCTCTCGCCGTTCGCCGTGATCGTCTCGACGCTATTCTGGGGCTGCCTATGGGGGCCCATCGGAATGATCCTGGCCACCCCGTTCACCGTCTGCCTCGTCGTGCTCGGACGCCACGTCGACAGCCTTGAGTTCCTAGACGTGCTGCTCGGCGACCGGCCGCCGCTGACGCCGGTGGAGAGCTTCTACCAGCGCATGTTGGCCGGCGACCCGGACGAAGCCCGTAACCTCGGCGAGACCATGCTGCGGGAGTGCTCGCTGTCCTCGTACTACGACGAGGTGGCGTTGAAGGGATTGCAGCTCGCGGCCGACGACTACGCCCGCGGCGTCGTCACGCCGGCGCAATTGGAGGACATCCGCGCCTCGGCCCGATCCCTTGTCGAGGACTTCGAGGACCATGAGGACGTCGAGACGGATGGCGACGACGAGGGCGTCGACCCGAAGGCGCCAACGCCCTCCACCGAGCCTCGCCGACCGGGGAACGAGGACGGCATCGCACAGACGCCGTCGAGCGTGGCATGGCCCGCTGGATGGCGCGGTGATGCACCGGTGCTGTGCGTGGCCGGACGCGGCCCTCTCGATGAGGCCGCCTCGGCGATACTGGCGCAACTGCTGCGGAGGCGCGGGCTCGGGACACGGTTGGTCCAGCACGGCGAGGTCTCGCGCGAGCGCGTCCGCGACCTCGACGTAACCGGGGTCGCGATGGTGTGCGTGTCCTATCTCGACATCACCGGCCACCCGGCCCACCTGCGCTACTTGCTGGAGCGGCTGAAGCGCCGGTCGCCGGGCGTGCGGGTTCTGGTTGGTCTCTGGCCCGCCGGCGAGAAGGTGCTCACTGACGCCGCCCTGAGGCGGGAAGTCGGCGCGGATATGTACGTGTCCTCGCTCAGTGAGGCGGTCGAAGCGTGTTTAGCAGCCGCGGCGGAGGCGCCCATTGAAATTGTCGGCGTGGCCGGATCCCGTGTGCAGTCCGACCGAGATCACCTCCGCGAGGCTGTGAGGGCTGTATCCCAGCCCGGGTGAGCGACCAGAGGCCTGCAATCCCGGAATTGTACAGCAGCTCCATCATATGATCGCGCAGGACCACAGCATCCATGCTCGGAAGGAGCCCGGTCTGCCTGCCGGGTTCGCCTCGATGGTGAAGCCCGCTCCATCGACGCAGTGCTGGTTGTTTCGGCACGTCTTCCCTTCGCGCTCTGGATCGTAGGGCCAAACGCGCCTGGACCGGACGCATGGTGCGCGCCAGTCCAATCCCCCAGGGAGCGACCAATGGGGCATGCAGAACGGATAGCCACCAGACGCTATCTCGGGGACCTGATCTCGCTTCTCGACAGGGAGAGGGAGACCCAAGACGGTGCCAAACGCGCGGACATCGAGATCGCCCTCGCCATTCTACGGGACAGAGCATTCCGTAATGGGGCGAGTGAACGGACGGTCGGCCTGATCTACGCGGTCCAGGTCGTTCTCGCCCTGCAGGCCATGCCTCGCAGCGCCGGCGCCCTTCAGTAGGGATTGCGGCCTGACGAGGGAATGTCCCGCCAACCCATTTTCGCTTGCCACAGCACCGTACGACTATGCGAAGCCCGAAGCTTACGAAGACAGGAGAGCCAGATGGACGAGAACCGCATCACCGGCGCCACCAAGGAGTTTGGCGGCAAGGTCCAGGGCGCCGTCGGCGAGGTCACCGGCGACCGCGAGACCCAGGCCAGGGGCAAGGCCAACGAAGCCAAGGGCAGCGCCGAGAACCTCGTCGGGCAGGGCAAGGACGCGATCCGCGAGGTTGCCGACCAGGCCGGGAACCTCGTCGACCGCGTCATCGATAGGGGCCGCGACGCGTCCCCCCAGGCCGGCAGCGCATACCGTCAGGGAAGCGAGACGGTCGCCCGCTACGCCAAGGACTCTCCCTTGGCGCTAGCGGCGATGGCCGGTGCTGTCGGCTACCTCCTCGCCATGGTGATCCACGGGCGCCGCTAGGTCGAAAGGCCCCGTGCCCTCCCGCCGGATCGGAGCATCCCATGAATGACCATTCCCAACCTGCGGGTGCCTCCCCGACGGCGGCCAAGTCGCCGGCCGGCCTCGCTGACGCGATCCGCGACCAAGCCACCGGCTACGTCGACCGTCGCAAAGGTGAGGCGGCCGGTTTCCTCGCCGACCTCGCCAAGGCGTTGCGCGGCGACACCGAGCGCATCGACGATGGCGCGCAGGTCAAGTCTTTCGTGCATGCCGTGGCCGACGGTCTCGACGACCTTTCGGGTAACATCGACCGCCGCGGCCTTCACGAACTCTACCGCGACGCCAAGCTCGTCGTCCGTAGGTACCCGACAGCGTCCATGGCCGTGGCACTCGCAGCCGGCTACGGCATCTTCCACCTGCAGCGAGCGTCGAGGACCGGGGATCCCGGTCCCACGGCCGAGCGGCCCGGGGAACCGTGGGGCGGCTACCCATGACCGCGGCGCCTCCGTCCGCGTCGGCGGACAGCATCCAGGGGCTCGTCGCCGGGGCGTTGCGTGCCGCGGGTGACGTCGTCCGCGGGGAGCTCGCCCTTCTTCGGCAGGAGATGGCCGACAACGTCCGTGAGGTTGCCATCGGCGTCGCGGCGATGGCCGCGGCGGCCATGTTCGCCGTGGTCGGGCTGCTGGTCCTGATCGACGCCCTGGTGAAGTGGCTCGCCACCATCGTCCACTCGGAAGCTCTCTCGGCCCTCCTCGTCGGCGGTTGCCTGCTCGCGGTCGCCGTGATCCTCGTCCTGGTCGCGCGCGGCAGGCTCTCAGCGTCGACGCTCGTCCCCACCCGGACGAGCCGCCAACTCAGGCAGGATGCCGAGGCGATCCGGGAGCAGGTCGGGTCATGAGCGTCCGCACCGACGAACTCGAACGCGACATTTTCGCGAGCAGGGCACGACTCGATCATGCGCTGAGCGGGATTCAGGGACGGCTGAACGCGGCCGGCATCGTCGAGGACATGCTTGGGACCGTGCGCCGGAGCGAGGCAGGGGCCGGTCTCTATGACGGCGCCCTCAACGCGGTCCGTCGAAGCCCGGTGCCGGTGCCGTTGATGTGCCTGGGGGCGGTGATGCTCCTGCGGCCCAGGGCGCAGCGCAAAGGCGTCATCCACCGCGCCTTACGGGACGCGCACCCCGACGCCGACCCAGCCGGCAAGGTCGGGCCTCGCCCCGGCGCATCCATGACAAGCGAGCCATAGGATCGAGCCGGCCGCCATGCCCGTCATGCGAACGCCGATCCATGCGGGTGCCGGCGACGACCACCGGCTCCTCCGCACACGCTCTAACTTGCCTTTTCCGAAGCTTGCGAGACCGCCATGGCCATCGACTACCGTTCGGAACTTCGCCGGCCCCTGCCGTTCAGCCTCGCTGTCGTGGCGGGGGTCCTTCTGATCTGGCTCGTCGTCGCGTCTATCGCCGGGACCAAGCAGCGGTCCGCGCGGGATCATCGCATCCAGGACCTGGAGACGCGCCAGACGGCGCTTCAGGTCGACCTCGACCAGCAGAGGGCGAGCGCCGGCACCCTCGCATTTCTCCAGGCCAAGATCGCATCGGCCCAACAACAGGAGCGGGACGCGGCCCAGGCAGCGGAACAAGCCCGAGCGATGGCTGCAAGCCTGGCTTCCGAGCGGCAGGCGGCCGAGACCAGGACGGCCGAGGCCAAGGCGAGCGCCGAAGCTGAGACCAAGGGGCTGACCGATCTGCAGGCCCAGGTCAGCCAGGCCGAACAGAAGCTCGCGCCGATGCGCGACGCCATCACCGCCGCAGAGCAGGCGGCGACGGCCCGGACGAAGGACCTGGCCGATGTCGGACGCCGCCTGGAGGAGGCGCGCCAGCAGGAGGCCAAGCTGCGCTCCGACCTCGCCGCGATGTCCCAGGAGGCGACGAGCAAGACCGCCGAGCTCGCCAAGGCCGAGGAGAGCCAGCAGAAGGCGCGGGAAGGGGCCGCCGCCGCCCAGAAGGAACTCTCGGATGCCCGGACGCGGGCCAAGGAATTGGGACAGCAGCGCACCGACCTGGAGGGGACCATCGCCAGCCTGACCAGCGACCGAGACAAGCTGACCGCCGAGATCGCCCAGGCGGGCGAACAACTTCGGCAAGCCAAGGACGACCTCGTCTCGACGCGGAACGACCTCGCCACCGCGCAGTCAGAGCGGGATCGGGTGACATCGGAGCGTAGCCAAGTCGAGCAGGCCGTCCAGAAGCTGTCCGCCGACCGCGACAACGCTGCTTCCGCCTTGGATGCCGTTCAGAAGCGGCAGTCCGAGGCTCAGGCCCAATTGGCCAGACTGACCGAGACGATGGCAACGCGGAACAAGGAGATGGCCGGCTTCGAAGACCATCTCGGCGCGACCCGCCAGGAACTCTCCGCCGCGCAGGCCAAGCTCGCCGACGTGCGCCAGCAGCTTTCCGGGCAGCCGGCAACGAAGCCCGAATGATGGCCGGTTGGGCATTGCCCCGGGCTGCTCGGAGGCCTGGATGACATGCTGCGCCCGGCTTTGGTAGGAGCTCGCGCGCCGGCACGGGTTAGTCGAGCCCAGATACGGTGGTGAAGTCTCCGTCTGAATTGACGAGTAGAGCGCCCACCGTTCCAGTTTTGACTGAAAGATCCCGTGATCTCGATCTTTGATCTCGCCGCCCTGCTGTTGACCCTGTCGGCCCTATTCGGATGGCTGAACAGTCGCTTCCTGCGCATGCCGCATACCATCGGCCTGCTCGTGATGGGGCTTCTGGCATCGCTGGCGCTCGTTCTCGTCGACCTCGCCTTCCCGAAGCAGCATCTCTACGAAGATCTGACGCGGGTGCTCGATCAGGTCGACTTTACCGACGTGGTGATGAACGGCATGCTTGCCTTCCTGCTGTTCGCCGGCGCGATGAGCCTCGACCTGCGCATGCTTCGCGACAGGGCCGGGCGCGTCGCGACCTTGGCCCTGATCGGCACGCTGATCTCCACGGCGATCGTCGGAGGCGCGTTCTGGCTGGCCGCCGACCTCATCGGCAGGCCGGTCCCGATCGCCTGGGCCCTCGTCTTCGGCGCCCTCATCAGCCCCACTGATCCGGTCGCGGTGCTGGCGACCCTAAAGAACGTCAAGGTCCCCGAGACCCTTGAGGTCGTGATGCAGGGCGAGGCCCTGTTCAACGACGGCATCGGCATCGTGCTGTTCACCGTCCTCGTCGCCTTCGCCGCCGGGACCGGTGGCGACGCGACCAGCGCTGGCGGCATCGCCACGCTGCTCCTGCAGGAGGCCGGCGGCGGGCTCCTGCTCGGTGTGATCACCGGCTACGTCGCCTACCGGGCCATGCGCGCCATCGACGACTTCCCGGTGGAGGTGCTGATCACCCTGGCGCTGGTCGCCGGCACCTACGCCCTCGCCCAGAAGCTCCACTTCAGCGGGCCGCTCGCGGTGGTCGCCGCCGGCCTCCTCGTCGGCGACCGCGCCCCGCGGGACGCCATGAGCGAGAAGACCCAAGGCTACGTCTCCGCCCTGTGGACGCTCATCGACGAGGTGCTGAACTCGGTCCTGTTTCTCTTGATCGGGCTGGAGGTGCTGGTGCTGCGCTTCGAGGCGAATGGGCTGGTGCTCGCCGCCTGCGCGGTGCCTATCGTGCTCGTCGCCCGTCTGGTGGCCGTCTCGACGCCGCTCCTCGCCTTCCGGTGGGGCGGCAACCTCTCGGCCCGCAACGTCCCGTTCCTGACCTGGGCCGGCGTGCGCGGCGGTATCTCCGTGGCACTCGCTCTCTCGATCCCCGAGAGCGACGCCAAGCCCGCGATCCTGGCGGCGACCTACGCGGTGGTGCTGTTCACCATCATTGTCCAGGGCTCGACCCTCGGCATGGTCGCACGGAGGACGCTGCGCGCAGACTGATGGTCCCCGGCAGCGCGAACTGCTCGCCCCTGCCGGGTAGGTGCGTCACCACCAGACGAAACCCTTTATTGGATCCCGAATGCCCGCACGGTCTTCACCGTTCTCCTCGTCCTCATCCCGATCTCGGCGGCGTTGAAGTACCTCGTCGGGGCCTCCCCGCTCCTCGTCTTCGCCTCCAGCGCACTCGCCATCGCGGTCCTGGCGGAGTGGGTGCGGCGCGCCACCGACCAGCTCGCCGACCAGGTCGGGCCTGCCATCGGCGGCCTGCTCACGGTCAGCTTCGGCAGCATCGCCGAACTCGTCCTCGCCCTATTCGTGCTCCTGCGCGGCGAAGCCGCGGTGGTGCAGGCGCAGATTGCCGGCTCGATCATGGGCACCAGCCTGTTCGGCCTCGGCATGGCCATCATCGTCGGCGGGGCGACCCGGGAGCGGCAGAAGTTCAACCCGGAGCGGGCCGGGTTGCTGTCGACCTTGCTGATCCTCGTCGTCATCGCCCTGCTGCTGCCGGCCGTGTTCGACGCCAGCGGGCGCATGTCGGGGCAGGCGGCGACCCTTCGCGTTACCGACGAGGAGGTCAGCCTCGGCGTCTCCGTCGTGCTGCTGCTGCTCTACCTCGCCAACCTCGCCTTCACACTGGTGACTCACCGAGACGTGTTCTCGAACGACAAGGGCAGCGGCGAAGCCGACTGGAGCTTGCCGTTCGCCATCGGGGTCCTCGTCGCCGCCACGGTCGCCATCGCGTTCGAGTCCGAGATGCTCTCGGGGACGATCATTCCGGCCGCCGGAGCCCTGCATCTCTCGCCGATGTTCCTCGGCGTGATCGTGCTTGCCCTGGTCGGCACGGCCGGCGACCTGTTCGCGGCGGTCTGGTTCGCGCACGAGGACCGCATGGGGCTCGTCCTCAACATCTGCATCGGTTCGGCCATCCAGGTGGCTCTGGTGCTGGCGCCGCTGCTAGTCATCATCTCCTGGGCCCTTGGCCACCCGATGACGCTGGTGTTCTCGAACCCGCTGCACCTCTTCGCCATCGCGGGCACCGCCTTCATCGTCAACGCCATCGCCCGGGACGGCGAGACGACTTGGTTCGAAGGGCTCCTGCTGCTCGGGGTCTACGTCCTGTTCGGCCTAACCTTCTTCTTCGCAAGCCCGGCTTGATGCGTTTCCGTCATCGCACCACCCCGAGACGCTCTGTCGGCGGGCGCTGGGTACAACTTACGAACCAATCTGTTCCGATGTCTGCTTCGGAGATCTCAATAAACTCCGCCGAATGGCTGAGATGGGCGCAAAGCCGCCGCCCGGGTTTGGCCGAAAGCCGCCGGTCCGCTTTCTGGCGCGCGATGACCTAACCGGACATTCTCCGTTTACAGCCGCGTTTTGTCGATACTTGAAAGGCCGACACGCTTTCCCGTCAGAAAATAGCCCTTTCAGACGCTCGCCAACAGGCACAAGATTTTCGTCGGGAAAACGATCCAATTGCCGACATATCGATCTGGCATTTAGAAGTGCTCTTAGACTATTCTCCCGCCGGTTGGCGGCGCGGTCTGTTCGCCTGATAATTGACCGGTAATTTAGTGGGCGCTCTGTCAGAATTTAAAAATCCTAGCCTCGGATGATGATCCGCCCATAGCGCCGCAGCGCGCCAGCCTCGCAGGTCGATCATGCAAAATTTGTATCGTGAGTACAGCTCAGGCGCATTTGAAGCCGCATATGCTACATTCTCTTAAGCACAACGATTAACTTCATATAAGGCGCATTCAAAGTCATATGATTGATCTGCCCAGGCATGGATCCTGACTGATAACTCAATATTCAGACCTAAGATAGGAGGGTACGTGCTGCCAATAAGAGCAGCATTATGCCCCTTCGTCACGCCTACTCACTCCTTCGAGTTCCAGAAACAGCGCCAGCCCTGGCGGCCGCTCAATTAACGGCACTGAAGCTGCAGGTCCCGTTACTGTACGTCATCCTGACGATCAATTCGGGCGCCCTCGCCTACACCCATTTCGGAGTCGCCCCGACCGGACTCGTGGTGGTCCCGGTGCTGCTGTTGGGGACGGTCTGCCTCGCTCGCACCTGGACCTGGACCCGGCTCGATCTCGCCGCCCTCCCGCCGGACCGTTATGCCCCACTGCTGCGCCAGACGAACCGACTGTGCGCGCTGCTGGGGCCGGCATTCCTCGCCTGGTCGCTGGCCCTGGCCCAGTACGGCGACGAGATCGCGCATTTCCACGTGTTCTTCTACGTCGCCATCACCACGATCGCGTGCGTGTTCTGCCTGATGCACCTGCGCTCGGCCGCGTTGATCGTCGCCGTCTGCGTGATCGTGCCGTTCGTCGGCTTCGCCCTCGTCCAGCAGCAGGCGATCCTGAAGGCGATCGCCGTCAACCAGCTGCTCGTCGGCGGCGTGATGGTATTCATCCTGTTCGTGTACTACCGGGATTTCACCCGCCTGGTCGGGCAGAACGAGAAGCTCGAAGCCCTCGGCGCCGAGAACCTCAGGTTGGCCGCGACCGACATGCTCACGGGGCTGCCGAACCGACGCAGCTTCTTTCCCGCCCTCGATGCCGCGATCCGCTGCACGGAGGCGGGGGGCGACGGGTTCACCCTGGCCATCATCGATCTCGACGGCTTCAAGGGCGTCAACGACTCCCATGGCCACGTGGCCGGCGATCGCGTCCTCGAGGAGGTCGCCGAGAGGCTGAACGCGGTCGTGCCGCGTGGATCCACCCTGGCGCGCCTCGGCGGAGACGAGTTCGCACTGATTATCGTGCATCGTGGCCGGGACGACGATCTCGAGGTTCAGTGCCGATCGATCATCGCGGCGGTCAGCAGGCCATTCGCCTGCGACGGCCTCAACGCGCGGATCGGGGCATCGATCGGCTGTGCCCGGTACGTCGAGGCAGGTACGACCGCGGCACAGCTTGTCGAGCGCGCCGATTTCGCCCTGTACGAGGCCAAAGCCCATCATCGCGGCACGTGGGTGATGTTCGCGCACGAGCATGAGACGCGTATGCGGCTCCAGGGGGCGATCGAACACGCCCTGCGACACGCCGACCTCGCCGCGGAACTCAGCCTGGTGTTCCAGCCGATGGTCGATGTCGGCCAACAGCGCACGGTCGCGTTCGAGGCGCTGGCACGATGGCACAGTCCCGAACTCGGTCTGGTATCTCCGGATCGGTTCATCCCTGTCGCCGAGCGCGTCGGGCTGATCAACGAACTCACGCAGATCCTGATGGCCAAGGCGCTGCGTGTGATGGCCGAGTGGCCCGCGCATGTCGGCCTGTCGTTCAACCTGTCCATGGCCGACATCACGGCGCCAGAAGCAGTCGGTCGGCTCTGCGCCTTGATCGAGGCTAGCGGCGTCGATCCAAGCCGCCTGCAGCTCGAGGCCACCGAGACGGCGATGATCGACGATTTCGCTCAGGCGCAGGCCGGTCTCGCGCGTGTGAAGGCGCTTGGGGTGAGCCTGTCGCTCGATGATTTTGGGACCGGCTATTCCTCGCTGGCCTACGTGCATCGCTTGCCGGTCGATAAGCTGAAGATCGATCGGAGTTTCACCCAGGGACTCATGGAGCACGACAGCGCGCGCAAGATCATCCGCTCCATCCTCGAGCTGAGCCGCAGCCTGAAGCTCGACTGCGTCGTCGAGGGCGTCGAGACGCACGAGCAGGCCGCGCTGTTGCAGGCGCTGGGCTGTCGAACCATGCAGGGCTACCTGTTCCACCGACCGATGGCGCCGGAGGCGATCGGCCCGTATCTGCGCCGTGAGGATGTCGGGACCTCCGCCCTCGACGACACACGTCTTTCTCGACGCCGAGCGCAGTAGGCCGATCAGCGCTCGTGACACTCCTGTCGCTTCGGTTCAGGCTCAGAGCGCCTCGTTTCGGTCGTGTGAGACACCGATGCCAAAGCCGGTCCAGTCTCAGCTCTCGGGCATGCGCGTCGGGGCGCGGATGCGAGCTTGGATTTGGATGGGTTCGGCGCTGGCCGTCAGCGTCATCTCGCCGGCGTCGGGGCAGGACGCGTGCGCCGGCCTGCTCGCCGACTACGGCTACTTCCTCCAAGCTCAGAAGTCATGCAGCCGCGATGAGGTGTTTGGACAGATGACGGCCGCCAAGGCGTGCGCGAAGACGATCCCCCAAGCCGCTGGATTGACGCTGATCGAGAGCGGGCGACGGAAATGGGCCCGCGACGTGATGGCCAGCGATCTCGGTCACGTCTGCGCTATGACGTTCCCGACCTCACCGGCGGAACAGGCTCGACCCAGACGGTAGAGCCGCCGCGGCCATGTCCGTGAAACCCGCGTAAGAAATCTTCAGCCCAAATCCACCAGTGTTCACGCCGCTCCTTTCGAGGACGGCAGCGTGATGGACCAGACAGCGGACTGACGATGCCGACGATATCCACCGACGCCAATTCGGTCGCAGCTCCCGGCGAGGTCCTGCTGATCAGTGATGACGTCCAGCGCGCCCAGCGTCTGGCCCGGGATCTCACGTCATTGGGGCGATGCCACGTCCACGACCTGTATGAAGCCACCGTTCCCTCGCTTACGCCGAGTCTGATCGTCAGCGACGTCGAGGAACTGAACTCGGAAGCGATCGTGCGCCTGCGCGATCTCCTGGGCCGCGTGCGTCGTGAACCCGCGCCCTACCTGTTCCTCGCGCACGGCAACGTCGCGCGCGCCGAGGCGCAGGCCCGCGTCCTCGGTGCGAACGGTACCCTCTCGGCGATGAGCGCCGTGCGCCTCATCCACGGCAAACTCGTTCAGATGCGTGGGACGAGGCGGTCTGTCCCGGCGGCGACCATCCAGCAGGCGACGCGGCTGAGGTTGTTCCTCGCGGAGACATTCTTCTCCGGTCGGTCGATCACCCCGCCGATGGTCGAGAACGGCACTGAGCTGATCGTCAGGGCGATACAGGACGCCGGCGTCCACGATTGGGTCGCCGCCGTCCAACGGTTCGACGACGTCACCCACCAGCACTGCCTGCTCGTGGCCGGGCTAGCGGCCGCGTTCTCGGGCGCGCTCGGTCTCGGATCGAGCGACCGCCACCGCCTGGTCAAAGCCGCGCTGCTGCACGACGTCGGCAAGACCCGGATCCCGACCGCGATCCTGAACAAACCGGCCCGGCTCGACGCCGCGGAACTCGCGGTGATGCGCACGCATCCGGCACTCGGTCACGCCATGCTGGCCGGCGCCGGCTTCGACGACGTCCTGCTCACGGTGGTCCGCTCGCACCACGAGATGCTCGACGGCTCCGGCTATCCCGACGGTTTGAAGGCCGACGAGATCCGGGATCTGGTCCGGTTGGTCACGGTATGCGACATCTACGCGGCGCTGATCGAACGACGTCCCTACAGGGCGCCGATGGAGGACCGGCAGGCCTACGACGTCCTGACGCGCATGACCGGCCAGCTCGACGCCGACCTCGTGCGCGCGTTCCGACCGGTGACCGGTGCAGCCCCTAGGGACGACGCGACGGTGGCGGCATGATCGAGTGGAACGACGCGGCGGCCGTCGCAGACAAAGCCTTCTTCCCATCGGCGATCGATCGGCGATGGGAGCGCAAGCCGACGAAACGGATCGCGATGATCCGGTTGCCGGACGACACCGAGATCTCGACCTCGGTGAAAAACATCACCGCGTTCTGGATGCGGCTCGCCGTGCCGCAAGCCTACGTTCTGCCGGAGCAGTTCATGTCAAATTGCTCGAGCTCAACTTCGTCTGTGCTGATTACGAACTTCGCTCATTCTGAAGTTGGTGATCGCGGGATATGAGCCGACCCAATGTTCGGCAGATTACAACCGAACCGAACTTTTGATTAAATCTTACCATGATATCACCGCCCGACAGGCATGCTGGCGAGCGTACGATGACTTCGCTGCAGAGGTTGAAGCGCGCATTCAACGCGGCCCGAATATGGATCGGCCTCGGCGTCATCGCCCCCGTCGGCATGCTCGCCACGTCGGGCTTCATGCTGCTCGACCTGCGCCAAGACGCCTGGGACAAGGCACAGCTGACCTCGAGGAACCTGCTCCAGGTCCTCGAGGCTGACATCGCCCGCAACGTCGAGCTGTTCGATCTGTCGATCCAGGCGGCGGTCGATAACCTCAGGGCCCCCGGCGTCGCCGAGGTCAGCCCGGCCCTGCGCCAGCTGATCCTGTTCGACCGGGCCGCGACCGCCCGCGACATCGGCGTGATGATCATCCTCGACGAGAACGGCGACGTCGTCGCCGACCTCGATGCCGTGCCGCCGCGCAAGGGCAACTACGCCGACCGGGACTACTTTCAGGCGCACAAGGCGCGCGCCGGCCTTGGCCTGTTCATCGGTCACCCACTGGTCTCGCGCCTGACCGGCGAGCGCATGCTGCCGTTCAGCCGCCGGATCACCAAGCCGGACGGGGCGTTCGGCGGGGTGGTGATGGGCAGCATGAAGCTGTCGTACTTCACGCGGCTATTCAGCCAGATCGACCTCGGCCGGGATGGCGCGATCAACCTGTACCTGCGCGATGGCACGCGGGTCATGCGCCAGCCCTACACCGAGGCCGACATCGGCGCGAACATCGCCGGGGCGGCGACGTTCAAGGGCTTCGTGCGCGAGCGCAGCGGCAGCTTGATCGAGACCTCGGTGCGCGACGGCGTGGAGCGGCAATACACCTTCACGCAGATCGGCACGCTGCCGCTGATCCTGAACGTCGCGCTCGCCACCGGGGCGATCGACGCGGACTGGCGGATCAAGGCCCTGGTGATTGGCGCGATCGTGCTGGCCCTGTGCTGCCTGACCATCGCCCTGTCGCTGCTGTTCGGGCGTGAGCTGCGCCGCCGCACGGCGATGCAGGCCGAGCTCGAGCGGTTGTCACTGACCGACGCGCTGACGCGCCTGCCCAACCGACGGGCGTTCGAGGAAACCGGTACGCGGGCCTGGGAGGCGGCGCGGCGCGGGGGCGAGCCGCTGTCGCTGCTCATCGTGGACGCCGATCACTTCAAACGCTTCAACGACCGGTACGGGCACCCGGTCGGCGACGCGGTCCTGCAGGGATTGGCGCGCCACCTGTCGGCCAGCGTCCACCGCCCCCCCGATCTCGTGTGTCGCGTGGGCGGCGAGGAGTTCGCGGTGCTGCTGCCCGATACCGATCAGGCGGGCGCGCTGCGCATCGCCGAGCGGATCCACGCCGAGATCGCGAAGCTGGCGATCGGTGCCGCCGGCATCGGCGCCGGAGCGATCACCGTCAGCGTCGGGCTGGCGAGCTACATGGCCGCCGACACCGCGCTGGCCGATCTGTACCGGCGGGCGGACGAGGCGCTCTACCGGGCCAAGGCGGGCGGACGCAATCGAACCTCTTGCGCCGATCCGGCACGGCCGTCGCCACCCTCGACAGGGGCGCTCCGGCTCATCGGCACCCCATAACCGACCCTCGTCGCCATCTCACGTTCGCCGCATTCACCGACGCAGGCATCCTTCGAACGTCGCGAGCCTCGCTACGCGATCTCCTCCCCACCCTGCACGGACGCGCGAGCCGGACTATGCTGTTGATCTGGTCGGGTTGGGGGATCCTCGTCGTCCCCGTAATCGTCGGCACGGCCGTCGTCGTCGGAGCGCTGGGCGGATTTGCCTTGCGCGCCTCGGGACATCCCGAACTCACGTTCGTCGCCGTCAGTCTCGGCCTGTTCGCCGCCGCGGCCGCCAACTGGCTCGTCGGCCGCCGTCTCAACGGCACGCCCCCGCGCGAGCTCATCGACCCGGCGACGAACCAGCGCGTGCTGCTGCGTCGCCTGCACAAGCTGTTCTGGATCCGGATGGAGTACTGGTCCATTCCCGTGGCGCTCGCGGCGCTCGTGCCTCTGCTCGCCCTGCGCAATCTCTAGCGCGATCCGCGTCTCGGCGACTTCTCAAACTTGGGAGATGATGATGCGCGGCATGACCGGGGCGTCCAGGCGGATGAGGCGGTGCCTCAATGCTGCTCTCCTGACGGTCGCATCATCTGCGCCGGCGGCAGCCATCACGCCGGTCGCCCCGGTAGGCATCGAGAGCTGCGACGCGTTCTTCGCCGCCTACGCGCAGTGCGCCGCGAGCCCCGGCGTACCTGAGGTCGCGAGGCCCAGCATCCGTCAAGGCATCAATACGATGCGCGACAGTTTCCGCGACACGGTCACGCGCAATGAGGCCGCCCGACCCACGATCGCGTACCAGTGCGCCCAGACCCACGAGGCGGTGCGCAAAAGCCTGATCGAAGCCTTCAAATTCGACTTCCCGGCCCTACCCGCAGCATCGCAGGCGTTGCTGCAGAGCACGCCTCCCTCGGCCAGCGCGGCTCGATCGTCCGCGCGCGTAGCACCGCCACCCGGCCCTGAGGTGCAACAGGTAGCGAAGGTGAACGCCTACACCGAGGTGCAGAACCACCTCGTGCGCTCCCATCCCCTGGAACGTCAGCTCGCCGAGTACCGGCGCGACAACGAACGCGTGCTCAAGCTCGGCACCAAGCTGGGGGCCAACGCCTGGTACCACTTCGGTATCGTCGATTTCGACGGGGTGATCGACGAGCTGGAAAAGGCGGTCGCGCTACCGGGCACCGTGCCTGAGGTAGACCCTCAAGCCCACCAGCTGCTGGCGGCGCTGCGCGAGGTCAACCCGATCTTGAAGGCGCTGACTCGCTATCAGACGACCCGGGAGTTCAAGGAGGACGGGTACAAGTTCGCTCGCGAGCAACACCCGATCCTCGTGCCGAAGGTCGAAACGGCCGCCAAGGCGATGGACGCCTACGGCACTGCCTTGTTCGAGCGCGAGCTTGCCCGCGATGAGCGGCGGATGGCGACGCTCCCGGAGGACGCACCGGCCCGCCGACTCCTCGCGACCAGCCTCGCCCTGCGCCGGGCGGTGCAGCGCTTCGAGGCGCTCGGTCCGAAGGCTGATACAGCCCCGTTCCTCGCCGCACTGAGCGACGTTTCGACCGCCAACCGACAGCTCGGTGCGACCTTCGACGGCATGAGCCCCAAAGCGAATTCATCCTGCACCGGCTACGCGGACACGGTGGCAAGTGTGATCGGCCACGGGCGGGATGTCGTGCGGGACATTCGCGCGAAGGCTGACCCGAGCCAGCCGGCTCAGCTGTTCAACGACACCTACAACCGTTCGGTGCGCGATCGAGAGTCGTGTCAGCGCTACGAGGGTCGAGTCCGTTCGGATTGATCGCAGCAGAGCAGCCTCGATTGCGGAGCATCGTCGCCTCACTATAGGCCGGCCTACCGCGATCACTGATATCTGACCGTTCATCGTTCGCTTCAGATTTGACCCTACGGTGAGCGGAGGCCTCACGCTCAGCCATAGCGATCCCGTATGACGCTCGACTTCAGCATTCCGATCCTGGTCGTGGACGACTACCAGACCATGATCCGCATCCTCCGCAATCTGCTCAAGCAGATCGGCTTCCGCGAGATCGACGATGCCCCCGACGGTAGCACCGCGTTGACGCGCCTGAGAAGTCGCCCGTACGGATTGGTGATCACCGACTGGAACATGCAGCCGATGACCGGCTACGAGTTGCTCCGACACGCCCGCGCCGAGGAGACCTTGCGGACCACACCGTTCATCATGGTGACGGCGGAGTCCAAGATGGAGAACGTCATCGCGGCCAAGAACGCCGGGGCGAACAACTACATCGTCAAGCCGTTCACCCTCCACACGCTGAGAGCCAAGATCGAGGCCGTCCTGGCGCGCTAGCGATCGATCATCAGCGTCGATCACGACGACGCGCTGACGGCGGATCGACGGATCCTCGAGGATCTGCGCAAGAAGCTTCGGCTGTGACGGACTTTTCGGCGAGCGATGTCCCGTGCCGACGGCGCCGCGCCACACAATGCGGAGATTTGTTTTATCGTCTCTCAACCAAAGATTGAACTCGCTCAGGTTGATGACCGATCGGTAGGCATCTCGGTTCTACGATCAGGCTGACGACCATTCGCTGTCGTCACGATTGAGCCGACGATGATCCGCGTCCTCACCTGCGTCGCGCAGCAGCACGACCTACGCCTCGTCGCCCTATCGGCGGTGATCTGCGCGCTCGGATGCTTCGCCACCGTCACCCTGATGGCGCGCACCGATGCCGGGGGCCGCCCGCTTCCGCGCTCCCTGCTGATCGCCGCCATCATCTTCGGCGGCAGCGTTTGGTCGCTGCACTTCGTCGCCATGCTGGCGTTCCGGCCCGGGGCGCAGGTCGCCTACGACCTCGACCTCACCGCCGGCTCGATCGTCGTGGCCGTCGCCGGCGCCTTCGCCGCTCTGCGCCTGTGGCGGCGGCTATCCTCCACCCCGCTCGGGATCGTGCTGGCCGGCACCGTGCTCGGGCTGGCGATCACCGGCATGCACTACCTCGGCGTCGGCGCGATGGCCGCCTCCAGCCTCGTGCTGTTCGAGCCCATCTACGTCGCCGCCTCGGTCCTGATCAGCGTCGCGTTCTCAGTCCTCGCCCTGGCACGAGCCGGCGTATTGGCGAGCCTCGGCCGCCGCATCGAGGTCACCGGTTGGCTCGCGCTGGCGATCTGCGGCCTGCACTTCACCGGCATGACAGCGGTCACGGTCGCGCCGATCGCGCCGCGAGCGGATGAGAGCTACGTGCTCGGCTCGACCCCGCTCGCCCTGACGGTCGCCGCCGTCAGCCTCGCGGTGCTGATCGCCGGCCTCGTGGCTTTGGCCCTGCAGCAGCACCTCTCGCAGCGCGATCGGCGTGAGCTCGACCGCATGCGCCTGCTGAGCAACCTCGCATACGAGGTGCTGTTCATCCATCGTGACGGAGTGGTGTTGGAGGTCAACCAGGCCGGTACCCGCCTGTTCGGGATGGCCCCCGACGAGATCGTCGGCCGACCGGTGCTCGACCTGTTCTCGCAGGCCAGTACGCCGGGGCTGCTGCGGCGCACGCGCTGCCGCTCCGAGGAGCTGCGGCCGGAGGAGTTCGAGGCCCGCACCGCCGCCGGCACGCACGTGCCGGTCGAGCTGTCCTGCCGCACCATCGAGTTCGGCGGCAAGCCCGCCACCGCCGTCGCCCTGCGCGACCTCACCGACCGTAAGCGCGACGAGGCCCGTATCCGCCACCTCGCCCTGCACGACGCCCTGACTGACCTGCCCAACCGCTACTTGCTGGAGCAGCGCCTCGGCCCGGCGCTCGAGGCCGCGGCCCTGGACGGGACCGGCGTCGCGGTGATCTACCTCGACCTCGATCGGTTCAAGGCGGTCAACGACCTGCACGGCCACGCCACCGGCGACGCGCTGCTGGTCCAGGTGGCCAGGCGGATGCTGACCGAGCTGCGCCCGAGCGACACCCTGGCCCGGGTCGGCGGCGACGAGTTCGTGGCGGTGCTCACCGGCGCGCGCGCCCCCCAGCGGGTCGCGGAGATCGCCGGTCGCCTGGTCGGGGGCCTGCGTCGCCCGTTCCAGATCGACGACCATCGCGTCGAGATCGGCGCCTCGGCCGGCATCGCCCTCTACCCCGCGGACGGCCGCACGGCTGAGGCGCTGCTGCGCGCCGCCGACACCGCGCTGTACCGCGTCAAGGACGAGGGACGCGGCGCGGTCCGGTTCTTCGAGGCGGCGATGGACGCCGAGCTGCAGGCGCGGCGGCAGCTCGAGCACGAGCTCGGCGGCGCGATCGCCCGCGACGAGCTGCGGCTGTTCTACCAGCCGATCGTCAACGCCCGCACCGGCGAGATCGAGACCTTCGAGGCGCTGATCCGCTGGCAGCACCCGGAGCGCGGCTTCGTCTCGCCGGCCGAGTTCATCCCGGTGGCCGAGCAGGCCGACCTGATCGGGCGGATCGGCGAATGGGTGATCGACACCGCCTGCGCGGCGGCCGCGGCCTGGCCGCAGCCGTGGCGGGTCTCGGTCAACGTCTCCCCGACCCAGTTCCGGCAGTCCGACGTCCCGACGGTCGTCGCGGCGGCGCTGGCGCGTCACGGGCTCGCCCCGGCGCGGCTGGTGGTCGAGATCACCGAGAGCGTGTTTATCCAGGATGCCGCGAAGGCCGTGCGGGTGCTGACCGACCTGCGCGGCCTGGGCGTTCGCCTGGCCCTGGACGACTTCGGCACCGGGTACTCGTCGCTGAGCTACCTGCAGCAGTTCCGCTTCGACAAGATCAAGGTCGATCAGTCGTTCGTGCGCCGGCTCGGCCAGCACGCCGACACGCTGGCGATCGTGCGGGCGATCGTGAACCTCGGGCACAACCTCGGTTTGCAGGTCACGGTCGAGGGGGTCGAGACCGCCGAGCAGCTGGCGATCCTGCGCGAGCTGCACTGCGAGCAGATGCAGGGCTACCTGTTCGCGCGCCCGGCGCCGACCTTGCCGGCGTCCGAACTGGAATTGGCGCGGCTACGGGCGCTGTTCGCCGTGCCCCCGATCAAGGCGCTCGCCTGAGCTCGAAGGTCGTCCCCCGACGACTGGATCGGCGGATCATCCGGGCCGCGGGTCTGCCATCGCGAGATCGCCTCCGGCCGGTACCGTGCGCGGGCTGAACGCCTCGCATCGGACCTTCAGACGCGACCAGCCTGCGCCATCGCCCGCACGACCTGGATGCTGCGATGGCGCGTCTCGGCATCGTCGATCGCGAGATAGGCCTGCACCAGTGCGAACACCGCGGCGGCCTCCTCCCCGCGGCCTTCGAGTGCGCCACGGATCAGGTGGGGATCGTAGAACTCAGTGATCGGCACGCCGAGCAGCTCGGCTATGTGAGCGAGAACGCCTGCTCGCGTTGTCGCGGCTCGCCGATAGGCGTCATCGATCATCGCGCTCACGATCACCTTGGCTACGGTGATGGTGAGCATAACCCACAACCTTAAGCGGTACAATCTCGCTCAGAGGTTGCTTTTGGGCCGTTCACCTATGGCACGCTGCGGGTTTATCGGCGAAGCACGATCGCCTTCATCCGACGAGAGGCATGCTGTTCAGGGATCGCCAGCGGTACTCACCGGGGGGCAGCCCATGGCGATGCTTGAACCGGCGGCCGAAATGCGCTTGGTCGCTGAACCCGCAGCCGTAGGCCAGCGTCCCCACCGTGAGGTGGGCATACCCGGGATCCGCCAGCCGCTGCGCCGCGATCTCCAAGCGACGCTGCCAGATCTGATCGGCGATATTGCGCTCGTGCCCGCGGAACAGCTGCTGCAGGTAGCGCAGCGACACCCCGACGGCGGCCGCCAGCGTGGCTGGGTCCAGGCTCGGATCGCCGGAGTTGGCCTCGATAAAGGCCATGGCCCGCTGCACGATGAGCGTGCCCTGCAGCGGCTTGGGCGCCTCCCGCGCGAGGCGCTCGGCGATGCCGGCGATGAGGAGATCGATCCCGATCGCGGCCATCTGGTCGGCGGTATCCGATGGCAGACCGGCGTAGGTGCGCACCAGCTGATTGAAGAAGGTGGTCACCAGCGACGTGCTGGCCTGATCCGCCCCCAAGGTCAGCGCCGTGTACCGCCGAGTCGATCCGAGCGCGCGCTCCAACCGTTCGCGCGGAACCTCGATGAAAAGGGCCTGACTATAAGAATATACGTCTATGAGGACTGGGCGCCAATCCAGCACCGCGATGTCGCCGGCACGCTGGATCGCGGTGCGGTCGTCCTGTGAACTGATCACCTCGCCATTCAACGCGATAACCACGTTCAAGGTGTCGTGCTTGGCGCGGCGGCGTATCGTGCCCGGGGTCGCCTCGATCCTGATCGCGCTCTGTCTGAGGCGGGTGATCAGCAGTGGACCGACGTCTGCAACCTCGAGGGTCCCTTGAAACGCTTCGGGATCGGCGGCCGTCAGTTCAACCGGCACGATCCGCTCGAACACCGTCTCGCGCCAGCGTCGGAAACTGTTCTTGGGCTTTTCGTCTGCGGTCGAGAACAAAGTCCTCATCGGATCTGCCGGATGATTGCTTGGATGCGCGCGCCCAAAAACGCGACGGCACGTTCTCGGTCAAACCGTAGCACGCTCTCGGACAAGCGCAACGCGGCGCATCAACCTAGAAGTGTATTTCGTCCCTCCCAGGAGCCACGCGCGTGTCTACAATACCCCCCTCCGGTCGCGCCTCGACCGTCGAGCTGGCCGCCGCCATCGCCGCCGCCTACGTCGCGAATAACCCCGTCCCGGCCGCCGAACTGCCGGCTTTGATCGCCCGGTTGCACGGCGCAGTCGCCGGCCTCGCTTTCGGTGGTTCGATGTCCCGCGAGGGAGCGCACCAGCCCACCGAGATCGACCGGCCGAGCCTGGCCCAGATCCGCAAGTCGGTCCGCCCCGACGGGATCGTCAGCTTCATCGACGGGAAGACCTACAAGACGCTCAAGCGCCACCTCACGAGCCACGGGCTCGACCCGCGGGCCTACCGCGACCGCTACGGCCTGCCGGCCGATTACCCGATGGTCGCACAGGACTATGCCGAGCGTCGCTCCTCGCTGGCCAAGGCGATCGGCCTCGGCCAGCCCGGCGCCATGGCTGAGCGGGACCGGAAGGACCGCAGGGCCGCCTGACGCGGGCAGTTCCACAGGCGTGTTCGGTTTTAGGCGATGAACGAACACGAGGAGCGACGACGGGATCTGCTGCGCAACCTCGCCCTGCACGCCGGTCCAGCCCGCGGACGGATGAGCCTGTCGCTGACGGATGCGGCACGCCTGGTCGGTCTCACCCCGGAGGGGCTCGTAACCGTCGAACGCGGTGCGGTTTGCGCGCTGTCGCTCGCCGCGGTGGAGCAGCTCACGCTGTTTCTCGGCCTCACCGAGAGCGTCCTGCCGCGTCCCAGCCCTGCCGGAATGAAGTAGCGCCACCTCAAAAGTCCGTGCGTCTGCAACTTTGGCTCTCGCCCTCGCGTAGTGCGCATTGATGCGGATATCCGACGACGAGCCCCGAACCACAGATCCGCCGTCGGCCGCGCGCGTCCAAGCGGCGCGGGCACGAGGCGCCTATACGACCGCAACCGTCGCGGCGCTCGCCCGCGTCGATCCGGGCGTGGTGGTCGCCCTGGAGAATGGCGAGGCGGTCGCCGATGCCGCGGCGTGCGGTCGTGTGCTGGCGGTGCTCGGCCTGCGTCCCGAGGGTCCGCGACACGCGACGCCGGCGCTCGATCTCACCGGACGCCGCGATGACGGGTCGGTCTGAGCCTTCGTCGATTTGGTTGAGGATCAGGTCGGCAGATCGCCGGATCTCGCCGCGCCGGCGCAGGTCTCGGCCTGACCGATGAACAGGTCGATCTGAGCCAAGCCCTTGCTCGCCTCGACGCGCAGCGTCGCGTTGACGGCATCGACCCGGGCGTCGCCGCTCGACGGCCGGGTCCGCAACTCGGCGATCACCGCGACGAGATCCGCGCGATGTCCGTTGAGGTGTGCCAGGATCGTGTCGAGCCGCGCCGCCGACAGGGTCGCCGCACGCCCCTCCGCCAGCCGTTCGATCGCGGCGACGTCGATGCGCGTGAGCGCGGACGCGCGATCACCCCTGGGCTGCAGCGGGACGACCGTTCCGGTCATGGGTTGGCCTCCCACCGTCCGCGCAGGCCGGCCTTGAGCTGATGCCGCAGAGCTTCAGCTCTCGCCCGGGCCCACGGTAACCCGATATGAGCTGCGATCCGACGATCGATCGCTCGGTCGATCCGGGTGCAACTCACCCCGTAGGGTTCCGGCCCCGCTTCGACCGCGCCGCGGATCAGATCCTCGAGTGCACCGTCGAGGCTAGCTCGGACGACAGCTTCATCGCCGCGGCCGTCCTCGCGGCGGGACGCATCGCATACCTCGGGACCGGACGGGCTGCGTTGGTCGCCCATGACCTCAGCCCACCGCCCGGGCGGCCACACGGACCTGCTCGGTGGCGGCATCGACCTGCTCGCTCGCCCGAGCGATCGCCTCCATGCCGCCGGCGATCGTCGTCACCCCGTGGGCGGCCGTGTGCATGCTGCCCGACATCTCCCGGGTCACCGCCGACTGCTCTTCCACCGCCGCCGCGATCGCCGACGAGACCTCGTCGAGGGATCGGATCGTACCCTGGATCGAGCCGATCGCGCCCACCGCCTCGCGCGTCGCCGCCTGGGTCGCGGTGATCTGCACACGGATCTGGTCGGTCGCCTTGGCGGTCTGCTCGGCCAGGGCCTTCACCTCGGAGGCCACCACCGCGAAGCCCTTGCCCGACGCGCCAGCCCGCGCCGCCTCGATCGTGGCGTTGAGCGCCAGGAGATTGGTCTGTGAGGCGATCCCCTGGATCATGGTCACCACCTCGCCGATCTGTGCCGCCTGCCCGCTCAGGCCCTCGACGATGCTGCCGGTATGGCGCGCCTGCTCGACGGCCTCGCCGGCCATGCGCGCGGCGTGGCTGACCTGCTGGCTGATCTCACCGACCGAGGCCGACAGCTCCTCCGCGCCCGAGGCCACCGCCTGGATGTCGCTCGACACCTGTCCCACGATGCCGGCGGCCTCGGCGGTCTGTCGGGTGACGTCTTCAACCGCCGCGCCGATCGCGTCGAGGTCGGTGCCGATCGCGCGCTGCGCCTCGGCCCGACGCTGACGCTCGTGCACCTGCGCGGTGATGTCGGTGGCGAACTTCACCACCTTCACCGGCACACCGTCACGATCCTTGATCGGGTTGTAGGTCGCCTGGATCCAGACATCGCGGCCGCCCTTCGCGATGCGCCGTAACTCGCCTGCGGCGAACTCGCCGCGCGCCAATTGGGCCCAGAACCCACGGTAGGCGGAGCCCTGCTGCTCGACGGCATCGACGAACAAGCTGTGGTGCCGCCCTCGGATCTCCTCGAGCCGATAGCCGACCGCGTCGAGGAAGTTCTGGTTGGCGGTCAGGATGGTACCGTCGAGGGCGAACTCGATGACGGCCTGCGAGCGATGCAGGGCATCGAGCTGGCCGGCGTGATCGATGCTGCGCTCGACCTGCGCGGTGACGTCGGAGGCGAACTTGACGACCCTGCGCACGCGTCCCGCCCGGTCGAGCACGGGGTTGTATGTGGCCTGGATCCAGATCGTCCGACCATCCTTGGCCACGCGCTTGAACTCGCGGGTCTGCGGCTCGCCGCGCCGCAGCGCCTCCCAGAATGCCCGGTAGGACGGTGCATCGCGCTCGGCCGCCGGCATGAACGTGTTGTGGTTGCGCCCCTGCAACTCGGCGAGGGTGTAGCCGAGGAGTTCGAGGAAGATCGGATTGGCGGTGAGGATGGTGCCGTCGGGGGCGAACTCGATGCGCGCGCGCGAGCGGTCGATCGCGTCCATCAAGGCACGCAGGTCGGCATCAAACAGGCGCACGGTCGTTCCCCCAGATCTCAAAGAGCGTACAGTTTCTCCGACCGCTACGGCACCGTGCAGTTAAGTTTATACTACTTTGAGGCCGGTATCACAGAAATTTTATACAACTAGCGGGCGAAACTCCAATTCAGCTTTCGTCAAAACAATATTGACCCCGTGCCCGCTGAGCGAGTCGCTTCGGAACCGCGCTCGTCAGCTCCGGGTTCGGGCATCGCCCTGGGCAGCCTTCAGGCGTTGCAGGGTCCGGGCGCTCTCCTGATCGAACTGCGCCGGGGTCAGTTCGCCCGCATCGACACGGCGCGCGAGCTGTGTGCGGAAGGCGATCGCCTGCTCCTGCTCAGACGTCAGCACCACGCTCGCGCGTGCTGCCGCCCCAGTCCGCTCCGCCCACTGTGTGTACGAGATCCGGCCCGCATCCCGATCGGCCTTGAGCCGACTGAGATCCTCCTGCAAGACCACAGATTGCCGAGGTTCGGGGGCGGCAGCCTGGCAGGCGCTCAGGGCGGCTGCGAGCGAGATGGCGGCGATACGATGATTCACGGACGGTCCCCCCAGGTGCTGAGCTAGGACGCTTGATCCATGTCCGTCGAGCGCTGATCGGCAACACGACTCAGATGATGACGGTTACGCACTTCTCATCGCGGACCAGCGTGACGCCTCGTCAAACCCGCTTCGTCACCTCAGCCCACTCGATACGCCGCAATTGGCCAAAGCCGAGCTAAGTCAACGTTGGGGCGATAGGCCAGTCTGCTGCTTGCGTATCGAATTTCCCCTACCTACCCAACTCAGGAATTCGGACCGTCCGCTTCCGGGTCGCCTGATCCAGCTCCGTGGTTAATTCTAATCTAGTGCGGCTTAGCTGTTCTCTATGCAATTGTGCCGGTCAGGCCACACGCTTCAGCTTTCGTCAGTTAGCGGGAACGTAACCGCGTCGGTCCATTTTGTCATAGATCGTCGCAACCTGCAGTCGTGGGAGCCACTTGGTGTGACAGAGCGAACGCCCTCGGTTGGGCCGCCGATATTCGACCTTGAAAGCCCCCTCCCCATGCCAGGACCCCAGACGCACTGGGTTCACTCCAGCTCCCCCCAGGCTATCCAGCGTCACCTCGGCCGCAATCTACAGCAGGTCTACGCCGCGCTCCCGTCCGAGCCGGTGCCAGAGGCTATGGCCGCGCTGCTCCATCGGCTGGATACCGCCGAAAGCCATCGTGTCTCTGATCCGGACGCGACCGAAGATTAGCCGAGCGATCCTAGATCTTGGGCGCGCAATCCGCTGAGCGGCGCCGTGATCGTACAGACCACCCCCGTCGGCGGGTAGGCGAGATCGACCACCCCGCCAAAGCTGCCGGCAAGCCCGCGACCGATCAACCGGGTGCCGAAGCCCGTCCGTGTCGGTGCGACCACAACCGGGCCGCCGACCTCCCGCCAGCTCAGCACCATCTCCGGCTCGTGCATTTCGGATTTGATCTGCCAATCGATCTTGACCTGGCCTGCGGCCGCCGACAGCGCGCCGTACTTGGCCGCGTTGGTCGCGAGTTCGTGCAGGATCAGCGATAGCGACAGTGCTGCCCTCGCGCCGACCTCGACCGGCGGACCCGCGATCGCGAACCGATCAGGGCGATCCCGGTGCAGCTCCAAGGCATTGGTGATCAGGGTGTCGAGCGCGGTGCTGCCGATCTCACCGCCGAGCAGGAGGTCGTGCGACTTGCCCAGGGCGACGAGCCGCCCGGCGAGCACCTCTTTGGCGGTGTCCATGTCGGTGGCCGTGCGCATGGTCTGCGTGGCGATGGCCTGCACCATCGCCAGCACGTTCTTCATGCGGTGGCTCAGCTCCTGGTTGAGCAGCCGCTGCCGGTCCTCGGCCTCGACCCGGGCGATAGCCGCGCGGGCGCGATCGGCGACGCTGTGCAGGAAGGCCACCTCGTCGGCGCTCCACGCGTGCGGCGTCGCCTTCAGCGCGAAGAACACGGCGACGAAGCGGCCGCGCTCCATCACCGGCAGATTGACCAGCGCGCGCGCCTCCATGGCGGCGAACGTGTCAGCCGCAGCCGCCGTGCGCGCGTCGCGGGCGAGATCGGCGATCAGTACGGTAGCGCCGGCCTGCAGATCGTCGATGTACGAGCCGTAGTCGCGGAACCGGTGCAGGCCGGCGATGGCCGGGACGCCGGACATGCTCCAGCCCCGAGTGATCACGATAGTCTCGCGGCGCTGATCGACGGCGCCATATCCAGCGTGAGACAGATCGAGCGTCTGGCCCATGATCTCGGCCGCGGCCCCGATGATCTCCGAGCGATCGGTCAGGTCCTTGAGGCGGTCGCCCAGCGCAGCCAAAGCTGCCTGACGCAGGGCATCGAGCTTGCGCGCGGTGATGTCGATCGACACCCCCGGATACCGCAGCGGATGGCCGGCTGCGTCGTGGTAGCAGCGCCCGCGGGCATAGACCCAGCGAACGCTGCCATCCGCCTGGAGCAGGCGGTACTCCTCGGCGAACTCGCCGGCGCTGGCCAGCGCCTGCTGGATCTTCGCACCCACCCAAGCCCGGTCTTCGGGGTGGATGCCGTCGATGTAGCCAGCGATTGGCGTGCCGACCGCCGCCGCCGCGGGATCGACCGAGTACAGCTCGGCGAACCGCGCGTTCGCCACGATCCGATCGTTGGGGACGTCCCAGTCCCACCAACCGATGGCGCCCGCCGCCTCGAACGCCAGGCTCAAGCGCTCCTGACTGATCCGCAGCTCCTCCTGCGCCGCCCGCTGAGCGGTGATGTCACGGGCGACGCCAGAGAAGCGCGCCGGCCGTCCGGCGTCATCGTGCTCGATCTCGCCCTTGCGCGCGATCCAGCGGACCTCGCCGGTGTCCGGCCGGCGGATGCGGTACTCGACGTCCCGCGGCGCGGCGCCGTTGCTGCGCGAGCGGGCGGTGGAGATCAGATGCTGATCCTCCGGGACGATCAGTTCCTCGAACGCCGTCGACGGGTACGCCTCGCGCTTCGGCAGGCCGTACAGGCGGCAGAACTCCGGGCTCGGCCGCAGGATGGCGTCGGCGATGCCGATCGAGAATACCCCGACCCCGCCCGCCTCCTGCGCCCTCTGCAGACGCAACGCGCTGTCCCGCAGCGCATCGGCATTGCGGCGCTGCTCGGTGCGGTCACGCAGGATCTTGACGAAGCCGATCGCCACGCCGGCCTCGTTGCGCAACGCCATCATCTCGCCGTTGGCCCAGAAGCGCTCGCCGCTCTTCCTCAGGTGCCAGCGCTCGTCGATGCCGCGACCCACGGTCAGGGCGCTGTGCATCTCTTGGTCGGGGATCCCGGCCTCACGGTCTTCGGGGGTGAAGAACACGTCGGCAGGCTTCCCGCAGACGTCGCTCGGGGTCCAGCCCAGGATCCGGGTGGCACCGGCGTTCCAGTCGATGACGTGACCCTTCAGGTCGAGCACGATGATCGCGTAGTCGATCGCGCTCTCGAACACGGCTCGGTAGCGCGCCTCGCTCGCCCGCACCGCCCGCTGCGCCGCGATCTCGCTCGCCTCAGTCAGCCCGACGGTGGCCAAGCCGGCGAAACTTCGGACCAGTTCGAGATCGTGCTCGGTGAACGCGTCGGGTTTGCTCGACTGCAGCTTGAGCACGCCGAGCACTCTGCCGCCGCGGTTGACCGGGGCGTGCACGGCCGAGCGAAGGTCTATGAACGCGCGCAGATCGGCGTTCACCCGCGGGTCGCGCAGGGCATCGGCCAGCAGGATCGGCTCGTTGGCTCGGGCGCAGGCGCCGGACGTGCTGCCGTCCAGCGGCACGCGCACGCCCCGGTGCGGGGTCAGGGTGCCGCCGACGGTGCGGTACTCCAGCTCCTCGCCGTCGAGCAGTTCCAGGACGCCGCCCTCGGCCGCGGGCACGGCGCGCATCGCCCCTGCGATCAGGGCGTCGAGGATGGCGTCGAGATCGCCGCCGCTCGCCGCGATCGCGTCCTGGATCTGGCTGTAGGTGCGTCGCTCCCGAGCCGCCCCCCGTTGCTCAGCGAGCAGACGCTCGCGCTCGATGAGAGCGCGGCGCAGTTCGAGCTGGTCGACCACCTGTTCGGCCAGCCGTTCCAGCCCTTCGGTCTGCCCCGGTGTCAGTCCCTCCGGGCGCGGCTGCCGATCGAGCACGCACAGCGTGCCGAGCACCGCGCCGGCGGCGGTCCGCAGCGGCATGCCGGCGTAGAAGCGGACCCCACCGTCGGCGACGGCCGCGTTATCGGCGTGGCCCTCCTCGCGCGTATCGCGGATGATGAGCGGCGCCTCGACCCTGACCACCAGCGGACAGAACCCGACATCGAGCGGCGCTTCGCATCCACCGTCGAAGCCCGCCCGTGCCTTGAAGAACTGGCGCTGATCGTCGACCAGGGTCACGAGCGCGGTCGGCACCCCGCACAGCAGGGCCGCGATCCTGGCAAGGTCATCGAACCCCTTCTCCGTTGGCGTGCCCATGACCGCGTAGGCGGCCAGGGCGTGCAGGCGATCGGGTTCGAGGGAGGGGCGATCGTCATGCGTCCGAAGAAGGCGACGGATGGAGGAGGCTCGGCACGGCCTCGGTGGACCGAGCTGAGCTGTAGCCCGGACATCCACGCCCCGCCAAGCCATTGCTAAAGGGACCTGATTTAATCTTGATCGTCACCACGTCCGACGTGTTTATCTCCGAGGTGACACAGGTACGCGGATCTGGAGGCTTATCGCCCTCACCAACAGGGTGAGGCTATTGTGTAGGCGCGAGCATACGGCTGCCGATCTCGGCCAGCGGCACGGCGATCCGGCAACGCAGCCCGTCCACGTCGAAGTCCAGATCGACGTCCCCGGCCAGCTCGCGCCCGACGCCGCCAGCGATCAGCCGCGTCCCGAACCCGCGGCGCTCAGGCGGAGCGACGGCCGGGCCGCCGCTCTCCCGCCAGGTCAGCCGCAACCACGCCCCCCCGTCTCGCTGCGATCCACCCGCCAGCTCACCTCGACCCGCCCTTCCGCCGTCGACAGGGCTCCGTACTTGGCCGCGTTGGTCGTCAACTCGTGCACGGTCATGCCGAGCGCCAGGACGTGGCGCGGCGGCAGCGCCACCTCGGGCCCGTCGAGGACGATGTGGTCACACCCGGCGCGGTAGGGTGACAGCTCGTTCTCCAGCACCTCATTCAGGGTGGCGCCGCTCCAGTCCTCGCGGGTGAGCAGGTCGTGGGTCTTCGACAGGGACAGGATGCGCGCTTCGAGCTGCACCGCCTGCCCCTCACCGCCGCGCGCCGACTGGCGCGCCAGCGACTGCACGGTGGCAAGCGTGTTCTTCACCCGGTGGTTCAGCTCGTGCAGCATCGTCACCTGCCGCTCCTGCAGGGCATGCCCGCGCCGGATCTCCTCGCGCAGCTCGCCCTCGTTGCGCTGGAGCAGGCCGGCCATCGCGTCGAGCTTGTCCCCGAGCCGCCCGAACTCGCTGGCGCCGCCCAGCCCGGTCCGCGCGGTCAGGTCCCCCGTCTGCCAAGCGGTGGCGGCGCGCAGCAGGCGGTCGAACGGGCGGCGGATGAACAGCCGCCCCGCCACGAGGGCTGCCGCGAGCGCCATCGCCGCGCCCAGCCCGATCAGGATCGTGCCTCGGCGCGCTGCCGCATCGACGTCGGCGAAGGCGGTGTCGCGGTCGCGCCCGACCGTGACCCAAGCCCGCACCGCCGTCCCCCGCGGGCGGACGTTGGCGAGGATGCGCGCACGTCCGTCGATGCCGAAGTCGAAGCGCACACCCTCGCCCCGGCTCGCCAGGAGTCCCATACGCTCGGCGGGGACCGGCTTGCCGACCCAGTCGGTCCCATCCAGCCTGCGCACGATGATGACGTTGTCCTCGTCGGCGATGGTCAGCGAGGTGCTCGACAGCCGCAGCCCCTGTTGCAGGTACTGCGACAACCAATCTAGATCGATAGCTGCGACCAGGACGCCGTCGATGGCCCCGCCGGCGCCGCGCAGGGGCTGGGCGAAGTGGATCGACGCCTTGCCGGTCGCGGCCCCGCGCGCATAGCCGCCCATGACGAAGCCGCCCTCGGCCAGGGCGCGGCGGTGGTAGGTGCGCTCGGCGTTCGAGTAGGCGCCTGGCGGGGAGCCGACGCTGCTGCACACGACCGATCCGTCCGGGCGGGCCAGCGCCAGCAACAGGATGTGCGGCAGTCGGGCGGCGGCACGGCGCAGGTAATCCGCGCACGGGACGGCGTCGAGGTTGCGAACGCTCGGGTCCTCGCCGACGAGGTCCAGCGCTTGGTCGACGCCGTCGGCGAGCTGGGCGAAGTCATCCGCGACGGCCCGGGCGGTCGCCATCGTGTCGGCGCGCACAGCCTCGTCACGCGCGGCGCGCAGGTCAGCCTCGTTATAGCTCCAGATCGCGAGGGCTGGGGCGAGGGCGAGCAGCACGAGCAGCAGGATGCGGGTGGTCAGGGACATCGAGATGCCCGGCCGACAGGATCTTGGGGCAGGTGCCATCTCTCCGGCCAGCCACGAGCACGGGTGCGCAGGCCGATCCTGGATAGGTTGCGGTTCGGCGGGGGAAAGCCGGGGTGGGACGGCATCAGCTCGGCCGCAAACCCATCGATCGCGGTCGAGGTCATCCGTGCGGTCTGTAGTGCCTTCGCCTACGAGCGCCAAGCACGACCCAGAAACCTTATCGTCGCGTAAACGGCGGGACGACTGCGACGCAAACCCAATCAAACCAAAAAAGCTGGCTCACACCGTCGATCATCGATGGCAACGTCAAGTTCCGGCTATGCAGTTCCAGTGGGCTTGCGCTATAGAACGTCACACTTCTCGTCCGCTTTCGAGCGTAATGTCGGGATCTGGTTCCTACCGATTTTGTTGAAAAACTCAGAGGCGGCTCTTCAGGCGTCATCCGAGGCGGCGCCCTGGAGAATGTTCATCTCTCATTGCCGATCATTGCCGCTCCATTGGCGAGTTTCGGGCAGCACGATAGCAGGAACCTCTCTATCTGGAGCGGCCCGCACTGCACGTTCGGCTCGGGCGCGAGTTTTTCAACGAAATCTACCCATAGCAGCCGACACGCATAGTCCTTTTTGGGTATGCAAACGAGGATCGGCACGGTCGGTCCGCTATAGATGTGCCTCTAGCGAACCGCCGCTAGCAGCCGCAATCGATCCTTCTATGAAGTTCGGAAGGTCCGCTTGCGGGGAGCCTGATCCAGTTCTCTGACTGATCCTGACCAAAGGCGGCGAGAGGCGGTTTGTATCAGTAAGGCGACGTGGTTCCGCAGCTCGACCTAACCGCATACGATCGGAAGCCCTTCCACATCGTCGATATCTCCCAGCCGCACGCGCTCCTGCGTGTCCCCGATGTGCACACTCTGGTGGATCGTCCAAAAGAACGGGATCAGTGCTGAGCCTTCCGAGGTCTCCCAGCGTGCGTCAACTTGTCTGCTGCAACAGCAGGTCAGTCGGCATCGATATCAGCACGCGCAGGCCTTCGGCTTCCCAGTGATAGACGATCTTGCCGCCGAGTTGGCCGCCGACGCTACGCTGGACCAGGGTTGCACCGAACCCAGCATATTCCGGCGGATGCGCGATCGGCGGCCCCCCTCGCTCGCACCAGATCAGGCCGATGCTCTTGGCGTGGCGGCGACAGCTCAGACTGACGGTGCCTGTGTCACTGGACAGGGCTCCGTACTTGACCGCGTTCGTCGCAAGTTCGTGGATGATCAGCGCGAGACTCGTCACCGCCGTGTCGCGGATTGAAATATCAGCCCCATCGAACAAACGGATGCGGCGATGCGCGTTGCCCACGCCCTCGTAGGGCATCAGCAAGGTACGCAGTAGCGCCTGCAGGGTCTGCGCCGGGCGCGGCGCTGCCTCATCCGGGGGCGGCACCTGCAGGTACTCCAGCGCCCGACCGAGACTAGTGAAACGATCCCTCAGCGTCCGCGCATACGGCTGAACTGCTGGAGTGTTTCGTGCAGACAGGGTGACGAGGCCGTTGACCAGAGCGAAGACATTCTTCAGCCGGTGGCTCAAATCACGGCTGCACAGGTCGCGGTCGGTTCCCGCCTGAGCCAGGGCGGTGATGTCTCGCGAGACCGCGAGCAGGCCGATGGGATCCCTGTCATCGTCCAACATGCGCGAGAGCGTCACGTCCCAGTAGCGCGCCTCTCCGGAGAGGCCTGGACGCCAATGACTGAAGCGAGCCACGCCCGCCTCCCGCACGACTTCAAGCCCTTCGAGAACGGCCGACCGCGCATCATCGGGCCAGGACAAAACCCAGGGTTCGCCCTCGTTCTCGGCAGTTTCGCTGCTGCGCAGCTGTTGTAGCGCGGTCGGGTTGGCGAACTGAAGGTTGCCCTGCGGGTCGAGCACTTCGATGCAGTCCGGGCTCGCCTCGACGATGCACCGGCTCAGGGTCTCGACCGACCACAGGCCGCGCCGTACCGCCTCGATCGTGCCGGTATCGAACAGCCGGTGTTCCGCAGGCGTGCGGCGCCGGGGTGAGCCGTAGCCATTCGGGCCGGGAGACAGCGCCAGAGAGAGACGATCCCACAGAGGTCCTGCTGCCATTGCCGGTTCCCGCGCCTTGGTCGTGCATGACGAAGTGTCAAGCTATGGCTAGGCTACGGAAACTGCGCTTTCCCCCGCGATCAAAAGACAGTTGCGCGAACCTTTTACGGTAAATTAATCGTTACTTTGGCGCGCGCGCCCCCTATTGAGAGTAAATCTGGATGAAACCTGCTTTTTGACGAGATGCGCCTCCCCCGCCAGTGTCATGGATAGCAGGCTGTAGCTGTGATGTTGCAAGCGCAGCGAGCCGCGCGAGCGTTCCTTGCCCCTTCATCGCCTGCACGGCTTCTTCCGACCCGAGCGCACTCAAGCCCCGTCGCCCGGTCCGGGTGGCGGGGTCTTTTACCGGGCGGATCAGCGATCGTGGGACAGGGCGTTGGCATCCAACGTTGCCCTGATAGTGATGTCGCTGGAATGGCGACGCTCAATCCGGTGTACCTCCGAAGGTCACCTTCAGAACGATCACCGCGTTCTCCCTTCAGGGAGGACGGTCCGATGCAGCAAGCGCTGACGCGGAAGCTGGAAAGCT
The DNA here is from genome assembly GCF_022829295.1 of Methylobacterium sp. J-088. Classification (GTDB taxonomy): domain Bacteria; phylum Pseudomonadota; class Alphaproteobacteria; order Rhizobiales; family Beijerinckiaceae; genus Methylobacterium. Next base: position 48,215 of record NZ_JAKSYH010000072.1, read on the forward strand.
TCGAACCCCTGTCCGACCGGGCTCGCTGGGCCCTGAACCGCGTGGTGCTCAAGGTTCGGCAGGTGGACGCTCGCCAGGATCTGATCCAGGAGGGCGACAAGCCCGAGAATGTGCTGCTCATCCTCGACGGCTTCGCCTGCCGCTACAAGGTCCTCCCGGACGGCCAGCGCCAGATCATGGCCTTGCTCGTGCCCGGCGACTTCTGTGACCTGAACGTATTCATCCTCGACGAGATGGACCACGCCATCGGCACGATCTCAACCTGCCAGGTCGTGGACATACCGCGCCAGGCCATCGATGAGATCGCCAGTGAGCACGCGAGCATCGCGCGCGCCTTCTGGTGGTGCTCGCTGGTCGACGGCGCCGTCCTGCGCGAGTGGCTCGTCAACATCGGCGGCCGGCTCCCGCCCCAGCGCATCGCCCACCTTCTCTGCGAGCTTCTCATGCGCCTGGAGGCGGTAGGGCGCGTCACCGACAACAGCTACGCGTTCCCACTCACGCAGACGCAGATCGCCGATATGATGGGCCTGTCCGACGTGCACGTGAACCGGACGCTGCGGGATCTGCGCGCACAGGGCCTGATCCACCTGAAGCGGCGGGTGCTGACCATCCTAGACGTCGAGCGGCTGCAGGCCTTCTGCGACTTCACGCCGAACTATCTGCATCTGCGCAACACGCGCTGGGGTGAGCGGCGCGACCTGAGCTGGCCCGGTCACGTGCAGGAGGGCTAGGCGATGTCCGAGCGGAGCAACGTCGCGACGCTGCTCGTGCTGCAGCTTCAGCCCATCGCGGTCGATACCGGAAGCCCGGATCGGGACGGAATGCTGGTAACGGCCAACGGCCTGCTGGTGGCCGTGCTGGTACGACTTGCCGAGCCAGAGCATGACAATGTCGGAAGCTGGTTCCTGGAAGCGGGGTTCGGCCGGCTGCAAGGGCAGAGGGCGCCGACCTTCCTGAACGTAGAGGACGCCACGCGCTGGCTGCGACGACGCCTAACGCCGACCTGACCTCGTCGGCGCTGTCCCATGGTTAAGTGACACGGGTCCCGGCGCAGTGCTGGAACACGGTGCCGAAACTCTTCTCAAGCGTCGGGTTACCTTCACCAAATGAGCCAATCGCCTGTATCGCACGTGCCCTACGCCCTCGTCGTGGACGATGACGCGCTGATCCGTATGACCGCGATGAGTATCTTGGAGGAGGCGGGGTTCCACACCTTCGAGGCCGGGGACGGCGACGCGGCCATGGCACTGCTCGCCGAGAAGCATGCCCTGATCGTTCTGCTGTTCACCGATGTGCAGATGCCCGGGTCCCGCAACGGCTTTGCCGTCGCCCGGGAAACGGCTGGCCAGTGGCCGCATATCTCGATCGTCGTCGCGTCGGGGCAGGCTCGCCCTTGCTCCGGAGACTTGCCGGAGGGTGCGCGCTTCCTCGGGAAGCCGTTCTCGGCTGAGATGGTCCGAGAGCATATCAAGGAGATCCTGCCAGACGGGCAAAAGCCCGCGCCGCTCCGCGATTAGTGACAGGGCCGACTTGATGTATGCTACGAGTTAGGATTGCGTATAGAAGTCACGCCCCCTCCGCGCGGCAAAGTTCTATCAAAGGCGTTCCATCACGCAAGACCTATTGGTCCGCTTTTCCTTTCGTCCAATTTGGGAAGCTGCGCGCATCGGCCTCAATGGTGGGGTTAGGTCGGATGTGTCACGTCCGCTTCAGTATGAAAAGCCAAAGTCCGGTTACCACCCATAGAAGCCGATCGCCGGTTCGATTTGGGTATGACCGAAGAATTAGGCGCGACCGGTTCGGCCTGGAGAGGCCCCTGTCGACCCCATATTCCAAGCCGCTTCTGACCCAACCCCGCAGGTCGGAGACAGCGCGCGCCGTCATTGTAACGCAGACGTTCATCGGGACAGGTACGTTGAGCTTCGGTTTGTTGCGTCCAAAAGCGAATGGTCGCAACCGTCCCAATCACTGAGCCGTTACTATTCATAGCTATCCATCATATGATGAATTTTATATTCCATGTCGAAGATAGAGAGGTAGATCTTCCTTTGCTGCCGTAGTCCGATGAAAGATGACATGACGGACGTTTCTGAGATGCCGCCGTACGATCCTCTTGCCGCCAAGTTGAGCGAGGCCGACGACCGGGTCCTCCTGAGCCATTGGTTGCCCCCGCAAGCGGGCATCGTCCCGCTCCTGCGCATCGGGAACCGTTGGTTCAGCACGCTGTGGGCGGTGCCGATCGGCTTCGCGGCCCTGATCCTCGCCATCGCAGCCGCGCAGAGCCTCCGCGACCTGCCCGAGGTGCAGCAGTTCCTCCTCCATCATCCCGGGATCGCTCAGGCAGCGCCGGCAGTGAAGTCTGGCTTCCCCTGGTGGCTACGGCTTCAGCACTTCCTGAACATGCTGTTCATGATGTTCATCATTCGGGCGGGCATCCAGATCCTGGCCGATCATCCGCGACTCTATTGGCAACGCGACTGTACGCCGGGCGCCGACTGGTTTCGGTTCCAGAAGCCCGTGCCCACCGGGCGCGTCTGGACGGCCAAGGACGACTCAGTGACCATCCCGGCGTGGCTAGGCATCCCGGGCCTGCGTCACTCAATCGGGCTGGCCCGCTGGTGGCACTTCTCGGTCAATATGCTTTGGACCTTCAATGGCGTCGCGTTCTACGCGCTCATCTTCTCGACCGATCAGTGGCACCGCATCGTGCCGACGACCTGGGAGGTGTTCCCGAGCGCGGTCTCGACCGCGATCCAATATGCGTCCCTGAACTTCCCGGTGGATCAGGGCTGGACGCGCTACAACGCCCTCCAGCAGATCTTCTACTTCGTCACCGTGTTCGTGGCAGCTCCCCTCTCTATCGCGACGGGCCTACTGCAGAGCCCGGCGATCTCGAACAGACTCGGCTGGACGGGCCGCGTGCTGAACAGGCAGGTTGCGCGCTCGATCCACTTCCTATCCTTCCTGTGGTTCGTCATGTTCATCCTGGCGCATGGAATCATGGTCTTTGTCACCAGCCTGCGCGAGAACACCAACCATATGTTCGCCGGCGTGGAGAACGCGTCCTGGTCCGGCATCCTGCCATTCCTGCTCGCCATGGGGGTGGTGATCGCCGCCTGGGCCGCGGCCTCTCCCCTGACCCTTCGCCATGCCCGGGCGGTGCAACACACCGGCAAGTTCATGGTCGGCTGGTTCAAGGGACTGGCGGAATGGTGGGATCCCCGCTCGCAATTGAATGAAGCGGATATCTCGCCCTATTTCTGGCCAAACGGCACCATGCCGGCATCGCCCGAGTTCGACGCCCTGGTGGCCGGGGACTTCGTCGACTATCGTCTGCGGGTCGATGGTCTGGTGGAACAGCCGCTGGAGTTCTCCCTCGCCGACCTCCGGGCCATGCCAAGGCAGGAGCAGATCACCACGCATTTCTGTATCCAAGGCTGGTCGGGGGTCGCCAAGTGGGGCGGCGTGCCGATGAGCCACATTCTTGACCTCGTGAAGCCGACCGATGCCGCCCGCTACGCCGTCTTCTATTCGCTCGCCGACGGCGGCGAGGGAGGCCGTTACTACGATGTGCATGAGATGCGGAACATGCGGCACGCGCTGACGATCCTCGCCTACGAGATGAATGGGAAAGCCGTCGGCGTGCTGCACGGGGCGCCGCTGCGACTACGTTGCGAGAACGAACTCGGCTTCAAGATGGTCAAGTGGATCGCAGCGATCGAGTTCGTGAATGATTTCGCTCACCTCGGCGCAGGTCAGGGCGGTTACAACGAGGACCACGAGTTCTACGGCTATCGGATGCCGATATGATGGACCGGTCCTCACATCCCGTGACCGGTCCGTTCCGTCTGCGCGCCGCGGCCTATGCCGGTTCGGTCTCGCTCGTCATCACCTTTGCCGTGGGAACCCTCGGCTTCGCATTCCAGCAACCCTGGTTGTTCCCGAGCCTCGGGCCGACGATATTCATCCACACCGTCTCGCCACACGATGCCGCAGCACGGCCCTGGAACACTTTCGTGGGACATGGGGTGGGGGCGGCCGCGGCCTACCTCTCCCTCACGATCTTCGGCGGCTTGCACGCGCCTCCCGCCATGACGATGGGGCATCTTACGATGGCTCGTGCGTCGGCCAGCGCCGTGGCGGTCGCGCTGACCATTGGCGGCCAGATCCCACTCCGCGCCGGGCATGCTCCTGCTGCGGCTACGACGCTCCTGATCACGCTCGGGGGGTTCGAGGCGGACCTCGCGACCGTCGGGGTTCTCGTCATCGGCATCGCCGTGACGACGTTGCTCTGCGACGGAGGTCGCCGCGTCCTCGCGCGTGCTGGCCACGCGCCGCAGTAGGCGGGCCTCGGCACGCTCTCTCGGGTCAAGCCTTGAACGCCTTGAAGCCGAAGATCACCCCGAGCTCCCGGGTTGTGCTGGCCGCCGACCAGCGTAGTGATGGCAGAGGCGATCTTGGGGGAGTCCGTCCCCGGCGCCGTCAACAGCCCGACGAGCCCCGGGGGGAAAGCGGAAACGCTCGCTGATCTGATCGATGCTCTCGGCCAAGACCGCACTCGACAGGACGCTGAGCAGCAGGCTGCAGTTGAAGAGGGAGGGTGCGAGGTCGGCGGACAGGGTCGTGAATATGGGATCTCGAGCGGGATGACGGGGCCGATCGAGGCACCGACTTTATGCCGATCCACTGCTGCGACCAGTCGTGGCTCGTGCGGATCGTCGCGAGCCTGTCGAGCGAGGTCGCGCTCGACAGGGCGCTGCCATTGCGTTTCGCCTCCGGCACTATGCCGCCCTGGTGCGAGGCAACCACGCGCGGCATCACGGCCATAATTGGCTCCGACAGGGTGAGCCTCGACGTGTCCGTGGCGGCGACACTCGATGACGACGTGGCGATGACGGCCTTCACAATGAAGGAGGGGGGCGCCTGTGCTTCGTCCTCTCCTATGCGTCGCTGATGGACGCGGCGTCGGGCGAAGAGCGGGTTGACCCCGAGCAAGCGCTCCTCGACATGCGGGCCTATCGGTGAGGCTGGATCGGCCGCTTCTCGCCATCGTCAACACTGGCCTGAGCCTGTCCGATCCGGTGCTGAGCCGTGGTGCCTGACAGGGCCTGCCAGACAGGCATAGTCGTTGAACGTCCGCTCGCGCAATAGATTAACTCAGAAGCGGCCGGGCTGCTGTCCACCAATAGCAAACGATTAGTGCAGTGCGATTTGGGTATGCACTCAGGGACCGACGGAAAGTCTGCTTGCAACCGCCCCAGATCATTCACCACTGCATGACCCAGAGAACAGATCATTGATGCGTTTTATCACGTCAGCATTATATTTCTGAAAAGCATTTTAACCGATGAAAATGCAACATCGGGATGTTTTTGAATTTCACGTCATTTGATGCGCATTTATCCTCCTTACCATTTATTGGCCAGAGGCACGCATATCGCGAAAAATACGCCCGGGTGACACGATGAATTCCAACTATATTTTGTAGGCAACCACCATAATCATGTTGGCAGGCGGGCTTTTCATCCTGGCCACAGGCAAACGTCGGACCTCCCCCGAGGGCTTGCACACTGCCCTCCATGGTATCGTCCCGATCATCGCGGCCTGTTCCTACCTCGCCATGGCAACGGGACAGGGTCTGATCCTTCTGCCGACGACCGAAGCCGCCGGGGCCACCGCCAGGATCACCGGGTAGCCGAGCCACACGACCGACAGGATGGAGGCGTTGCGGCGGTAGGTGTACTGAATGTCGTCCCGCTCGGCGGCGTTGGCTTCCAGCTGCGGCATCCAGATGGCGTAGTAGACGCCCAGGAACGCCACGCACGAGACGATGAACCATGTCCATTTCGTCCAGCCCAGCTCGGAGGCTCCGAACGCGAAGGCGGTGACGATCATCATCACATCCGCGAGGATGGCCCCCACGATGGCACCGTGACGCTTGGGAACGTGGCGCATGGCGGTGAGCCCGAGCGAGAGCAGCAGCAGGGGTGTCGTAAAGGTCCAGTCGATGTAGCGCGCGTAGTAGAAAATTCGCGTGGGCGTCACTGCTCCGGCCCCGGCGGCTTCGGTCGTCGGCAGAAGGATCAGACCCTGTCCCGTTGCCATGGCGAGGTAGGAACAGGCCGCGATGATCGGGACGATACCATGGAGGGCAGTGTGCAAGCCCTCGGGGGAGGTCCGACGTTTGCCTG
>NZ_JAKSYH010000074.1 GCF_022829295.1 Methylobacterium sp. J-088
GCCCCGACCAAAGCTTCGCGTCCGAGCAACCCGATCTCGACCCGACCGCTGGGGGCATCGGTCGTGACGGAGACGATGCCGTCTTCCACGAAGTAGACGGTCTTGATCGGCGTGTTGGCTGAGATCAAGACCTGCCGGAGAAGTATCGTCTCAAAGCGTAGCGCGGGTGCCAGCGCCAAGAAATCTTCTGGTGCGAGCGCCAGGAGAAGGCGGTTGCGCAGATCGGCCTGCTTGAGATTTGCCACGTGTGCTCGCTCATACGGGGCAAGAGCACAAACGGTCCCTCAATCATCAACGCCCTGACGTCGGTTGGTGATAAAATTGATGTGGTGTCGATTGACGACATAAACAACTCGGTCTCATTTGTAAAAAATCTACACCTAATAGCACTAAATAGATGAATATAGTCTCATAATCTTCGGATGAGTTTTTAGAGAAGGTCGGCCTTCGATCCAAAAACCTTACCCGCTTCGGCCTTCAAAAGTTCGTTGACGAGAGTAAGCACCATATCCCGGGCTTCGGGGCGCTTCAACGCGAGCCACATCTGGATCAGATGAGCGGCGTCTTTCGATCCAGACGCATGCTGCGTCTCATAGAACCGCTCTGACGAACAGGCGAGCGCCTGCGCCAAACGGTCGAGCTGATCCCGGGCATGGCGATTTGTTGGCGCGCCAATGTCTTCGGGGGTTGGCATATCCATGGAGCATACCCGAGTGAGGTTCGCATGCGGCAGTGAAGACACAGCTTAGCCCTCTATCCATGGTTGCAATACGGTAAAGATTATACAATAATATGACAGATAAGTGAGATTTGTAAAATTATTACAAAACTAATTCTCCATATTTACTGGGGGAGGAGAGCATGAGTTCAGCACCAGATGTGGATCATATCGCGGATGCGGTGATAAAAGCTCATCAGCTCATCCAAGATCACGGCACGTCAGAAATGAAAGCGTTGAGCCGGATGCTCTTGCTCATCGTCGGCCAAGAAATTGCTCGGCATAGCTGCACACGCGATGGCGTGACGACACTCGAGATGGCCGATATAGATCGGCAGCCTAAGAAACTGCACGACTGAGATTGGATTGAGCACTTATTGTAAAGTTCTTTCACACACTAATAGGCTGTTGCAGACTGCCTAACGCTAAAAAGCGCTGCTCGGCAGGAGCGAAACACGTGTACGATCCTTCGCTGCGCAATCAGTGATTGCAGCCTGCATGACGCGAGGCTAAAACAAAAGGGACGGGCCGACAGCGGGAGCTTCGCGATGTCGAACGGATCAGTTCCGCCTTCCCATCCTGCGCGTAGAATGCTTGAGCGCATCGCCGTCTCCCTCGGCTGCACCACCGAGGCTCTCCGCACGAGCGAAGGTCTGCCAACCGATCTCGTCGATCTCGATGAGCTCCTGAAGCGCTGGGCGGTACTCCGGACCGATGAGCAGCGGCAGCATGTGCTCCGCGCGGCCCGCGAAGCGGCCGAACAGTTCACTGGCTGAGAGCGGATTGCGCTACGGGCTGCACCGCTATATGAAGCCCAGTCATCAAACCGCTCATGCGGCAGAGGCACGCTCGCTATAGTCCATTTCTGCCCTGCTGCCGGGGATCCCCAAGCCTGAGCACGTCAGGGAGGTGCGGGCGATCCTGCCAGGACTTGCAAGGAACCCCGAAGAGCATCCACGCCCGCCCTTCCGATTAACCTTGGGGGAAGCATCGCGGGGCGAGCGTGGTGGTCGAGAGGAGACCCGACCTCGTGATCGTAGCAAAGCGCATGCGAGGCTTAAACGTCCCGCGCATCCGGCACAGCTGACGCTACCCAAGAAACGAAGGCCTACGGCTGCCCTGCCAGCCACTCGCCCTCGATCGTGAGGGTAGCTCGGTAGACCGGGATACCGTGGTCGTCCCGCATCGTGACGCTAACCTTCTCGCCCATTCTCGTCAGCGGCTGATCCTTCACCATGTCGGGGAGCGACCGAAGCGCTTCCTGCGAAGCTGTGTGGGGATCATCGAAATCGAGGCCGACATCATCGCTGACGTCACTGCCGTTGCTCACATCGAAGAAGTAGCGGGCCATCAGCACCTCCAAATCCGATGCTGGGCTAACTGCCCGAGCGTGAGGGAGGTTCTGGAGATTTGCTGCGATGGCTGATCGCGTAGCCTCTGCGTGTACGCGACCGCGTCATGAGCTGCTGGAAACGACCTGATCGGGTAGGCGAAGGTATTGAGGGCAGAAAGCGGCGAGGGCCTGCAAGCCTGCCCAGTCCTGGATGACCAGCTGGCGGGACCGTAAGTCGATCAAGCCCTCCAACCGTAGGGCCCTCATCGTCCGGTTCACGTGGACCGAGGTTAGGCCCAATGCATCGGCGAGATCAGGCTGCCGAAGCGGCATCCACATAGTATGGTCGCTCGCCAGCCCGGCGGCTTTGAGGCGTAGGTACAGTTCGCAGATCAGATGTGCGAACCTCTGCCGTGCATCGCGTCGACCGAGGCTGGTGATCCAAGCACGGTGGATCGCAGCGGTGATCAAGGTCTCCCGCCACAGCGCAGCCGCGATGGTAGGCGAGCCGTCCGACAGTTGGCGAAGCGTGGTATGCGGCACGAACGCGACGACGGCGCGCGTGATCGCAGCCATGCCGAAGTCTGGCTGGGGAAGGTGGAGGCCTTGCAAGTCGGGCATATCGCCGGGCACGTGGATCGACAGGATCTGACGCTTACCCTCGGTAAGAAGCTGATAGCAGCAGGTCCAGCCGTCAAGGACGACGCAAGAGTGTAGGGACGTGCCGCCTCCGTAGATGATGTCCTGCTGGGCTTCGAATGTTCGGGTCGCCACCGGCAACTTTCTCAGCGCGTGCTGCTCCGTTTTTGAGAAGCGTGCGGCGCTGCCCAACCTACGGATCATCGTGTCGAGCGGGTATCCTGAAGGTGCCATCGCGCCATGCTGCCGGTAGGGGCGAATGAGCCTCCACAACGCGTCGCACACAGCTCATCTGAGCGCGACTGGAACTAACCTATGATGCTATGACGGTGTGACGGATCGCCATGGCCGAATGGGCGGGAGCAGGGGGATTGAGCCGAGCGCGCATGGCCTTCCCTGGCTTGAAGGTTACACCCAGCTTGGCACCTACAGTGACAGGTGCTCCAGTTCTTGGATTGCGGGCGCTTCGGCCCAACACTTCCTTTGTCGCGAACGTACCGAAGTCGCGCAGCTCAACGCGATCCCCGTTAGCCAGGGCTTCGGCGATCCGGTCGAGTATGGCGTCGACCACCCCTTCGACTTCGCGTGCGTAGAGGCGCGGGTTCTGCGCCGCGATGCGGGCGACGAGTTCGGACCGGATCATGCCGGGCAGGTGCAGGGACCGGACCGCGAGGGGCAAGTGCGCGATCCCACTGTCCCTACTTTCCTCCTGCGCCGGCTACCTTGCCCTCGGTGGCATCAGCATCGGCGCTGGCCTTGAAGAAGTCCTCGACTGGCCTGCCCAGGGCTTCGCTGAGGCGCCTCAACATCCGCAGCTTGCGCTCGCGATCGCGCGCCTGTGCAACCTTATCCGCTGAGGGAAGACGGATGTCTCGGCCGTCGCCTTTGTCGAGTTCGGCCATCTCAGACCTACCATGATTGTGACCGTGCGATTGTATATCGCAGTTGCGGATCGACGAAAAGTTGTGCTGCAAATCCCTACCTATGGTGCAAAAAGGCTCGGACGGTGCATGCCGCGTCGATCATCGAACAGCATCGTGTCGTCGGCTTCGCTGCCGCTGACCATTCTCAGCATCGGCTTGTGGGAGGAGGATGTCAGCACGGATCGCATTCGCGGCGATGCGGTCATGGGCCGAATGTACGGATTGTCCGAGGCGGAGATCGCCGAGGGCATCTCGCGCGCGCAGCTCTTCTTGATCTTCCATCCGGATGAAGTCGCTCGCGACCCGGAGCTGCGTCGTAGCGTGCGCGAGGAAGGCGGCCTGTTCGTGTGGGAGCACCGTATCATGCCGGCACCCGACGTGGTGCGCTGGGTGTTGGTGCGCGGACATTACGAGCGAGGCACAGACGGGCGGATGCG
>NZ_JAKSYH010000076.1 GCF_022829295.1 Methylobacterium sp. J-088
CTTGTGAGCGAGATAGGAATCTACGAAACCTGGGATATGGCTTCCCAGCCAGTCGCCAATATCCTGCGTCTCCGTCATCGATTGCTCCAAGATAGGCTTGTCATCGCCGGCACCGGCCGCGTCGGCTAGTTCGAGCAACACTTTGTAGGAGCTTATCTCGTAGGCCTTAAAGCCGATTGCAGCTAAGACGTTTTTCAGCACTGCGTCGCCTGCGCCGGCAGGTGTGAAGACTGTCACTGTTCTGACCGCGCCGGTAACCGCCTCCTTGAGCAGCGACTTCTTAGATCCGTGCTTCTCAAGAAGGTCATCGAGCCGGGCAGC
>NZ_JAKSYH010000086.1 GCF_022829295.1 Methylobacterium sp. J-088
GCTGAAGATGCTCGACGTCGACGAGGCGGGTCTCGACGTGATGGACCGCAAGTACCTGAGCCTGATCGCGCGCTCGTTCGGGGGAGGGCCTGGGGGCAGCGAAACGATCGGGGCGGCGTTGTCGGATCCGCGGGACGCGCTCGAGGACATCTTCGAGCCGTATCTGCTCCCGCGCGGCATCGTGCAGCGCACCCGCCGAGGGAGGGATCTGATCCGGGCTGCCGACACCCATATGGGGCTGGCCGTGCCCGGGAAGGATCGAAATGATCAGTCCCGTCTTTTCGAAGGATAAGCCTTCTGAACACGTCCGAGTGATGACCCATGCGCTTCGTTCAGGTCAGCAATTCAATCGCTTCATGGGCGATGACCCCGAAATGACCAAGACGATCGCCGGCCAAGCGGCGCCATAAAAATCGGTAACATGCTGTCAGCACTTAAATTTTAGTCTCACGTTTTCATCTGTATAGCCAAGCTTGGCAACCTGCGTTCAAACTGACGAGACGGGAAAAACTTGGTTCCGGCATGGAACAGGGCGAAGACGCACCTGTTGTGGTGGCGACCGCGCCAACTTGGTTTGGTGCCGGCTAGGCTGTCGCATTCAGGGCCCTGCCCCTCGGTTCGCGACAGATCTTCCAGCCTCAAGAACAACGTCAGGGATCAACTTCCGCCATGAAGAGAATGACGCTCGCCGTCCTCGGCCTTTCCGCTGCCTTCACCGCTCCGGCCTTCGCGCAGGACGCGCTGCCGATCCGCGTGCTGCCCTTCGCCCAGCAGGACGGCGTGGGCGCCGCCGCCACCGAGACCCCGGCCTTCCGCGCCGAGGCCCTGCGCTCGGACGCCACCAGCATCGAGGCAAGCCGGATCGCCCTGCAGCGGTCGCGCAACCCGCAGGTCCGCAACTACGCCAACCGCGTTCTGGTTGAGCGCAAGGCGACCACTGACGCCCTGCTGCCCCCGAACACGTCCCTGTCGCGCAACGGCACGGTCGTCTCCGACAACGAGGGCATCCGGACCGATCTGAGCAACCCGATCGGCCTGGTGCTGGCGCCGGTGACCGTGGCCGCGAATATCGGCACCAGCATTGTGGGCGGCGCACTGGGCGCGGTCGGCATCATCGACAACAGCCCCGCCGAGCAGGGTCGCCGCGTGGCGCTCGGCGAGCGCGGTCAGGCGCGCCTCGCGCGGCTGCAGTCGGCCCCGAACGGCCGCGCCTTCGATCGGACTTATGTCGATCAGCAGGCCCGCTCCGACGCTCAGACCCTGGCGCTCTACGACGCCTACGCGAAGTCGGGCGACAACGCCCAGGGCCGCAAGTTCGCCAACGAGGCGCTGCCCTACATCGCCGACGAGCACGCGCATTCGGCGACCCTCGCCAACCGCATCGGCGGCTGATCGATCCCAATCACGCTCTGACTTACGCGAAGGCCGTCCCCCCAAGGGGCGGCCTTCGTCGTATTGCACGTCCGTGCTGGCGGCCGCTAAAGGACCGGCATGACCGAACCCTTGGCCGCGACCGGCGATCCGAAGGCGGCGGACGCGCCGCCACATCGCATGAGCGTCCGCGTCTACTACGAGGACACCGATTTCTCGGGCTTCGTCTATCACGCGAGCTACCTGCGATTTCTGGAACGCGGCCGCACGGAGCTGCTGCGCGACCTCGCCGGCGACCAGTCCGACCTGCACCGGGAGGCGCAGGGCCTCGTCTTCGTGGTCCGCCGGATGAGCCTCGATTTCGTCAGCCCGGCCCGGATGGACGATCTGCTGACCATCGTCACCCGCACACGAACCCTGCGCGGCGCTTCGATGCAGCTTGCCCAGGAGGTGCGCCGGGGCGACGTGCTGCTGGTCGCCGCCGAGGTCACGGTTGCCTGTGTCCGCGACGGCCGCGCCGTCCGCCTGCCGGAGGCTCTGCGGCGCCGGCTCGGCCCCGCCGGATAGGTCTCAGCCCGCCCGGGACGGATCAGCCTCGCGCAGCAGCCGCGCGAATGCCTCCGCGATGGTCATCGAGTCGTAAGCGATCGAGACGAGCTGGAAGCCCATCGCCACCATCTCGCGCGCGCGGGCGGCCGAAGGCGCGAAGGCGCAGGGCAGCTTGCCCGCCGCCAGGGTCCTGCGGACGATCTCGCCGAGTGCCGCCGTGACGGCCGAACCCGTCGGGTCAATGGCCGCGCCCCGGGACAGGGCGATCGAAAGGTCGGCGGGCCCGACCAGGATCCCGTCGATGCCTGGCACCGCCAGGATCGATTCGAGGGCGGCGATCGACTCCGCCGTCTCGCACATGGCGATGGTGAGCGCGCGTGCATTGCCGCCCGCGAGATACTCCGTCCCGTCCCGGAGTCCGGACAGCAGGATCGCCCGGTCCGGGCCCCAACTGCGCTGACCGACCGGAGGAAACTTGGCGGCCGCGGCGAGCGCCTCAGCCTGCGCCGCCGTGTTGATCATCGGCGCCACGATCCCGGCCGCACCCGCGTCGAGCATCCGCGACACCATGGCGAACTCGCCGACCGGCACCCGTACCAAGGCGGGCTTGCCGGCGAGCGCCACCTCGGTGATCGCCGCACAGCTTGTTCTGTAATCGTAGGCCCCGTGCTGCTGATCCAGCAGTACCGCGTCGAATCCGGCCCGCGCCAAAGCGCCCGCGATGGCGGGATCGGCGATACAGGACCATCCGAGGAACCGGGCATGGCCCGTGGGCAGCAGCTCCTGAAGACTGGGAACGGGAAGTGTCATGCGCTTCCTGTGCAGATCTCGCGTGATGCGCGACTCGGTGTCGCCGGCCGTGACCATACGGGACCCGGTTCCGGCAGGTCCACCCCGCCCCGGTTCGAACAGCCGGACGCCTCAGGATCGCCGGGATCGAAACCGATCCTTAACCCTGTCGCGCCCTTAACAAGTCCGCCGCCATGGCGGGGCGCGGGGGCTTCCGATGGCCCTTACTTTCGACAGATTCGCGGGCGACAGCATTGATATCGCTCACGGATCCGGCGGACGCGGGCCTCGCCCGGCGCAGCGCGGTCCGGAGCAGGAGACCTCGACAGATGAACCCAGCCGACGCGATGCAGGCCGCGCCTGTCGCCGACATGACGCTGCTCGGTCTGTTTCTGCAGGCCCACTTCGTCGTGAAGATCGTGATGATCGGGCTGCTCAGCGCCTCGATCTGGTGCTGGTCGATCATCGTCGACAAGACGCTGCTGTTCCGCCGCACCCGGGCCGAGATGGACGCGTTCGAAGATGCGTTCTGGTCCGGCCGCTCCCTGGAGGAGCTTTTTCGCTCGTTCAACGACCGCCCGGCCACCGGGTTGGCTGCCGTCTTCGTCGCCGCCATGCGGGAGTGGAAGCGCTCGTTCGAAGGTTCGGGCCGCCAGATCCAGTCCCTGTCGCAGCGCATCGAGAAGCAGCTCGACGTCACCATCCACCGCGAGGTGGAGCGGCTTGAGTCCCGCCTTCTGTTCCTCGCCTCGATCGGCTCGGCCGGCCCGTATATCGGCCTGTTCGGCACGGTCTGGGGCATCATGACCGCGTTCACCTCGATCGCGGCCTCCAAGAACACGTCGCTGGCCGTCGTCGCCCCCGGTATCGCCGAGGCGCTGTTTGCCACCGCCATCGGCCTGTTCGCCGCGATCCCGGCGGTGCTCGCCTACAACAAGCTCCAGGCCGAAGTCGCCAAGCTGCAGTCGCGGCTGGAGGGCTTCGCCGACGAGTTTTCCGCCATCCTGTCCCGCCAGATCGACGAGCGTCTGCCGCTCGCCGCCTGAGGCCGATCCGGAGGAGACACGATTATGGGTATGGCAGCAGGCGCATCGCAGGGCGGCAAGCGCCGTCGTCGGAGCCGGCGCGGCGGCCCGATCAACGAGATCAACATGACGCCGTTCATCGACGTCGTGCTGGTGCTCCTGATCATCTTCATGGTGGCCGCACCGATGATGACGGTCGGCGTTCCGCTGGACCTGCCGCAATCCAAGGCCTCGCCGCTCAATTCCGACGTGAAGCCGATCACCCTGTCGATCCGCCAGAACGGCCAGATCTTCCTCGGCGAGGACGAACTCACCGACGACACGATCGTGCCGAAGCTGATGGAAACCGCCAAGACCGGGACCGAGGAGCGCGTCTTCGTGCGCGGCGACAAGCGGGTCGATTACGGCCGGGTGGCGCAGGTGATGGCGATCGTGACCGGCGGCGGCTTCAAGAAGGTCGCCCTCGTGACCGAGCCTGAGCATCAGTAGGGCCTGGATCGTGGAGTTCCGCTTCGACCGCAAGGAACCGGGTGTCTGGATCTCCGCCGGCACCCATGTCGCGCTGCTCGGGCTCGCCCTGTTCAGCGTCGCCGCCCCGGCCCTGCCGGAGGCGCAGGAGGGCGTGCCCGTCGAGGTGATCACCGAGAACCAGTTCTCCGAGATCACCAAGGGTGAGCGGCAGGCCGACAAGCCGATGCCGAACGCGACCTCCCGCGCCGACCGCAAGGCCGAGAAGGTCGAGGATCGCGAACCCGAGAACGCCAAGACCGACGCGCCGACCGCGCCCACGCGCACGGCCCAGATGAAGCTCGCCAACGCGGAGGAGATGCCGCTGCGCAGCGAGCCGGACCCGCAGGAGGTGGCTCAGGCCGCCAAGGCGGCCCAGGAAAAGCGGGACGCCGAGAAGGCGGCCGCCGAGAAAGCCGCGGAAAAGGCAGCCGAGAAAGCCGCCAAGGCTGCGGCCGAGAAAGCGTCGGCCGAGAAGGCTGCAGCCGCCAAGGCAGAGGCAAAGGCCGAAGCGAAAGCCAAGGCGGAAGCCGCCGAGAAGGCCGAGGCCGAGAAGCGCGAGCAGCTTGAGAAGCTGATCGAGAAGCAGGAGGCGGAGGCCGAATTGGCCGCCCAGAAGGCCGCTGCCGCGAAGGCGAAGGCCGAGGCTGCCGCCAAGGCCGAGGCCGCGAAGGAAGCCGCCAAGAAGGCTGCGGACGCCAAGGCGAAGGCCGAGGCGGAAGCCGAGCGCCAGAAGGACCTCGCCGAGGCGAAGGCTGAGGCCGAGCGCGAGAAGGCCGAGGCCGCCGCAAAAGCCAAGGCGGAGGCTGCGAAGGCCGAAGCTGCAGCCAAGGCGGATGCCGCCGCCAAAGCGAAGGCCAAGGCGATGGCGGACGCGAAGGCCAAGGCCGACGGGGAGGCCAAGGCGCGCAAGCAGGCCGAACTCGCCAACAAGTTCAATGCGGGCGACATCCGCTCGATGCTGGCCTCGAAGGCACCGTCGCAATCGACCGGCGCCACCGGCCAGACGGTGCAGAAGGTGGCCGCGCTCGGCGCCGCGACCGGCAATGCCCAGCGCCTGTCGCCGTCGCTGCGGGACGCCCTGGTCGGCCTGCTCCAGCAGCAGATCGAGCGCTGCTACTCGGCGCCCCCCGGCGCAGCCCAGGGGGTGGTCCTGCCGGTGCTCGACATCCGCCTGAACCCGAACGGCTCGCTCAGCACCGAGCCGCGGATCATGCGCGGCGGATCGAGTTCGGTGGATCAGTCGATCGCGCAGGCCGCGCTCCGGGCGGTCCGCCGCTGCGCGCCGTACAACATTCCGGCCACCTACGCGCCGTATTACAACGACTGGAAGGCCATCAACGCGGAGTTCGAATTCACGGCGACGTGAGGCCCTCCAGCCCTTCTTCCGCCCTGATCCGGCCGCCTCGTCAGATCGTCACTCGGATCCGACCCATCATGCATCACCTGCCCTCCGTCGGGCGCCTCCCGACGTCCTTCGCCGCGCGCCTGATCGCGGTCTTCGCGTTGCTGACGGCCTTCCTGGCCGGGCCCGCCCAGGCGCAGCTGCAACTGCGCATCGGCGGCGGCAACTTCCAGCCGATGCCGATCGCCATCGCGGATTTCGGCGGCGATCCGAGCCTCGCCGGCCTCGTCTCCGGCGTGGTCACCAACAACCTGCGCCGCTCAGGGTATTTCACGCCGCTCGAGCATGCGCGCTTTCCCGAGCAGCCGAACTTCGACGCCGCTCCGAACTTCGAGAAGTGGCGCGCCACCGGCGTCCAGGGGCTCGTGACCGGTCGCGTCGTCCGCGATGCCGGCCGGGTCAAGGTCGAGTTCCGGCTCTGGGACGTGACCTCCGGCCAGCAGATGACCGGCCAGCAATACGGGACCGACGCCGCCAATGTCCGGCGCACCGGCCACCTGATCTCGGACGCGGTCTACACCAAGATCACCGGCCTCGGACCCTGGTTCGACAGCCGCATCGCCTTCGTGGACGAGACCGGCCCCAAGGAGAACCGCCGCAAGCGCCTGATGGTGATGGATCAGGACGGCGCCAACGTCCGGGCGATCACCAGCGGCGAGATGTCGGTGGTGGCGCCGCGCTACTCGCCGGCCACCCAGGACATCGCCTTCATGGCCCAGGCCAGCGGCCACCAGCCGCGGGTGCAGATGATCAACCTGGAGACGGGTTCACGGCAGGCGCTCGGCAGTGTCGACTCGATGAGTGCGAGCCCGCGCTTCTCGCCGGACGGCCGCAAGATCGTCATGAGCGTCCAGCAGGGCGGCAACGCCGACATCGTCACCATGGACCTCGCCTCGAAGGCCCAGCGCTCGATCACGAACGGCATGGCGATCGACACCTCGCCGACCTACTCGCCGGACGGCGCGCAGATCGCCTTCGAATCGGATCGTGGCGGCTCTCAGCAGGTCTACGTGATGGGCGCGGACGGCTCGAACCCGCACCGAATCACCTTCGGTTCGGGCTCGGCCTCGCAGCCGGCCTTCTCGCCGCGTGGCGACCTGATCGCCTACACGCGCCAGCGCAACGGCGGATTCGCGATCTGCGTGTCGAAACCGGACGGCACCGGCGAGCGCGTCCTCACCGAAGGCTTCCACAACGAGGGACCGACCTTCGCGCCGAACGGCCAGTACGTGCTGTTCTTCCGCGATCCCGGCGGCCAGGGCGGCGGCAAGCTGTTCATGGTCGACATCACCGGCAAGGTCGAGCAGCCGGTCCCGACGCCGGCCTACGCGTCGGATCCGACGTGGTCGCCGCTGCTCGGCGGGCGCTGAGCAGGACCGAGCGGGAGCCCGGCTGCCAGTCGGGCTCCGGCCGCGAGCCGCGGATCACGATGGGTGTTCGGACGGCGGCTTGCGACAGCGTTTCGGACCGCAGGGCACACCCTCAAGAGACTGATCCGCAAAGAATTATCTCTTTCGCGTGCCGAATGGTGCTGTCGAGGGATCATCGCTTTTATCCCTGCACCGTAAGCCGGTCCCGATTCCGGAGCGCCGGGAACAGCCTGCCCCACAGCAGCGCGACGCCGACCGTTGCCGCGCCGCCCGCCACCACCGCCGGGACCGCCCCGATTGCGGCGGCCAGAACCCCGGATTCGAACTCGCCGAGCTCGTTCGAGGCGCCGATGAACACCGTGTTCACCGCCGAGACCCGGCCGCGCATGGCGTCCGGTGTCTCACCCTGCACGAAGGTCTGGCGGACATAGACCGAGATCATGTCGGCCGCGCCGGTGACGAACAGGCAGGCCATCGACAGGGGGAGCGAGGTCGAGAGGCCGAACACCACCGTGGCGGCACCGAACACGGCCGCCGCCCGGAGCATGCGCAGGCCCGCATGGCGCCGGAGGGGATAGTTCGCCAGTAGCACCGCCAGGGTGACGGCCCCAAAGGCCGGCATGCTGCGCAGCGCCCCGAGCCCGAGGGGGCCGACATGCAGCACCTCCCCGGCATAGATCGGCAGCAGCGCCGTGGCGCCGCCGAGGAGGACGGTGAACAGGTCGAGGCTGATCGCGCCGAGCACCACCGGCTGCGAGCGGATATAGGCGATCCCGGCCGAGAGGGCCGCCCAGGTGATCGGCGGTCTTTCGCCGACGGACGCCGGCCGAAAACGGATCAGCGCGGTGAGGACGCTCGCCAGTGCAAAACTTGCCCCCGCTCCGCCGAACACGACCGCCGGCCCGAGCGCGTAGAGGAAGCCGCCGAGCGCCGGCCCCATCACCGAGGCGCTCTGCCAGAGGGAGGCGTTCCACGCGATGGCCGAGCTGAACTGCGTTGCCGGAACCAGGGTCGGCAGCAAGGCCTGGAGGGCCGGGTTGGCGAAGGCCCGGGCGGTGCCGACCAGAATCACCAGGGCGTAGATCGGCCAGATCACGTGGACGCCCGACAGGGCGCAGGCCAGGAGACCGAAGCTCGCCACGCTCTGGAGCGCGAAGGCCCCGGCGCCGACGAGGCGGCGGTCATAGGCATCCGCGACATGGCCGGTGATCAACGCGCAAACGATCGCCGGTAGAAAGCCTGCGAGGCCGACGAGGCCCAGCGCAAGGGGGGAATGGGTCAGGTCGTAGACGAACCAGCCGATTGCCACCGCCTGCATCTGGTAGGCGAGGCCCGTGAGGAAGCGCGCCGCCCCGAACAGGCGGAAATCGCCGATGCCGAAGACGGCCCAGCCGGAGCGATCCTGTTTGGCCATATCCCCTGCTGCGCGGCACAGGCTGAAGAATCAAGCCCAACGGTCGCGGCGGCATCGGCTTTTGCGCCTGCCGTACCGCCTAATGCAGCGCCAGCCCGGGCTTTCGCGGCGGCGTGGCCGAGGGCAGGACATCCAGGATCGGCTCGCGGCGCGACCGGGCGGCCGGATCCAGCGGAAAGGTGCAGGTCACGCAGGTGCCGGCTCCAGTCGCTGTCTCCAGATGGACGCGGCCCCCATGTAGCTCCACGAAGGAGCGGACGATCGACAGGCCGAGCCCGACCCCCCGATGCCGCGTGCCGAGGGTATGGCTCTCGAACCGGTTGAAGACCGAGTCGGCGATCTCCTGGGGCATGCCGCGCCCGTAATCCCGTACGCTCAACAGCAGTTCCTGGCCGCTGCGGCGGGCATGAACCTCCACGCGTTGCCCGGCCTCCGAGAACCCGACCGCGTTGGAGAGCAAGTTGAACAGGATCTGGCGGACGCGTTTCCCGTCGGCATGCACGCTGCCGATATCCTCGGGCACGTCGAGGGAGAGGGTGATGCGCGATTCGGCGAGCCGGTCCTCGATGCCGCGCACGGCCGCCTCGATGGTGGCCTGGACGTCCACGTCCTCGCGCTGAAGCTCCAGCGAGCCTGCATCGATCGAGGCGAGATCGAGAATATCGTTGATGATGACGAGGAGCGCGGCGGAGGAGCGCATGATGTGGTCGGCGTATTCGCGCTGCCGCTCATTGAGGGCGCCGACCGTCTCGTCGCCCAGGAGCTGCGTGAAGCCGATGATGTTGGTGAGCGGCGAGCGCAGCTCGTAGGAGACGTGGTGCACGAAGGTGTCGCGCAGCTGGGCGGCCTTCTCCAGGGCGTCGTTCTTCTCGGTGAGCGCCCGCTCGACGTTCACGCTGGCGGTGACGTCGATCAGGGTCAGGAGCGTCGCACCCTCCGGCAGCGGCTGGGCAGCGCAATCCAGCACGGAGCCGTCGGCCACTTCCAGGCGGCAGGCCCTGGCAGTCCGCGATTCGAGGCCGACCACCGCGTCGCGGATGTCGAGCCACGGCTCCTCGGCGGGCGCCAGTTCCCGGCAGGCCGCAATGACGGCATCGACGTGCGGGCGCTCCTCGACCATCGCGGGGTCGAGCTGCCACACGGTCAGGAACGCGCGGTTGGCGAGCGTCAACCGGCCGTCGGCCCCGAACACCGCGACCGGCTCGGCCAAGGTGTCGAGGGTTTCGGCCTGCAGGCGGCGCAGGGCGTTGTACCGCGATTCAGCGTTCAGATGGTCGGAGACGTCGTCGAACAGGTAGGTCAGGCCGCCCTGCGGGTTCGGATCCGCCACGACGCGGAGCGTCCGCCCGTCGGGTAGGTACCACCACGACTGGTTCGCCTCGGCGGCGCGGTAGGCGGCGAGCACGCCCTGCTTCCAGCCCCGGAAATCGGCATGCTCCTCAAGCTTCCGCTTCGCGCGCAGATGATCGAGGATCTCGCCGTCGGACGGCCGGCCGTCCAGGAACGCCTGGTCGAGGTCCCAGAGCTGACGGTAGGCGGCGTTGTGGAAGATCAGCCGCTGCGACACATCGAACATCGCCACCGCGGTCGGCAACTGGTCGAGGGTGCGGACATTGGCATTCATCTGCCGCTGCAGGTCGGCGCGGACGCTCTCCAGTTCCGACACGTCGATGGCGATGCCGACGCGGCCGGTATCGAGGCTGGTCTCGAACACGTCGAGCATGCGCCGGTTGCCGCCCACGATGGCCGAGAGCCGCGGCAGGCTCCGGGTCAGGCCGGCGGCGCGGGCCGCCTCCTCGCGGGCGATGGTCTCCCGGGCCGGCCGGTCGAACAGCTCCAGACCGGCATCGAGGGCGGCCTCGCGGCTCTCCGCCTCGACGGCGTTGACGTAGGCGGCGTTGACCCAGCTCAGGCTGCCCTCGCGGGTCCGCCGCCACACGGGCTGCGGGATCGCGTCGAGCAGCCCGGACAGCGTCGAGAGGCCCCGGCGGGTTTCGTCCAGGGTGGCCCGCAGGTCCGCGATCTCGCTGCGTTCCTGGCTGGTCTCGCGCAGGCGTAGGAGCGCCCGGCCGGCCACCGCCTGCCCGTGCGCCTCGATGCTGCGGCCGGTCTGCGTCCGCAGGCTCAGCGTGAAGCCCGTGCCACGCGCCCGCAAGGCTTCGACGGAGGCCTCGACCGCATTCGCGTCCGCGGCGACGAGCCAGGTGCCGAAGGCCAAGACGCGCCGGGCATAGCCTGAGGCGGGACGCTCGCCGTTGATCGCAAGGCCGACATCGCCTTCCACCACCGGTTCGCTGCGCCGGTCCCAGGTGACGATGATCTGGCGCTCGGCGTTGAGCAGCATCTCGGCGCGGTCATGGGCACCGCGCAGGACGTCGAGGGCCGCGGCCAGTTCGCGCTCGCGCCGGGTCCAGCGGTTGCGCTCATAGAGGTGCAGCAGGGACAGGATGACCGCGAAGGCGACCAGGCCGCCGAAGATCGCCAGCGCGGCCACGCTGTGGATCTCGCGCGCGGAATGGGCCGCGGGCGCATCGACGAGCTCGGCCAGAGCCGCGCTCGCCGTGGTGAGAGCGAGCGCACCCACGCCGATTCGAATGTGGGTCGCCCGACCGACACCCATGGTTTGCCCCGCCCCCGCCGTCGACGGCGATGCGAGCGGCGCGCGCCATCGCGCGGCGCCAAACGCACCGTCCCCGCGGCGGTTCTCCCGAACCGGCGCGGCCCCATCGATCAAAGATTCGACGGCACTCTACCGTGCGTAGGAATCCACCCGGAAGGGGAACGAAGCGTGGCTTTTGACCGACGCGCATAATCAGTCGTTAACGACACACAGAAGACACAGTCCGAGCCCGCATACACAGCTTGACAAACAAGAAGGCCCGACGCAGTGCGCCGGGCCTCCAGGAATCGCCATGAATGGGCTCCAAACGTGGCCCGACCACCGGATATGCAACCGGTGGTCGGGCGCGTCCGCGCGCCCTTCGGAGCCTCAGTAGCGGTAGTGCTCGGGCTTGAACGGGCCGGTCTCGGAGACGCCGATATAGGCCGCCTGATCGGGGCGGAGCTTCGAGAGCTTCACGCCGATCTTCTCCAGATGCAGGGCCGCGACCTTCTCGTCGAGGGTCTTGGGCAGGGTGTAGACCTGCTTCTGATACTTACCCGGGTTGGACCACAGCTCGATCTGGGCCAGCGTCTGGTTGGTGAACGAGGCCGACATCACGAAGGACGGGTGTCCGGTCGCGTTGCCGAGGTTCACCAGCCGCCCCTCCGACAGGAGGATGATGCGGTGCCCGTCCGCGAAGGTGATCTCGTCCACCTGCGGCTTTATGTTGGACCACTTGAGGTTTTTCAGGCCGACGACCTGAATCTCGTTGTCGAAGTGGCCGATGTTGCAGACGATCGCCCGGTCCTTCATCGCCCGCATGTGGTCGAGGGTGATGATGTCCTTGTTGCCCGTGGCGGTGACGAAGATGTCGGCGCGCGGGGCCGCATCCTCCATGGTCACGACCTCGTAGCCCTCCATGGCAGCCTGAAGCGCGCAGATCGGGTCGATCTCCGACACGAGCACGCGGCAGCCGGCGTTGCGCAGGGACGCGGCCGAGCCCTTGCCGACGTCACCGAAGCCGGCGACCATGGCGACCTTGCCGGCCATCATGACGTCGGTGCCGCGGCGGATACCGTCGACCAGTGATTCCTTACAGCCGTAGAGGTTGTCGAACTTCGACTTGGTGACCGAGTCGTTCACGTTGATCGCCGGGAAGAGCAGCTTGCCCTCCTTGGCCAGCACGTAGAGGCGGTGGACGCCCGTGGTGGTCTCCTCGGAGACACCCTTGATGCTGTCGGCGAGGCCAGCGAACCAGCCCTTCGGCTTCTCGGCGAGCTTCTTCTTGAGCAGCGCGAAGAAAACCTCCTCCTCCTCGCTCTCCGGCTTATCGAGGAAGGCAGTGTCGCCGTTCTCGGCACGCAGGCCAAGGTGGACGAACATGGTGGCGTCGCCGCCATCGTCCAGGATCATGTTCGGCGTGCCGCCGCCATGCCAATCGAACAGGCGCGAGGTGTAATCCCAGTACTCCTCCAGGGTCTCGCCCTTCACGGCGAAGACCGGGACGCCGGCGGCCGCGATGGCGGCGGCGGCGTGGTCCTGGGTCGAGTAGATGTTGCAGGAGACCCAGCGGATGTCGGCGCCGAGCGCCTTGAGGGTCTCGATCAGCACGGCGGTCTGGATGGTCATGTGGAGCGAGCCGGCGATCTTGGCGCCCTTCAGGGGCTGCGCAGCGCCGTACTCCTCGCGGACCGCCATCAGGCCCGGCATCTCCGTCTCGGCGATCGAGATCTCCTTGCGGCCGTAATCAGCCAGCCCGATGTCCTTGACGATGTAATCCTTGGCCATGTGTCGACCGCTCCGTGTTCGCGTGGGGTTCGGCGCGAGCCTCTACCACCTCGCGAGCCACGAAGCAATCAAGACATAAACATGTCTTTATACGTTCTTGAGCGCGCTCCCCCGAAGTAGACACCGGTTCGGCGCAAGCGAGCGCGTCACGATACGGCGTCAGAGCCGGGACGGCCGCTAGGCTGCCCCGGCAGGTCCACGAGGCGCTTCGTTAGCGGGTCGGGCGAGCCAGCCAGCCAACGGCGAACGCGACGGCGGCCACGAGGGCGAGGGTCGTTCCGCGATTCTCGTCCGCGCGTGCCGCGATGCTGCGGCTGTGGTGAACGGCGCGGTCCCGGTAGTGCTGCCCGCGCTCGAAGGCCTCGTCGGCGAGGTCCCGGCCGCGCGCGCTGACGTCGCGGAACCGAGTCCGGCCCTCCTCGACGAGATGCTCACCGCCGTCGCGCAGGTCCCGCACGGCGTTCCGGGCTTCGCCATAGGCGTATTGAGCGGCGCCGGCGGCTTGGTCGTAAGCGCCCTCGAACTGGCGTCCCGGATTGCCGCTGACCGCGCCGGCAGCCGTCTTGGCCCGGCCACCGAGGTGGCGGAGACCGCCTTCGAGATGATCCCTGTTCATCGTGTCCCTCCGATCCGGCATGCGCCGGGATGGCGCACCGCCTGCGTCGGGGCGGAACGGGGCGGGAGCGTTGCGGTTCCGTTCGGAACGCGGATCGAATCACACGTTTCGGTGCGTCCTGCCCCTCCAAAGCCGCGTCTCACGCGGCCGCAGATCCCTCAGATTTCGATTTCAGTCCCGACTTCCACCACCTGCCGGGTCGGGACTCCGAAGAAGGCGCCGGTGCGCTCCGCGTTGCGCTGCATGAAGGCGAAGAGGTTCTCCCGCCAGGGTGCCATACCGCGATCGTCACTCTTGGCGATGATCGTCTCGTGGCCAACGAAGATGGTCATGTCATCGAGCACGTGCGGCGGCAGGTGGCGCGATTCGACCGCACAGGCCAGACCCTCGGGGATCGAGGCCTCCTCCATGAAGCCGTAGCGCAGAATCACCCGGTAGAAGTCCGGCGCCAGGATCGTCACGTGCGCGCGCTGCTCCCGCTCGACGGTCGGGGTCTCCTCGTAGAGCGCCGTGATGATCAGGATGCGCTCCATCAGGGCGTGGTTGCGCTCCACGAACCGGGACAGGTGCAGCGGGATCCCGTGCTCGGCCGCCGACAAGAAGGCCGCGGTGCCCGGCAGGCGCAGCAGCTCGCGGTGTTGGAGGCCGGAGAGGAAGATATCCTCCGGCAGGCGCAGGAGGACGCGCGCTTCCTCGACAAGCTCGTTGCCTTTCTTCCAGGTCAGCATCATCAGCGCGACGAAGCCGGCGAGCACCAGGGGAAACCAGCCGCCCTCCAGGATCTTCACGCTGTTGGCGGCGAAGAACACGAGGTCGATGGCCAGGAAGAAGCCGTTCACCGCGAAGACCAGGATCGGGTTGTAGCCCCAGCGAAGCGCGATCAACGCGGCGAGCAGCGTGGTGATGCCCATCAGCATCGAGACCGCGATGCCGTAGGCGCCGGCCAGCGCGTCGGAGGAGCCGAACATCACCACCGCCACGAGGGTGGCCACGGCGAGCAGCCAGTTCACCACCGGGACGTAGATCTGGCCGCGCTCGTCCCGGGCCGTCTGGACGATGCGCATCGCCGGGAGGAAGCCGAGCTGCACCGATTGCTGGGTCAGCGAAAACACCCCCGAGATGATCGCCTGCGAGGCGATGACCGTCGCCATGGTGGCGAGTGCCACCAGCGGATAGTGCGCCCAGTCCGGACACAGGCGGAAGAACGGGTTCTCGATTGCGCTCGGATCGGCGATCAGCAGCGCCCCCTGCCCGAAATAGTTGAGCACCAGCGCCGGCAGGACCAGGGCGAACCAAGCCAGACGGATCGGCAGGGCGCCGAAATGGCCGAGATCGGCATACATCGCCTCGCCGCCCGTCACCGCCAGGAACGCCGCGCCCAGCATGGCGAAGCTGACGGCAAAACCGGCATGGAACATGAAGTCGAGCGCCCGGAGCGGATCGGCGGCGGCGAGGATCTCGGGATTGTGCAGGATCCCGACGATCCCGAGCAGACCCAGAATGAGGAACCACGCGAACATGACCGGGCCGAACACCCGGCCGATGGCGGCCACGCCCTTGTACTGGACCAGGAACAGCCCAACCAGAATCGCGAGCGTGATCGGCACCACGTACGGGCCGAGCGACGGTGCATCGACCTTCAACCCCTCGACGGCCGAGAGCACCGAGATCGCCGGCGTGATCGCCCCGTCGCCGTAGAGCAGCGCCGCCCCGACCAGCCCGACCACGAGGAGCAGCGCCTTCCACGAGCCCGGCCGGGCATGCCGTGCGCCGAGCAGCGCCAGCATGGCGACGATGCCGCCCTCGCCGCGGTTGTCGGCGCGCAGGATCAGCACCGCGTATTTGAGCGAGACGATCAGGATCAGCGACCAC
>NZ_JAKSYH010000087.1 GCF_022829295.1 Methylobacterium sp. J-088
GGCCGACTTCAGCTTGGACACGAGCGCCGAATAATCCTTCTCGCCCGGGTTGATGCCCTCGTACATCACGTCCTTGCCGCCCTTGGCCTTGAGCGCCTTCAGGGTCTCGTCGGCCAGACCCTTGCCGTAGGGGGTCTTGTCATGGACGAAGGCGATCTTCTTGCCCTTGAAGTGATCGGCGAGATACGCGCCCGCCACCGCGCCCTGTTGGTCGTCGCGGCCGCAGGTGCGGAACGTGTTCCACATGCCGCGCTCGGTGAACTTCACGTTCGTGGAGGACGGGGTGACCTGGATGATGCCGGCATCGAGGTAGACGTCGGAGGCCGGGATCGACACGCCGGAACTGTTGTCACCGACGACCATCTTGACGCCGTCGCTGGCGAACTTGTTGGCCACCGAGACGCCCTGCTTCGGGTCCGAGGCGTCGTCGCCGACCGCGACCGAGAAGGTCACACCCTTGATCGTGCCAGCCTTGCTGATGTCCTCGGCGGCCTGGCTCGCGCCGTTCTTGAACTGCGCACCGATGGCCGCATTGGGCCCAGTGATGGGCGCGGCGATGCCGAGCTTGACCTCGGCCGCCTGTACGACACCAGCTGTAAGTAGGCCGAGGAGAAGCGCGGTCGGGATCGATGCTCTCATGACGCTCTCGAAATTCGTCGCCCAAAGGCAAAGGCTCGTGCCATTGCAAGATTTTGGCCGACTGGGTTCGGCTGGGCATCGTGCCTAAGCCGAAGCAGGAGACGTCTAAGTTCTCTAGCTACAGGTCGATGCGGCCGGGCTGCGGATCCTGGCGGGTGTAGAAGCCTTTCGCTGTTGAGAGGCCGCTCTGTACGAGACGGAAGAGCTCGATCCGCGCGCTGAGGATATTTCGCGACTGCGACTCTGCACCAACTCGCATCCGGCTACGACGCGATGCTGAGGGGCGCTCCGGCGCTGTGGCTATAAGTAGGTCATGCGCGCCGAGCTGCAGCTGATGCTCCTGCCAGGCTAACCCCGCGCTTGCCGCCGTTCGAAGGGCTGGCCTCTGACCACAGGGCAGGGTTCTGCCGCGAGAGATCGTACAGGGCATTCCCGACGAAACCGGCCACACGGCGTAGGCTCGACCCTTCGCAGGTGACCGCGATCTGCACCCCAAGGTGGCGGGTGTGATTGCGCCCGTAGAGGTAGATCGCGAGGCGCGCCCGTGTCGCCTCGGGGATACCACCGAGTTGCTCGGCCAGCGCCTCCGGTTCCGCGCGGTAGAGCTGGCTGAGCGTGCTGATTGGAACCGGACAATCACCGGCCGGATCCTCGGCGCTGACGGGATAGGCACGGTTCATGACGGCACCTGCAGGCTTACCGTCATGAGGGTGCTGTTCTTAGGGTTAACGAAGCCTTGCCGTGTTGGGGATCCTGTTAAGTATGACGCATAACGCCCGTCGCTCCGGTTGAACACTGAACGGCACAGGGCCGAACCACGTCATCACGGGATCCAGCCCGCTTTCGCAAATCAGGTCGTCGGGTTGATCGTCACTGCGCCATCGTTCATGTCGACGTCGAGCACCAGCGGCATGAGGTTTCCTCGATCCGGCTGGATCGCCAAAACCCGGTTGCAGGCCTGCGCCAGCACGCGCCCGGATGTGGTCGGCATATAGGTGAGCATCTCATGCATCAGTTCTGCGATGGTGCGATCACGCCGGTCTTCAGGCTCTAGTTTCCCGCCATAGGCTCTCTCCAGCGCCGAGATGACATTATCGGCCACGATGAGGGCAAACCGCTCCTGATCTGCCTCTGCCATGCCTACACCCCCAGGAACCGCGCCGAGCTCTCCGATGGCCGGGCATGCAGATACCGGCCCGTCGTCGCCACCGAGGCGTGGCCCAGTGTGGCTTGGACGAGATGGATCGGGGCGCCCCGGTCGAGGCTGTGCGAGGCGTGGGCGTGCCGGAGCCAGTGCGCCGAGACCTCGCCTGGGAGCCCTGCCCGCGCCGCCGCAGCCTTCACCACCCGGTGGACCGCGCTCGGATCCAGCGCCCCGCCCTTCCGCGATAAGAATACGGGGGTGTCGACTGACCATGTCGCCAACTTGGCGACTTGATCCTGCCGGAGTGCGGTCAGCACTTTCCACGTTGCGGCCGAGAGCAGGACCGCTCGGGTCTTGCCGCCTTTGCCGAACACTGTGGCTTGCCCAGCCTCATCGCGGGCCATCAGGTCCCGCCAGCACAGGCTGCAAACCTCCGAGATGCGCAGGCCGCCGCCGTACAGCACCGTCAGCAGCACCCTGTTCCGCAGGACAGGCTCTTGCCGGATCATCAGCAGCGCGTCGGCCTCGCCCATGATGCGTTCGGCGAGCGTGTTCTTGATCGGCGGCACCTTCACGGCCGCGCCGATGTTGAAGCGCAGGAACCCGACCTCCTGCGCGAAAGCGAACAGGCTTTTGAGCGCGGCGGCCGTCAGCGCCACCGTCGCCGAGGATCCCGGTCGAGCCGTGATGTAGTCCTGCAACTCGCCCATCCGCACCGCGCCGAGCGGCTTGCTGACGTGTGCAATGAAGGTGCGAGCCTCGCGCTCATAGTTGCGGCGCGTGTTCGGGCTGGATGATCGCGCCAGCCACAGCCGCACCATCTGGGCATCGTCGTCGGCCTGAGCCGGCAGCAGCGTCGGCTGCTGCTGTGCCTCGGGCCTGATAATCGCGGGGGGCGTGATCACAGCGCTTAGTCCCAGTCCTGGCTCTCGAGCGTGCACTCGCCGTGCGTATGCTTCGCGATGGCGGTCATCGCTTTGTCGAGTGTGGCGTGCGTGCGCGGGACGCTCTTCAGGGTGCCGAGCGGGTCGGGCGTGATCTGGAATAGTTCCTCGTCGTCTTGGTCGACCGCACCGAGCACTCGACCGAGCCGATCCTTCAGGGTCCATGAGTTGCCCTCCGACCCAGTCGGCGTCACGACGACGTCCATGGCGCACCTCGTGCCCAACGCAAGATAACATCACTTGTATTGCGTTCGTATCCTACGTCGAGGCAAGCGGTAGTGCAATGCTCTGATGCTGTAGTGCTACAGCATGAGAGCGCTGCAGCGGTGCAACGTGACAGCGCTACGGCATCACAGCAGGACAGCGCCAATGCACTATCCCGCTACGTCTCGCCCTTCGGCTTGAGCGACGTAACGGAAGGGTGCCCGTGTTTCTGCAACGCGGCGTCGATCCCTTCCATGATCACGTCATGCACCTTCACGTCGCGGGTGAATGCGATCTCCCGCAGGCGCCGATGAACCTCCTTCGGCAGGTAGACGGAGGTATGCACCACGTCGGGCCGTGCTCGCCGGCCGGCAGGTTTGGCGCTCCACACGTCGGGAGCGGGCAGGGCATCAGCCGCATTTGGAGCCGGATCGGCAGGCGTGGCCGGCTCGCGGTTCTCGGATCCTGGTAGAGACAGGCCACCGATTAGGGACGGACGCTTGGTCATGCCTTGGCTGCCTTCATCTTGCGATCCGCCCAGGCCCAGAGGGCGCGCAGCTCATCGGCGGCTTTGCCCTCGGGCGCGTACTCCGTGACGCCCTTCCCGGCTGCGAGCGCGTCTTGACGGTCCGCACGCTGCGTCAGGGATAGCTCTGCGAGCACGCCGAACATCCCGAGCCCGCTTGCTGCTTCGACGGTTCGAGCCGAGCGCCCCGCGGGGCACTGGTTGAGGACGAAGGCGAACCGGTCCCGCATGCCGAGGCGCATCAGCGTCTCAATCGTCGGCATCGTGGCCTGTAGATCGAGGCGCGAGGGGCGGGCGGGGATGAGTGCCAGGTCTGCCGCCTGCATGGCGAGGTTGCCGCCGGTGGATGCCACGCCGGCCGTGTCGAGCACCGCGACCGTAAACCCCTGCTCGCTGAGCGCGGCAAGGATCTGCGGCAGCTCGGCTAGCCGATCAGCGCCGAGGCGGTCGACCGCTGGCGCCTCTTCTGTCCGAACGTCGCCCCACGCCGCCAGTGAACCTTGCGGGTCGAGGTCGAGGGCCGCGACCTTCTCCCCAGCCTCTACGGCCGCGACCGCGAGACTGGCGGCGATCGTGGTTTTGCCGCTCCCGCCCTTCTGTGTGACCAAGGTTATCGTTCGCATGGCCCCCTCGTGATGCCGTCGCGCTGTAGCAGGACGGCACGACGATGAAAAAGCGCTATGGCTTGATAGCGCCATGATGTGAGAGCACTGTGGCGCTACAGCATTACGGCATCAAAGCGCCGTAGTGTTGTGGCGCTGCATGCCCTACCTGCGTTCCACCAGCCGCGGAGCGGTCGGGGTGTGCACGAGGCCGGGCGGATCATGGAAACGAGCTGCCCGGCCGAACGCCTCATCGTTGATCGAAACGATAAAACGCAGGCCGATGGTCTGGTGACCGACCTTTTTGGTTCGTGTACGCCCACCCTTCAACCAGGAGTGGATGCGTATGGATCGGACGCAACGCCTTCTGCGGTCGCTTGGGAAAGAGGCCCGTGTCATTGAGATCGGCCCAAGCTTCAGTCCGCTGGCGCCCAAGCGTGACGGCTGGAACACCTTCGTGGTCGATCACGCCTCCCGCGAGGAGCTGCTGGCCAAGTACGCCGACCAGGACACGGCGCAGATCGAGGAGGTGGATTTGGTCTGGCATGGTGGGTCTATTGCTGACGCCGTGCCGGCGGACCAGCATGGCACCTACGACGCATTCATCGCCAGCCACGTCATCGAACACACCACCGACGTCGTCACGTTCCTGCAGGCTGCACAGACGCTGATCAAGCCGGACGGCATCGTGATCCTGGCGGTTCCAGACAAGCGGAAGTGCTTCGACTTCTTCCGACACCCATCCTCGACCGCCGACGCGATCGCCGCTTTCCGCGAGCGACGGGTCCGGCACACGGCGCGCACCCATCTCGATTACGCGCTGAACATGGCCCTGAAGCCCGGGGACGCAGGCGCGTGAAGCGGTGATGACTCGCAGCCGGCAGTTCCCGTCAACGGCATGGATACCGAGCCGTGTTGGCGGACCGTCGCAGACCTGCCGTATTACGCCGACGCACACGCCTGGGTGTTCGTACCGGCGAGCTTTCAGCTGATGGTCCTGGAGCTCGCGGCAGCAGGCTACCTGGACCTGCGCGTCGAGGAGGTTGCCGAAGCCCAGACCACCGAATTCTACGCGTGGCTCCGTAGAGCCCGTAAACCCCTCCACGGGGGTGATCTGCAGGAAGTCCGCAAGCAGCTGATGGACCGCGTCGTCGTGGAACTGGCTGAGCAGTCGCGTCAGGTGGCGGCGAGCCCTTTGAATGGCCTTCGGTCGGTCGAGGCGCGGCTGGAAGCGGCTGAGATGCAAAGGGATGCCGCCGAGTACCGGATAGAGGCGATGCGGATCGTCCTAGAGGCCGCGCGGGCGAGCATGAACTCGCGAGCGATCGACCGGAGGAAATTTCAGGGTTTGATCGCCGAGGCGAGCCGGTCCATCCCGGCCACGGGCCCGGCGGCCGTTCAGCATCATGTCCTGCTGGAGGAGGCAAGCAGGATATTAGGATTGCTGACCGTACCTGCAGGCGACGGGGGAGCCGCGCCGCGCCAGCGGACAAAGCGCGCGAGGCCGGGCGAGCCGTGATGATATGGCCGCCCGGCCGGTGCTTGGATCAGACAGCTGTCAGCCGTTTAATGTTGAAGGCGACGTGCTCGCGGTAGCGGGCAATGACCGTCTCGGGCGAACCGCCGAGCATCAGCGTCGTCATCGCCTCGGCAGCGGCGTGTACCTTCTCGGTCACCATCGACTGCATCTCGGCCCGACCCTCGCGGCCACCCCAGGCGAGGCGGACAAGGCGCAACTCGATGACCCGCCGCGACTCGATCGCCAGCATTATCGATGAAAAGATGGGATTGTACACGGTAAAAACCCTAGCTTAGGCAGATGCACTTTCAATCAACGCGGCGTGAACTTTGTTGATCCTACCTACAAATGTTAGGTAAAGGCTCAAAATGCCAAAAAATCTTATGAAAACGGCAACTCAATGCGCCGGGCTTCGTTCGACCTGTAGCATAATGCTCCCCGTCGCCCTTCATTCGGCGGTTCCTCCGATGAAAGTCTTCGCCCATGGGCAGCGGCATCTCTCTGTTATTTCTCGCGCTCGGCACGATCGGCGGTGTCGGCTTCCTCGCATTGGCGGCACGGAAGCAGGTCGCCAATTTGAAGGGCGATCCGGAACGGTCCAACCTCATCAAGGATCACGGCGGCACACCACGCCAGAACATGCCTGGGACAGAGCACTGAACCCATGGAAGCGGCTGAGATGGCAATCGACGATCCAATCGAGGCTGCGGTGCTCGAACGCGCACGGCGGAACTTCCTCGACAACGGGCCGAGCGACCGGATGTGGTCGGATCCCTCTTCCATGAAGGGATCCACGATGAGCGCTGGTTTCGTGCTGAGCGCGGACCAGCGCGCCGCGTTCATCGCTACGGCACGAAAGGAGATCGCATCCGAGGGAGATACGGTCGATCGGCCGGAGGGGCCTATGCTTCCGAGCGAAGGTTCGCGTGCAGGGCTCGGCGTTCTCGCGCTGTATGAGAGCGGTAGCAAGGCGCAGGCGGCGACAGCCACGCTGATCGCGGCGGGTATCCCCGAGCGGGCGATCCAGCTCGTCGTCGCCCCCTCTGGTCCGAATGACAGCCGCGCCGAGGTGGGAACATCGCTTCCCGACGGCTCCGGCCTTCGAGATGAGCTCAGGACGATCGGCGTGCCCCTGGAGGCACTAGACGCCTGCTGCGTGCAACTGGGGCAGGGCGCGGCGATGCTGAACCTCGTAGTCGCGGACGGCCAGCGGGACCGCATCATGGGCATTCTGAACGACCACGGCTCGGTTGATCAGACGCTGCGCGTTGCAACATGGCGCGCGGAAGGCTGGGGCGGGACGTCGCCCGTCTCGACGGAGGGTTGGGGCGGCTATTCCGCCACCTCGACCGGTACGACGGACATCACGACGAGACGGGAATAAGCCGATGGCTCTGTTCGCTCCCATCCTGTCCGAGAACACCGACCTCGACGCCGTGCGGCGGTACGCGGTGAGCGTCATCGCGCAGTCCGAGGGTGAGGACCTGCAGATGAAAGCGGTCACCGTGGCGCTGCTCGGCGGGATCATGTGGCGCAGCACGCCGGGATCGACCGAGATGATCCACGATGAGGCGAGTGCTAAGGCCATCCTGTCGACCACCCTCAGTGGCCGCCATCTGACCTTCTCTTACGATCAGAATACCGAGGCGATCGAGATGCGTGAGGGCACAACGGACGGTCCCGTCCTGCACCGCTTCTGCAATCGGACCATGGTCGGGGACTTCGAAGAAACCTTCAGCGCTTTGTGGCGCTGAGAAAGGCCAATTCGGCCCTTTTATCGGCGCCAGTGAAGTTCGTCGGTACCGCGATTGACGTGTGTATACCTTCGACACTCGGTGATGCCAGGATCTTGGCGCCGCGTCGATCGGCAAAAGAGCCTACGTCCTTGATCGTCGGGCCATCCTCCGCCCACACCTGATTTGGCCACCAGGTAAGTGAACCGAGAAGCGAGTAAGGTCGTAAGACCCAGAAACTGATTGTGTGAGGCCAATTTTTTCAGAACGCGAAGTCAGTCCTGACGGCGCGACCGTCGGAGCTATCTATGACCCGCTTTACCATCTCGATCCTTGCAGCCAGCTTATGGGCTAGTGCTCTGTGCCCGGCCGGAGCTGCCACGAAGAAGGTTCGGGTGCCGAACCAGTACGATGGCTCTTGGACCATCGTGGCCACCACGGCTGAAGGTCCCTGTTCGGCAAGCACGAGCTATCACGTCCAGATCAAGGACAGTGATGCCTCGATCCCTGGGCAGGACGTCGACATTGACGGCGGTGTGTCGGTGGGTGGTGCGGTGCAGGCCACGATCACCAGCGGCACCAATAAAGTGCCGATCGCTGGTAGCCTAACCGCGAAGGGTAGCGGCAGCGGCACATGGCGCACGTCGGGCGGTCTGGTTGAGTGCAGGGGCAGCTGGAATGCCAAGCGGTCAGGGTGATGAGCGAAGAGCCATCCTAATACGAGCGGACTGTCACGCAGCACATGATGCGGCGCCTGGAGGGGGCGCCCGCAACCTGGGTCTCGATGTGGCGGCTATGCTGATCGAGGGCGTGTGAGATGCCGCGCTACAACTTCAACGTTCGACACCGTCCTGGACCCGCTGGGCTGGCGGTGGATCCAGAAGGCGAGGAATTTCCTGACCTGAACGCCGCGCGTGAGCGCGCCTTGAACGCGGCGCGCGATCATATCGCTAGGACCCGGACGGACATCATCCGCGACTGGTTCGTGTGCTCGTTTGAGATTGAGGATGAGAACGCTCAGCTTTTGCTCACTGTGCCGTTCAGCGACACGGTCAAGAAGATGGAAGGCTGGGACGCCGAAGACGAGGACAGCCCGGCATGAACCCGTCCCCAACTCACGTATCGCTCACCCAAAGCTGCGAGGTGAAGATCCAGGGCGGGTGGCGCCGTGTCACCTTGGATGACGCGGTACGCCACTATGAGCTGCTTTTAAAGCGGTGTCCGGCCTGCCATGGTCGCGTGTCAATCAACGGCGCCTACAGCGGCCCCGATTTCCGCAAGACCCTTACGCATCGGCGGGCTCACGGCGGCTGCCCGCTCAAGCCTGAAACCTACTCCGGTACGCTCTCCCCGCATCCGCAGGCGCTCGCTTGAGGGGCCGGCTCGGCCCCGCCGCCCGATCTGATCACGGGCTGGCGGGGGAGGTCGTCTGCGTAACCAGTCCCTACTTCAGCAATTGCATGAGGCTGCGGCCAGCCGGCTTCTTCAGCTCCTTTGCGTCGAGAGTGCCATCGCCGTCCGGGTCGGCCGCCTTGAAGCGCTGCTCGACCAAAGCGCCGTACTCTTTCTTGTCGAGCGTGCCGTCGTGGTCGCCGTCCGCCGCCTGGAGATCCTTGCGGCTTACGCGTCCTTGCATCTCTTTCGTGGTCAGCGAGCCATCCTTGTCTTTCTCCAGTTTGTCGAAGGTCGCCTCCCCAGCGGCCTGAGCTTCCTTCAGATCAATCGACCCGTCGTTGTCCGTGTCGATGGCTCGCATTGCCTTCGAGGCACTGGCACTACGCGCCCATGCGTTCGAGGAGGCAGTAAGCGATAGGGAGACGATTGCTGTCAGGAAGACAAATGCGAGAGATGAGGAAGGGCGCATGCTGTGTCTCCGGCGATGGGAACCAAGCGGCATAAGTACGATATCTAATTTCGCGTTCCGTGCCGACGGGTAACGAATGAATGAACTCGGTTACACGCCCTGATCGGTTTCGCCCGCCCTGAAAAAGGGTCTTTTAGGGGTTGCGGTAATGGGGGCGCTACCCAAGGGGCGGCCCTATTTCCGAATAAAAAATGGGGTCGCTTTTTATGTGACGCATCACGACGGATCGGCAGGCTCGGCTCGAAGCCTCACGCCAGGACGCCCATGGTTCAGGAACTCGACGCCGGCAGCCTCCAACGCGGATTGAACTAACCGCACTGTGTCGAGGCCACTGGTCAGCATATTGGCACCTTTCCCCTCCATCGACCGGATCGTGTTGGCGCTCACTCCGGACCGCTCCGCAAGGGTGACTTGATCCATCGCAACGAGGCCGCGAGCCGCGCGGAGCTGATTGCCGGTCGATAACATCACATCCTCGGTTGTTTTTATACCCAGCGCCCTGTTGACTACACCAAGGCATGGTTATTATAACAAGCCCATAGGCGGTAGCAACCGCCACAAAGTGGACTACACCTGATGGCCCACCGCACAGTCTCTTGGACCCGCATCGACCGCGCCGGCCGCGACAGCCGCCCGCAGATCCCCGCCGGCCTGCTCTCGGCCCGCGCCTTCATCCAGTTCGGCGCCAGCAAGCGCCCCCTCGTCGTCTCCGGCCAGTACGACCGCGCCGCCATCATGGCTGCTGACTGCCGCGCCGCCCCCGGCATCATGGAGCGCTGCGGCGTCTCCCGCCGCGTGGCGATGTCCTCCGCTCTCAAGGCCGCTTGGCAGGTCGCCAAGGCCGCCCACCGCGCCGCTGCGCACTGAGGAGCTGTACCCATGGCCCGCAAGCAGCCCGATCCGATCTTCGCCGCCATCGCCGCCCACCGCGAGTCGCACGAGGAGTTCCGCGCCGAGGCGCGCTACCTCTGGGCCAAGCGTCGACAGTCGATGCACGCGGCTGAGTTTGTCGCCGTGAGGAAGACCTACGAGACGGCCACCGAGAAGCTGGTCGTGACCGAGGTCCGCACGCTGGCCGGTGTGCATGTGTTCGCGGCCTACCTCGCCAACCTGCAATGCTGCGGCACCAGCGATGTCGCCCCGGGCCTCTACGCCATTGAGGCGTGGGACCTGTCCGCCGGCATGGACCGGATCGCCGAATGCCTCGCGCGCCACGCTGCGAAGGCCCCGCGCCGCCGCAGATCTACCAGCCTCGCTGAGCCGCTGTCCCTAGCCGCCTGACACGGCCCGCGCCGGACTGACCGGCGCCCGCATCCATTCACCCCTGACCCACCCCCACGAGCCCCATTAGGAGCGTGAACGATGTCCTATGCCCGCATCCCGAATTTCAGCCAGCCCGTCCCGGCCCGCAGCGATAGCCCCCGCACCGGCCGCCGCCGGCTATCGGCTGACGGCCGCTATCTCAACCTGCCCAACGAGCCCGTGCCCGGCGGCATCGAGGCTTGGGAGGCCGTGACGCCCGTCCGCCCCGACACCGCACATAGCCGGTCCCTGCGCTTCCTCGACACGGCTGGCGAGCTGCTGGCCGCCGTCGCCATCATCGGTGGCGGCATGGTGCTGACCGGCCTCGCCACCCTGCTCTGAACCGACCCGCAACCCGAGCGGGCCGGTCGCCCGCGCCCTCATCCGAGGATCCCGCGATGTCCCTGCGCACATCCTTCCAGAAGCTGATCCGCCGCGACCCAAGCGCTGCCCTGCGCGAGCGCGCCGCCGCCACTGCCGCCCGCGTCGAGGCGTTCAAGCCGGTGGCCGCACCGCCCGCTGCCAATCATGCCGAGCAGGTAGCGCAGGCCGGGCTCACGGGCGACGTGCTGGCTACCTGTGGCGTCGACCACCGCGACGGCACGGTCTCCTACTCCGATGCGATGGGCAACGTCTCGCGCCGCCCCCTAGCCCGCTGGATCGCATTCACCGCCATGCAGATGCACAGCCGCGTGCAGTCCGAGATGGGCCGCAGACGGGTCCTTGAGGCGGGCGATCTGTCGGCTGAGGCGCATGCCGAATGGGAAGCCCGGATCCGGCGCGAGCTGTGCAGCGACGCCGTGCATGCGCTCACGTTCCGACACGATCGCGCGTTCGAGGCCGCTCAGGCGATCCGGACCGGCGCTGAACCCGCCACGCAGGCGCTGCGAGAGCAGGCCGACGCCGAGCTGTCGGCACTTGCCCCGCAGTGGGAAGCGGCCGTGGACCTCTACCAGCGGCGGATGGACGAGGAGAACGCCATTGCCGAGACCGCAAGCGATGACGGTTGGCCGGGGCGCGCGCCCGATGGCAGCGGCCCCGAATGGCGGGCGTGGTTCGAGAAGAAGGAGGAGTGGCGCGAGCGGACGGGCGTAGCCGCGGCCGAGGAGGCGTCAGGCGAAGCCGGGATGGCTCTGCACGAGCTCGAGGTTCAGATCGGAGATCTGTCCGCGGCGTCGCTGGCCGGGCTTCAGCTCAAGGCCCGTGTCGCTCAGCGCAGCGACGATATTGGCGTGACTTGGCCGGATGGCCTCGGTGAGGGCCTGACGCGCGATCTGCTGGCGTTCACCGAGGCTCAGGCACGGCAGCCAGCTCCGGCTGCCCCGCACCTCGTCGGCCTGCTCGACCTCGCGTCCGCTACGATGGACGAGCTGCAGTCCCTCCACGACCTCGCGGACCGCGTCGGCAGCGCCGCCTACGCCTTCGTGTGGACAGGGCGGTGCAAGAAGCGCGGCACCAGCGGCGACTTCAACGTGGCTGGCGAGCTGATGCAGTGGCTCGGCGATGCCCTGACCGACGTGGAAACCGCGGCCATCGACGAAGCGCGCCGGAGATCGCCGACGAGCCGCACCGACCGTGAGACCCGTCTGAAGATCCTAGCCGTGCCGGTTATCCAGAACGGCGACTCCGACGAGACCGAGGCCTTTGCCCGCGATCTGCTGGCCCACGCCGAGGCCGAGCGGGCGGGGCACTGACGGCGCCCGTCATCCTTCCCCGTAGCCATGCGTACCGCCCCGGCCGGACCCCGCCGGGCCTTCCCATCACATCCCGAGACCTGACCCCATGGGCGATGTCCTGACATTCACCCCGCGGCCAAAGCCGGTCACTGGTAACATTGCCAGTGAGCCGCTGACTGGCCCTGCCCTCCGCGCCAGCCTGGAGGAGGCGGCTCAGATCGCGCTGGACGCCGCGGACCGCATCATCGCGGTTCTGGACCGCATGGACGGCGACGCAGACCATGAGGACGGTGCCGACGACGAGCCGTCTCTGGCCGCTCCTGAGAACGTCACCGGCAGTCAGGTCACATGGCTGCGCGGCAACGACCAGGACGGCGAGACCGAGGCGCCCGAGATCGCGATACCCGACACCGCGATAGAGCCACCGCCAGCAGCCACGGCCGACCTGACTGCCGATCCGGCTGCCATCCACATCGAGCCACTGCGATGGGGCGGCAGGGGCAACGTGGTGGCGTTGGCGGGCTCGACCTTCGTCGACCTGTCAGCGGCTGCCGGCGGCGCGCTCATCGCGCTTGCACGGCGGTCCTGATGCCGACGATGATCCCCTCGCGGCCGTCACCCGATCGGCGCTTGTCACTGCCCGAAACGGCCCGGCTCCTGCTCTTGGTGGCGCGCGTGCGCCTCCTCGACCTTCTGATGCACGTCGAGGTTCGGCGAGGCCAGGGCTTCGCCGATGACCGGCTGCTGCGTCTGATGCGGCGGTGGCTGGCGATGCACGAGGCGGTCGGAGCCTTGCTGCCGGGTATCACCGAACCCGAGCACGACGCGGATGTGCGGGCGATCCTGCGAAGACCCTAAAATGTAAGCTTTTTACATTCCGTCCCGGGAGGCGCATGTTTGAGGCTGACGACGCACACGGCCTCTAGGGGAGGTGAGCATGGACGATCTGACGGGCGCCCCCACGGTGAGGCTGCATGCGATAGCCGCCCTCCTCAGTATCCCAGCGGACAGCTTCTTCGACGGCTACCAGGCGGCGGAACATTTTGACGGGGTGGGTCAGTGCCTGCGGCTATGGGACAGGATCAAAACCGCCGATGGCCGGCGCCGGGCGCTGGAGTGCCTGCGCGAACTGGCGGATGAA
>NZ_JAKSYH010000080.1 GCF_022829295.1 Methylobacterium sp. J-088
CCGAACGGCCGCGTAGACTTCCACGGCAAACATCCTGGGCCCCTCCCGAAAGAGAAGCCTCTCCACTGGCCGGCTTTTACCCCGGCCGCATCAGCACCCCGCCGACGCTCCAGTGGATGGTTTTGTCACCGCCCTACACACAGAACCACGGACGGCAGATGGCGAAGGCAAAATGCCTTCACCTCCACCGCCTTATGACAACAGCTAAGCATCTTTAGAGGCAGAGTGCCTGATGATAGCCATCTCGTCAGCAATAGCGCAATCTATGGCCTCGATCTCAGCTTGCACATTCTGAATGCTCTCCTGCTGGTCAACGAGTTTTCGGCGGTCCATCACCATCTCGTCGCGAAATTTTTGCAATGCATCGAGCGGGCTTAGCATAATACTTATCCTTTTCGCGTTCGCGGCGCTGCACGTGGTCCCGCCCTATGAACCGAGCTGCTCTCTTTTAGGTTTGCATCTCGCGCCAACCGCAGTGATTTGAGACGCACGGTTCGCTCGTCAAAATCGACTTGGCTCGCTGTCGTCTCATCGCGAATAGTCTGAGCATTTGCTTTAACTATTTCTTCTCTTGAACTCGGCGTCTCTAGTTGTCCGCGGATATTAAAGGGCAAGCGGGACATTGCATAAACCCCATAATCACCTAGATTTTATAGATGGCGTCTAGGAGATCAAATTACGACCATCAAATCTTTCGAGATTTTCTAGCCAGGCTGAGGCGGCACCAATTCGGCGGCAAAGCGTCACTGCCCTCGATACCGTTGAACTACGGACACCCGTGAGAGGATCTCCATAGCCTCCGGGCAGGTTCTGCCTTCAAGACATGGATGTCCGAAGGAGGGTGTCATGGATACGTGCCAGCTGCCGATCATGAAGATCATCACGGAAGGGGCACACGCTCGCGGGATCAGGCGGCCGAAAGATGCATGCCCGTACCCGGCCAAGTCGCTGGAGCGCAGAGCGTGGATGGAGGGCTATGACGGCAGGCCCTGGAGGGATAGCCTAGATGATCCCAGGGCTGCTGCCTGACCACCTAAGAAACAGCGCATCCCGGCAGGACAGCCGCCGGGATGGCGAAAGAGCTTAGCTCTTGATACGCCTTGTTGGAAACGACACGTATTGCTCTTCGAGTTCGGCACAGCCCGCGTCGGCGATTTCGTACTCGACGCCAACAAATGATGGATCCGATCGGCCAGTGGCCGCGACGAGTCCGAGGGTCTCCAGCCGTCGCACGTAGACAGAGGCTCGGTAGAAGCGTGGCCCCAGCGCCGAGAGCGCCTGCAGGCGAGAGATGCTGCCGGGCGCGATCTTGTGCATCAGCGCTTCACTGCCTCGATGTCATCCTCGTAGATCGAGTCCGGCTGGCAGGCGTGCCACTCCTTCTTCTCGTCGGTTTGCCCCTTGCGGCCATAGCAGTAACCGGCCTGCGCCAGACGGCCGCTGAGCCGATCGCGCAGCCTGCACTGCTCATGGGTGACAGCCGGTTCCCCAGCGGCCTCACAAGCCTGCGATGCCTTCAGCTCGGCGGTCAGCAGCTCGGGTACGGACGGAAGCTGCTGCTGAGCCTGCGCGCCACCGACCGCGACGACGAGACCGATGGCGGTGAGGACATTGCGCATGGCGGGAGGATAATAGAGCTACCACCGCCGGCAAGCCTGATCGGACGCTCCCCCGCCCCGTGAGCAGATCGGGGCGGGGCTGAGCGGCGAGAAACACGGGTAGCAGATGGCGAAGGGGGACTAGGGGGCGGTGCTCGCTAACCCTGGTGCTCTCTGATAGAGCAGCACATCACTGATCGTGACCCTCGGGCATCGGTGGCTGAGAGAGTCGTGTGCTCCCGCCTTATTCCGGCAGGAGATCCGCATGCCCTCTTTCCGCTTCGATGGCTTAAACAGCGTGCAGTGCTGGCGCGTAGAGGCCGAGCTTTGTGGAAGCGGCTTAAAGCCGTGGCGTTGGGCGATCTACTCTTCAGATGCCTGGCTTGCGACCCATCGCTCGGAGGCCATGTTCCGTACTTCAAAAGCCGCTAAGCGGGTCGGCGGATTAATAGCCGCGGGGCTCTACCTGGGATCGAAGGCTGAGCGCGCCGATCTCCACTGAAGCGACAGACGATGGGCAGACCTGATCACTGAGGCTGCTTCGCCGTCGGCTCGGTTGCCCCTGCCCCACCGGCAGCGGCGACGAGAGCGAGGGCGGCGAGGGATGTGCGAGGCATCATCTACCCATCTGACTGCATCAGTCCTCGGCAATTGATGGTAGATTTGTTATACTTAGCTCATAACGAACACTGCCGTACCTCATCCTGTCGGGCGGAATCCGAACTACTCCGAATTTGACCTCGCCAAAACTTCCAGAATTATTATCGAATAGCTGGACCAAAACTTCCTCATACAGCGTTGCCAAACTATCGAGAAGTTGGACTAAAAATGATGGCAATCCAACTTCGGGATGAGCAACACCGGGATGAATGAGTTCGAAAGTGGGCCCGCCTATGTCGCCACTCGGTAGCAAGCGATAATTTTGAATCACCATTCTTTTGTTTAATTTAGGATGCTCGATAGCGTTTCTGACCTCGCGAAGAAACTTTATAAAATCAAGATTTCTTGTCAGGTAATCAGAAAATGATTCATCTTTCTTTGTATGCTTAAGATAATCTCTTAAGCCCTCAAAGTACCCTTTCTTGCACCCATCACCGTAGAACAAGGCCGAAATGTCCAACAGAGATTGGAGGCAGTGAATCGAGCTTTGAAAAAACGACTTCACCCTTGCTTCAAGCACATCGTGGTACGGCACGACGACCGAAACGCCGAGGGGATCTATTCCATCAATATTATCTACGACAGACTTCTCGAAGGCAGATATGGCATCGGAATCGTCATCCATGGACGATAAGCAGAGAGCGCCATTCATAGCCAGCCCAAGCAGCGCCTCTCTATCAAGCTCTCTGATGAATCCTGGCTGTGATAAAACCTCGGCGGTTAATATCGTTCTCGAAACCGATGGCGAGGAAGCGCCCCTCTTCGATATTTTCCTTTGCATGTTATTAAGGCTGGGATTTGTTCGCTCAGGGTCTATCCAGTCCGCCATTTTTACTTCGTACAGCGCCTCATCAGAGACTGCGATCACCCGCTTGTTCATCCCGAACAGCCCAAGCATCTTTGAGTTCGGGCTGAGACCTAGAAGCTTCATTTCGCTTGAAGCCTGCCGCTTCCGAGCAATCTCAGCTGCTAAGTTTTTTGGCGGCGAGTTATCGGGCATTTTCTCAACGTGCTCACGAGCAACCTAGGGCAAATCCGCTACGTCAGTGGGCGCGGCGCTTCAGATTGCATCGGACGCGGTCTACCTCAGCCGCACCCCCGGCACCTCGCCATTCTCGTTGATGAAGATGACGCCGGTAGCTATTTCTTCGGGACGTCAAGCTTCGCCAGTTCGCCAGCGACGGTCTCGATGTAAAAGCGCGCCGCCTTGGCTTGCTCTACTAAGATGGCCGGGCCTTGCTGCGCCGCGCCCATCTGCATTCGCTCGACACGCTGCAGCACCGCGTCGATCAGCGCGAGCGCTTGCTCTTTCGACATAACCCCACTCAGCACAAGGGCGCTGATGAAGGTTCGATGTAGCTCGATTGAGGCGAGTGCCGCACCCTCGGCTTGATGCTCTGACAACGACATTAGTTCGTCCCCTCGGTATCTTCGCGGTACCGCACATAGCCCTGGCCGGTGAGCCAGTCCGTGAGCGCATGGCGGATTGCTTCCGGGCGAGAGGGCTTCGGATCTGGCTGAGCCTCGATCCAGGCGTCTAGAGGGGCGGCATGCTCAGGCTGGAGGCGCACCGTCACCGGCTCGCCTTTACCAGTCGCTGGGCGACCTCTCCTTTTTATGCCGTCACTAATTGACATGGTCATTTTATGATGGCACAAAGCTCGGGCCGGAGCAAGGCTGGAACCCTCGCTCACGGCCCTGACCATCAACGTCTGGGATTTACGTCAATGGCTACCCACGCCCATAGCACACGCACGCCCTTATTACGCCCGGTCCGCAGCGCCCCGCCCTTATTAGGCCAGGGGCTCGACCGGCAGTCGGGCCCCGTCACCCAGGCCATCCGCGCGATGCGGGCGGCCGAGCCGCTCCCGCCCGCCGATGCCGCGATCGAGGCCATCCGCGAGGGGCTGATCCGCTATTTCCTTGAGGAGGACAGTGCCAATCGCCAGCGCGTCCGCGATCTGCGCCGCCGGATCGAGGACAGGATCGAGGCCGACCTCGCGTTATTAGATGCCCTCGACGACGACGCTGACCGCGAGTTCGAGGAGCCGGAAGCCTCGGCCTCCGAGTGGGTTGGGTGCGGCGCCCACCGCTTCAACGTCGGGAGGGCGGCATGAGCTGCAACCCGGCCTTCACAGCGCTCTCGCAGCTGGAGGGCAACATCGCCGACGTCGAGAGGTGGGGCAACACGCTGATCGCGATCGGAACGACGGACGCTCACGTAGACCCTGGTGTCGTCCTCGTTTTGGGTTGGGCGTTAAAGCGGCTCGGCGATGATCTCGATATCGAGTGGCGAACCGCGTTCGAAGCCGCGGGAGGTAAGCCATGAGCGCCACCGCATCCCGTCGAGGTCTGCTCCTAGGCCTCGCCACGCTTCCCCTCGCTGGCGGTGCGGCGGTCGCTGGCCCCACCGATTTAGCGCGTGCCTGTCGGTGGGCCGCTGATCTTTGGGTTGGCATGCACGGCCGCTGCTGCGCCGAGGAATGGGACGACGACAAGCTCGATGCGGAGATGGATCTGTACGATGCCGTCCTTCAACGCGCGCTTGTCGAACCTTCGGCCAGTCTCGATGAGGTCGCAGCCAAGGCACAGCTCTGCCTCGTCGACTTTGAAGCTCAACTCTTTCCTCTGCTGAACAGGGCTGAGAACGACGAGCCTGGCGATGGTGACCGCATGGTCCTGATCGTGCTCCGGGA
This sequence comes from Methylobacterium sp. J-088, assembly GCF_022829295.1. GTDB lineage: Bacteria > Pseudomonadota > Alphaproteobacteria > Rhizobiales > Beijerinckiaceae > Methylobacterium. The sequence goes on from NZ_JAKSYH010000080.1 coordinate 4,955, forward strand.
GGTGATCAAGCTATGCGCATGATCTACTCCTGGCTGGCCCGCGCCAACTTGCGCCTCGCCTTGGCTGAGTACGGCCGGGCCGAGCTGCTGGATCGGTTCGCCGATGAGGCGTTGGTCCGAGCCCGAGCCCGTGTCGTGATGGCCGACAGTTTCGGCCAGCGCGCCGGCTTCCGAGAGCGGCTGATGCCGTTGCGGTGACGCCTCGGCCCGGTCGCTCGCGCGGTGGTCGAAAGGTGGCGAAACTTGCCCCACCTTTTCTGCAGCCCGGCCGGGCCTCAGGGCATCCGCTCGCCGGCTAGGGCATCACCGTCGTGGTGATGCCTTCCGCTGATCCGGGGGGCGAAAGCATCCACGCCCGCCCCTTTGCACCGGGGGGTGGAGCAGGGCGGGCGTGGATCGCCAACACCGCCCCCTCAGGCGCGCCGACACCATCCCGGTAAACTGGTGGCCGATGTCTGTAGCTGTGGCGAATGCGCCGGAACGCTGCTCAAACGACCGCCGCTCGCGCATCCGGTGCGGGCAGCAGCTGACAATGGGTTGCGCGGTTACCCGCAGCGTTACCCCGACCCGTTCAGCGATGTCATGAAACTTAGCTAAGTGATGGCGCGCCCGAAAGGATTCGAACCTCTGACCCCCAGATTCGTAGTCTGGTGCTCTATCCAGCTGAGCTACGGGCGCCTGACACGGCGGCGGGGTCTTGGCCCGCCGGTGTGAAGGGGCTTCTAGAGGCTCGGATCGGGCTTGGCAAGACACCGCGTCGCAAGACCTTCACGCTTCGCGCGAACACCGGCCCGGCAGCGGCCGGATTACAGGATCCGGGCGCTCGCCTTCACCCGCTCCTCCGCGGCCCGAATCGCGTCGGGCGTGCCGACATGCAACCACTGGCCGTCCAGGCGCATGCCGAACAGCCGCCCCGCCGCGATCGCCCGGTCGAACAGGAGGTTCAGAGAGAAAGCACCCTCGGGCGTGTCGGCGAACAGCCCCGGGCTCAGGATCGCCACGCCCGCGTAGATGAAGGGCGCCACCACCCGCTCGCCGCGGCGCTCCAGGCGCCCATCCGCGGCCATCACGAAGTCGCCAGCCCCCTCGTAGCCGAGGCTGGTCGTGGTGGGGGCGACCAGAAGCAGCCCGTCCATGCGCTGGGCATCCCAGGTCTCGATCAGCCGGCGCAGGTTGGAGGCCGGCCCCTCCAGCCAGAACGAATCCGAGTTGAGAACCGCGAACGGCGCATCCCCGAGGAGCGGCAGCGCCTTGCGGATGCCCCCACCGGTCTCCAGGAGCGCCGCGCGCTCGTCCGAGAGGATCGTGGCCGGGCCCGCGCTCGGTCCCTCGGCCCGGCGGGCGAGGTGGCCCTCGATCAGGTCGGCCAGATAGTGGACGTTCACCACGGCCGTGCCGATCCCCGCCTCGGCGACCCGGTCGAGGGCGTGATCGAGGAGCGCCTTGCCGGCCACCTCCACCAGGGGTTTGGGCACCGTGGCGGTCACCGGCCGCATGCGCTTGCCCAGGCCTGCGGCCAGGACGAAGGCGCGGCTGACGGCGGGCTCGAGCTCGCTCATGCGGGAGGGATCCGATGGTCAGGGTTCGGGGGCGGGGGCGACGAGGCCCGGCAGGTGCTCCGCGTGCCAGGCCCGCAGCCCGGCGAGCGCCGGATGAGCGAGGTTGCGGGTGAGATAGCCCTCGATCCGCGGCAGGTGGGCCAGATAGCCGGGCTTGCCGTCGCGCCGGTCGAGGCGCGCGAAGATGCCGAGGATCTTGGTGGCGCGCTGCGCGGCGAGCAGCGCGTAGGCCGTCGCGAAGGCGCCGACATCGAAGGCCGGGTCCCGGCCGCGCCGCTCCCGCGCGTAGAGGCCGAGCAGCCGCAATTCGAACTCGGCGCTGGCATCGACCCGGGCATCCTGCAGCAGCGAGGCGACGTCGTAGGCCGGGTGGCCCATCACGGCATCCTGGAAGTCGATCAGCCCGACCCGCTCCAGCCCGTCGCGCTCGGGCAGCCAGATCAGGTTGGGGGAGTGATAGTCGCGCAAAGTCCAGGTCGGCCGGTCGGGGATCGCGCCCTGGAGCGCGGCCCGCCACAGATCCACGAAGTCCGCGCGCGCCTGCGCCGACAGGGTGACGTCCCGGATCGCCGGGGCGTACCAGTCGGGCATCAGCTCCGTCTCGAACAGCAGCGCGTCGGTATCGTAGGGCGGCAGGACGTGGTCGATCCCCTCCACCACCGGCAGGGCCGCGGGCAGCGGGGTGGCGTGGAGCCTGGCCAGCAACCGCACCGCCTCGGCGTAGCGCTCGGGCCGCGGCGTGCCGGCCTCGACCACCGGCTCGCTGCCGAGGTCCTCCAGGATCAGCAGGCCCTCGGCGAGATCCTCGCCGTAGATCTTCGGCGCCGAGAAGCCGAGCGCCCGCAGGCCCCGGTCGAGGGCCACGAAGGCGTGGACGCTCTCGGCCAGATGTACGATCGCGCTGTAGGGCTTGCCATCGCGCACCGGCGGACCGTCGGGCCGGGGCGGCGCGATCATCAGCACCGCGCTGGTGCCGTCTGGCTTGGTCAGGCGCTCGTAGGCGCGGGACGAGGCGTCGCCCTGCATCAACACGCGCTCGGCGATGTCCCAGCCGCTGCGGTCGAGGAGCCGCCGCACCGCCCGGGCCCGGTCCAGGCGGGCGCGCATGCCGCCGGAGCCGTCGATCCGGGCGAGCCGCGCCCCGGGGCCGAATTCCGCCCGCAGGGACAGGTCGATGGTGAGCACCGGCCCGTCGCGGGGCGGCATCCGCTCGGGCCACTCGACCAGGGTGATCGCCTCGTCGGCCATCTCGTCGAAGCCGAGTTCCACCAGCTCGTCGGCGTCGCGCAGGCGGTAGAGGTCGGCGTGGATGATCGGCCGTCCGTCCCGGGCGGTGTAGGGCTGGATCAGCGTGAAGGTCGGGCTCGGCACCTCCAGGCGCGGATCGCCGGCCAGTTCCCGGATGATCGCCCGCGCCAGCGTGGTCTTGCCGCCGCCCAGGCCTCCGGAGAGCGCCACAACGTCCCCCGGGAGCAGGAGCTCCGACAGGAACAGGCCGAGATCCTCGGTGGCGGGCTCCTCCGGCAGCACGAATTCCCATGGCGCCGGCCGCGCGGATGCGACCTCCGGCCCGCCGGTCCCCTGCCCGTCCCGATCGTCTCCGTCCAAAGCCGCCTCCGAGACCTGAAGACGCATGGTCCGAAAACACGCTCCGGATGCAAGGGTTTCCGGCCGCGGTTGTGCGCTTCCCGCCCATCCGGTGCACCGAAAGCACGCTTCCGCGCCTGTCGCCGCCCCGATTGGCATACGGCTTGCCGAAGGGGCGCGGCCGCACCGCCGGCCGGCCCTCAAGCCGGAACCGGCCGAACCATCAGTCAAGGAGGAAACGATGAAGCGCCAGGACCTGACCGAGAAGCTTCTCGACATCAAGCGCGAGAAGAGCTGGAGCTGGAAGCACATCCACGAGGAGATCGGCGGCCTGTCGCCGTTCCTGATCACGGCGGCCTGCATGGGCCAGATGAAGCTGCCCAAGGCCCAGGCCAAGCGGGCGGCCGAGCTGTTCGGCCTCACCGCGGCCGAGGAGCGGATGCTGAACGAGGCGCCCTACCGCGGCTCGATTGCGTCGATGCCGCCCACCGACCCGCTGATCTACCGGTTCTACGAGCTGGTGATGGTCTACGGCACGACCTTCAAGGAGCTGATCCAGGAGGAGTTCGGCGACGGCATCATGTCGGCGATCGACTTCAACATGGAGATGGCCCGGGAGGCCAACAACAAGGGCGACCGGGTGAAGCTCACCATGTCGGGCAAGTTTTTGCCGTACAAGTATTACGGCAACGACGACGACACGCCGGAATATGGGTTCAAGGAGGGCTGATTCATTTCCCCTCCCCCCTGCGGGGAGGGGTCAGGGGTGGGTCAGAAAGAGGCGCACCGGTGCCTCCTGCACCACCCCCACCTCCAACTCCTCCCCGCAAGGGGGAGGAGAGATCCGCGCGTCTGATCCTCAGGCCGCCGCCGGCTGCCCCTCCGGCTCCAGGTAATCCTGCACCGGCTGCGCGGGCCCGCTCCGCATCAGCACGTAGAGGAACGGCACCAGCAGCAGCGTCGCCGGCGTCGCGAAGGCGATGCCGCCCATCACGGCCCGCGCGAGCGCCGCGTTCTGCTCGCCGCCCTCGCCCGTGCCGAGCGCCATCGGGATCAGCCCGAAGAACATCGCCGAGGCGGTCATCAGCACCGGCCGCAGCCGGGTCTCGCCCGCGGTGATCGCCGCCTCCTGGGCGCTGCAGTTCGTCGCCTCCCGGTGCTCCTTGGCGAAGGTCACGAGCAGAATCGAGTTCGCCGAGGCGATGCCCACTGACATGATCGCCCCGAAGATCGACGGGATCGAGAACGCGGTGCCGGTGATGAACAGCGCGAAGGTGATGCCGCAGAACGCCATGGGCAGCGCCGCGATCACCACGAAGGGGTCGCCCCAGCTCTGATAGTTCACCGCCATCAGCAGATAGACGGCGATCAGCGCGATGCCTAGGCCGATCTCCAGGCGGAAGAAGGCCGAGCGCATGTTCTCGATCTGGCCGCGGACCGCGATCTTGTCGGGCGCCTCCAGGTTCTTCTGCTCGTCCTGCACGACCGCGTCGATGTCGCGCGCCACCGAGCCGAGGTCACGGTCCTGCACAGCGGCGAAGATGTCGAAGGTCGGCTGGATGTTGACGTGGCTGATCATGGTCTGCGTCGGCATCCGGCGCAGATCCGCGAGGCTGGAGAGCAGCGTCAGCACGCCGGGGCCGGAGCCCGAGGTCGCGGCCGCGCGGACGAACATCGGCGTGTTGCGCAGGTCGGTCAGCGAGCTGTTGCGGTACTCGGGCGTCTGCACCCAGAGCTGATAGGGGATGCCGGTCTTCGGATCGGGCCAGAAGTTCGGCGTCACCTGATAGCTGCCCGACAGCGAGATGTTCATGTTCTGCGCCACCTGCTGCTCGGTGAGCCCGAGTTCGGAGGCGAGGCGCCGGTCGACGTCGACGTAGAATTGCGGCTCGTTGACGATCTGCTGCAGATGGACGTCGACGAGGCCCTTGGTGTGCTTCAGCCGCTGCACGATACGCTGGGCGACCTCCAGATCCTTCTCCTTGTGCCGGCCGGAGACCTGCACGTCGATCGGCGTGATGACGCCGAAATTCAGGATCTGGGTGATCATGTCGGCGGGCTGGAAATACACGGTCACGTCGGGGAAGCGCTTCATCAGCACGTCCCGCAGGCGTTTCGTGTAGCCGGCCACTGAGCCGTGGCCCTCCTTGAGGCTGATGAGCATCTGCCCGTCGTTGTAGGAGACGAACGAGCCGTCCGAGAACGCGAAGTTGTAGTTGTTCGAGGGCAGGCCGATGTTCTGGAGGATCTGGTCGACCTCGGCCGGCGGGATGATCGCGCGGACCGTATCCTCGACCTCGGCGAAGACCTGCCGGGTGGTCTCGATGCGCATGCCGGTGCGGGTGCGCAGATGCAGGGTCATCTGGCTCGCCTCGATCTGCGGGAAGTAATCCTGCCCGACGAAGACGAACAGCACGCCAGTCATCCCGAGTACGACGCCGACGACGCCCAGGGTGACGATCCGGTGGCGCAAAACCGCGTGCAGCAGGCCGACATAGCCCCGGTGGAACCGGGTGAAGCCGCGCTCGAAGTGGCCATGGACCCAGCCGGCAAGCCGCATGACCGGCGCACCGATGAGACCGACGGCGCGGGCGATGCGGCCCCGCCGGGGCGGCTCCTGCTGGTCCCGGCCCTTGGCGTGCTTCTGCCGGTATTCCGGCGCCACGATCACGTCGATCAGCAGCGGCACCAAGGTGCGCGACAGCAGGTAGGAGGTCAGCATCGCGAACACGACCGCCAGCGCCTGCGGCGTGAACAGGTACTTTGGCGTGTCGGTGAGCGCGAACACCGCCGTGAAGGCCGCGCAGATCGCGAGCGTCGAGATCAACGCCGGCTTGGCGATGCCGGCGGCGCCATGGACCACGCTCTCGCGGAACTCCTCGCCCTCCTCGAACAGCCGGTAGGTGTTCTCGATCGCCACCGTGGCGTCGTCCACGAGGATGCCGACCGCGAGCGCCAGCCCGCCCAGCGTCATGACGTTGATGGTCTCGCCGAGCGCCGCCAGCACGGCGAGCGAGGTCATCACGCAGAGCGGGATCGAGATCAGCACGATGATCGTCGAACGCCAGGAGCCGAGGAACAGCAGGATCGCGAGCCCGGTCAGGGCCGCCGCGGTCAGCGCCTCGTGCAGCACGCCCTCAATGGCGTTTGAGACGAAGACCGACTGGTCGAACAGCTGCTTGATCGACAGCCCCTCGGGCGCCGCCGCGCGGATCGTCGGCATCGCCGCCTTGACGTTGTTGACGACGTTCAGCGTCGAGGCGGTGCCGTTCTTGATGATCTGCATCAGCACGGCCTGCTGGCCGTCGGCGCTCACCACGTTGACCTGCGGCGGGCCGCCGTCGCGGACATAGGCCACGTCGCGCATCAGCACGGGCTGGCCGGCCACCACCTTGATCGGCGCGAGGTTGAGGGTCTCGATCGAGGGCGGGGTGGCGTTGAGCTGGACTGGGTATTGTTGCTCGCCGATCTTGGCGAGGCCGGACGGCACCGTCAGGTTCTGGGCCGTCATGGCGTTGGTGACGTCGAGCGGCGTCAGGCCGAGCGCCTGCAGGGCGTTGAGGTCGAGATCGACCATGATCTGCCGCGGCGCGCCGCCGAAGGGCGACGGCAGCGTCGAGCCCGGCACCTGCGCCAGCGTCTGGCGGATCCGGTACTGGGCGTAATCGTAGACCTCGTTGAGGCTCTGTTTGGCCGAGGTCAGGGCGAGCTGGATCACCGGCACCGAGGAGGCGGAGTAGCGCACGATCACCGGCGGCTGCGTGCCGGTGGGCATCACGGCGCGGATCGAGTTGGTCGAGGACACCACCTGGGCGATCGCGAGGTCGATGCTGACGGTCGGGTCGAAGTAGATGCGCTGCACCGCCGTGCCCTGGAGCGTGGTCGACTCCATGCGGCGGATGTTGTTGACGTTGTTGGAGATGCCGTATTCGGCATAGGTGGTGATGCGCTGTTCCATCTCCGGCGCCGACAGGCCGGTATAGGTCCAGACCACCACGACGACCGGGATGTCGACGACCGGCAGCACGTCCTTGGGGGTGACGACGATGGCGCCGATGCCGCCCAGCATCATCAGCACCGCGAGCACGTAGGTCGTGATCCGGAACTTGAGGGCGTAGAGGACGAGGCCCATGCGGTCTCCGCCGGCCGGCGCGGGGCCGGCAACTCCGCGTTGTGTACCGGCTAGCCGTTACACCCGGACTGTTTCGCTATCACGTCCGGACAGGCAAGGGACGGGCCGCGTCGCCGCAGGGTTGCGGTGGCGCGCGGGGGAACGCCGAGTGGCGCCATCTTGCCGGCATGGGCCCGCAGATCGCCTTCAGCGCCGTCCAGTCCGGCGAGTCGAGGAGGGGTGCCCGCGCGCCGGACGGGGCTGTCGCGAGCAACCGCATCACCGCGGCACGGTCCCGGGTAAAGGGATGGGTGCGCAAGTAAGCCGGATCCCCACCGCTATCGGCCGCGATCCGCTCCAGAATGGTGGCCACGGCCGCCCCGTCGCCGCCCGCCCGGGCGAGGGCCGCGACCGCATAGCCATCGGCTGCACGCTCGGCCTCCCGGCTGTGACGGGCCGACGACACGGTCTGCCCGAGCGCCACCACGACGGCCGAGCCGGTCACGTCGCCCGTCAGATAGCCGCGCACGAAGGCGAAGCCGGAATTGCGGATCAGCCTCCGGGTCGCGGTCGCGAAGACCAGGATGCACCAGCCGGAGGCCCGTGCCGCGTAGGCGAGTCCCGATCCGTCCTGGCCCAGGCGGGTGCCGCGCCACAAGGTGCGGGAGACTCGGTAGCGGCGGCAGCGGCACAGCGCGAGCTGCCCGAGGACGAACAGCACGACGACGCTGAGGAGCGCCGAGACCTCGGCGACGTTCGGGAACAGGAGCGAGACCGCGAACAGGCCGACATAGGCCTGCACGAGGACCACGATCGCGACGAGAAACCCGAGGAACAGCTCCTGCCCGCCGACGACATAGAGGGCGGTCGACCCATCCACGACGGTCCGACTGCAGAGGAAGCGCTGCAGGTTCGAGATGTACCAGAATCGGTAGAGGCCGGAGGTGAGGAGCGAGAGCAGGAAGCCCTTCACCACGATCCCGGTCAGCCCGTCGAGCCGAAGGTCACCTCGCCTTCGCGCGTCGTCGCGACGGCCCCTGCCCCGATCCGATCGCCCATCCTGCCCCCGACACGCCACAGATTCGCGGCGTCGGCGGAGTCTTGCGCATCGGCCAGGAATGCTCAAGACAAACGGGCGTCACGACCCAGCCGAGGGCCGAAGCGCAAAGATTTCCTGTCGGCGGTACAACAGATCGACGGTCGAAACGAGCCGCAAAATTCTACTTCTAAGAGGATCAGCGCAGCAGGGCCGACTTATCGACTTGCAGGGCCCCGGCGATTTCATCGAGTGCCTTGTGCTCGACCGCGCTGATGCCGTCGATATCGGCCACGTCGGCGCCGATCAGGAATACGTCCTGGCGCTGCTCGATCGGCCGCTCCGCGATGGCGCCGATGAGGCGCAGGTTCTCCAGCCGGCCGGCCCGGGTCTTGGCCCGGGCGATCGCCTCGTAGAGTTCCTGCTCGACCCGCAGGGTGTCGTAGGATTTCTCGAGGATCGGGTTCGCGCGGATCCCGGTGATCGCCGATTCGATCTCCTCCTCGGCGACATCGCCATCCGCCACGATGACGTTGGCGGCGGACGAGACCGCCGCCAGCAGAAAGACGGCATCGCCCGCATACGACATGATCGTGCGGCCGAACCGAAGGATGGCGTCTTGAAAAATGCTCATGCCGATTCCCGTCCGGTCGGAGATGGCGGATATTGTGGCCGCCGAGTCAAGATGCGGCCGAGCTTGCCCAGGGGATGCCGCTTTCAGGTGGCGGGTTCATGCCCCGGCCAGTCCCGTCCGAGATGGGCCGCCACGCGGGCCGGATCGTCGCCGACCTCCGCCACGGCCGCCTCGACCTGCTCCACGGGCACCATGAACCGGCGCGCCCAGTAGGCTCTCTCCCAGGCATGGCCGACGTTCACGGCCCGGGGCTCGGTCGGATCCTGCTCGCCCTCGTCGGCCATCGGCCCTCCGCATCGCGCGAGGGCCGATGGCCCCCGGCGTGTCAAACGCCGGCCGGGGCCGATCGGGTCCCGCTCAGCAGCAGCGGAATCCCGACGTGTTGCCGACCCCGAAGCGGGCGTTCTCGCGATTGCGAAAGAACTCCACCTCGGTCATCGGCGGCCGGTCGGGATGGGTGCGGCGGATATGGTCGGCATAGACCGCGTAATCCCCCTGCCCGACCATCAGCCGGGCGCCGTCGCAGACGCATTTGGACAGTGTCCTGAGCCGGTCGCGCAGGTTCGTCGGCTGCATGGGCCCTACTCCGCAGGGACCAGGCGCGGCTCGGTCTCCAGCGCGGTCCAGCGATCGGCCCGCCATGCCTTCAGGCAGGCCGCGATGCCGAAGCCCACGATGGCCACGACGAGGCCGATGAACAGGGCCGCCAGCACCGCGTCGATCCGGTCGTTGAGGATGATCTGGCTCATCTGGTCGGCGGTCTTGGCGGGCGCCAGGATCTTGCCCTCGGCCGCAGCCGTGGCGTAGCGCTCGGCATGGGCCAGGAACCCGATCTTCGGATCGGCGGAGAAGATCTTCTGCCAGCCGGCCGTGAGGGTGCACAGGCACAGCCACGCGGTCGGGATGATGGTCACGAACGCGTAGCGCTCGCGCTTCATCTTGAAGATCACCACCGTGCACAGCGTCAGCGCCACCGCGGCGAGCATCTGGTTCGAGATGCCGAAGAGCGGCCACAGGGTGTTGATGCCGCCGAGCGGGTCGGTCACCCCCTGGTACAGGAAGTAGCCCCAGGCGCCGACCGAGATGGCGGTCGCCGCGATGCTCGGCCCCCACGACGTGGTGTTCTTGAACGACGGCACCGCCAGCGCGACGAGATCCTGCACCATGAACCGGCAGGCGCGCGTCCCCGCATCCACCGCGGTGAGGATGAACAGGGCCTCGAACAGGATCGCGAAGTGATACCAGAAGGCCATCATCACCTTGCCGCCGATGGCCGAGGAGATGATGTGGGCCATGCCGACCGCCAGCGTCGGAGCGCCGCCGGCCCGCGAAATGATGGTGCGCTCGCCGACGTCGGCGGCGGTCTGGGTGATGATCTCAGGCGTCGTGGCGAAGCCGAGCTTGGTCACGGCGGCGGCTGCGGTTTCCGGCGTGGTGCCGATGAGCGCCGCGGGCGCGTTCATGGTGAAGTACACGCCCGGGTCGATCACGCAGGCCGAGACCAGCGCCATGATCGCCACGAAGGATTCCATCAGCATGCCGCCGTAGCCGATGAAGCGGGCATCGGCCTCGCTGGCGATCAGCTTCGGCGTGGTGCCCGACGCGATCAGGGCGTGGAAGCCCGAGACCGCGCCGCACGCGATGGTGATGAACAGGAACGGGAACAGGCTGCCGGCCCAGACCGGGCCGGTGCCGTCCACGAACTTGGTGACCGCCGGCATCTGCAGGTGCGGAGCGACGACCGCGATGCCGAGCGCCAGCCCGACGATGGTGCCGATCTTGAGGAAGGTCGACAGGTAGTCGCGCGGGGCGAGCAGCAGCCAGACCGGCAGGATCGAGGCGACGAAGCCGTAGCCGATCAGCATCCAGCAGAGCTGCGGGCCCGTGAAGGTGAAGGCCGGGCCCCAGACCGGGCTCGCCGCCACCGAGCCGCCGGCCATGATCGCCAGCATCAGCAGGACGAAGCCGAGGACCGAGACCTCGCCGATCTTGCCCGGGCGGATGTACCGGGAATAGACGCCCATCAGCATGGCGATCGGGATCGTCGACATCACCGTGAAGGTGCCCCAGGGGCTCTCGGCCAGCGCCTTGACGACGATCAGCGCCAGCACGGCGAGCAGGATCACCATGATCAGGAAGGTGCCGAACAACGCGATGATGCCCGGCACGGTGCCGAGTTCGGCCCGGATCAGCTCGCCGAGCGACCGGCCGTCCCGGCGCATCGACACGAACAGGACCATGAAGTCCTGCACGGCGCCGGCGAGCACCACGCCGGCCAGGATCCAGAGCATGCCCGGCAGGTAGCCCATCTGGGCGGCGAGCACCGGGCCGACCAGCGGGCCCGCGCCCGCGATCGCCGCGAAATGGTGACCGAACAGGACGCCGCGGTTGGTGGGCACGTAGTCGAGCCCGTCATTGTGGCGCACGGCGGGCGTGACCCGTTTCGGGTCGAGACGCATCACCTTGTCGGCGATGAATTGGGAGTAATACCGGTAGGCGATCAGGTAGACGCAGACCGCCGCGACAACGATCCAGAGGGCGTTGACCGTCTCGCCCCGCTGGCTCGCCACGATCGCCAAAGCCGCGGCGCCGAGCGCGCCCACCAGGGCCCAGGGCCCATGCCTGCCGATCGCCGAACCCATGATGTCCCTCCCGGAGGCCGCATCGAGCTCGGTTGGCTCCCCCGAGCCCCCCGGCCGGAATTCGTGGATCCCGTGCGACAGGACCGGTTTATCCTCTCCACATCCCGTTGACGCAAGCGATCCGAACTGTGATGCAGCGCATCAGACCGCACGATAAACGCACCGTGTACCAGCGTACATTCGATGCGGACCCGACTTTCTCATCCGAGCCGGACCATGGAAACCAGACGCCGCTCGCCGCTGATGTGGCTCCTGCTGCTGCCCTTCCTGGGGCTCCTCTGGGTGCCGTTCTACAACCAGCGCGATCCGATGCTGTTCGGCTTCCCGTTCTTCTACTGGTACCAGCTGGCCTGGGTGCCGCTGACCTCCGTCATTCTCTACGTCGTCTACCGGGCCGTGCGCGATGACCGCTGATCTCGACATCCCGGCGCTGTCGGTCTTCGTCTTCTTCTTCCTGCTCGTGACCGTGATGGGTTTCGTGGCCGCGCGCTGGCGCCGGCCCGAGACCCTCGCCCATCTCGACGAATGGGGCCTCGGCGGTCGCAAGTTCGGCACGTGGATCACGTGGTTCCTGATCGGCGGCGACTTCTACACCGCCTATACGGTCATCGCGGTGCCGGCGCTGGTCTATGCGGTGGGTGCCTACGGCTTCTTCGCCCTGCCCTACACGATCATCGTCTACCCGTTCGTGTTCGCGGTGATGCCGGTCCTGTGGCAGGCCGCCAAGGACAAGGGCTACGTCACGGCGGGCGACGTCGTGTACGGCACCTACGGCTCGCGGGCGCTGGAACTCGCGGTCGCCGTCACCGGCGTGATCGCCACGATGCCCTATATCGCGCTCCAGCTGATCGGCATGGAGGTGGCGATCAAGGCCCTGGGGCTGCACGGCGAGCTGCCGCTGATCGTCGCCTTCCTGGTTTTGGCCTTCTACACCTACTCGTCGGGTCTACGGGCGCCGGCGCTGATCGCGTTCGTCAAGGACATCATGATCTACATCGTGGTGCTGGTGGCGGTGGCGATCGTGCCCTCGAAGCTCGGCGGCTACGCTGCGGTGTTCGACGCGGCCGACGCCGCCTTCAAGGCCAAGGGCTCGGGCGGCATCCTGCTCAGCCCGGCGCAGATCCTGCCCTACGCCTCGCTGGCGCTCGGCTCGGCGCTCGCGGCCTTCATGTATCCGCACACACTGACCGGCATCTTCGCCTCCTCGGGCGGCAACACGATCCGCAAGAACGCGGTGCTGCTGCCGGCCTACACGCTGCTCCTCGGGCTGCTCGCCATGCTGGGCTATATGGGCCACGCGGCCGGACTGAAGGTGACGAGCAACAACGACATCGTGCCCGCCCTGTTCAAGACCCTGTTCCCGAGCTGGTTCGCGGGCTTCGCCTTCGCGGCGATCGCCATCGGCGCCCTGGTGCCGGCGGCGGTGATGTCGATCGGTGCCGCCAACCTGTTCTCGCGCAACGTCTGGAAAGCCTACGTCAACCCGAACGTGACCTCGGCCGGCGAGGCGCAGGTCGCCAAGATCACCTCCATGCTGGTCAAGCTCGGCGCGCTGGTGGCGATCCTGGTCCTGCCGACGCAGTTCGCGCTCGATCTCCAGCTGCTCGGCGGGCTGTGGATCCTGCAGACCCTGCCGGCCCTGGTGTTCGGCCTCTACGTCTCGTGGTTCCGGGCACCGGCTCTGCTGGCCGGCTGGGCGGTGGGTTTCGTGGCCGGCAGCCTGATCGCGTGGTCGGACGGCCTGAAGCCGCTGCACAGCCTGACCTTCGGCGACACGAAGCTCACGCTCTATACCGGGCTCCTGGCGCTCGCCGTGAACATCGTCGTGGCGGTGCTGGTGAACGCGGTGCTGACCCTGGGCGGCCGGAATACGGCCGTCGCGGCGGGCCGCTGAGCCCGTCGGAAGCCTGTTTGAGGAGAGCACAATGGCGAAGGTCGCATTCCTGGGTCTCGGCGTGATGGGCGGCCCGATGGCGGGCCACCTCGCCAAGAAGGGGGGCCACGCTGTCACGGTCTACAACCGCACCACCCCGAAGGCGGAAGCCTGGGTGAAGACCTATGGCGGCGCCTTCGCGCCGACGCCCCGGCAGGCCGTCGAGGGCGCCGAGATCGTGTTCGCCTGCGTCGGCAACGACGATGACCTGCGCAGCGTCGTGCTGGGCGATGACGGGGCGCTCGCCGGCATGAAGCCCGGCGCGATCTTCGTGGATCACACCACGGCCTCGGCCGAGGTCGCGCGGGAACTCGCCGCCGCGGCCGAGGCGAAGGGCGTCGGCTTCATCGACGCCCCGGTCTCCGGCGGCCAGGCGGGCGCCGAGAACGGCGTGCTCACCGTGATGTGCGGCGGCGAGGCCGCGACCTACGCCAAGGTCGAGGGCGCGATCGGATCCTTCGCCCGGGCCTGCCGGCTGATGGGCCCGGTGGGCTCCGGCCAGCTCACTAAGATGGTCAATCAGATCTGCATCGCCGGTCTGGTCCAGGGCCTGTCGGAGGGCGTTCACTTCGCCAAGCGGGCCGGCCTCGACGTCGAGGCGGTGCTCGACGTGATCTCCAAGGGGGCCGCCGGCTCCTGGCAGATGGAGAACCGCGGCAAGACCATGAGCGCGGGTACATTCGACTTCGGTTTCGCGGTCGACTGGATGCGCAAGGACCTCGGGATCCTGCTGGACGAGGCCCGCCGCAACGGGGCGAAGCTCCCGGTCTCCGCGCTGGTGGATCAGTTCTACGCCGAGGTGCAGGCCATGGGCGGCAACCGCTGGGACACGTCGAGCCTCGTGGCGCGGCTGGAGCGCTGAGTTTTTTCGCACTTCAGAAGGCCGGGGAACCCGCACGGCAATCCAGATCCCGCCACGGCCCCTCCCTCCCCCTCTGTGGGCCACGGTCTTCACGCATCTCAGGCTAAGGCGCGGGTTCCCCTCTCCCCGCGGGCGGGGAGAGGCCCGCACGGACCTCGTCGTCCGTGCGGGAAGCGGAGGCGAAGCCGCAGCGGCGGTGAGGGGGCGGCTCCGGAAGAGACTCATCCGTTCGAGCCCCCTCACCGCCGCTGCCGCCTCGCCGCGCTCCCCGACAAGGGGGAGACGCAGCCCTCTCCCCGCAAGCGGGGCGAGGGGTTTCTCGCCCACCACGCTGGCGCGCAGTCCGCAAGCCCCAGATGGGGGCGGGCGGGAGACGCGCCTCGGCACCTCCTACCGCACCACCCCCTTAACCCGCAGCGCGTCCTGCGCCTCCGCCGGATACGCCAGCTGCTCCGCCAG
>NZ_JAKSYH010000096.1 GCF_022829295.1 Methylobacterium sp. J-088
CCCAGGCGGCCGCAGCATCGTCGGGCGCCGGCTGCCGGACTGTCCGCCATCACGGTCCACGACCCTAGCGCTGCCAGCCACGCGCGGTAACCGCGCACCGCGCGCCGCGCAGCGTACCCGAATCCAGCGGTTCAGCCAGCCCCGGAGCCGACTGCGGTCGCGCCGCGGCACGCGGCGTCTCGGACAGGAACTTGGCCGGGAACTTGGCCAGGAACTTGGCCAGGAACTTGGCCAGGAAATTGGCCAGGAACTTGGCCAGGAACTTGGCCAGGAACTTGGCCAGGAACTTGGCCAGGAAACGGTTAACGCCCCGGTGCTAATCGGAACCCGCACGAAACGCGGCCCGGCGATGAACGGCACCCTCTCGGATGCGTGTGGTGTCCTGCTCGCGACGCTGCTCGGCGTTCCCCTCGTCCTCCTGCCGGGCTACGCGCTGGGCACGATCACCGGCGTGCTCGCATTCCGGACCTTGCCGCCGGGCCAGCGTGCCCTGTGCGCTTCCCTCCTCGGCATTGCGCTCCTGCCCGCCCTCGACGCACTGCTGATCCAGGCAGCCGGCGTGCCCGTGGCAGCCTTGGCGAACGCGGGCCTCGGGCTCGCCGCCCTGCGCCCGGCTCTCCGCGACCTGCGTAGCCCGCTCGACCGGCCGGCCCTGGCGCTGGGTGTGCTCTGGCTCGGGATCGTGACCTACGCGCTGATCGACATCGACACAGGCACCGTCCTCCACCAGCCACTCACGATCATCGACTTGGTCAAGCACGCGGCCCTGACCCGGGCGATCGTCGAGCACGGCCTTCCGCCGGTGGACCCGTTCTTCGCCCGTCCCGAGCGGGCCGGGTACTACTACTTCTTCTATACGCTGACCGCCCTCGTGGACTGGGCCGGCGGCTGGCTGGTCGACGGGCGCACCGCCTTCGCGAGCCTTGCCGTCTGGACCGGAATCGCACTCCTCGGCCTGCTGGACCGGCTGCTGGCCGCCACGGGGCTCGCGCGGGATATTGCACCCCGGCTCCTGCGCCGAGCGGTGCTCGTGCTCCTGCCGGCGGGCGGCCTCGACATCCTGCTGGTCTTCTCGAACCGAGCCGGAACGGGGTTCTGGATCCCTGTCCCGGAATGGCTGAACGAGCAGGTCGTCAACTGGCCGACCTCCCTGGTCTGGGTCCCGCACCACGTGGCCGCCGCCCTGGCCGGCTGGCTCGGCCTGCTGGTGCTGGCCCAACGCGCCGACGGGGCGACGCCGGATCGCCGGGCGGAGGCAGCCGCGATCGCCACGGCGGGTCTCGCCTTCGCGGCCTGCGCGGGGCTGTCGATCTGGGTCTGTCTGGGCGCGGTCGCAGCGGCCGGGATCTGGCTCGCGCTGCTCGGATTCGAGCGCCGCTGGCGCGACGTGGCCCGGCTCGCGGCGGCCGGGTTTGTCGGCGCGGTCCTGGCCGCGCCCTACCTCGTCGGCATCCTGGCGAACCGGGCCGATACCGGCGGCACGATCCGGTTCGCGATCCGACGCTTCGGCCCACTGGAGCAGATCTACGACGGGCCGGGCCTCGACCTCCTCCGGTTGATCCTGCTGCCGATGAACTACTACGTCGCGCTGGGTGTGTTCGCAGGCGGCGCGCTGCTGTTCTGGCACGTCGTGCCGCGCCGGGAAGCCCATGCCCGCGAGGCGAGCCGGCTGCTCACGATCTGCGCCGCGGCCGGCCTGCTGCTCGGCGGGTTCCTGCGCTCCGCGATCCTCAACAACGACCTCGGCGCCCGCGTGGTCCTGCTGGCGCAGGTCTCGGCGCTCGTCTGGACCGCCGTGGCCCTGACCCGCACGAGCCCGGGCCCGCGGCTCAGGCTCTCGGGATCGCTCGGCGCGCTGCTGGTCCTCGGATATGCCTCGACCCTCTACGGCTTCGTCGGGATGCGCGCCTATCCCGCGGCGGAGCATCCGCAATTCGCCATCCTCAACGGGCGCCCGGATATCGATCGGTCGCTGCGCGCAGCCTATAGCTGGGCCGGCACGCACCTGCCCGTGGATCTCGTCCTGCAAGCCTCGCCGCTTCCGCACCGCGTGTTCGATTTCGGCCTCTACGGTACGCAGCCCGTGGCGGTGGCCGATCGCGAGGCGCGCCTGTTCGGCGCGACGCCCGAGGCGGTTGCGGCGCGCCTCGCCGCCGTGTCGCCGATCTTCGACGCGACGCTGCCGGCGGCGGAGGTGCGCCGCCGGGCGGCCGAGGCCGGGATCGGCGCGCTGGTGGTCACCGCGGCGGACGCCGCCTGGCGCGAACCCACGTCTTGGATCTGGCGCACCCGGGCGGCTTACGCGGACCCGCTCGTGCGGATCCTGCGCGTCGAGGACCTCGATGACTGATTCCTTCTCGCCCAGCACCGGGCGGATCCTGCGCTGGATCGGCGCCCAGGCGCTGCTGCACGCGGGGGCCCTGGCTCTCGGCTTCGGCGTCTTTGTGCTGCTGTTCCAGACGGATCTGTGGTCCGGCGTGACGATCCTGTTCTACCGCGGCCTCCTCCTGCTGGTCGTGGCCTTCCTGATCACGCTGGCGGCGACCGTTGCGCTCGCTGGCCTTGGCCGCCGCTGGGGGCTGCGGCGGCGCGATGCCCTCGGGGCCTGCGCGCTGTCGCTGTCCCTGAACCTGAGCGGCTTCGTGATCCTGCCCGTCACGGTCGACCGCTCGGTCAGCGTGTTCCTGCTCGGGCAGATGGCGGCGCATCCCGATGAGAGCTTCGACGCGGACCGCGCCCGCGCTGTGTTCGACGCGGTCTACCTCGGCACGTTCGGCCAGATGGAGCGGCGGCTCTCCGAGCAGAAAGCCTCGGGCAACGTGGCCCCGACCGCGGACGGCTACGTGATCACCCCGCAGGGCCGCGCCTTCATCCGCTTCGCCGGCGTGGTCGCCCGGCTCTTCCGGACCGATACGCGGCTGATCGCCGGGGCGCCGGCACCCGAGGCGGTGCCGCCGCCGACCCTGAGCCTGCGCCGGGAGCCTCCCAAATAGGGGCCTCGACGCGGGACGCAGACGGTGATCCAGTCTGTTCGAAAGTGGGGCCGCGCGTCTGGCACAGGCCCCGCGGCGCGCCTTTTGCCCTGCGGAATGTCGGGCGATCAGGGAGAAGGCGTGGGATGGCGGAATCGGCGGCGACCAGGGGTGGCGTGGCGGCACCCGGGCAGGACCGCATCCTCGCCCGGAGCCTGACCGCTCCCGGCCTCATCGCCATCGGGCTCGGCGCCACGATCGGGGCGGGCATCTTCGTGCTCACCGGGACGGCCGCCGCGCAATATGCCGGGCCGGCGCTCAGCCTATCGTTCGTGGTAGGCGGGATTGCCTGCGGGTTCGTCGGCCTGTGCTACGCCGAGCTGGCGGCGATGATCCCGGAGGCCGGCTCCACCTACACCTACACCCGCGAGAGCCTGGGCCGGCTTCCCGCCTGGATCATCGGCTGGGACCTCGTGCTGGAATTCGCCGTCGCGGCCGCCACGGTGGCGGTGGGATGGTCGGGTTACGCGCAGTCGCTCGCGGCTGATTTCGGCGTGCGGCTGCCGGCGGCGCTCGCGGGGGCGCCGGGCGAAGGCGGGATCGTCAACCTGCCGGCCGTCGGCATCGTGCTGCTGCTCACGGCTCTGCTGACCCGCGCCACCCGAGAGACCGCGCTGGTGAACGGGCTCTTGGTGGCGTGCAAGATCGCGATCATCCTGGCCTTCGTCGGCGTCGGCGCCGTCCACCTCCGGCCGGAACTCTGGCACCCCTTCATACCGGACAATGCCGGGACCTTCGGCGCCTATGGCTGGAGCGGCGTTTTCCGCGGCGCCGCGGTGGTGTTCTTCGCCTTCGTGGGCTTCGAGACGGTGGCCACCGCCGCGGGCGAGTGCAAGGCGCCGCAGCGCGACGCGCCTGTCGGGCTGATCGGCTCGCTCCTGATCACCACGGTGCTGTACGTGGCGATGGCCGCCGTGCTCACCGGCCTCGTCCCGTACCGCGACCTCGACGTCGCCGATCCCGTCGCCAAGGCGGTCGACGCCATCGGGCTCTCGGGCTTTGCGATCGTGGTCAAGATCGGCGCCCTGATCGGCCTGACCACCTCGGCGCTGACCGCCCTCTACGGGCAGGGTCGGATCTTCTTCGCGATGGCCCGCGACGGGTTGCTCCCGGAGGTCTTCTGCCGGGTCCATCCGGTGACGCGGGCGCCCGCGGCCAGCCAGACGGTGATCGGCCTGTTCACGGCCGCTTTGGCCGGGCTCGTGCCGATCGACATCCTGGGTGAGATCGTCAGTATCGGCACGCTGCTGGCGTTCTGCCTCGTCTGCGCGACGGTGCTGATCCTGCGGCGGATCGATCCGGCCCGGCCGCGTCCCTTCCGGGTGCCGGCGGCGCCCCTCACCGCCGGGCTCGGCATCCTGTCCTGCCTGGTGCTGATGGCCTCGCTACCGGCCGAGACCTGGATCCGCCTCGCGCTCTGGCTGGCGATCGGGCTCGCCCTCTACGCCGGCTACGGAAAGCGCCACGCCCGGATCAGCTGAGGAGATCGAGCGTCGCGCGGCTCAGCCTGTCGAGGATGCCCGAGGCGCTGAGATTGGCCTCGTAGTTCCGGACCACTTTCTGCAGGTCGGCCGACTCGGTGGCGGCATTGACGTTCGGCAGCTGGACGTAGCCGCGGCGGTCGGCGACGACGTTCGACGGGTCGTAGCGCGTGCGGAACGCGCCGGTGTCGCGCACGATGCGACCCACCGGATCGCGCGGGTTGTCGGCGACCACGGGGGCGAACACCGCGATCTTGCGGGTGTAGGGCGCTCCGCCCGGCGTCTCGGACACCGAATCGGCGTTGGCGAGGTTCTCGGAGATCGCCCGAATCCGGCCGCCCTGGACCTGCCGACCCGCGGCTAGAACATCGGACGCCGCGTGGAGGGCGCTGGTATCCGGCATGGGCGGGGCCTCATCGGCGGGTGGAACTGAGCCGGACGAACCCTTGCCAAACAGGCTTAACCTGCGGTTAAGCGGCCCGCCCGGACAGGCTCACCGCCTCCCGCAAATCCCGGCCGTCGGTGAGCCGCAGGCCCCGGCGGCGCAGGGAGGCCAGCATCGCGCGATCCGGGAACGGACAATAGGGCAGGACTTCGAAGCTCCGCCCTTCCGGCAGGGTGCCTGTGCGCGCGACCTCGTCGAGCAGCCTGTCCAGCATCCCCCGGCCGTGGGCGTGGAGGGCCACGGCCGCCCGGGTGGCGGTGGTGCCAGCGGGCAGAGGCACCGCCTCCTGGGACAGGATCGCGCCGGTATCGATCGCTGCGGCGAGCCGGTGCAGGGTCATGCCGAAGCTACCGGGTGAGTCCGCCAGGGCGTGGATCGTCGGCACCGGGCCGCGATGGCGCGGCAGCAGGCCGGGATGGCCGTTGATGCCCCCGAGCCGCGCCAGACCGATCGTCTCCGGCTTCAGGATCTGGTCGAAATGGTAGGTCAGGATCAGGTCGGGCGCCGCCGCGCGCAGCCTCTGCGCGACCTCGAGGCCGTTGACGTCGTCGACCGTGAGGGTCGGGATGCCGAGGCGGCGACAGAGGGTCTTGAGCGGCGTCGCCTCCGGCGTATCGCCGCTGCCGGTCGCCGCCTGGGTCAGTGGCGCGAGCGGACGCAGCAGGTCCGGCAGCCCGAAATTGACCGCGAGATAAGGCAGTATGCCGGCGCCCGAGCGCGCGAGGTGCCGCCGAATCTGCCCGGTCAGACCGCCGCTCGACGGCCGCTCGGCATTGGACAGGCCCACGAAGACGATGTCGGCCCGATGATCGGCGACGAACCGGCGCACCACGCGGGCGTTGGGCAGCGCCTCCAGGACGAACAGCGCGATCCGGGGCCGGGCCATCAGCGCCGCTCCCGCCTTTGAAACCGGAACGCGTACAGGCTGGCGCGGCGAATGCCTTCCGGGAGGAGCAGAACGGTCCGCGCCAGGGCCGCGAGGACGAACGGGAAGGCGATCACGTCGCGATCTTTCGCGATGCCCTTGGCGATGTGCACGGCCGCTTCGTCGGCGCTCATTTCCAGCGGGCGCCAGCCCTTCAGCTCGCCGCCCATCGGGGTCTTCACGTAGCCCGGCGCCACGACGTTGACCTTGACGCCACGCGGCCCGACCTTCTGGCGGAGCGCCAGCCCGTGCGCCACCAGCGCAGCCTTGGCGCCGCTATAGGCCGGTGCATCCTGCAACGGCGCATAGGCCGCCAGCGACGACATCAGCGCGATCTGGCCGCGACCACGCTGGAGCATCAGGGTCAGGCTGGGCAGCACCACGTTGAGCGAGCCCGTGTAGTTGATGTCGGCGGTCTCGAACGCCGTCTCCTCGGTCTCGACCTCGCCCCGCTGATTGCCGCCATTCACCGCGGCATTGGCGATCACGAGGTCGAGGGGCTGGGCTGCATCCACCCGGTGAACCAGCGCGATCGCTGCCGCTCGGTCGCGGGTATCCAGGCGGGCGACCTCGACGACGGCCCCCTTGGCGCGGCAATCCCCGGCGACTCGTTCGAGGCGCTCGGCGTTGCGTGCAATGAGGATAAGGCTCGCGCCGGTCTGCGCGTAATGGCGCGCCAGCGCCGCGCCGATACCACTCGACGCGCCGGTAATCAGGATGCGAAGCATGCGGCGGGTTACGCCGGCCCGTGTGGAAAGATCAAGGGTCGGCGGGACTCACAGGCCAGGAAAGCCCTCGGGCGTAAGCCCTCAGTAGACCGGCGCGAGTTCCCCATCGCGCATCGTCCCTTCGCGGATCGCCCGCGCGGCCGCCAGCATCGAATCGGGCAGGGCGGATTCCATGCGCGGCACCGAGCCGGCCACCGACCGATCGATCGCCTCCTTGGAGAAGAAGCCGCCGTTGACCTGTGTCCGGTGCAGGACGACCCGGCGGAAATCGGCCATCAGGCCCATGTCGGGCGGGGTCGGGTTCGTCCAGAAGCCGTCGAGGTCGCCCTGATGGGTCAGGCCGGCCATGTTGTAGATCGCGGTACCGACCGCATGGGTCGGGCAGCCCATCTCCAGGGACAGCATCCCGACCGTCGAGTTGACGATGACCACACCGCGGGCCCCCTTGATCAGGGCCGGCAGGTCGCCGCCGTCGATGAAGTCGAGCCGGTCGCTCACGCCGTGGCGCCGGGCCGAGGCGCGGGCGAACTTGCGCCAGTTGATCAGGCCGCTGTCCAGCGGGTGCAGCTTCACGAGGAGCCGGGTCGGCGCCGCCGAGGCGTCCGCGAAGGACTTGATCACCCGGTCCATGAAGCCCTCGACGCCGAGGAACGGCGAATGGACCCGGATCTGGTAATCGCTGTCGAGCTGGAGCGGCAGCAGGAAGTAGTCGCAGCCGACCGCGCGGTAGATCTCGTCGCAGCGCGCCGCCTCGCGGCGTGTATGGGCGCGCCGGGCGAACTTCTTGATCCAGCCGGCATACTCGGCCGCGATGTGGGTCGGCCGGTGGCTGCGGAAATGCGGATAGAGGTACGGGAACAGGATGTTGGCGAGGTTGTAACCGACGTCCCAGACGCTCCGGCGCGCCATGTCGCCCGTGGAGGGCATCGCCCGGCCGGGCTGCGGCAGGCGCCGGGCCAGCGCACGGATCTCGTCGGCGGTGCGGGGCAGGGACGAGAAGCCGTTCACGCCGCCGAGCTCGCAGGTAATCCAGTTCGGGCGGATGTAGCCCTCCTCGAACACGTGTACCCGCAGGCCGCGATCCTCGGCGATCATCCGCGCGGCCTTGTGGAACGGCCGACAATCGCCGAACAGCACGATGTCGGTGATGCCCTCGCGGGTCAGATAGGCCTCGAGATAGATCCCCCAGGCCTCCCGGCGACCGCGGTAATTGTCGGCCGCGCCGTTCCAGAACAGCCAGTCGCCGGGGCAGAGATTGATGCGCCGGACCTGATGGCCCCGTGCGCGCAACGCCGTCCCGAGATCGGAAAAGAACGGCGTGGCGATGCCCTGCAGGAAGAGGAAGGTCGCCGGGCGGTCGCGGAGGGCGTCAGAGGCGGGTTGTTGCATTCCGCGGCGCTTCTTCCTTGACCCTGAGACTGGCCCAACGGGCCGGCACGTTACCGTGAGGTGGCACGAGCCTCGGCGGCCCCGCAATCCGAGGGGGCGCTGCAGCACGGCTTTTCCGCACCCGCGTGGCCCGTCTGCAACGGTCGCGCTTTTGCGGCTCTCACTCGGATTGAGCGACCAATCGCGGCGACGGTATGTCCAAATCCCTTCAGGGGTATGGCGCTTGTGCCGGACTGTCGGGGTTGTCCCCGAAATCCCACACCTGCGAGCCCCGCGCCATCCACGCGAAAATGCGCTACAGGCGGGCGAACGTCCCGACCGCGCGGAGCCCGACAACCAGAGATGCCCCAATAGCCATGCCCCCTGAACCGACCCTGTCGCTCTACGCGACCGGCCGGACGATCCGCCTCCTCCGGGCGGAGATCGAGGCCGCGACGGGCTTCGCCTTCGGGCAGGCGCGCCTCGGCGACGTCGGCGCGGTCTGGGGGGCGGGGCGCGCGGCCGACCGGCTGCTGAGTCTGACCGGCCGCCGCCGCCTCGTGGTCGCGCCCGGACCGATCCTCAGTCCCTACGACGATCCGGAGCGCGGCTTCGCATCCCTGCGGATCAGCCTCGACGGACGGCCGCTCGGCGGGGAGGGCGGCGTTCACTACCTCGATCCCTGGACCCGGATGCCGGTCGACCGCGCATCCTGCGCCGAGCGGGTGGCGTGGCTGGAGGCGCGCTTCGCCGAGAACGACCGGCGAGTCGTCTATGTCGGGATGTCGCGCTGGAAGCGGCCGGCCCTCGACGTGCTCGGGGCCGGACCCGCGGGGCGCCCGGTCCACACCATGACCACCGAGGCCGCGGTCGCGGCAGGCCAGCGCCACCAGGGTCGCTTGCTCGCCTGGGCAACCCGGGCGCCGGGCCAGCTGGAGGCCGCCTGCGCGGAGGCCGGCCTGCCGCTCGCCCGGGTGGAAGACGGGTTCCTGCGCTCGGTCGGCCTCGGCGCGAGCTTGCAGCCCGGCGCCTCGATCGTGGTGGACGATCTCGGCATCTACTACGACCCGCGCCGGGAGAGCCGGCTGCAGCGCCTGCTGGCGGAATCCGAGTTCACGCCTGACCTCGTCGCCCGGGCGAAGCGCCTGCGCGAGGAGGTCGTGGCGCGCCGGCTCAGCAAGTACAATGTCGGACTCGACGCGACCGCCCTCGACTGGCCCGCCGGGCGCAAGATCGTGCTTGTGCCGGGCCAGGTGGAGGACGACGCCTCGGTGCGGCACGGCTCCCCGCTGGTCCGCTCGAACCGGGCGCTGCTGGAGGCGGCGCGGCGGCGCAACCCGGACGCGTTCCTGCTCTACAAGCCGCATCCCGACGTCGAGGCGGGCTTCCGCCCCGGCATCATCCCGGAAGCGGAAGCGTTGACGCTCGCCGACCGGATCGTCGCCGGCATCAGCATCGTCGATCTCTTGGACCGCGTGCATCACGTCGAGACCATGACATCGCTCGCCGGGTTCGAGGCGCTGATCCGCGGCCTGACCGTGGCGACCCATGGCCGGCCGTTCTACGCGGGCTGGGGTCTGTCGGAGGATCTGGCACCCGGGGCCGATCGCGGCCGCAGGCTCGACCTCGACTCGTTGGTGGCGGGGGCGATGATCCTCTATCCGCGCTACCTCGACCCCGTGGCGATGAAGCCGTGCAGCCCGGAACAGCTCCTCGACCGCCTGAGCGCGGCCCGGGACGCGGCCCCACGCAGCGCCCTTTCGATCGGCCGCGCCGCCCATTGGGCGATGCGCGCACGCTACGGCCTGCTCAATCCGATCGTGCGGGCGCTGCGCAGCCGCCGGGGCGTCGGCCGCGAGGCCGGTCCGCATTGAGCAGGTTTCGCAAACGTGGCCACCGGTTTTGCGACAAAAACCTGCGACAGGCCAAAACCATAAATCGCAACATGCCAGCGAAATCAAAGCGATAGCGCGTGCGGCTCATGTCGACACTCAGAAACACGCCACCGGGCCGGCTCCTTCGCTGCGGGTTTAGGAACCGCCCACAACACGCTGCTTCCGCACACCTTTCCCCGGCAGCGCCAAACCTGTCCCACGCCGAGTGTTTCGAGTCTTGACGACGTTCCTCACCGCCACCGGCCTCGCACTCGCGCTCTGCCTTGTCCTGGAGGTGGTCGCGGGCGATTCGATCACCCGGGCAAGCCTCGCCCCCCGCGACCTCGCCTTGCGGCTGCTGGGCTATCTGCTGATCCTGTTGTTCTGGTTCGCATTCTCTTGGCGGCCCTGGCTGGCTGGGCTGACCCTGGTGATCTCGGTCACGGCGCTGATCTTCGTCAGCCGGGCCAAGCGCTCGGTGATCGGCGAGCCGCTGCTGTTCAGCGATTTCGCCCTGCTGCCGCAGGTACCGCGCCACCCGCAGCTCTACTACATCCCGCCCCTGTGGCATCCGCGCGTGAGCATCCCCGTCCTTGTGACCCTGGGCGCGACCGCGCTCTGGTATCGGACCGAGCCGAGCGTGCTGCCGGCCGCCGCTCTCCCGCGGATCCTGGCGCTCCTCGGCCTGCCGCTGCTGCTCGGTCTGCTGGCCTGGGCCGCGCCGCGCCCGCCGCTCGCCCGGCTGGTCACGCGCTGGTTTCCGCGCCCCGACCTTGAAGGCGACGTGGCTCGGGTCGGCCTGCCGGCGAGCCTGCTGGGCTACACCGCCCGGGCCTTCGCGGGCAGCGAGCCGGTGCCCGAGCCGCCTGTGCTGTCCCCCGGACCGGGGGACGACGTGGTGGTGGTGATCCAGCTCGAATCGTTCATCGATCCGGAGCGCCTGGGCGGCCCGTCCCTGCCGGCGATGGCGCTGTTCCGCAGCCGGGCCGCGCAGTACGGCCGCCTCCAGGTTCCGGCACACGGCGCCTACACGATGCGCAGCGAGCACGCCGTGCTCACCGGGCGGCCCTCCGAAACCCTCGGCTTCGGTCGCTACGACCCCTACACGTCACGCAGCGGCGACGAGCCCACGAGCCTCGCCCGGCTGGCCCGCGGCCGCGGCTACGCCACCCTGTTCCTGCACCCGTTCCACCGGGATTTCTTCCGCCGGGCGCAGGTGATGGAAACCTTCGGCTTCAGCGACCTCGTGATGGAGGAGGCCTTCGCCGGGGCCGAGCGAGTCGGGCCGTATGTCGGGGACGTGGCGCTGGGCGAGCGCCTGCTGGCGGAGGTCGGGGCGCGGCGCACGCCCCTGTTCCTGTTCTGCGTGACCATGGAGAACCATGGCCCGTGGAAGCCCGGTCGACTCCCCGGGATCGACGATCCGCAGGCGCAGTACATGCACCACGTGGTCCATACCGGGCAGATGGTGGAGGCGGTCCTCGCCGGGCTCGAACGGCTGGCCGGCGAGCGGGGCCAGACCATGACGCTTTGCGTGTTCGGCGATCACGCCCCCTCGCTCCCCGCCTGCACACCCGGTTTCGGCGGCCGGACGACGGACTATGCCCTGTTCCGGTTCGGACGGCCGGTGCCCCCCCCGCGGCGGCTCGACATCACGGCCGACGCCCTGGGCCGGGAACTGCGCGGTGCCATTGCCACCGCGCCTGCGGACAGCGCCGCCGCGACGTGATATGGTCAAGCTTGCCGGCGCGAAGCGTGGCGGTGCCACGCTGGTGACGCATTGGCGGCGGATGATGCAGCGCTCCGCGAGGGCGATCGCACGGCCGTTAAAGCGATCGCAGCGTTTGGCGATCTAACTGGATGTCCCGGTCCGGGCCAGCGATGGCGCGGGATCGGCTGGAGAAGACTCTGTGATGCTGCGTAAGACGGCGCGCACCGCCCTGATGGCCGCCCTGGCGGCCGGATCCGTTGGCGGATGCACGTACCTGCCTGCGGCGGGTCCGACGGCGAGCGCGATCCAGGCGGGCTCGGAGGTGGCTACCGCCGATGGCGGCCTGCTGGCCCGCTACGAGATCATCGACGTCAACCCCGCCGTCGTCGAGGCCCTGCGCGGTCGCCCGCTCGACAGCCTGCTC
>NZ_JAKSYH010000110.1 GCF_022829295.1 Methylobacterium sp. J-088
GGTCTGCTCACTATGCTAGAGGAAATGCTGAGCCGCCTGGTGATCGGCCCCCACGAGGTGGTCCAAGGGTAAAGTGAGTGCACGGTGGGTCGCTCCGCCGCGACTAGCTTGGCCGGCGGAGCTGGTCGGGCGAGCGCAGCCGGCCAAGCGGAGCATGCCGTCACGAACAGCTCCGGCGGCGTCGGCCGGTATCCCAAAGATGCATTGTGGCGCACGCCGTCGGAGGGACTTCGCCAGGTTTCGATGACGACGTTTGCCGCCCTGAGGGGTTAGGCGGTCGCGTCGGTCGGGGGTTCGTTGAGAAGGCCGTCGACGCTTGCGTCACCGGCGTCGGAGCAAAGGAGGCCGACATCACGCCAGGCTGACCGTGGGAGAACGGCTACGTCGAAAGCTTCGACGCACGGCTTCGCGACGAACGCATGAGCGGCGAGATCTTCTACACACTCAGGGAAGCGCAGGTCGTCATCGAAAGCTGGCGACGTCACTACAACGGCGTGCGCCCGCATGCCTCTTTGGGATACCGGCCGCCGGCCCCGGAGGTGTTCGTGCCAGCCTTCTCCGCTTGGCCGGCTGCGCTCGCCCGACCAGCTCCGCCGGCCAAGCTACTCGCGGCGGAGCGGCCCACCGTGCACTAACTTTACCCTTGGACCACCTCGTGGGGGCCGATCATCCAGAGATGTACGAACCCGAGAAAGATTGTGAGTTCCGATAGAAGCCGACGCAGGAGCTCAGCCCTGCAGCGACAGGGAGCGGCCGCAGGACGATCACCGGTCGTTAGCCTTTCAACGCATATGTCGGGAGGATGGCGCCGAACATGCCGCGTTACCCGTTGTGTGCGTGCGCGGCGTGGCCTGCCAAGGCATTTGAAATAGTGCTTCTCGCGCGGGGACATGGAGGCGGTAGCCTCTCCACGCCCTGCGTGGTTGCATGCCAGTCCGCTTTGGAACAAAATAGGAACTTGCTGCCGGGCGCGGCGGGCGCGTTCCTGGGCAGCGAGATGTCACCTTCGAGTTCCGGCCGCACGCTGTTCTTCTTCGAGAAGCCCTCGGCGATGCGGCAGCTGCAGCGCTTTTTCCACTCGCCGAATACCGTTTGTGTGGCCGCCGAGGGACATCTGCTGTCGGCTGAGGAACCAGGCAGCATTCGGCCCGAGTGGAAGCACTGGCGCTTCGACGCGTTGCCTATCAAGCTCGCCACGATCCCGGTCAGCTGCGGCACGAATCGATCTGGCCAATCGCACGAACCGAAGATCGCCGCCATCCGGCAAGCGCTGAGCGGCGTCGAGCGCGTGATTATCGCCACCGACCCGGGGCGAGAGGGCTCGATGATCGCCTGGGAGGTGCTGGAGCACCTCGGCTGGCGCGGCCGGGTCGACCGGCTCAAGCTGGGCGCGCTCGACGAGGTCTCGATCCGCCGCGCCTTCGCTGCCCTGGTCAAAGAGTCCGGTTCCGGCGAGCGCGACTACGCCGCCTACCTCGAAGCGCTCTGCCGCCAATTCGAGGACTACCACCTTGGCCTAAACGGCACGCGAGCCATCTCGCTGCGCCTGCGCCCGCCTGCGTTCCGGGAGCCCTGGCGCTTTGGGGGTGTGCAGACGCCCACCCTCGCAATCCTAGCTGACCTGGAGGAGCGGATCCGCTCCTTTGTGCCGCAGGACTTCTTCAAGGTCGCTCTGCACCTTGGGACTCAGTCCGGTGCCGCACTGACCCTGTGGCATGCGCCCAAGGATCGGATTTTCGACGCGGCGGTCGCCGAGACGATCCGAACAGCCGCCGCGCTTTGGTCGGGTCCCCTGGCGGTCGAGCACAAGGACGTGCGTCGCGTACCCCCTCGGTTGTTCTCGAAGGATACCCTGGCGCGGCGCTGCGCCAAGCGGTTCGGCTGGGATCCGCAGCACACGACCGCGATCGCCCAGGAGCTGTACGATCAGGGCTACTTCAGCTACCCGCGCACCGAGTCCGAGTACCTGCCGGACGGGCAGGTGGGTGATGCGGCCGCGATCGTCACCGCCATCGCGACCGTGCTGACCGATGTGCGCGACGTCGTCCCGGCAGGCGACGCGCCTCTGATCCGACGCGGGGTGAAGGGCCACTACGTCAAGGACCCAGGCGAGCACCACGCCATCGTGCCCCTGCGCAAGGTGCCGGAGCGCAGCCGGCTTTCGGCCGACCAGTTCCGATTGTGGGAACTCGTCGCGAAGGCCTTTCTCGCCGCCCACCTGCCCGACGGCATCGACGCCCGAACGACCGTCGCGGCCGAGGTCGGGGCGCCGCTGGGCGCGAAGCGGTTTGCCGTTTCAGGCAGCGTCATCCGCGCCCCGGGCTGGCGTGCGATCTACGGCAGCGAGGCCGAACTCGAAGCGGACGTCGTGCCCGGCAAGGCCAAGCGCGAGGCCGACGCCACGTCCGCACGCCTGCCACTCGTGAACGACGGGGAGGGTGCATCGGCCGCGGGCGCGGATGTCGCCACCGCGATGACCGAGCCGCCGCGGCGGATCACCCGCGGCGAGTTGCCGGTGGTGATGGGCCGGCTGATCGATCAGGTCGATGATCCGGTGGCCAAGCGCGCCCTGGAGAACCCGGTCAATCCGAACGAACCCAAGGGTCTCGGCACGGCCGCCACCCGCGATACGATCCTGCCCAAGCCCCTGAAGAGTCGGTACATCACCCTGGCCAACGGCAAGGATCCGGCCATCGAGGTCACAGAAGTCGGGCTGGCCTTCATGACGGCGGTGCGGCGCGTGTTTCCGACCTACGGCGACCCGGTCGGGCGCGCCCTGTTCGAGGCGGAGCTGGCCGAGATCGGTCGCGCGTCCACGCGGGCCGAGGCTGTCGAGCGCGCGAACGCCTTTCGGCAACGCACACGTGCCCGCCTCGATGAGCTGATCGCCGCGATCGCGAACTCGCCGGTGGTCAGCCTCGACCCGAGCCTGATCCCACCCGGACAAGCCGACAATCGACCACCGACGCCGGCCATGGTGTCGTTCGCAACGAGCCTAGCCGAGCGGAAGGGTGTGAAGCTGCCGCGGTGCTGCAAGAGCAGCATCAGCGTCTGCCGGGCCTTCCTCGACACCCATGCCGGGCCGCGTGCACCCCAGGAGGGTAACACCGACCACTTCACCGATCGCAAAGTTCCGAGCGCGGCGATGCTCAAGTACGCGCATAGCCTGGCTGAGCAGCAAGGCATCAACTGCCCGCCGGCGGCTGAGACAGACTTCGAAGCCTGCCGGCGCTTTCTCGACGCCCACGCTTCTCGGCCACAGCTTCGACCGGGAGCGCCAAATTCTGGTACAACCAAAACTGTAGAGACTGCCGCACACGGGAAGCGCCGGGTTAGGGCGACGCCGAAGCAGCCAACTGCGCGACGGCGGGCCTGAAGCGATCGGCTGAAGGTGACGCGATGAAAGGGGCCTCAGGACGCCACGGCAAGGCGCGTGAAGCTCACCAAGCTGGCAAACCCGGCAAAGGCCGCTCCGAGCCCCATCGCCACTGCAGGCCCGTGCGCCTCCGCGATCGCGAAGCAGGCCGCGACGAGGGCGGCGCCTAGAGTCTGACCGAGTAGTCGCGCCGTGGCCACGATTCCGCTCGCCCCACCCGAGCGAGCAGCCGGCGCGCTCGTCATGATGGCGCGCAGGTTCGGGGCCTGGAAGAAGCCGAATCCGGCCCCGCAGATCGCCATCCGCCAGATGATGTTCGTGACGCTGGGATCGGCAGGTAGCAGCGCGAGCAGCCCCATGCCGATCGCGAGCCCGGCGAGCCCGATCCCGCCGAGCAGGCCGGGAGCGTAACGATCCGAGAGGCGTCCGGCCACCGGGGCTAGCAGCGCGACCACCACTGGCCAAGGGGTCATCAGAAAGCCGGTCTCGACCTGCGAGCGGCCAAGCGTGTGCTGGAACAGGAAGGGTAGTGAGACGAACGCTAGCCCCTGTGCCGCAAACGAGCACACCGCGGTCAGAGCCGACAGGGCGAACAGCGGGCGCTTCAGGAGATCGGCGGCCAGCATCGGCGCCGGGTGTCCGGCTTGGCGACGCAGGAGCAGGGCGAAGCAGGCGAGCGCCCCAGCAATCTCCACGAGGATGCGCCAGAGCGGCCCCTCGTGTGCGGCTTCACCCAACCCTAGAACCAGGAGCGCGAACGCAGCGGCGTTGAGCAGTGCGCCGGGGAGGTCGAAGCTGTGGCCGGAACGACCGGTCTCGGGCAGCGCAGTCCAGGCCAAGGCGAGGGCGCCGAGGCCAATCGGCACGTTGACGGCGAACAACCAGGGCCATGGCGCCGCCAGCAGGATCAACGATGCCACGGTTGGGCCGATCGCGAAGCCGACGCCGACCACGAAGGCGTTGAGCCCGACGCCGCGGCCGAGCTGGTTCGCGGGGTAGATGAATCGGATCAGCGCGATGTTGACCGCCATCAGCGCGCTTGCGCCGATCCCCTGGAGCACGCGCGCGACGACAAGTGTTGGTAGGGACCAGGCCAGGGCGCAGACGAGCGACGCCGCAGTGAACAGGAGAAGGCCGACGACATAGATTTTCTTCTGCCCGACGATCTCACCGAGCGCCGCAATCGGTAGCAACGTCGCCACGACCGCGAGCTGGTAGGCGTTCACGATCCAGACCGAGGCACCCGGATCGACTCCGAGATCGCCGGCGATGGTGGGCAGGGCTGTGTTGGCGATGGCGGTGTCGAGTGTCGCGAGTGCCACTCCGGTGAGCACCGCGGCCATTGCCTTCGCACGCTGGCCCGGCGGCGATCCATCGCGAGCAGCCGCAGTCGGGTTCGAGATCGTCTCAGTCATTTAGGCTTAGAATCCCTCGTTCAGGGCGCGGCCTGAACTGCGCCTCTCGCCGCACCTTGGCAAAGAGTAAGCGGCTTCTCCACGCGGAACGGCGCGACCATCGTACTCTCTAAGTAACGGGTGTCATTTTACATCCGGCGGGTATCTCGATTGCAGCGAAGACCAGCAGCGTCGGCCCCCGCCTGCGATCGCCCCGCCTTGACGAATAGGAATAAAATCTGTTAAAAGGTCGACAGGCTGCTGCTTCGTAGCCTTCATTGAGGGTCGACATGAGGCACCCGCCACACACGCTGAAGCCGAACTGCCGAGCGCTACCGCCCGGCTTTCCGCCTCAACCTCAGCGTTCCGCAACCATCCCAAGGGGGTCTCATCCGAGGCCCCCTTCGCATTTCTGGAGCCTGCCATGACCGCAGCCACTGCTACGAAAGCCAAAGGCGCACTGACCCCGGCCGAGAGCCCGCTCGCCAAGCCGACGCCAGCCCTTGTCGTGTTCGGTGCCGACAAGGGCGGCAAGCCTCACGCCGCCTGGTTTCCCACCCCCGACGTGAGCTTGGCCACAAAGGCCGCCGCGACCATCGGCTTCCGCGCACTCGTGCTGTGTGACGACGCTCAGCGCTCGGCCGCTGCTGATCTGCCTCAAGGGCGGGTGTTCAGCTCGGGCCGCGCGTTCGTGCCGTTTGTCGCTAAGGAGGTCTACGAGCGCTTACAAGCCCTCGCCGGTGGACTTGTCGGATCGACCGCCACGACCATCAGGTTGACAGCACAAAGCCCCGAGAAGCCCGCTGATGGCGACGAGGGCTGCCCTGGTGGGGCAAACACGGTTGATCCTCGGTATCCTCGCAGCTGGGCAGGCATCGCGATCGGCAGCTTGGTGCTGATCACCGAAGGTGAGGAGGACGGCTGGTATGAAGCCGTCGTCGTCGCCTCGAAGCCCGGTGGCGAGTTCACCCTACAGTGGCGTGACTGGCCGGACCTACCACTGCTGATGCGCCGGCGCGATGAGATGGCCTTGCTGCACCCGAACGCCGCCGCAGCGGCCGAAGCCTGATCTTAAGCGAATGTGATTACTGGTCGGCAAGGCCCCAAGCTTTGCCGGCCACCGGCGACGGTGGCTCAGGGCGGATTGGGGAAGTTGAGGCTCTGCCCGTAAGCGGACCTTCGGCTTTGCGCCCATCCCGGCCATTCCGCCGAGTGTGGCGCCGTCCCAGAAGCGGACACGTCACAGAGGAGGGATCTGAGCCCTCAAGGCATCTGTCATTCTATCGAAAGTGTCTGCGGCTCGACAGCGCTCAGCCGATCCCAAGGCCGCGGATGAGCAGCACGGCGATGGCGAGGAGCACCAGGAGCGAGGCGGTTACCGCCAAGGTCACCCTGCCGCCGACCTGCGCCAGTACGCGGACATCGACGCCCAGGCCCAAAGCAGCCATCGACACGATCGTCAGGAAGCCCGCGATCCGCGACAGGGGCGAGACCCAGCCATCCGGGATCAGACCCAGCGAGCGCAGGGTGGCGAACGCCAGGAAGCCCAGGATGAACCACGGCACCAGCTTGAAGAAGCCGAGCCGGCCCGGCGCGCCCTTGCCCGTCGCCCCCTCCGCAGGCAGGCGCGGCGCGATCAGCGATAGGGCCACCACCACCGGACCGAGCATCAGCACGCGCACCAGCTTGACC
>NZ_JAKSYH010000118.1 GCF_022829295.1 Methylobacterium sp. J-088
GCACCCACGCCTGGTTCAACCGCTTCCGCCGCCTGCCCATCCGCTACGAGCGACGCGCCGACATCTACGAAGCCTTCACCAGCCTCGCCGCAAGCCTCATCACTCTCAACCAGATCAAGCGGTTCTGTTAGGCGCTCTTAAACGTATCTTATAGAGATGCTGAGGATATCGTTCAGATATTTTTTTGACATCCAGAGGACGTGTTTCGGACTTCCGCAGCACATCCTTCAGAGATAGGAGCACGCGCCGAACCTGCGCGGCTGACCACGCCCCGCCTCGGGCAGCCGGGATCCCGCGGGCGTTCAGCGCCGCCGCGATCTGGCGCAACGAGACGGCGCCTTTGGCGCGCACGGCCGCGATGACCGGCGCCAGGTCCTGCCCGCGCTCCGCTGCCCGGCGTGCTTGTTGGGCTCGGGAACGCACCTGGCCGGCTTCTTGGTTCGAAGGTTCTCCGGCTTCCCCAGCCGCACGCCACGCGCCACGCGCCTTGGCAGCCGCCAGCGCAGCTTTGGTCCGGGTCGAGATCATCTTGCGCTCGGCCTGGGCGACCACCGCCATGATCCCGACCACGAGTTCGTTCGCCTCCGGCATGTCGGCCGCCACGAACCGGACGCCCGCCTTCTGGAGGTTCAGGAGGAAGGCGGCATCACGCGACAGGCGATCGAGCTTGGCGATTACCAACGTGGCGCCGTGCAAGCGGCAGAGGGCCATGGCTTCCGATAGGCGAGGGCGGTTGTCCCGTGATCCGCTCTCGACCTCGACCAGTTCGGCCACGTGGCGCCAGGAGCCGCCCGCGAGGAAGTCGGCTACGGCTTGCCGCTGCGCCTCCAGCCCGAGGCCGGATCGGCCCTGCCGCTCAGTCGAGACTCGCAGGTAGGAGACAAAGGCGGAAGCCATGCTAATTTCGCGGGGTGTCTCGTTCGGTTGAACGGTCGTTTAACCGGATGAGACACCAGCCCGAGAGGGCGCCAGAGAGACACCGCGCCTTCCACGGGTGCGACCGTGATCCCATGTCAGGATTATGTCCCGCGGACGCGGTCAGGGTTGTGCGCTGGGCGGGGATACATCCAGTTGGCTGGTCCCGGCCCTTTGAATGAAACTCCAAGTGCATTGCCGCGCCCAGCTAAACTTGATGATCAATCCGGCTCGACGCTTGCAAAGGCTGTCTGCCCGGCCTGCTGCGACCAAGCCGGGATGAACGAGGGCCGACCTGCCCACCGCGGGTCCATCCTGAACGCTACCGCGGAGAGCGAACGCATGCCGGGCCAGCTGAAGACTCATGTGCGGGCGCTGCTTGGTGGGCTCCTGATCATCACCGCCGGAGCCCCAGCCGCGATCAGCGCCGAGACCTCCGGCGGTGTAGTTCGGATCGGCGTCGTCAACGACCAAACCGGGTTCCTGTCCGATCCCACCGGCAAGGGATCAGTCGTTGCGACCCAGATGGCGGTCGAGGACTTCAAGCCGGATGTGCATGGCCTGAAGGTTGAGGTCATATCGGCCGATCACCAGAACAAGCCCGATATCGGCGCTACGATCGTTCGCAAGTGGATCGACGTGGATGGCGTCGATCTGATCGTTGATGTCGGCAACTCCGCGGTCGCCCTGGCGATCCAGTCGATTATCCGCGAGAAGAACAAGATCGCGGTCTACTCGGCTGTGGCCACCACCGAGGTGACCGGCAAGCAATGTGTCCCCACCGGGCTGTCGTGGCTGCACGACGCCTACAACCTCGTGGCCGGTCCGATCCGCGACCTCGTCCCAAAGGGCCAGAAGACGTGGTTCTTCATCGGAGCTGACTACGCGTTCGGCCGCAACATGGTCTCGGTGTCTCAGACGCTTCTCACGGCGGCCGGTGGCAAGTCCGTGGGCGAGGTGTTTCACCCCTCGGCGGAGACCGATTACACCTCGTACCTGCTGCAGGCCCAAGCGTCTGGCGCCGACACCATCGGCTTCGCCAGCACTTGCTCACAACTGGTGACCGAGATGAAGCAGTGGACCGAGTTTGGCATGACCGGTGGTCCACAGAAGCCGGTGGCCGGGCTCCTCTTCCTGACCGACACGCATAGCATGGGACTGAAGATCGCGGCTGGGCTACGAGCGGTCACGGCGTGGTATTGGGACCTCAACGACGAGACCCGTGCCTTCGCGCAGCGGTTCTACAAGCTTCACGGCGCCATGCCGAGCGAAGCCCAGGCCTCGATGTACTCGGCGGTGAGCCATTACCTGAAGGGCGTGGCGGCGACCAAGACCGACGACACGGACACGGTTCTGGCGTGGATGCGCGCGAACCCGGTCGATGACTTTTACGCCCGCGGCGCGACGCTGCGAGCCGACAGCAGGCTCATCCACGACTTCTATCTCGTGGAGGTGAAGAGCCCTGCGGAGTCCAAGGGTCCATGGGACCTCTACAAAATCCTGAGCACGATCAAGCCTAAGGATGCCTATCCGCCGCTTGCCGATAGCGAGTGTCCGTTGGCTAAGGCTGGTGCCGCTCGTTGAAGCAAGGCCGGGCGAGCCTTGATGATATGGCCGCCCGGCCAGTGCCTGCTGCAGCTTATCGTAAGGGCAAAGGGGCTTGCCACACCTGTGGCGGAACAGCCACGGTTCCTTCAAACTAAACGTTTCCAGGACGAAACCAGTTTGCTGAGCGTAGCCGTTCCGGCATGATCCTGACCCAGCAAACCACCGCAATGCGGGGCGTGCCGGAGCCAGCCACCAAGACGCGGGCCCAAACAACAATGAGCGGTCTGACCTGAAAAAAACAGGCATGACCACTGTTACGGGTCTCGAAGTGTTGGGGTTGCTGATGAAGTTCCTGAAGAGTTCCCTCCTTGGGTCCGCCGCCGCGTTCGCGGCGGTGGGTGCCGCGCACGCCGCCGACCTGCCGGTCAAGAAGGCCGTGCCGATCGAATACGTCCGCGTCTGCACCGCCTACGGCGCCGGCTTCTTCTACATCCCCGGCACCGACACCTGCCTGCGCGTCTCCGGCCGCGCCCGGTTCGAGGGTGGCTACCAGACCAGCTACACCCGCCAAGCAGGCGCCGCCGGTGACACCTCGGGCTACCAGGGCCGGATGCGCATCAACCTCGATGCCCGCACCCAGACCGCCTACGGCACCCTGCGCGCCTTCGTGCGCCTCGATGCCGGTGCCCGTACCGGTTACTCCGGCGTCGGCACCTCCGGCACCCAGCAGCGCATCGGCCAGGCCTATCCCGGTATCGGAACCGACAGCTTCGGCCGCGACCAGCAGTTCATGAACGTCGACAAGGCGTTCATCCAGTTCGCCGGGCTCACCGCCGGTCGCGCCTCCTCGTTCTTCGACTTCTACGCCCACGACTTCGAGTTCGCTGGCGCCACCGCGGGTTCAGACAACTTCTCGACCAACCTGCTGGCCTATACCGCCACGGTCGGTAACGGCCTGTCGGCGACGATCTCGATCGAAGACCCGGTCTTCCGCCGCACCCCGATCTTCTCGCCGTTCAACGTGGCCGCCACGTTGAACACGGGTAGCGTGCAGAACTTCGGCGTGACCAACCAGCCGACCCCGATCTTCGTTGGCCCGGGCCGCTACGGCAACATCGACAGCATCGAGCGCTCGCGCCTGCCCGACTTCGTCGGCGTCGTGCGCCTCGATCAGGCCTGGGGTTCGGCTCAGCTCTCGGCCGCCACCCACGAGCTGAACGTCGGTAACCTGTCGACCGCCGCCAGCACCGGCACTGGCGCCATCGTCGCCCCGGCGCATACCCGCAACGTTCAAGGGTTCGCGGTGCAGGGTGGTCTGAAAATCAACACACCGTTCATCGCCCCGGGCGACGCCCTGTACCTGCAGGGTGCCTACGGCGAGGGCGCGCAGCTCTACACGGGCTACTCCGCTTACACCGGCTCGTACACGCAGAGCACCACGACGATCCAGGGTCAGAAGTTCGCCCAGTACTTCTCGGACGCGACCGTCAACCCATATACCGGCCAGCTGCAGACCTCGACGAGCTTTACGGCGGTCGCGTCGTACCTGCACTACTGGTCGCCGGAATGGCGCTCGGCCTTCTTCGGCTCCTACGGCGAGCAGAGCTTCTCGCAGGGTGCGCGCCTCGCCCAGGGCGCAATCTACAACCTTGTGAGCACCATCGGCGGCGCGAACCCGTTCGGCGCCAACGCCGTCGGCACGCCCGGCACCCGGTTCTACAACCTGAGCCAGGCCCTGCGCGACACGTACCAGTTCGTGGCGGGTGGCAGCATCATCTGGTCGCCGGTCAAGGACCTCGACATCGGCGTGGAGGCCTTCTACACCCAGATCGGGCTGAAGAACGGCCGGGCGATCGACCTCGACAAGAGCCCGACCGCCTACGCCA
The DNA here is from genome assembly GCF_022829295.1 of Methylobacterium sp. J-088. Taxonomy (GTDB): domain Bacteria; phylum Pseudomonadota; class Alphaproteobacteria; order Rhizobiales; family Beijerinckiaceae; genus Methylobacterium. The sequence continues at coordinate 4,350 of NZ_JAKSYH010000118.1, forward strand.
ACATCGCCGGCATCAACAACGGCACCTTCGCGGTCCGTACCGCCACGCAGGACTCGGTCTCGCAGGTCCGCTTCCGCGTTCAGCGCGACTTCTAATTTCCCCAATCGAGATCGGTTGTTCCCAAAGCTTCCTGATCTTGATGTCCCCGTGCAAAGGGACCCCAACTCGCCCGGCCGAAAGGCCGGGCTTTTTGTTGCGCAATCACTTGACTTTATCTACCAGCCCTCGGCCCCGCGCTACTCACCGCCATGGCCAAAGAGGTCCCCAGCGTCGGCGACCTGCGCCGTAGGTCCCAGTTGACGGACGAGGGGATCGAGGCCGCGACGGCCGCCTATCTGAAGGACGAGGGCGCGCCGCCGTTCGCTTTCAAGTCCGGCCACTGGATCGACGTGGCCAAGGCGATCTTAATTCGTCTTTGCGCCGAGTTCGCCGAGATGGCGTTGCACGATCCGGTGGGTCTCGGCGGCGAAGGCCTTCAGATCCGGATTGGTGCCGGACTTGGCCTCCTTGGCGAAGGCGGCACCGTCGGCGTCGTGGATCGCCTTCATGTCCTTAACGTAGGCAGAGTCGAAGGCGGCGCCAGATAGACCCTTCATCCGGTCGAGCCGCCCCTGAAACTCGGCGTTGAGTGTGTTGGGGAAGGAGAGCCCAGCGCCGGTAGCGATCGACTTCAGCTTGTCGCCAACGAGACCGTGGTCGTGCGCTTCGGTGTTGCCTTGGTTCTTGATGTCCTGACGCGCGCCCTTGTCCTCGGCGAGCTTGCCTAACTCAACCTCGTACATCCCGCCCTGTGAGACCTTGGCGACGAACGTCTTGTCCTCATCGGATACAGTCGCTGCCTGTGCGGCCGCGAGCCCAACCAGCGACAAGGTCGCCGCAAGGGAAAAGCGAGCTGTCGATCGGCTGTAGGGCATGGGATGAAACTCCTGTCGCGCGACACAAACTCGCCGGCCATCCGTATGATGCATCACGGTTTGCTGATGAAGCCGAAGCGCGGCGGCATGGCGCTCCAGCGCCGTCCCGTTTCTGGGCGTCGAGAGCGCCGAGCGCGCACTCGGCGGCGCGCAGGCCTAGATCTTGTCCGGTCTCTAGAAGAGACTCTGGAAGTTTCTGCTCACCAGATCGCCTCGGTGTGTTCTCAGCGATCCGTGCTTGCTGATCTTGATCGACCGGCGTTGAGGTCGACCAACCGGATGCGGCCCACAATCAAAGCCGCTGCCCTGGTCGCGTAGGGATAGGCCGATTGCTCAGAGACGAGGCCGTCCGCGGACGATACGATCCAGCGGAAGCATCCCCTGTACAAAGGGCAGGGCACCACCGCGAGCCTGTAGGTACGGGACAACGCTTCAGCCTCATGCTCGGGCGGAGCGAGAGAACGTGGAAGGGCTCCAATCGGAGCCCCCCATGCTGGCGACAGTCGCCTCACATGCGGTGCATCATGCGCTTCTTCATCATGTGCCGGCGCATCATCTTCTTATGCATCATGCGCTTCTTCATCATCATGCGGTCGCCGTGCATCGTGCGGACCTGCGTGATGCTGGACGGCGCGGCCTGCAGGCCGTTCGGGCTCATCGGAGCCGCTGAAGCGGAACCGGTGAGGGCAAACCCGCCGATTAGAATTGAAGCGGAGAGAGCAAGCTTCATCTTTTTCATGTGGGCACTCCTATGACGAACGAACTTGATGTCCGAACTACCAGCAGAAGCAATCTAAATCTCTCTATGTTCCCAATGTTAGATCGTTTTACTATTTGATAATACTTTGGGCCGCATTTTTTCTCCGCGAAACAGGCGTTCCACGCTGCGCCCACGTGCAGGCGTCAGCGATCCCTACGGATCGAACTTGAACAAAGTTTCAGGGCGCGATGCGCCGCCGTGAACCGCAAATTGGTGCATGTCGGGAGAAGGCTTTCGGGGTCTGTCAGTCAGGTGAAACTTCCTGCGCCGCGGCCTCGTAGAGGGTGACGAGGCCTTGCTTTGAAAGGCCGATAGGAAGGAAACCTCCCATGCTCAAGGCAATCACCAGCGGCCCCGCCGCTCGGATCATCGCCCTCTCGCTGGCCCTGACGGCGGCCGGTGCAGCTCAGGCCAAGAACCCGATGGTCGGCGGTGCGCCGATGTACGCCCAGAAGACCATCGTCGAGAACGCGGTCAACTCGAAGGACCACACAACCCTGGTCGCCGCCGTGAAGGCCGCCGGCCTCGTCGACACGCTGAACGGTCCGGGCCCGTTCACGGTGTTCGCACCCACCAACGCCGCCTTCGCCAAGCTGCCGCCGGGCACGGTAGAGAACCTCGTGCAGCCGCAGAACAAGGCGACGCTGACGAAGATCCTGACCTACCACGTGGTCCCGGGCGTCTACACGGCCAAGGAGCTGATGGCGCTGGCCAAGAAGCCCCAGGGCCAGAACCAGCTGACCACCGTCGAGGGTGAACCGCTCGGCGTCTCGGCGCAGGGCAAGAAGGTCTACATCACCGACGTGAAGGGCGACACGGTCGCGGTGACGATCCCGAACGTGATGCAGTCGAACGGCGTCATCCACGTCGTCAACGGCGTGCTGATGCCCTGATGCTACTGGCGGCGCGGTTTCGGCTGGGCCGCCGACCTCTACTCGGCGATCAGCTTGCCGGTATAGACGACCGGTCCCGTGGGCTGCCCGGTTGGGGAGCCCCCGGGCGGCTCGACTGAGACCGCGATCACCCCGTCCGGTGGCGTGCCCCGCGGGAGGGTCACCTGACGAGGGGCCGTACCGACGAGACCAAGAGGCTTCGGCCCTTCGGCTCCAACATACCACAGCTCCAGGTTCCGACCCGCAGGCACTTCAGCACCGACCGGTCTAACCTGCGCGGTGCCCGTACGCGTGTCGACGCGAACGATCAGCGCCGGCAGCGCTCCGCCGCTTTGGACCACCGCGAGGTAGCGGCCGCCGTCCTGTTCCGGGCGCAACCCCACCGCCACGAACAGAGCGAGTCCAGCGGCCAGCAGTCCGGTCCCGACGGCCATGATCTGCCAGCGTCGCACCTGCCGGCGCAGGGCGGCACGGTGGTCCGGCAGTTTAGGGGAAGAACCGGGTAGGGTCTGGAGCAGTGCCGCGCGGACCCGCGGCGGCGGCGGTGCGGACGGGATCCCATCGAGCAAAGGTGCCAGCCGTCGCTCCCAGGCCTGTACCCGACGCGACGCGTCAGGGTCTGTGACGACCTCGCGCTCCACATCCACCCGCTCGCGAGCGTCGAGCGTGCCGAGCACGTATTCGGCGGCGCGCAGGTCAGGGTCTGGTGCAAGCTCGTCGCTGCCGCTATTCACGACACTGTCTCCAGGCAGGACTTCAACGCCGCGAGCGCACGGTGCAGCCAAGTCTTGATCGTGTTGACCGGACGATCGTAGCGCAGCGCCAACTCCTCTCGCGAGTAGCCCTCGCAGTAGGCCAGCACCACGCAATCCCGATGCATTGGCTCTAGCTGTCGAAGACAAGCGCCCAGCGCGTCCCGATCCATGAACGCCGTCGCGTCGTCGTGCGGGTCCATCAGCCGCGCCACCCAATCCTCGCCTTCGTCTCCTGCGGGGCCTTGCACCTCGGCCGTGCCTTTCCGGCGCAGGTCGTCGATCGCCCGGTTGCGCGCGATGGCACACAGCCACGGAAGCGGGCGCCCGGTCCCGGGGTCGTAGCGTCCGGCCGCCTGCCAGACTCGCAGATACGCATCCTGTAGGACGTCCTCGGCCAAGCCTCGATCCCGCTGGATACGTAGGATGATGCCGAAGAGTTTCGGGCTGGTCAGGTCGTAGAGCCGAGCGAGCGCTTCGGCATCGCCGCGGCCGACCTCAGCGAGCAAGTCCCGCAAGGCGTCGTCGTCGGTCAACTCTGACACTCAGCTTCTACGCGCGGCTGCTCAGGATGCCTCGTACCTTCTCAGGTCCCAATTTCAAGCCGTCTCTCGGCTCGATGGCATGCCGAGCAAGTTTTGAAACTATTTAGTCGACGCCTCCGTTCACCGGAGGCGTGGTCAACTCCGGCGGCGCAATCGCCGGAGCCCTCCGTGACACGACTTCCCGTCTCGATCCTTGCGGCTGGCCTATGGGCTTGTGCTCTCTGCCCGGCCGATGCAGCGACGAAGAAGGTTCGGGTACCGAACCAGTTCGACGGCCCCTGGTCCATCGTCGCCACCGCAGCAGAAGGGCCCTGCTCAGCCAGCACCACCTACCAGGTTCAGATCAAGGACAGCGATGCTTCGATCCCTGGGGAGGTGGACATCGATGGCGGAGTTTCAGCGAGCGGCTCCGTGCAGGCCACGATCACCCAGGGCTCGAACAAGGTGCCGATCTCCGGCAGGCTCGACGCCAAGGGCAGCGGCAGCGGCACATGGCACACCTCAGGCGGGTTAGTTGAGTGCAGCGGCAGCTGGAGTGCCAAGCGAGCAGGCTGAAGCGCCCTGCCTAATCCAATCACTGGGATGACTGACCTACGCCGCGTCGTCGCGTTCCGCAGCCAGCTCCAGATCCTCGCATAAGGGGATGTAGGCGCACCAGCCGCACACGCCCTTGTAGGCCGCCTTCGGGGAATTCCACTGCGAGCAGGTCGGGCAGACCTTCATCACGATGCGGATGCCGTGCACGAACGCCAGTCCGCGGCCACCGAAGGTAGCCGGGCCTTGAGGAAGATTTTTCAACATAGGTAAGCCCTGCGGACTACCGTAGGTTGATGTCAATGGGTGAGTGCGCGCGATTAGGCTTTGGATACCCCTCGTCACCCGATCTAATCACGGGCTGACGGGGCTCGGTGCAGCGACCGGGATGGCGAGGCCGAGGCCTCCGAGATCGCGATCCCCGAGACCCGCGTCGAGACCTCGCCCGCGGTCGCGGCAGAACTCTCCGACCCGGCCGAGCTCCACATTTCGCAGTTGCGATGGGGCGGCAGGGGCAACGTAGTGGCATTGGCGGGGCTCTACCTTCATCGACCTGTCAGCGGCTGCTGGCGGCGCTCTCCTCGCTCTCGCGCGGCAGTCCTGATGCCGACCCTGCTACCATCCCGGCCGCCGGTAGAGCCGTATCTGTCGCCGCCTGAGACGGTTCGCTTCCTGGTCCTGGTGGCGCGCGTGCGCCTCCTCGACCTTCTGATGCACGTCGAGGTTCGGCGAGGCCAGGGCTTCGCCGATGACCGGCTGCTGCGTCTGATGCGGCGGTGGCTGGCCGTCCCGGGAGGCGCATGTTTGAGGCTGACGACGCACACGGCCTCTAGGGGAGGTGAGCATGGACGATCTGACGGGCGCCCCCACGGTGAGGCTGCATGCGATAGCCGCCCTCCTCAGTATGCCAGCGGACAGCTTCTTCGACGGCTACCAGGCGGCGGAACATTTTGACGGGGTGGGTCAGTGCCTGCGGCTATGGGACAGGATCAAAACCGCCGATGGCCGGCGCCGGGCGCTGGAGTGCCTGCGCGAACTGGCGGATGAA
>NZ_JAKSYH010000120.1 GCF_022829295.1 Methylobacterium sp. J-088
CCGGCTTTCGTGGTCTCGCCCGCCACGTCGAACAGGTCCTTGATCGAGACGATCGCGCCGTCGAGCGGCCCGAGGGAGAGCCCGTCCCGGCGGCGGGCATCGGCGGCATCCGCCGCCGCCCGGGCGGAATCCGGGTAGAGCCGTAATCGAGATCGGTGGGCAGGTTGGTCAGCCACGCGCGCCGCGGTTTGACCTGGGCGATCAGCGCCAGGGCGTCCGAGACGGAGAAGTGGGTCGGGTGTGGCGTGTCCCGCAGGGCATCGATGACCAGCAGCTCGAGCCCGTGGAGCCGGGCGAGGCTCCCCTCCGGGATCAGGCTC
>NZ_JAKSYH010000131.1 GCF_022829295.1 Methylobacterium sp. J-088
CCGGACCTTGGCACTGGGTAGCATTATGGTGGAGGTGGACGTGCCAGTAGTGGTTCAAGCCGACCAACCGCTGGCTCAGCATCTCAAGACGCGATCTGCACACGCCCAGATGCGCCCATAGACACTCGATTAGGACGGTACGCAGACAAGCGGACATGGGGAGATCCCTTGGGCGAGGAACCCCTAAGTCCACCCCGGCGCGCAGGCCGACGCCACTGTGTCGTGTACCGTGCGCAGCGCGATCGGGCACGGCTCTCACGTTCAGAACGCAGCCCGCAGGCCGCCGAATATGCTGCGACCGCTTCCGGGATAAAACGCCGCCAAGGCTGCCGGGCTCCCGGACGTCCGAGCATTCGCCACCACGGCGATGTCCGACACATATCGGGCGTCCGTGAGATTGCGCGCATCGACGAACAGCGCGACGCCGTTCGCGAAGTCGATCCCGGCCTCGATGCCGAGCAACGCGTAGCCCGGCACCCTCAGGGTGTTGGCGTGGTCGGCGAAGGCACCCTCCGGAACCCAATCGACGGCCGGAGCGATGTGGAAGCCGCTCGGGTGGCGGTAATTCAGGACGGTGCGGAGCACGTCCGTGGGAATGCCGGCAATCCGACCGTTGCCGAAGACTGGATCGCGCACGAACCGAAAGTCGTTGTGGGTCCAGATCTGCGTCAGGCTCAGGGCGTCGTCGGAAGCTATGAAATCGCGGGCGAGATCGAGGGTCACGGCCGCCTCGACGCCCTGGTGGATCGAGCGCGGCGTGTTGAAGGTCGCGGCCGGGATGTTGAGTCCAGGATTGGTCGAGAAGTTGATGAGCTCGTCGCGCAGGTCCGACCGGTAGAGCGTCAGGTCGACGGCGAGGCGGTCGATCCGGCCGCGCGCACCCGCCTCGTAGGTCCAGGCGCGCTGGGCCCGGAGCGGCACGAAGGTGGTGTTCAGGAGATTCTGCTGCACGAGGTCGGAAAAATCCGGCACGTCGCGGGACCGGGCGATGTCGCCGAAAACCTGGATGTCGGGGTCGGGCTGCCAGAGCAGGCCGATCTTCGGGTTGATCCCCGCATAGGTCTGTTCTGCGAAGCGCGGGCGCAGGTTTCCGGGCAACCCGCCCTTGTCGCTGTAGGTGCGGTTCGACGAGAACGCCTTGGCGCCGGTCATCAGCGCCACGTCCGGCAGGAACCAGAACCGGTTCTCGCCATAGGCCTCGTAGTTCGACGCGCTCTGGAGCGCATTCAGCGTCTGGGCGCCCCGCTGGCCGCGGATGTTGACGAATTGCAGGGCCGAATTCTGACCCGCGAAGGCGCGCAGGCCCAGCACCACGTCGTCGCGAAAACCGCCCAGATCGAAGGTGCCGGCCCAATGCGGGCTGATCCCGTAGGTCCAGCCATCCTGATCGAGCGCCTGGAAGATCGGGTGGTAGAGGCTCTTGTGGATCGCCCAGGTGTCCACGTCGAGCTTGCCGACATCGAGCAGGAACGAGGTACGGTTGGCGATCCGCTCCGTCTCGACCTTGCGCGACTGGTTGCCGGTGATGGCGGTGGGATTGGCGAGCGTCGGCGTGGCGAGGCTCTGGCCGAGGGTCAGGCTGCCGGGCAGCTTCTGATCGGTCAGGTAGGTGCCGAGATAGAAGCGCGTCTCGATATCGGGGGCGATCCGGTAGCCGATATTGGCGTTGAAATTCTTGGTCGCCTGCGCCTCGTGGGCGCGAAACCCGTCCGAATTGGTCAGCGTCGCATTGACCAGCACGTCGAGCGGCCCGTCGATGCGGGACATCTGCGCCTGCTCGCGGATCGTGCCGAAGCTGCCGCCGTCGATGCGCAGGAGGTTGGGCGCGACCGCCGTGTAGGCGGTCGGTGTGACGAAATTGATCGCGCCGCCGAGCGTCGTCGCCCCGAAGGTCAGGGCATTGCCGCCCTTGTAGACCTCCACGGACCGCACGGCGAGCGGGTCGATTTGATAGAAGTCGCCGCTCCCGTCCGCGAGGTTGAACGGGATGCCATCTTGTAGGATTTCGAGCCCGCGCAGGTGGAAGTTGCGGGCGACGCCCGAGCCGCGCACCGACAGGCGCAACTCCTGGCCGTAGCGCTCCTGCACGTAGACGCCGGGCACGTCCTTGAGCACGTCGCGGATCGTGTTGATGTAGCGGTCCTGAAGCGTCGCGGCGTCCACGAACGCGACCGATCCGACCGTCTGGTAGAGCGCCGCACGCTGGCGATCGACGCTCGGCACGGAGAGCGAGCCGCGCGCCTCTCCCGGGAGCGGCCCTGTCGGCGTTGCGCTGCCGACGACGCTGAGTTCGGGGAGCGCCACGGCGGCGTTTTGAGCGAAGGCTGACGGGGGAATCGCGCAGGCGAGGAGCGACAAGGCGGCGCCGCGGCCGGCCCGGCTGGGGGAGGGCATGGACTCATATCCGTGTCTGAGGATCGGGGAGGGGCGATCGGATCAGACGACGGGGGGCGGGGCTCGGGCGTGGTGACCGGTTCGAGGGGGTGCCCGCGGCAGGGCGATGCGGGCCGGCCCTCTCTGGATGAGCACCGCTGGGCCGGCCACTGGCACGGCCTCGGCCGGCGCGGGGGCTGGGAGGGCTGCCGGGGCGGCGGCATGGCACGCGACGCAGCAAACCATCGGCCCGTGGGCCGGGATGTGCGGATCGTAAGGGCGCGATCCGTCGATGGGGCTGCTGGCCAAGCACAGGACGTGCTCCGGCCCCGCCGCGGCGGCCATCGCGAGGCCGCCGAGGACGCCCTGGAGCGCGAGCGCGTACAGGACGAGGATCGCCAGCACGCGCCGCACAGCCGGGATCAGCCGGGGCTGACGCCCCGGTGGTCCGGTCTCGCTGCCGTAGGATCGGGTGTGCACCTTGAGGCGCTCGTGACGGGCCGTTCGCGGCGCGCTGCTCCCTCAGGGTTGCTAGTGCTGGTGCTGATGCTGGCCGCTGGGCGCGGCCGCCCCGATCGGGGCCACCGAGAAGGTCACTGGCACGGTACCGGCCCGCTGGAAGGTGAGCGTCCCCGCGACGGTGTCGCCGGCCTTCGGCGCGCCGGTGAGGCCCTCGAACATCAGGTGATAGCCGCCGGGCTTCAACTCGACGGTCTCGCCGGGCTTGATGGTCAGGCCCTCGGAGACCGGTGCCATCTTCATGACACCGCCTTCCATCGACATGGAGTGGATGTCGCCCGACTTGGCGAAGGGCACCGCGGCCCCGGTCAGCACGTCCGGCGTGCTGCCGGTGTTGGTGATGCGCACGTAGCCGCCCGCCACCTTGGCGCCGTTCGGCGTGGCGCGCAGCCACGGCGTCTCGATCGTCAGGTCGCCGGCCTTGATGGGGGCCGCCTGCACGGGCGCCGCCTGGGCGGCCTGAACGATCCGGAAGGCGGGGGCCGCCGCCTTCAGGTCATGAGCATCCTGGCCGGGCTTCGGGATCTCGGACCAGGAATGGCTGCCCTCGGAGCAATCCTGCTGCACCGGCACGTAGATTGTCGCGCCGGGCTCGAACGTGTCGGCGACCTGCGCCAGGAAGGTGAACTCGTCGACTTGGTCGTCCGGCAGGGAACCGCCGCTCCACGTGATCGCCGTCACGCCCTCCGCGGCGGTGCCGTGATGGGTCGTGTAGGTCTTGGCGTAGGCGCCGCGGGTGGTCGCCAGCGTCCAGCCGGGCTTCGGCATCGGCTTGGCGCCGATCAGCCCCTCCGGGATGCTGACGCTGACCTTGATGGTGGGCTTGCCGTCGCAGCCGTGCATGATCTGGACGACGCCGCGATAGGACGCGCCGGGGCTCGCCTGCTTGCGCTCCAGCACCGCGTGGGCCTGCGCCGCAGAGGCGACGAGGCCGAGGCCGATCACGGCCGGAATGAGACTCTTCATGGGGATGCATCCGTTCTGAGGGATTCGTCGAGAAACGCTCGCTCAGGCGGATGGGGGGCCACGCGGTGATACGCTGCGGTCCGGCGGGGCGCGGGCGCCGATCCGGCTGACGGTCCGATAGGCGGGCTTACCACGGGCCTCGGCCGTCCAGGCCACGACGGTGGGCGCGACGCGGGACGGGAGTGCGGTGCCTGGGAACTGCGCCGCCGTGCAGCAATCGCCGTGGCCGTGCGCAGGCAGCCTGTCCGGCATCGTATCGGAGGCCGCATGCTGCGCGCACAGGCCGTCGGCCGCGGCCGGGAGCGGCATCAGACCGCCCAAGAAGACCTGAAGGACGACGGCGTAGAGCGCCAGAACGGCGATTGCGGCGCGCAGGGGCGCCGCGGGATCGCGGTCGCGTCGTCTCGATCTGGCCGAAGCGTGGTCCATGCTGCGCCCGTTCGCGGTCCGCTCCGAACCGCTATGGCATCCCTGCCACACCCGAGAGCCCGTGGCTGTTGCCAGGCTGCCGCATCCGAAGGCCGCGTGCGCTGGCGCACCGCGACGCCATATTCCGGCCCCTTCGATAGGGAGTCTTAAGCCACAACCCAACACCGTGACGGCCGAGACCATCTTCTCCCGCCACGATCCGAACGAACTCCGGACCAGAGCCAGCGACCGATGCGCAAGACGGCACACAACCGGTTCACGACATTCCTGAGCGTGGCCGCCCTCGGCGCCCTGGGAATCGGCACCGCCCAAGCCCGCGACCAGGGCAACTACGCCCAGGCCGAATGGGCGCAGGACTATGCCTCCCCCGCCGGCATGCAGGTGCAGCGCGAGACCGTGCCGATCCTCTCGCCCCAGACGGTGGCGGCGACCGAGCAGATGGTCGAGCGCTACAAGGACATCGTCACCCGCGGCGGCTGGCGGCCGGTCTCCGGTGCCGAGCACCTGCGGGTCGGCTCCCGCGGCCCGGCCGTGGCCGCCGTGCGCCAGCGCCTGATCGTCACCGGCGATCTCGATTCGGCGGCCGGTGGTTCGGGCGTGTACGATTCCTACGTCGCCGCCGGCGTGAAGCGCTTCCAGGCCCGCCACGGCCTCAGCCAGACCGGCACGATGAGCCTCGCTACCCAGCAGGCGATGAATGTGCCCGCCGACGTGCGCCTGCGCCAGCTCGAGACCAATGTGGTCCGCCTGCGCTCCTATTCGGGCGATCTCGGCCGCCGCTTCGTGATCACCAACATCCCGGCCGCGCTCGTCGAGACGGTCGAGAACGGTCAGGTCGTCACGCTCCACGCCGCGGGCGTCGGCAAGATCGACCGCCAGTCGCCGATCATGAACACCAAGGCGACGCAGATCAATTTCAACCCGACCTGGACGGTCCCGGCTTCCATCGTGAAGAAGGACCTGATCCCGAAGATGCAGAAGGATCCGAACTACCTGACGGACAACAAGATCCGCATCCTGGCCAACGGTCAGGAGGTCTCGCCGAAATCCGTGAACTGGTTCTCCGACGAGGGCACCCGCTTCACCTATCGGCAGGATTCGGGCGCCGACTTCAACTCGATGGGCATCGTGCGCATCAACATCCCGAACCCCTACGGCGTGTTCATGCACGACACGAACACCAAGGGCGTGTTCGGCGACGATTTCCGCTTCATCTCCTCGGGCTGCGTGCGCGTGCAGAACGTGCGCGAGTACATCACGTGGCTGTTGAAGGACACGCCCGGCTGGGATCGCCAGAAGGTCGAAGAGGCGATCGAGAGCGGCAAGCGCGTCGACGCCAACATCGCCCAGCCGGTGCCGGTCTACTGGACCTACATCACGGCGTGGTCGACCCCGGACGGGATCGTCCAGTTCCGCGACGACATCTACAAGCGCGATGGCGTCAACGTGCCCTCGACCATCGGCGCGCCGACCCCAGTCGCCAGCGCCGAGCCGATGCCGCAGAGCTTCGAGCCCGGCGACGAGGAGTAAGCGACCGGCCGATACGCTCGGTTCGGATCTTTCGAGGCCCGCATCTCCGCCGAGATGCGGGCCTCGCGCGTTTCCGAGGGTGTTTGTCATCCCCCGGTCAACTGCGTCTGCTTGGCCGCTTGAAACCACGTCTCGGTCGCGGCTTTGCCGGGCGGCGAAGCACGATTCTCTTCAGGAGTCCCGATGTCGCGCGAACCCATTCCCGGAGACGGACGCCTGACCCGCCGCGAGACCGTGGTCGGTCTCGCAGGTCTGGGCCTCGTTGCCGGACGTGCCGACGCGCAGGGCGCCGCGGAGGCGACCGGGAGCGTCGACGCTGTGGATGGGGCTGGCGGGGACCGGGCACCGCTGCCGGGGGTCCTCGTCTCCAACGGCCGGGAGATCGCGCGCACCGACGACCAGGGCCGCTACCGGCTGCCGATGCCCGGCGACGGCGCGGTCTTCGTGATCAAGCCCCCGGGCTATGCCCTGCCGCGGGACGCCGACAACGTGCCGCGCCATTCCTACATCCACCAGCCGGACGGCACCCCCGCAAGCGTGGGCCTGCGCTACCGGGGCGTAGCGCCGACCGGCCCCCTGCCGGCCTCGATCGACTTTACGCTGACCCGCGTCGACGAGCCCGCGGATTTCGACGTCGTCCTGTTCACCGATCCGCAGCCCGAGAGCCGGTTCGAACTCGACCACGTGCGCGACACCGCAATCGCCCGCGCCATGGCGATCCCCGCCGCCTTCGGCATGACCATGGGCGACGTGCTGTTCGACGATCTGTCACTCTACGGCCGCTCGAACCGCATCGTCGGCCGGATCGGCCTGCCCTGGTACAGCCTGCCGGGCAACCACGACCTCAACATGCAGTCGCCGGATGCCCGCTACAGCCGCGAAACCTGGAAGCGGGTGTTCGGTGCGCCGACCTACGCGTTCCGCCACGGGCGGGCGTGGTTCGTGATGCTCGACAATGTCGAGTGGCTGGGGCCGCCGGTGCCGGTGGGAGCCAACACCTACCGGGGCCGGATCGGCGAGCGCAGCCTGGCCTTCCTGCGCAACCTGCTGGCCGAAATTCCGCGGGACGACCTGATCGTGCTCGCCATGCACATCCCGCTCGTCACCGACACGACGCCCGACGATCCCCACGGCATCACCACCGACCGAACGGAACTCCTCGACCTGCTGGCGGGGCGCAAGGTGCTGAGTCTGGCCGGTCACACCCACACCACCGAGCACCACTACCCGGCCCAGGGGCACCATCATCACGTGCTGACCGCCGTGTCGGGCTCGTGGTGGAGCGGGCCCGATACGCGCACCGGCATCCCCTCGGCCGACAGCCGCGACGGCACGCCGAACGGCTTCCACCTCCTGTCGGTGCGCGGGACCGACTACACGACCCGCTACCTGCCGGCGCAGGGTCAGCCGGACGAGACGATGCGGATCCTGTTCGAGAGCGAGGCGCGGGCCGGCGCCGTGGAGGTGATCCGCCTGACCCGGCCGGTACGGGGACTCCGGCCGCCGGTCCCGCAGGATGCGCTCGCCGACACGAATCTGGTGGTGAACGTGTTCGATGGCGGCCCGCGCACGAACCTGGCGTTCCGGATCGGCGACCGGCCGGCTCAGGCGATGACCCGGACACGGCGAACCGATCCGTTCGTCGCGGAGCTCTTCGCCCGCTATCCCGAGACCAAGAAGAGCTGGGTGCAGGCCATACCCTCCACCCACATCTGGACGGCGCGGCTGCCCGACGACCTCGCGCCGGGTGCCCATCGCGTCACCGTGGAGGGGTCCGACGAGTACGGGCGCCCGATCCGCAGCGTCGCCGTACTGGAGGTTTTGGGCGAGCGCGCGGGCGGTTAGAGCGCACTCCGCCGAAGTGGACACCGGTTCGGCGCAACAGAGCGCGTCACGACAAGAGCTGAGAGCCGTGCCCGATTGCAACGCGCACGGTACACGACAGGGATGCCGCCTTCGCCGATTGATGCGCGGGTCCCCTCTCCCGTGCGGGCTTGCGGATTCACACATCTCTGCCGAACACCAAGGGCTTGAGAAACCCGCGCGTTTCCCCTCCCCCTCGCGGGGCTAACGGATGCACTTATCTTCCTTGGAGAGGCGAAAGCGGCTCAAGCGCCCCCCCTCCCCCGCAGAGGGGGGAGGGGGGCGCTTGAGCCATCTGGGCCGCCCCATTTGGCAACCGCACGATGATCCCGAACCCGATGTAGAATCCGCTAGCCCGCCCGGGAGAGGGGGCAGGTCGCGCCCCTCAAGGCTCGTCGGCGCGCGACTGTCGTGTTTTGTGTGCGACGCGATCGGGCACGGCTCCAGGCGCTTCCGATCCCGCCCATAGAGGAACTGCCGGGCGCCCGATCCGTTGGTCCCAATCCCGAACTGATAGGAGCCGCGTCATGGCCAATCCCGGCCTACCCGAGCCTACGCCCGGCGATCTGCCGCCGCCCCCGCCCATCCCCAATGAGGAGCCCGATATCGGCCCGACCGGACCGCGCACGCCCTATCCGGTGAACGATCCCGGCATCGGTGAGCCGGGTGGCCCGGGTTCCGAGCCCGACGTATTCCCGGGCGCGCCGACCGATCCCGGCACGCGCATGTGACGCGGGCGGTCAGTGGCCGCCGTGCGAGGTGCGAACGTCGCGCGGCGCGTTGAGGATCTCGGAGAGGCTCGTCACCACGTGGCGGGCCTCTTCGTCGGTCAGGCGTAGCTGGAACGGCGGCAGCGCGCCGGCCTGGAGCGCGACCACGGCCTGTCCCTCCTCGTCGGTGCCGACCTCGATCGCCGATGACGTGACGTCGAGCATCGCGATCTCCTCGTCGCCCATCTCGTCCCCCAGGTCGGGCTCGTCGGTGTCGTCGATCGCCGTAAGGAGCTGACCGACGGCGCGCACGAGGGCGCGGGCGGCCCGGGCATCCATCACCACCGCCGTCGCCTGATCGTCCTTCTGGAAGGACAGCTGGATGTTCGCACCGTCCAGCGAGACCGATATGCCTGCCATGTATCGTCCAGAGCCGCGCGCCGTAACTGTTTGCACGCACACCGTATATGCATCGCGGAGCCCCGAAATCACAGGGGGCCGTGCATCCCGGATGTGCGTTCCGCCCCAGCCTGCGACGCAGAAGATACGCAGCCGGCGCCTTGTTGCCGCCGCAGCGCTCGCCTAAATAGGTGTGTGGGGGGCTTACCCACCGAGGCTGACGCCGTTTTAGGTTCAGCGACTCGCGCCCCGCCACACTGGCCAAATCCAGAAAGACCGTGGTGCACCACGCGGCCCTCGCGCCGCGCCGGTGGCCTATGGACGAATGAGGTACACTACGTGAATACCGGTACTGTAAAGTGGTACAACGAAACCAAGGGCTACGGCTTCATCCAGCCTGACGATGGCGGCAAGGACGTGTTCGTCCACGTGTCGGCTGTCGAGCGCGCCGGAATGCGCAACCTGATCGAAGGTCAGCGGGTCACTTACGAGATCCTGACCGACAAGCGCAGCGGCAAGGACGCCGCGGGCAACCTTCAGGCGGCCTGATCCCTCGGCGGATCCGACCCTGCCCGCGTGATGCGCATGACGCGACGGGGGCCTCGGTAAGGACCGCGAGCCGGCCGCAAGATGCGGCTCCCCCTTCCGACGCTACCGATCCGGACAAGACCGTCCGGGAGCAGGTCGCACCGGAGGCAACATCCCAGAAACGATGCCGGATCAAGCAAACATCCGGTCCAGAAAAGATCAGAAAAGAAAAGACGTTTATGTTATTCGAGTACACACGCCGCCGCGGCCTTCGTTCCCCCGTGACCGATGCCCCGACCTTCCGGGTCGGCAAGCTCGCCGAAGCGCGGAACGCGGACCAGACCGGAGCTGACATCAGTTATCTGATCGACCGCTCTTACAATTACCATTCCCCACGCGAGCTGCATTGGCATCTCGCCGACCGCCTCGGGCTCGCCCCGACTGCGGTTACGCTCCGCGAAGCGCAGGCGAACTGAGGCGCGCTCAGCGATCCCAGCTCAGCGGCCCCAGGCCGCGAGTACGGGATCACGCAGGGCCGCCGGGACCGCGAGCAGTTCGTTGTGGACCGGATCGGCCCGGTTGTATGGGGTGGCTACGCCATCGAGGTCGCAGACGATCCCCCCGGCCTCGCGCAGGATCAGATCTGCGGCCGCGAGATCCCAATCCCGGGCATGGCCCGAGATCATGCCCACATCGACACTCCCCTCCGCCACCCGCGCGAGCCGCAGGGCGAGCGACGGGATCCGTGCGATCACCGTGAAGTCCGGGTTCGGCCCGGCGCCCCGCGCCAAGCGGTCGAGCATCGGCTTCGGGCCAGTGACGCGTGCCCCTGGCAAGTCCTGCCGCGCATCCACACGGATCGATGCTTCGTTCCGGGTCGCGCCGCGTCCGCGCACAGCCTCGTAATCGACTTCCAGCGCCGGCGCGTGCACGAAGCCGATCAGCGGCTCGCCGTCGGCGAGCAGCGCGACCGCGATCGACCAATCCGGGTGGCCCGACAGGAACGCCCGGGTCCCGTCGATCGGATCCACGATCCAGACGAGGTCGTGGCCGAGGCGCGCTGGGTCGTCGGCAGTCTCCTCCGACAGCCACGCCGCCCGCGGGACGAGCGCGCTCAGGCGGACCTTCAGGAAGGCGTCCACCGCGACGTCAGCCTCGGTCACCGGTGAGCCACCAGCCTTCGACCAGATCCGCGCGGTGGTGTTGCCGCCGAGCCGAAAGTATGGCCGCGCGATGTCGGCGGCCTCGCGCATGACGGCGCGCAACTCCGGCATCAAGGCGGATACGGCGTCGTCGGTGAGGGGCTCGGGCATCGTGCTCCGCGTAGACATTGTGGGGGCCCAGGGGCCTGTCGCGCCGTCCACCCGGTCGCGCGGATGGCTTTGCGTTCGGGCTGAGAGGATAGGGCACGGAGTATCGCACGCCCGACCCTCCCGTTGTACGGCGCCGCCCGCACCGCCACAAGGATGCTGGTTGATCAATCGATAACGAACAATCCGCGCAAGGAACTGTTGAGCATTCAAGGAAGCATTGAGCATTCCACAAATGACAGCCCTGTCCAGAATCGCTTAACGACGGCTCTTAAGCGGTGCGGAGGAGTTCGGGTGCGATTTTGCTTGGCATAACGGACGGCCCGGCAGCGGCCGCCACTTGCCCCAGGGACTCGGACCGATGAACACTTCCCCGTACACGGACGAACGTCGCGCAGGACATTGCATGCCGGTTGCCGAGGGCACGCTTCATCTCACGGCCTCGCCGCTCCCGGTGATCGGCCGCATCCCGGGCGCCCGTCGCGCCGCCGGGATCGCGCTGGCCTACGCCGTCGAGGAAGCCGAGATGGCCGGGGCCGATCGGTTCAGCCTGATCCTGGTCGACGCCGCGGGCGGGGAACTGCACCGGCTCGGCTGCTTCGACGAGGATGACGTCGTCGCTATCTGGCGCGACATCGCGGCGCGCGCCGGACTGGTGCGGATGATCGTCCGCGAGGATGGCGTGCTCCAGCCTGTCACCGAGCAGATCGGCCGCCTGATCCTCGGCCGGGTCCGGATTCGTCGGCGCCACGCCGGGCTTGGCGGTCGCCGCCCGCGCTTCCTCGCTCGCCGCAAGACCGGCCGGTTGCCGGCGCGGCCGCAGATCTATCGCGGCGAGAACGAAATCATCGCCCGGACCTGATCGGCGCGGCGCATTACGCGAGGGTGCGCAGCAGCGCGTCGGCTGTGAAGCCCGCGAATAGGATCAGGCCCGCATCGCGGTTCGAGCGGAACAGGGTCAGCGCCCCGCGCCCGTCACGCTCCCGCAGGGACAGGACCTGCCAGGCGAGATGCCCGGCGAAGGCCGCCACACCCAGGAAACCTACGGGTCCCGCCCCGGCCCGCCATGCCGCCAGCGCCACCAGCGCGGCTGCCAGCGCGTAGCAGAGGCCGACCGCGCCGCGGACATGCTGGCCGAACAGGCGGGCGGACGAGCGGATCCCGGCCATCTCGTCGTCCTCGATGTCCTGGACCGCGTAGATCGTGTCGTAGCCGACGATCCAGAACCACGCCCCCGCGTAGAGCAGCAGCGGCGATGCATCGAGGCGCGCGAATACCGCCGCCCAGCCCATCAGCGCACCCCAAGCGAAGGCCAGCCCCAGCACGCCCTGGGGCAGCGGCATGATGCGCTTCATGAACGGGTAGATCGCGACCGGCAGCAGCGAGCACAGCCCGATCAGGATCGCCTGCTCGTTGAATTGCAAGAGTACCGCGAGCCCCACCAGGGCCTGGACCACAAGGAACAGGGCCGCGTGGCGCGGCCGGATCTGACCGGAGGGGAGGGGGCGCAGCCGTGTGCGCTCGACCTGCGCGTCGAGGTCGCGGTCGGCGATGTCGTTGTAGGTCGAGCCCGCTCCGCGCATCGCCACCGCGCCGATCAGGAACAGCAGGCAGTGCCAGGGATCGGGAAAGGCTTGGTCCGCCGCGATCGCGGCCAGCGCGGCCGACCACCAGCACGGGAGCAGAAGCAGCCACCAACCCACCGGCCGGTCGATCCGCGCGAGTCGGAGATAGGGGCGCCAGGATCGCGGAGCGAGCCGCTCGACCCAATGGCCCGAGACCGCATCGGCCGGACGTCGATCCTCGATCACGACACCGCCCGTCGGCTGCCCGCTCATCGGCCGGATCTCCGGGCGTCCCGCATGTCGATCCCCCCGCCGTCGCGGAGGAAGAATTCGCGTCGGATCCGCAACCCCTTAGAGCCGTGCCCGATCGTGTTGCAATCGGGCGCGGCTCTCGGATCTCGCATTGACGCGCTCTTTCGTGCCGAATGGGCGACAAATTCGGTGAAGAGCGCGCGCGACGCTCTTACAGCGCGCCCTGCGGCAGCTTGAAGCTGCCGGTCAGGCCCGGACCGCCGAGCAGGCCGCCGCCCTGGCCGCTGGCCTGAGCCGAGGCCTGCGCGCGGGCCTGGGCCTCCATCTTGGTCGCCTGGGCGGCCACGCTGCAGATCTTGGTGCGGATGCCGCTGACCTTCATGTGGTCGGCCTTGAAGCCCTCCGCGAAGGAATCGGGGATCGAGCACCATTCCTTGTTGGCGGTGATCCACTTCATGCCCTCGGCACCGTTGGACTGGAGCCGTCCGAACAGGGCGCAGGCCTCCTGCGGGGTCATCTTCTTCTTCGTCTGCGAGGCCGCGTTCGCCTTGCTGACCAGCGCCTTGCGCTCGGCCAGGGTCTTCTGGATCGCGCCGCATTCCGGTGCAGCGCTCTGCGCGGAGGCTGCCGTGCCGACCATCACGGTGCCGACCAGCACCGCCGCTCCCAGACTCAACCGCCCCTTCACCATCCCGCAACTCCCTCGACGCCCCTGCCGAATCCGCGTGCGGCCGGCCCAATTCCGTATTGATGGGTTCGCCATAGGAATGTGGCGTCAATCGAGCGACAAACCGGCTCTCCCAGACGACTATGCGTCGAAAGCCGAAAAGCCGCGGTCGTAACCCTTTGGCAACACTTTCGTCGGCGCCTCCGGCGTTGACAGGGTCGAGTCGCCTTGCGACCACGCCGGCATGCCGGCCTACGATTTCACCGCCCCGCGCCTCCACGTCGCGGCCGACCTTGCCGAGGGTGTGAGCCTGCCGCTCGAACGGGCGCAGGCGAACTATCTGCTGAACGTCCTGCGCCGGGGGCCGGACGACCCCGTTCTGGTCTTCAACGGCCGCGACGGCGAGTGGCGGGCCCATCTGATCCAGACGGGACGGAAGGGCGCCGACCTGCGCGTCGCCGTGCAGACCCGCCCGCAGCCTGCGCCCGCCGATCTCCATTACCTGTTCGCCCCGCTGAAAAGCGCACGCCTGGATTATCTCGCGCAGAAGGCGGTCGAGATGGGGGCCGGTACGATCCGGCCGGTGATCACCCGCTATACGCAAGGTGACCGGGTCAACATGGACCGCCTGCGTGCCAACGCGGTCGAGGCCGCGGAGCAGTGCGGCATCCTGGCGATCCCGGACTGTCCGGATCCCGAGCGGCTCGCCGACGTGCTGGAAGACCTCGATCCCGAGCGGCTCGTCGTGTTCTGCGACGAGGACGCGCCGGTGCGCGACCCGGTGAAGGCGCTCGCGGCCGCAGCCGATCCCGAGGCGCCGCCGCCGCTCGCCGTGCTGGTCGGGCCGGAGGGCGGCTTCTCAGACGAGGAACGGGTCCTGATCCGGGCCCGGCCCAACACAGTCGCCCTGTCGCTCGGCCCGCGGATCCTGCGGGCCGACACCGCAGCGGTCGCGGTGCTGGCCCTGGTCCAGGCCGTGCTCGGTGACGCGCGGTGATGGACGCGACGGCCAAATTTCATGTGTGCCCGCGCACATCGGGGCGTGGCGGCGTCTGATTGTTTCCGCAGTACGGACGTGTTCGCGCATGTCGGTCCACGGCGCCGCGTTGTGGGTTCTCGGCGCCTCGACTATGTGCGTGAACGGACGCCGCCTGCGCCGCGCCCTTGTCGGGGTCGGGGGCGGGCGTCCGCCCGGACCCCGTTCGCCGGTGGGGGAACCGGACGGACCCGTCGGAGCAACCCGGCGCGCTCATCCCAGGCTCAGGTCAGACGCACGGACGGGTGGCGCATGGCGCGCGACAGCAACGACAGCACGCCGATTACCTCGCGTGCCGAACTGATCGAATGGTTCGCGGCCGGCGAGAAGCCACGCGCGCGATTCGCCATTGGGACCGAGCACGAGAAGATCCCGTTCTACCGGGACAACCGGGCGCCCGTGCCGTACGACGGGGACCGGGGCATCAAAGCCCTTCTGGAGGGCCTCGCTCGCGAGACGGGCTGGGAGCCGATCCTCGACATGGGCCACATCATCGGCCTCGCGGCCGAGGAGGGCGGGGCGATCTCGATCGAGCCCGGCGGGCAGTTCGAGCTGTCCGGCGCGGCCCTGCCGGACGTCCACGGCACCGCGGCGGAACTCGCGACCCACCTCGCGGCCACCAAGCGGGTGGCCGATCCCCTGGGCATCGAATTCCTGACCCTCGGCATGAGCCCGAAATGGCGCCGGGACGAGACCCCGGTTATGCCCAAGAGCCGCTACAAGATCATGGCGTCCTACATGCCGAAGGTCGGATCGCTGGGCCTCGACATGATGCTGCGCACCGCCACCGTGCAGGTGAATCTCGATTTCGCCTCCGAGGCCGACATGGTGCGCAAGATGCGCGCCTCCCTGGCGCTACAGCCAGTCGCCACCGCGCTCTTCGCCAACTCGCCGTTCACCGACGGGCGGCCGAACGGGTTTCTGTCCCGCCGCTCCGAGATCTGGCGCGATACCGATCCCGACCGCACCGGCATGCTGCCCTTCGCGTTCGAGCCCGGGTTCGGCTACGAGGCCTACGCCGACTGGCTGCTCGACATGCCGATGTACTTCGTCAAGCGCGGCGACACCTACCACGACGTGTCGGGTGCCTCGTTCCGCGACTTGATGGCTGGCAAGCTGCCGCAGCTCCAGGGCGAGTACGCCACGGTGGCGGATTGGGCCAACCATGCCTCGACCGCCTTCCCCGAGGTGCGGCTCAAGCGCTTCCTCGAAATGCGCGGGGCCGATGTCGGCGATCCCGGCATGATCGCCGCTCAAGCGGCCTTCTGGGCCGGGCTACTCTATGACGAATCGGCCCTCGACGCCGCCCTGGACCTCGTGAAGGGCTGGAATGCGGCCAACCGCGAGGCTGCACGGGCCACGGCGCCGCGGCTCGGCTTGGCCACCCCGGTGGCCCACACGACGCTGGGCGCGGTCGCCGCCGAGGCCCTGGCCATTGCACGGTCCGGCCTGCGCGCGCGCAGCCGCCGCGACGCCGAGGGTCGCGACGAGACGATATATCTTCAGCCGCTGGAAGCCATCGTGGCGGCCGGCCGGACCCGGGCCGACGATCTGCTCGCCGATTATGAGGGCCGCTGGGGCGCCTGCGTGCGCGCGACCTTCTCGGAATGCGTGTTTTAAGGCTGCGTTGACGTTGCGAACGCGCCAGCGCGACGCAAGCCCGAAGCGTAATGATGGACCATTCCGAAGCATGCCGTCATGCGCAGGAGAGTGTTCCATGATTCGCTACGCCGCCGCCCTGCTGGCCGGGATGGTATCCCTGTCGGTCAGCGCCGGTCCGAGCTTCGCCGCCGATCCGCCGCAGTATCGCGCAGGACCAAATATGGGCCGCCGCATCGCCGGCCCGCCGCCGGGGCCGACCCGGCCACCATTCTACAGCTACTACGGTGAGTACCAGTACCCGGTGCCGTTCGGGTACGGCTACGCCTACGCGCCGACGCGCTCCCACGGTTTCGAGTACGGCTATTATGGGCCCCGCTACGCGTGGTCCGACCCGGATTGGTATGACGGGCCCGCCTTCAGCCATCCCGAATGGTGAGCGGAACCGGTTCGCCGAAGCGGTGAGGTCTGGGGCGTTCTCCGCCGAAGTGGATACAGGTTCGGCGCAAGAGAGCGCGTTAAAATGACGGCTTCGGGCCGCGCACGATTGCAAGGCGAATGGGCGCAGCCCTAAGACGCTCGCAATCGGGATCGGGATCGGGATCGGGGGCGTGCCGCGTGCAAGACGAGACGAATAGCGTCGATCTCGATCTCAGCGGCCTGAAATGTCCGCTCCCCGTCCTGCACACCCGCAAGGCGCTGCGCCGGCTGGCCGCAGGGAGGATTCTCGTCGTTACCTGCACCGATCCCCTGGCGATGATCGATATCCCGAATCTCGTCCGCGAGGAGGGCGCCCGGCTCGACGCGGCGGAGCGGCACGGTGATCGCCTGTGCTTCCGTATCGCGCGTTCCGCGATGCCGCCGCATTCCTGAACGATCCGTCAGACTTTCCAGGGACGGGATGAAACCGGCATGGCACCACGGATCGGGGGCGTGCGCCTCGTGCACGACGGCTGGGCCCGTTTCCTCGTGGCCGAAGTCATCCAGGAGGATGGGACCCGCATGACGCGGGAAATCGAGGATCACGGCCGGGCGGTCGCAGTCCTGCCGTACGATCCGGATCGGCGGGTCGCCACGCTGGTCTCGCAGTTCCGGGCGCCGGTTCTCTTTTCCGACGGTCCGCCGACCCACATGGAGGTTCCGGCGGGCCTGCTCGACGAGGGCGCGGCCGAGGATGAAGCCCGGCGCGAGGCCATGGAGGAGACGGGCCTGCGCCTGAGCCAACTCGACCCCATCGCGAGCGCTTGGTCGATGCCGGGGATTTCCACCGAGCGGATGGACCTGTTCCTGGCCGCCTACGGGGCCGACGACCGGGCGGGGACCGGCGGCGGTCTGGCCTCGGAGGGCGAGGCGGTCACGGTCCACGAGATCCCGCTCCGGGAACTGGCCGCCATGGGCCGGGACGGTCGGCTCACCGACATGAAGTCGCTGGTGCTCCTCTACGCGCTTCAATTGCGGCGGCCCGACCTGTTTTGAGGTTCGGGGCGGCGGCGCCTGCCGGGCTCTCGAGGTGGCCGTGCCTGGTGCTTCAGCTCCCCTCGGGGGAGAGCAGAACGCGGTTGTATCCGGACGCTCAGCTTCCGGAAACGGCCCCCGAGGAGACGGATCCGTTCAACCCCCGCGATCCACCAGCCGGCCTCGGGCAACGATGCCGATGAAGCGCCAGGACTTGATGAAGTAGCGCCGAAACAGACGTCGCGGTGCCTGAAGGAAGCGGAAGATCCATTCGAGGCCCAGGCGCTGCATCAGCCCCGGGGCGCGTGTCAGGTACCCCGCCGCCACGTTCAGCGCGTCGCCGATGCAGAACACCACCGGGTTGCCGAGCTTGGCCCGGTGCCGGTCGATCCAGATCTCGGACTTCGGTGCCCCGACGCCCATCACCAGCAGCGTTGTCCCGTGGGCCCGGATCTGCGCCGCGAGGGCTGCGCTGTAGTCCGGATCGGCCTCAAAGCCGAAGGGCGGAACCGCGCTCGCCACCGCCCCATCCGGAAGGCCCCTGTCCCGCAGCCGGGCCGCGAGCGCGTCCGCCGCGTCCTGGCGGGCAGAGACCAGGAAGATCCGCCGGGCGAAGGCGGGCGGATCGGCCATCACGCAGCCCATCAGGTCGTGACCGGTCACCCGGTGGACCGGCCGGCGGCAGGCCGCCCGCGCCAGCCAGACCAGCGGCATCCCATCGAGTGTCCGGGCGGCCGCCCGGCTGTAGGCGCCGCGAAAGGCCGTGTCCGTGCTGAGCTGGACGATGTGATCGACATTGGCGGTCACGATCATCCGAGGGCCGTCGTCCGGCCGGGCCGCCACCGCGGCCACGATGGATTCGGCGCTGCCGGTCTGGAAGCGCAGGTCGAACAGCTCGACAGTTGCGCCGGGCAGGGCCGAGCCGGGGAGCAGGGCGGTGGGCGACCGTGCGCTACGCACCTCCCGTGGAAGCGGGTCCGCCGCTTCCAGATTGAGTCCGAGCCGCCCGAGATTACGCATCGGCGGCTCGGAAGCTCGCGGCCGGGCGCGGCGCGGCACGCTGCGAACGGCGACGGTCGCTGTCGGCGCCGAGCATAAGGGCGATGCCGCCGCCCATGAGCAGACCGAGCACCAGGGCCAGCGGCAGCACGATCTTCGGCGACGGCGGGAAGGTCCGCTGGCGGGCGGGCGTCGCCACCGAGATGATCCGCACGTTGGTGGTGTTGAGCCGCTCCTGCTCGCTCGCCTCGCGGGCGCGCTTCAGGTAGGCCTCGTAGACGCCCCGGCGGGCTTCGAGCGTCCGCTCCAGCTCGCGCAGGCCGACATAGGCCCGGTCGCTCGACACCGTCTCGGTCTTGACCCGGTCGAGGCTCCCCCGGATCGCGGCCTCGCTGGCGGCGGCCCGGTCGTAATCCTTCTGGGTGGTGTCGATGATCCGCTCCTTCTCACGCTGGATCAGGCGCTGAAGGTCACGCTGCTGGGCGTATTGCTCGGCCATGGCCGGATGACGCTCGCCGAGCCGGGTCGCCAGCTCGGCGGTGTTGCGGGACAGCGTGGCGTATTGCTGACGCAGCGCCTGCATCTCCAGCGATTGCAGCATCTCGGGCAGGGCGGTGCTCGGATCCGACGAGCGCATCTTGCGCGCCTGATCGAGCCGCTCCTTCGCTTCCGCGGTCTTGATCGCGGCGGTGACGAGCTGCTGATTCAAGTCGCCGAGCTGCTGATCGGTGAGCAACCGCCCGCTCGACGCCACGAGCTTGTGATCCTCGCGATAGCGCACGACCGCACCCTCGGCCTGCTCGACGTCCCGCTTGAGGCTGGCGAGGCGGCCCGCGAGGGCATCCGAGGCGCGGCGGGCGGTGTCGGTCCGGGCCGAGGCCTCCTCGGCGAAGTAGGCATTGCCGATGGCGTTGGCGATCTGCGCGGCCTTCTCGGGATCGCGGGACTGGACGGAGACATCGATCACGAAGGTCCGCTCGGCCCGCCGGACGCTGAGCCGGTTCTGGAGCGTATCGAGGGCGATGTTGACCGGGTTCCGGCTTCCGGGTGGCGGCAGCATGCCGAGCGCGCCCTTGATCCAGTTCAGCGTCGGGCTGTCGCCGTCCGGCAGCACGAATTCCTCGTCCTGATCGAGGTGCAGCCGCGCGATCACCCGGCGGAGCACGTTGTCGGACTGGATCACCCGCACTTGGCTCTCGGCGATCGAGACGCCGCTGTCGGCCTGCGGTTGACGGGCGTTCACGTCGTTCTCGACGACCCGCAGATCGCTCGGATCCACGAGGATCTGGATGCTGGACGTGTAGCGCGGCGGGAGCAGGCCGAGCACCGCGATCGCGACCGCGACCATGAACAGGGTGCTCAGCACGATGAAGCTGCGGCCGCGCCACAGGCGTCGCAGCATTACCTTCGGGTCGTTGCGGGGCGTGACCTCCGGAAGCACAATCCGGATGGGTTGCTCACCACTTATTCGTGTCGAGAAGTCGAACATACGCCTCGCTCCCTGACCCTCTGAGACGGATCGGTCGTCCACCGTCCCGGTCGTCTGTCCCCGTTCCGATCAGCTTCGTACCGATTCGGGACAGGACCCCGCCGTGGGCAGTGTCTTCGATGGTACGGCAGCAATCGGTGTACCGCTAAAGTAATCTCACCTTGAACCGTCCGCGGCGACTGAAAGCCTGTAGATGACGTGGTGAGAGACGACGTAAACTGCCGCACCTTTATGGCGATCAAAGCCGCGGGGCCGCCGGGGACTACGTACGGACCTCACACGTCGCCGTGATCGGCGACGATCGAGGCCGGGGCAGAATAGGCCGCGGCGTCGCCTGCGAGGAACCGGCGGAAGCGCACTCCGTCCTCGGCCGCCGCCGCATTCCAGCGTGCCACGTTGGTCCGGCTGAGTTCGGCCGCGCCGATCAGGCCGCCCGCGGCGATCCAATCCATCAGCGTTCGGGCCGCCGCGTCCGGCGCCTCTGGCCGGATCAGCAGGCCGGAGCGACCCAGAACCTCGCGGAACACCGCGTCGTCCGGCGCCACCACCGGCAGGCCGCCATGCTGCACCTCCAGCAGCGGCAGGCCGAGCCCCTCCGCCTTCGAGGTCGACACCAGGACATGGCACGCCGCCGCGAGGCCGCGCAGTTCGGCGTCCGACAGATAGCCGTGCCGATGCAGGAACGGTGGCGGATCGTCCAGGAAGCCGTGACGGCCCCAGCCGATCCGGCCGACGAGATGCAGTTCCGCTTGGATCCCGGCGCGGTTCAGCGCCGCCGTGAGGGCCAGGGCGGCCGGGTAGTTCTTCCGCGGCTCGATGGTCCCGATGGCGAGGAGGCGCAGCGTGTCGCCCGGCCCGTAGGGAGCCGGCCCCGGCAGGTCGCCGAGGCCGAACGCGTCGCGCACCGGCGGGCGAAGCAGCGCGACGCGGGCGCGCGGCGCGCAGACGGCGCGCACGGCCACGCCGGTGGTCCGGCTGTTGACGAACAGGTTCGGGCACCAGCGCAGGGCCAGGGCGAAGCTCGGGCTCATGTAGAGCCGGCTGCGCAGGCTGAGATCCTCCGGCCGGGTGAGGAGGAAGGTGTCATGCACGTAGAGCAGGCAGCGCTCGGCCGCCAATGCACAGAGCGGGCCCGGCGGAAAGCCCGGGAACAGGAACAGCGCGTCCCGGTCCCGAAGAGCATGCAGGGGCAGCGCGAGGTGCTGCGCGGCGATCATGCCCGGCAGCGATCGGCTGGTGATGGCCCGGACCGCGTGCGGCGCCAGCGTGTCCGGGGCGAACAGGTCGAGGGTGACCCGCTCGATCCCGGTGACATGGCCGCGCAGATGGGATTGGTCGAGGTAGATCCGCCGGATCCGGCCGGCGGTCGCGTCGTCGGGCCGCACCGTCATGGCAGGCTCCGGCGCAGGCGACCCGCGAGGTAGAGGCAGCGGCGCACGAGGAGGGGCATCCGGCGCCCGAGAACCATCTGCTTGGCACGCCGCAGGCGGCGCACGAGGGGCCGCGAGGCCGCCGGCACGGTCCCGGCGGCGCCCGCCTGCCGTGCGGCCGCGAAGGGGAAGTGACCGAGCATTGCGGGCGCGAAATGCGGTCCTGCCGCCGCATCCCGGAGCCCGTGCCGCCGGAAGACCGCCTCCAGCGACAGGGCGGCAGCGCCCGGGCTGTAGCGACTCTCCAGGGCGATGCGCGCGAAGGCGCCGAGCCGGGCGCGCGTCTCCGGATCATCCACCAGCGCCGCCAGGGCCTCGGCGAGGGCGCCGGGTCTCACGGGGACAAGGCGACCCGACACGCCGTCGATCACCGAGGAGGTCAGGCCGGAGGTGCGGTAGGCCAGGGTCGGCACGCCGCACAGGCCGGCCTCGATCGGCGTCTGCCCGAGGGTCTCGTGACGGCTGGCAGTGACGTGCAGATCGCACGCGCCGTACCACGCGGCCAGCGTCTCCTCGTCGGCGATCAGACCCGGCGCGAACAGGTTGGCGAGCCCGAGCCGCGCGGGATTGTCGAGCCGGCCGATCGCCACCACACCCACCCCCGGCCGCGCCACGGCTTGAAGCGCGGCGCGCAGGTCGTCGAAACCCTTATCGGGCCCATCGACGATCACGGCGGAAATCAGGATCAACACGTCGTCGGGCGGCAGGCCGAGTCGGCGGCGCAACGCCGCGCGATCGCCTGGGCGGAACACGGCGGTCGGGAAGGCGAGCCGGATCGGCTCCGCCACGGCGCCGGGGGGCGCGAGGTCCCGGGCGTGCGCCAGCGTCCAGTCGGAATTCGCGAGCATCCATGGACCTGCGGGGCCGGCCAGCGCCGTGCGCTTGCGGGCATGCATGTCGGCGATCCGGCCGGGGGCGAGTTGCGGGTATTCGTCCGGACACGGGCAGGCGGCATCGCAGCCGAGCGCGGCACGGCCGCATTCGCGGGGGTGGCAGCACCGGCCGGTCAGCGGGAACAGGTCGTGCAGCACGAGGGCGACCGGACCACGCCGGCTGAGGCGGGCGACCACGTCGAGGCTGCGGGTCGCCCCGTGCAGGTTGCCGACGAGGACGAGATCGGGTGCAGATGCCGCGATTTCTGCCTCGGCCTGCGGGAAGGTGTCGGTCCACTCGGCCGCCTCGGGGCGGTCGCTCAGTGCGACCGGGGTGAGACGGTGGCCCGCGAGGGCGAGCGCTTCGGCGAGGCGCCGCTGCGCCACGCCGGCCCCGCCCTGCGTCCCGGTTCCCGTCAGCGAGACGATGGACAGGCCGCGTGGTGGTATCGCGGTCGCCGCGAGCCTGTGGAGCAGGACCGGGCGGCCGATGGAGTGGCGGGCGTCTTCCGGGATTGCGAACCATATCGCGGCGTCGTCGAACAGCCCGTCGGCGTCGATCATTGCGGTCGCGTCGAGGCATCCGCGTGCCCAAAGCACGGAGCCGCTCATGGAGGCGGTCCCCCCCGGTCCCGCCGCGAAAGCCGGGCCGTCGAGGCCCTGGACCTCCGTGTCGAACAGGACGCGCAGGCCCGCCACCGCGTCGGCCCCCGTCAGCGCCGCATCCAAAGCGAGGGCGATCAACGCGCCGGGGGCGAGGAGATCGCCGGCATCGAGCCAGAGCAGATGATCGACGGTCGGATCGGCCAGGATCCGCGCGACGGCCGGGCCGGCGTCTCCGGTCGTGACCAGATCGTGCCGGACCTCGGGGTAGTCCTGGCGCAGCACCGAGGCGACGGTCTCACCAAGCTCCGCTCCAACCCGTACCACGGTGACGACGCGGATCCGGGGCCAAGGCCGCCCGTCGGGCAGCGAGGCGGGCCGGGCAGCGCCTGTGACGGCCGGGCCGAACGGCCAGCCGGCGATGCCGTGGGCAGGCGGCGAGGGGGGAGAGGCGTCGGGCAAGGCGGCTCGGGCGGCGCGGGTATCGTCTCCGGCCGCACCCTGAACGCGAATGTTGAAGATTGCTTCTCGCAGTTCTTCTCGGGTGAGGGCGTTCCGCTGTCGGGACGCCGCGTGTCGGGCTTCCACGTGGATTCGGGCCGGACCCGCCTCCATCCGGCCGATCCGGGCGGCGGCCGGGTACCCGCTTTCGCGGATGCGGGCCAGGATCGCGTCCGCCCGGCCGGCCGCACAGGTCCCGGAGATCTTTGGATCGGTGAGCAGGTGGCGTCGCCGCTCCGGACGATTGGCGGGCAGGTCGATTTCGGCGCCGATCGCGGCCCGGTTTCGGTGTGAAGCGCCGGTGACGAAGCGCTGCTGCGCCAGCGCCGCCGCCCACGGCAGCGCATCGGCCGCGAGCCGGAAGGTCAAGCCGGCGTCCCGGGCGAGTTCGAGGCCGTGGCCGAGGATGCCGCGAAGCCGGTCACGTCTGTGAGCGCGTGCACGGCGGGCTCGGCGGCGAGATCCGGGCCCATCCGGTTCAGCAGGGTGATGGTGGCGCGGGCTCCCGTCAGTAGCGCGTCGTGACCGCGGTGAGCCAGTCCGGCGAGGCCGCGACGATGACCGACTCCGCGCGCTTGTCGAGCCCGGTCAGCACGAGCAGCCCGAGCACGACGAGCAGCACGCCGAGACCTGCCTTCGCGGTCCGGCCGGCCGCCGCGATCCCGCCGCGCCAGCGCATCAGGGCCCCGCGGGAGGCGAAGCCCAGCAGCATCAGCGGCAGGGCGGCTCCGATTCCGAAGGCGAGCATCGTCAGCGCGACGCTTCCGAGATGCTCGCCCCGGGCCGCCATCAGCGACGCGGCGCCGAGGGTCGGGCCGACGCAGGGGCTCCAGGCGGCACCGAGCAGCAGGCCAACAGTGAACTGGCCGGACAGGCCACCCGGGCCGACGCCGCCGAAGCGCGCCTCGGCCCAGGCGCCGACCGGACCCGCCGCAGTCGCGACCCGGGCCTGGAGACGCGGCAGCATCAGCACGATTCCCATCCCGATCATCAGGATCGCCCCGGCGGAGCGGAATACGTCGCCATCCAGGCCGATGGCGAAGCCGACAGTCGCCACGAACAGGCCGATGATCGTGAAGGCGATCGCGAGCCCCGTCGCCAGGGCGAGCGGTCCGAGCCGGTGCTCCGCCGCCGCGGTGCCGAGGACGATCGGCACGAGCGGCAACACGCAGGGCGACAGCACCGACAGCAGCCCGGCCAGGAACGCGAAAGCCACCGTTCCAAGCATAAACCGCGTCCTTCCGAGATGATGGTCGTTGCCGGCAGGCTTCGCCGCCGCCGGATCCGCCGTCAACGCGCCCGCGCATCACGGCCACGTGTTACGGTCTCTTGCCAGGGCTTCTTGGGAACTCGGCCGCGGACAGCGTGCTTCGGCTGCCGTCCAGGCGCGGATCGCGCCTTGGCCGCAGGGGAGCCGAACGGTGACCAACTTCTTCACGGGCGACACGCATTTTGGTGATTCACGCGCCCTGCGCTTCGATCACAGGCCCTATCCCGACCTTGACGCCCACGATGCCGGCCTGATCGCGGCCTGGAACGCCGCGGTGGCGCCCAGCGACACCGTCTGGCACCTCGGCGATTTCGCCCTCGGCCCGAGCGGCCCGCGGATCCGGGAAATCCTCGACAGCCTCAATGGCGAGAAGCACCTGATCGTCGGCAACAACGACGGGCCAGACACCCTCGCGGCGCCCGGCTGGGCCTCGGTGCGCCACTACGCGGAATTCGCCGTCGAGGGCCGGATGGTGGTGCTCTGCCACTACGCGTTTCGCACGTGGAACGGGATGAGCAAGGGCGCGCTCAACCTCCACGGTCACAGCCACGGCAAGCTCAAGCCGATGCCCAAGCAGTACGATGTCGGCGTCGATCCGATGGGCCCGGCGCCGGTGAGGCTCCCCGCAATCCTCACGTCACGCTCGCGGGGAAAGCGCTGATTTCGGCCGGAACCTTCACCGCAGCTTCACCGTTTTTGCCCACAGAGACGGGGTGGTCATGCGCTGCCCCGGCAACCCGGCAGTGCCCGTTCGGCCTGCCCTGCAACGTGTGCGTGAGTGTAACAGTGAGAGCCAGGACGGCTGCTCTTCTTCGCCGCCTCGCCGGCCCCTCGGCCGGCCTGCTGGCCAGCCTAGCCCTGACCTCCGCGGCGCTGGCCCTGCCGGCCTGTCTGGAGGCGCAGCGTAAGGTCGATGAGGCGAATGCCCTGCGCTTCCAGGCACGCCAGGAAGCGCGGCTCGGCAACCACGATCGTGTCTGCGACACGCTCGATGAAGTCGGCGACCGCTACGACGATGCCCGTGACGCATTCGAGCAATGCGGCGAGGGCATCGTAGCGATCGACCTGCGGAGCGAGCTGCGCGGCCTGCGGATCGCCAAGAAAATCAACCGCTGCGACTGACCGGGTGCGCTCGCGCACTTCAAGCTGCCCGCGTTCGCAGCAACGTCCCGTCATGCGCGACGCATGTCGCCTTCAAGGTTTTGCGCCGATGACCCCTGCCACCCTGTCGACCGCCGCGATCGAGCCGTCCGCCGTCCGGACGGGTCCGTCCTTCGCCGCTGCCCTGTGCGGTTTCGTCAGTACCACCGTTGCGACGACGATGCTCTTGGTACTGATCGGTGCGCTCTGATCACGGCGAGACCGACCAGAAGCGCTGGCGGTTGAAGAGGATTTCCTGAGCCGCCCCGTTCGGAGCCGCCTCCTGACGCCGGCCGCAATCCGGCTCAGGTGCCTTCGGCGCCGCTGCCAGGGTCATCGGCGGCAAGACCGGTCTCAGGCCCAAGCGCGCCTGAACCTCCGGTTGCCGGGCGGCCGCGATCGTCAGTACACCGACGATGAGACCACCGGCCACGGTTCCGAAAAAGAAATTCAACATCGTCGCGGTGATCCGGGGCCGGCTTCTCAGGCCACACTGTGTGTTCGTTGTCCAACCCGGCGTTATCATGGCCGACCTGCCGCTCACGCCGTCTTAACTCCTGATCTGCGAGAGCTATGGCCAAGCCTGCCTTGCTGGCAGGATTGATCCGGGGTCCGCACCGCCGATGAACACAGCCGCCAATGCTTACGCCCGTACCGCCCACAGCGCGCTGACGCCCCGCGAAGCTGAATCCCAGCTTCTGCTGAAGGCTGCGCAGCGGCTGATCGGTGCCAGCCAAGCCCTCGCCGCCGGAGAACACGCCCGCGTCAATGACGCGTTGTCGTACAACCAGCGCGTCTGGACACTTCTGAGCTCGGAGGCCACGGCGGACCAGAATCCGCTTCCCGTCGATGTGAAGCAGGGTGTCGGGCGCCTTGGGGCGTTCGTGCTGCAAAGCTGCCTCGACACGATGATCGCGCCGACCCCGGACAAGATCGCGACCCTCGTCTCGATCAACAACCACGTGGCTGCCGGCCTCCAGGGCAATCCGGGCTGAGCCGGGCGGCTTTTACGGAGCCTCTGCAGGTGCCGGATGCTCCGTCGAGGGCGTCCGGCCCGCGCTTTCCCATTCGACCAATCGGCGGCTTAGCTTGAGCGCGCGGTAATATTCGCCGGCCTCGAGCTGTTCGACGATTGCCGCGATCTGTGGCGCAGCCGCCGGGAATTGACGGATCAGGTCGGTGGCTTGGCGGAAGAACAGATCCGTCCCCTGCGCCGGATCATCGGCGAGGTAGATCACCGTCAGCGTCAGATGGAGCTGCTTGCAGGCCGTGTCGGCCTCGCTCTCCGTGATGATCTCGCTCTCGCGCAGGAATTTGCACTGCGTTTCGATCAGGAAGGTGGAGCGCCGGTCGCCGTTGCGCAGCAAAGCGCCGTTGATGATCAGCCGCTCGAACGGCTTGAGTTCCAGACGCAGGGGCATCGCGCTGTCCTTTCTGGAGCGCTGACCACCGTCGCTGAAGGTCCGGCGGTGAGAGCGTGTCGAAGCAACGGCCTGGCGCCGCCCTTGATCGTGATGCGACCGAGATCGGCTCGGGGCGACACGCTGTTCTGATTTGTCAGTCGTTAACGTTTCACGAACCCGCCGACAGAACGTCCGCATTGCGAGGCGCAGCCCGCATGCTAAAAACTCAGACAAGTTCCCGTCCGGTCACGGGCGTATTGGGAGGAATCGTCTGATGTCGGCATCGTCCGAGGGCCGCGCCCTATATCCGAGCCTCAGGAACAAACGCGTGTTGGTGACCGGTGGCGCGTCCGGAATTGGGGCCGGGCTCGTGGAGGCTTTCGTGGGGCAGGGGTCCCGCGTGGTCTTCTGCGACATCGCGGACGATGCCGCCGCCGCGCTGGTCGCGCGTCTCGCCCCGGCGGCAGCGCACGCACCGCTCTATCGGCGTTGCGATTTGACCGACGTCGAGGCGGTCCGCCGCCTCGTGGCCGAGGCCGAAGCGGCCCTGGGCGGTCTGGACGTTCTGGTGAACAACGCCGGCAATGACGACCGTCATAGCCTCGACGAGGTGACACCGGCCTATTGGGACGACCGGATGGCCGTGAACCTGCGCCACCTGTTCTTCACCGCCCAAGCGGCCGTGCCGGGCATGCGGAAAGCCGGCGGCGGGGTGATCCTGAATTTCGGCTCGATCAGCTGGCACCTGGGCTCGAAGAACATGCCGGTCTACCAGACCGCCAAGGCCGCGATCGAGAGGATGACCCGGGCGCTCGCCCGCGATCTCGGCCGCGACGGCATCCGGGTGGCGACCATCGTGCCCGGCAACGTCCAGACCCCGCGCCAGGAGAAGTGGTACACGCCGGAGGGCGAGGCCGAGATCGTCGCGGCGCAATGCCTCGACGGGCGGATCCAGCCCGCCGACGTCGCCGCTCTGGTGCTGTTCCTGGCCTCGAACGATGCACGGATGTGCACGGGGCACGGTTATTTCGTGGATGCCGGCTGGCGCTGATCGCGTGCCGCCGCGGCGCCGTCGCGATCCCGATCCGGTCCGTATCGGGGTGCCGCGCGCGGAAAGGTGAGGCGGATCCGGCAATCGAGGATACGCCCGTCGATCGCTGCAAGCCCGGCGGCGATCAACGCCATGCCGACGATATGGTGGGGGTCGAGGCGCTCGCCCAGGGCGAGGGCGCCGAGCAGGATCGCCGAAACCGGGATCAGGAAGGTGACGAGGGAGATGTTGGTCGCTCTGGCCGTCGCCGGGACACGGAAGAACACGATGTAGGTCAGGGCCGTGGACAGCAGCGCCGCGCCGAGCACTGCGCACCAGACGGTCGGGCCGGGCATCGTCAGGGTCCACGGGCGGTCGACCACCAGCGCGATGGGCAGAATCAGCAGCGAGGATGCGGTGACCTGACCGGTCGCCACCGTCAGGGGTGGAACCGCCATCCGCCTGAAGCGCCGGCCGAACATGCTGGCGCCCCCGTACGACAGGGCGGCGCCGAGCACCGCGAGTTGCGCCAGGACCGTGCTGCCGAGGCCTGACAACGCGTCCGGGCGACCATCACGGCCACGCCGATGAAGCCGATCACGACGCCCGCGAGCCGATGGCCGGTCATCCGCTCGTCGGTCGTCGTCCAATGCGCCATCGCGACGGTGAAGAGTGGTGTCGTGGCGTTGAGAATCGCGGCGAGCCCGGAGGCGATCTGCGTCTGTCCCCAGACGATGAGGCTGAATGGCACGGCGTTGTTCAGGAGGCCTATACCCAGGAAGGCCACCCAGATCGTCCGTGCGTGCGGGAGGCGCGTTCCGCTCAGTGCCGGGACGAGGTTGAGCGCGAGGGCAGCGAGTCCGACCCGCAGGGCGACCAATGTGAATGGCGGCAGGGCGGCGAGCGCGACGTGGGTGAAGAAGAACGAGCCGCCCCAGAGGATCGAAAGGCCGGCAAGCATCGCCCACTCGGTCGCCGTCATCCTATGTGTGCCGGTTGCCGGCAGGGCGAGTCTTCGATTGGTTCGGAGCAAGCTTGAGGCTTGGCCAATCGGCGTCGCAACGCGGTTCTGGCGCTCGAATTCCGTCGAAGACATTGCCGGAGACCGCCCGCCGTGGCGTGGCGGTCCTTTACGATGAGCTCGATCTGGGGCGCCGGGCGGAAACCGCCGCGGCGCCGAACCGTGCCTCAGTCACACGACTCCTTCTTCACCGTCTTGGAATCACCCATGTCGTTCTCCTTGCGCACCGTCTTGGTGACACAGCCGTCGCCATGGTCGTGGACGGTGACGGACTTCGACTCGGTGGCCGGGCGATCGACGACGACGGCGGGGCGGTCGCGTTCGATGACCGTGGTCTGCGCCTGCGCGGAGGCGCAGACACTCAACAGAGCGGCGGTGGCGAGCAGTGCAGTGCGCATTCTGGGACTCCAGGACCGGAATTCGGCACCGAGTAACGGCAATCGCAGCTTAAGCGTTCCGCCGATTGAGACGCCTGTGAAACGGACCGAACCCGTAGACAACTTGGCTCGGTCCGCGTGCCGTTCGGCATGGGGGACAGCCGGAGCGACGGCGCCATAGGCGCCGGGGCCATGGCTGGCGCAACTCCGCGAAGACTACCGGTGCCGAGACCGACGCCGACCCTCAGCCGCCCGTCATCGGCGGGAAGAAGGCGATCTCGCGTGCGCCTGTGATCACCGCATCCGGCTTGGCATGGACCCGGTCGATGGCGGCGCGCACCACGCCCGGATCTTCGAACGCGTAGGCGTATTCCTCGCCGCGCCCGCGAAGCCATGTGACGAGATCGGCCACGGTGCCGACCGCCGGCGGCGGCGTCAGCTCTTCCTCGGGCCGACCGATCCGCTCACGGACCCAGGCGAAATAGACGAGCTTCATCGGATCACACCGTAACGCGTGAGGGGACGGGAAGCGCAGTCCGGCCCGTCAGCGCGGGTCGTCGATGACGTGCTTGATCCCGGCCCGCATATAGTCCCAGCCGGTCCAGATCGTGAGCACGGCGGCAAGCCACAGCAGCGCGATGCCGATCCGCTCCGTCCCCGGCAGCACCGTCTCGCCGGCCGGGCCGGCGACGAGGAAGCCGAGCGCCACGAGCTGCACGGTCGTCTTCCACTTGGCGATCTTGCTCACCGGCACGCCGACCTTCAGCTCAGCCAGATATTCCCGCAGGCCGGAGACCAGCACCTCGCGGCACAGGATGACGATCGCCGCCCAGACGCTGGAGCCTATGATGGTGTGGTCGGCCGCCAGCATCAGCAGGCATGCCGAGACCAGCAGCTTGTCGGCGATCGGATCGAGCATCCGGCCGAGCGCCGAGCTCTGGTGGTAGGTCCGCGCGACATACCCGTCCAGGTAGTCGGTGATCGCGGCCACGACGAACACCCCCAGCGCCGTCCACCGGGCGGTGTGGGATTCAGGCCAGAACAGCAGCGCGACCATCACCGGTACCGCGACGAGGCGCCCGTAGGTCAGGCAGTTCGCGAGCGTCCAGGCCGGCGACCGTCGTCGGGGAAGGACGGCGTTCATCGTCGGGGTGAAATCAGAGCCCGGCTTGGGCGTCAACGCCTCTGTGTTCGGCTCGGCCATGGCGGCGGGGTTCTCAGGTGCCGGCATGGAAGAAGTCGTAGACGGCCCGCGCCGTTGCGGCGTTCACGCCGGGGGTCTTGGCCAGATCCTCGAAGGCGGCGCGCTCGATCGCCTTGACGGTTCCGAAATGATGCAGCAGCGCGCGCTTGCGGCTCGGGCCGATGCCGGCGATCTCGTCCAAGGGATTCCTCACCATCTCACGTTTGCGCTTGGCCCGGTGGGTCCCGATGGCGAAGCGGTGGGCCTCGTCGCGGAGTCGCTGCACGAAGTAGAGCGTCGGATCGCGTGGCGGAAGCTTGAACGGCGGCCGGCCGGGGACGAAAAACGTCTCCCGTCCGGCATCCCGGTCGCGACCCTTGGCGACGCCGATCAGCGGCACGTCCGTCACGCCGACCGCATCGAGGGCCGCCCGGGCAGCGTCGAGCTGGCCCTTGCCGCCGTCGATGAGCACGAGATCCGGCCAGGCCGGGAAGGCTTCGCTCTCCTCAGGGAGAGCCGGGACAGGCTGGGGCGCGCCGCCCTCGGCGGCCGCAACCTCCGCCTCCTGGGCGGTGCGCGGGGCCTCCTTGACCAGCCGCTTGAAGCGGCGCTGCAGCACCTCGCGCATCATGCCGTAATCGTCCCCCGGAGTGAGTTCCTCGGACTTGATGTTGAACGTGCGGTAATGCGTCTTCATGAAGCCCGTGGGGCCGGCGACGATCATGCCGCCGACCGCGTTCGTGCCCATGATGTGCGAGTTGTCGTAGACCTCGATCCGGCGCGGCGCCTTGTCCATGCCGAAGGCTTGGCCCAAAGCCGTGAGCAGCTTGCCCTGTGAGGCAGTGTCTGCGAGGCGGCGGGCCAGGGCCTCCTTGGCGTTGCGCTGGGCGTAATCGACGAGGTTCTTGCGCTCGCCCCGCAACGGCCGGTGGATCTCGACCCGATACTCCACGCGGCTCGACAGGGCGGCGGCCACGAGCTCGGCATCCTCGATCGCGTGGCTGGTCAGAACCGTGCGCGGCGCCGGCTTGTCGTCGTAGAACTGACTGATGAACGAGCCCAGGACCTCGTCGGCCGTCATGGTCCGGTCGGCCTTCGGGAAATAGGCCCGGTTGCCCCAGTTCTGGAAGTTCCGGAAGAAGAACACCTCGATGCAGAACTGCCCGGCCTGATCGTCGAGGGCGAACACGTCGGCCTCCTCCACACCCTGGGTGTTGACGCCCTGCACCCCCTGGATCGCCGAGAGTGCGGCGATCCGGTCACGGAAGCGGGCGGCCCGCTCGAACTCCATGGTCTCGGAGGCTGCCTGCATCTCGGTGCGCATCCGGTCCTTCACGGCATTCGACTTGCCGGCCAGGAAGGCCCGCGCCGAATCCGCCATCGCGGCGTAATCCTCCGTCGCGATCTCGCCCGTGCAGGGGCCGGAGCAGCGCTTGATCTGATAGAGCAGGCAGGGCCGGGTGCGATTCTCGTAGTAGCTGTCGGTGCAGGTGCGCAGCAGGAAGGCGCGCTGCAGGGCGTTCACGGTCCGGTTCACCGCCCAGACGCTGGCGAAGGGCCCGTAGTAATTGCCCTTCCGCCGCCGGGCGCCACGATGCTTCACGATCTGCGGGGCCGGGCCGTCGTCGGTGACCAGGATGTAGGGGAACGACTTGTCGTCCCGCATCAGCACGTTGAAGCGGGGCTTCAGCTGCTTGATCAGGTTGGCTTCGAGCAGCAGCGCCTCGGTCTCGGTCGCGGTGGTGACGAACTCCATCGCCGCCGTCTGCGAGATCATCCGGGCGATGCGGTTCGAATGCGCCTGACCGCGGGCGTAGGAGCCGACGCGGGCCTTCAGGTTCTTGGCTTTTCCGACGTAGAGGACGTCGCCGCGATGGTCGAACATCCGGTAGACGCCCGGCGAGCCCGGCAGCGTCGACCAGAAGCGGCGGATCACCTCGGTGCCCGCCTCGACGGCACCCGGCTCGAAATCGAAATCGATCTCCGCCGCCGTGTCGTCCGACGTCCCGGCCTCGGGCGCGTCGGCGGTTTCGTCCCGCTCGGCATCGCGGCCGTCGTCGAACGTGTCGGGGGGCAGGTCTGAGAGGGCTCTGCGGCTCATCTCTCCGATTTAAGCCTTCCCGTCCCCGAGCGGGACGGGGGCGGCGAATAAATTTGGCGTGCCGGCCGGCGGACGCTGGTTCAGTCGAACAGCGAGTCGATGTCGCTCTGGTCGACGTGGCCGATATCGTGGTCGAGCTTCGGCCCGTTGAGCAGGCTGCTCTCGTCGTCCAGGGCCGTCGAGACCGGCATCACGGCGATGAGTTCCTTGAAGCTGTCCAGCTCCGACCACGTGTCGATGAGCCGGTCGAGGTGCTCCTCGATGAACTTCATCACGCCGACGATCTTGTTGATCCGCTGCCCAGTCAGATCCTGGAAGTTGCAGGCCTCGTAGGCCGAGATCACCCGCTCCAGGATCACGTCGACGTGCTGCTTCATGCCCGGCGG
Source organism: Methylobacterium sp. J-088 (assembly GCF_022829295.1). GTDB lineage: Bacteria > Pseudomonadota > Alphaproteobacteria > Rhizobiales > Beijerinckiaceae > Methylobacterium. The sequence continues at coordinate 33,007 of NZ_JAKSYH010000131.1, forward strand.
CAGCGTCGCCGCGTTGAGCATGCCGGCATGACTCTCGATTTCCTCGACCGCGCCGAGGAGCTGGGTCGTGGCGCGCTCGGTCGAATCGACCACCGCGTCGAGCTCGTCCGCCGCCCGGCGCATGCCCTTGCCGGTGTACTCGGTCCGGTGGAGAGTGGCCAACTCAGACTTGGTCCGGGTGATGGCCTCCTTCATCACGTCCAGCTCGGAGCGCATCGCCAGCGCCTCGTGCAGGTCGCGCCGGCAGGCTTCGATGGTTTCGCTCGCGCTCATCTGCGTGACGCGGCGCAGATCCTGGATGGCGGAGAAGATTTCCTCCAAGCGCTCGTTCGCCACGGGAGCAGCCGAAGGCGGCGGCGCTGCGGTAAGCCCGAGGCTGTCTTCGATGCGGTAGCGCTTCTGGGTCATCATCCGGGACGTCAACGTTCAGGGTGCCTGTGCGCCAGTGTCTAACATATCGGTTGACGGACTGTGACTGCCAAGCTTGCCCTAAGCCGCATGGCGGGCCCCTCAGCGGTCAGGTTTCGTGCGGGAGCGGCAGCACGGCCACTTTACGACGGATTCACGCTGCTACGCGCCAACCGGGGAAGGACCGGCGACGCATCGGGATTCACCACGTTCGTTCACCTGATTCGGGGAAAGCGGGTCCAATCGTCCGGGCTCCGGGATGGAAAGCCGGGTTTCGGGAGCAGGCTACGATGCGCGGTGTTCGACTGTGTCTCTGGGCGGCGGCGGCCGTCTCGCTCTGGAGCGCACCCGTCCAGGCGCAGCAGGCGCGCTACAGCGAAGGTGGCTACGGCGGCGGCCTGATCGAGTATCTCGTCACCGGCGGCGGCGCAGGCAACGCCGGCCGGGCTTGGCCGCAGCGTGCCGCGCAACCGCGACGTTCCATGGCCGCGCAGCAGGTCGAGCCCTATACCGGCGAGCTGCTGCCGGCCGAGCTCGATCCGACGCAAGCCTACGCGGCACCGGTCCAGGCCTATGCGACGCCGGCCCAGGCTTACGGGGCCGCGCAAGCGACCGCCTACGGCGCATCCCAGGCCGATCCCGGCCGGATCGCCCGCGCGATGTCTGCGGAGTATCAGCGCCAAGAGGTGGCGTTCACCGGGCGGCAGAGGCCCGGGACGATCGTGATCGACACCACCGGAAAGCACCTCTACCTCGTGCAGCCTGGGCAGCGCGCCCTGCGCTACGGCATCGGCGTCGGCCGGCCGGGCTTCGCCTGGAGCGGTCTGAAGACCGTCAGCCGCAAGGCCGAATGGCCGGATTGGACACCCCCGTCCGAGATGCTGGCCCGCCGTCCGGACCTGCCGCGCCACATGGCGGGCGGGCCGGCGAATCCGCTCGGCGCCCGGGCGCTCTATCTCGGTTCCTCGCTCTACCGGATCCACGGGACCAACGAGCCGACCACGATCGGGCAGTCGGTCTCGTCGGGCTGCATCCGGATGATGAACGACGACGTCATCGATCTGTACGAGCGCGTCCCGGTGGGAACGCGCGTCGAGGTTCTCTGAGACCTGGCACGCATCAACGCTGCCCGCAAAAAAGCAAAGGCCCGGCCGTGCCTGAGCACGACCGGGCCTTTGGCCCGTACGTCAATGGACGATCAGGTCCAGTCGCTGTCGTCGCCGCCGCCCATGTCGCCGCCGAAATCGCTGCTCGGATCGCTGAAGCTCGCATCCTGGAAGTCGCCGCCCCCGCCGCTGTTGTCGAGAGCCGAGCCGAGATCCTGGTTGCCGCCGTCACCGTAGTAATTGTTGACGACCGTCTCGCCGCTGCCCCCGCCCAGGCCGGCCGCCGCGGCGCTGCCAAGGCTGGAATGGCCACCCGCAAAGGCATTCGAGAGGGCGCTGCCGAGCAGCATGCCGCCGGCCGCGCCGGCCGCCATGGGGAGCGCAGAAGCGAGGAATCCGCCGCCGCGCGCCGGAGCCTGCGGCTGGCCGCCCCACGGACCGCCCTGCTGCTGCGGATACCCCTGTTGCGGGTATCCCTGCTGGGGGTAGCCTTGCTGAGGCGGGGCCGCATTGCCCCAGGGCTGACCGGACGGGCGCTGCTGCGCGTAGCCCGGCTGCGGCTCCTGGCGTTGGCTGCCGCCGCCGAAGATGCTCGATAGGAAGCCGCCGCCGCCGCCGGAGGACTGCGCCTGCGAACCCTGGCTGCGCGCCTGCTCAAGCTGCTGGTTCAGGCTCTTGATCGCTTCTTCCTGCACGTAGACCAGCTGTGCCATCGCGTAAGGTGCGTAGGGCTGTGCCCGGATCTTCTCGGCGATGAAGCGCTCGGCCTCCGCGTCGCGGGGCTGCGACTGCGCCTTCTCCAGGCGCTGGAAGATTCCCGAGATGACGTCGCGTTCTTCGCTGTTCATGGAGTCGTCCTCCTCGAATCGTAACCCGCGGGCCCGAACGCGCCGCATGGCTGACACGACATGGGAGCGCGGCGACGCTTTGTCAGGGGTCCTTGCGAAAACTTCATCTGATCTTGCCGATGATCCCGACGAAACGCGAGAAGCCCGGCTTGCGACCGGGCTTCTTCGACGTGACAGATCATGAACGCTCCGAAGGACCGGCGCGGACGGGACCGCGCCGATTCTCGGTCTTAGTACGAGCCGAACTTGTAGTTCAGGCCGGCGCGGACGACGGCGAACTCGTCGGAGCGGCGACCGACACCGCTGGTGACGACCGGGAAGTTGTTGGCGGCGTTGATGACGAACGCGCCCTG
>NZ_JAKSYH010000135.1 GCF_022829295.1 Methylobacterium sp. J-088
CAGCCGTTTGAGGTGTTCGCATAAGCACCGGGACATTGGCCGGACGCGCTCTCCTCCCCCGTGTGGGGAGGCGTTGGAGGTGGTGCAAGAGGCACCGGTACGCTTGATCCTGAACCACCCCCACCCCGGACCGCGCCGAGCAGGAAGACCCCAACATCCTAATCCACGAGAAGAAGCTTGAGTCGCTCCACGCGATGCTGCCGTTGCTCTATGTCGTGGTCCAGAACGGAAAGTCGCATGCGATCATCGCCGAGGTCGTGGTGTGCGTGGCGAGGGACCACTCCGTGGTAATGCAGCGGCG
>NZ_JAKSYH010000149.1 GCF_022829295.1 Methylobacterium sp. J-088
TCCGCCACGAGTGCTTCGAGCCGAAGGCGATCCGAGGTGGAGAGCGTGAAAGAGATGCCACTGCGCATCCGGCCAGACTCGCAGGATGGGCCTCAAACCGAAACCCCACACGGACTCAACCGTCAGAGCTCAACCACTAGAGGCCAATCCACGGTTCGGCGCACTCTCCGGCCTGTCCGACGCGGATCTGGACCGCCAGATCGTTCTCGGCCTGAACGACATGGCGTCCGACTGGCCGTCGTTCGGCGCGATGGTCACGAACCTGCGCGAGTCGCCGGCGCCCGCCGACAAGGATCTCGCCAATTCGATTGAGGCGTTCATCGCCGATTGGCAGGCGCAGCAGCGGCAGAAGGCGGCGCAGTAGAGGCGCTGCCGCCCGCATATTCTCGATTTAAAATAATCGGGCGGGGTCCTCACGATAACCCGTTCCCGCTGTACCCGTGAGGGCGTTCGCTCACTGGTTGCTCAGCACTCGCCGCTGCGACGCGACTGCGATCAGGCGCTACATAGGGGTCGTCGCTCCGGCTCGGATGCCGAACGGCACAGGGCCGAACCACGTCATCACGGGATCCGGCCCATTCGCCTATCTCGCTCGCATCGTCACCGATCGGCATCATCGGCGGTTCCTGCAATGTGAGACCATTCTCAATATAACGGATTGCGTTTCGCCGCGCGACGACAGATTGTGCTGTTCTATCAAAAATTAGGTGCACCGTGGACGACAACGCAGGAACAATCGAAGCTCAGGCTGTCGATTTCATGGATCTGACGACCGCGATCGTGGCGGCCTACGTGTCAAACAATTCCGTCCGACCTGGTGACATGCCGGACCTGCTCGCTAGCGTGCACACTGCGCTTACAGCGCTTGGTCAGGATGCTTCGGCCGAAGCACCAGCAGCCCAGAAACTCACCCCCGCCCAGATCCGCAAGTCGATCACGCCGGACGCGCTGATCAGCTTCATCGATGGCAAGCCGTACAAGACCCTGAAGCGGCACCTGAATGGCGCTGGGATGACGATCGAGCAATACCGGGAGCGCTTCGGTCTCCCGCGGGATTACCCCTCGACGGCCGCCAGCTATTCGGCTCAACGTTCCGCGCTCGCCAAGAATGCGGGGCTTGGTCAGCAGCGCCGAAAGGCGGCTCCGAAGGCTGCCGAGCCTGCAGAGACCGTCTCCGACAAGCCGAAGCGGGCTGGGCGGCCGCGAAAGGCGAAGGAAGCTGCAGATGCGTAGGACGCACGACGGGGGTAATCCACCAGACCTCCGCCGCACATCGCGATGAGAGCACACTGTGTGAGCGGGTTAAGCAGGGTCTGACTTAAAGATAAGCGGGGATAACTGGATGATAGCGCATCCCCGTAAGTCCGCATCCAGCAGCAATTCAGAAAATATCTAAACGCGCCGCACTCGGGCGATTGTGATAAAAGGCCGAGAGCACATAAGGTTTGGAACCAGACGTGCTCTCGAAGTTCGAATTACATCGGGCGCTGATTGCGCTTCATCATCATTTTTCTGGACGAACGCTTCATCTTCCGCTTTGAGCGCATCGGTCGCTGGGCCTGCATATCGTCTTGGCCCATGCTATCTGACATACCACCTTGCATCTGACCGCTTCGCATGCCGCCGCCCATGCCGGGCTGCTGCATTTGCGCCGAAGCGGCAGTCGCAAAGCCGAGACCAAGCGCCAGCGTACCGGCAGCAATCCACATTCGATTTGTCATAAAGTAATCCTATGTTGGTTCAGGCGAGGTATCATCATCTGACAATACTAATGTGCCAACCAACATAAGAACGTCATGGCATTAGAGTTCCTGAATACATCTTATGTGTGTTTTTGCCTGCTATCACGTCAGATGTAAATCAGGTACTTTTTTATCCGATTGTTCGATAAGATTTGGATCCCTCCAGCGCCCAAGCCTCGGACCGACGACTTCCCGAACGACCGCTACGGCAAGCTCCGCCTCCGGACCATCCAGGCGCCGCGCGGGTCGGCCGGGGCGCAGTGAGGAGGAAGATGGGCTAATCGATTGACCTCTCGGTCTTCTAGGACGGCTCTTATTGAGGAACTTTCTAAGTCTCTCATGGCCTTGCCGATGTTGGTTTCCAACACAGGTTCGAATGTGTTTAGAATAATTTACAGAAAACAATCAAATATTAGATTTAAGATCTTGAACGTATGCAATGTTGGCGCGCCGATGCCGAGGACCAACGGCTTTGGCACCGCCTGCGCTGGCGATATTTTCTCCTCCCGAGCTGCCAGCGCAGGCCTCCTGTTTGGAGGCGTCCGACATGGCCTACAGCGTCAGGAACGATCGCATCGGAAAGGTTGGGGTGCCGCGGAGCGCGCCCCGGATCTATCAAGCGAAGGACGAGGCGGACGCTATCACGATCGCGGCCTACGAGGTGGACGGGAGTAAGCCCGATCGTCCCCGTATCGCCACTATCACCGACGCCTCCGGGCGCATGCTGTTCACCTACACCGGCCGCGCCACTACGGCGTCTCCAACATGACTGGGAAGGAGCGCGAGGATTGGGCGCTCCACGACCGTGATGTCAGAACGCTCGTCGGCATGATGCTCGCGTTCCAGGGTGCGTTCTTGGCGGTCGCGATGCTGTGGCTGTGAGGCTGGTAATAAGAGCCGCAGCCCCTCGCTACGCCCTTACAGAAACCCGCTCCCCGAGTGCTCCCTGAACGCGTTCGCCCGCCGGATGTAGCCGACGACAGTTCGCGGATCCCGATGGCCCGACTGATCCATGATGCGGGCGAGATCGGCGCCGCGCTCGGCCGCCGAAGTGATGTAGCCGGCCCGCAGGCTGTGCGCCCCGAACGTCGAGGCATCGAGCCCCGCGGCCGTGCAGTAGGCTTTGATGATGTTGGCGACGGACCGATCCGTAAGGCGGGCGGGTTGCGATACGAGCTGCGCACAGTTCCCCCGCACCCGCCCTGATCGCGAGACAGGCCGGAACACCGGACCTTCCGTGATTGCCGCGGCCGCCAGCCATTCGCGCACGAGGCGCACGGGCTGGATGTAGCGCCCCGTTGGGATAGCCTTCTCGAACCCCCTGCCCTCCTGATCGACCTTCGACCGACGCACGAGCACCCGCAGGCCCTCGGGATCCTCGCGCAGGTCCGCGACGTCGAGCGCGACGAGCTCACTCCGGCGAAAGGCGCCCGCGAACCCCAGCGCCAGTAGCGCGCGGTCTCTCTTGCCGGTCAGCGTGTCAGGGGTGCGCGCCAGCAACATCTGCAGCACGTCCACCGTCGCCGCAGCCTTCTGGTTCGGGGCCGTCCCGACGCGCCGCCGGATCCCCTTCATGGTGGCGCGCACGTCCTCGTCGTCGGTCGGATCGGCGACCTTCGCCAACTTGTGCGCGTAGCCGATCGCGGCCAGCCGCCGGCCAATGGTCGAGGCGGACCGCCCAGCCTCTGCTTCGGCCACGAGGAAGCCGGACACGGCCTCAGGGGTCGCCGGTAGGGACCGGAACCCGTACCGGGCGCACCACGCCTGAAACACCTTGGCGTCTGACGTGTAGGCTCGCACGGTGGCTCTGGCCTTACTCGCCTGCTGGTACGCGCGGACGATGGCCGCGGCTTCCGTGGGGAGTTTCGCGGCCTCCTCGTAAAACTCGGCCGGCAGGATTTCAGGTTCGGCCATCATTACCACCGAACGCCGCAATCGCGGCCGGATCTACAGGAGGCGCTATCCTCGCCGGTATTGTCTTCCGGTCTAAGACGCCTCTCAGAGCATTGTACCGGTCTAGCCCCTCCACGATCTCGTAGCGGGGAGCCCTGCCATTTCCGACATCGACAACGGTGACCGGCTCAACTGATCTGTCCGCTTCGATCTGTTGCGCTAGATCCCGAGCACGATCCTGATCTTCGGGGCTCAGCCACTCAAACCCATTCGACATCGCGAACTGATGCAGGGGGACATCGACAGGCTCAATGCCCCGAGCGCGTTCAGCATGTGCCTGCTGTTGGACGAGGGCGAAGATGCGGTAGCGAGCCGCGCTATCAAACCGGGCGAAAAACGTGGTGACTCCGTCAGCACCCAGCTGGTTGAGGAGATAGGCTGCGCCGAGACGAGCTTCCGCTTCGTTCGCATCCCGCTCTTCCAGATTTTTTAGCCGATCACGCTCCTGCTTACGCGCTAGGGCTTCCTCACGCTTCTGCCCCCTAGCGCGGAAGGCGTCCTCATTGTCTCGCTGCTCAGGAGTCAGTGCAGCGCGCCGCGCCTTCTCCTTCTCGGCCGCTATCTGCTTCCGGGCCTCGTCCTTGGCCTCACGTACCTCGTCTAGGATCTTGTCGGGCTGGACGACCTCGCCGGCCTCGATCCGGCGCAGCACCGCGGCGCGGACGGGCGCGGGCGTAGACTTCTCGGAGAGCTTCTGCACCACCGTGAGCGGTAAAGTTCCCAGCGTGGGAAGTTTCGAGCCGAACGCCCGTGCGATATCCATGAAGCGGTAGGCGCTTGACTTGCTGAGCCCGACCCCTCGCTCAACCCATAGCAGGAACTGGCCGTGCTCCAATTCCTCCTGCGCCGCAAGCAGTTCCTGGCCGATCTCGCCAGCGGCCTCAACCGTCCGGCGGAGGATGCCGGAGATGCGAGCAGCCCGCTCCTGCTGCCTGTTGGCCAAGTCCGCTGGCAGCGCGGTGTAGTCGAAGCTCGGCGCGGCGGGCGGCGGATCCAGCGGGAGAAGGTCCATCGTCGATGCGGGCATGCCCATTTCTCCCTCGCGTCAAAGTTCCGAGAACAACCATTATCGGAAGTTACAGCGGCGGGACTCTCAGGTCCAGCATCATGAAGCCGTAAAACTGCAAATTCACAACATCATGAAATTGCGATGCTACGCCTCGCCGTCCCGCTCGGCCTTTGCGATGATCTCTGCGATCGTTGGGTAGCTGCGCGATTTCAGGACGTGCTCCAACCCCTCGACGAACAGGTCATGCTCCTTGCAGCGGTTGTGGTAGGCGATGTCACGCAGCACCTCCTTCACCGCCGGGTGGAGGTAGAACGGCGTCGGCTTAGCCTTCGTCGTCGTCTTGGCCGGGCGCCCTACCCTGCGGGGCTCGGCCTCCACCAGCGGCTCCGGCGTCATCACCTTGGTCTTCAGGTCGTCGACGCTCATGCTGTCGGCATCGAAGATCGAGGGGGCAGGACGGCGGCTCATGCCTTGCTTTCCGATTGCGTGCTGACCCACTTCCAAAGCTGCCGGATCTCATCGGCTGCCTTGCCATCCGCGGCGTACTCCGTAACGCCCATCCCGGCCGCGAAGGCGTCCTGGTAGTCGTTGCGCAGCAGGAGCAGCGGCTCGGCCATGAACCCGATCGACGCGAGGCCCGTGGCGGTGTCGTTCGCCCGGTTGTTGCGCGGGATCGTCGAGCACTGGTTCAGCACGAAGGCGAACTGCTTGCCGCTGCGCATGATCGCTTGGACGGTCGCCCGCACCGCAAGAAGGTCGAGCCGGGTCGGGCGGATCGGGACGAGGCAGAAGGTCGAGGCTTCCATCGCTGCGTGCGTCGTCGGGTTGTCCGCGCCTGCGGTGTCGAGGATCGTCAGCGTGACGCCCTTCTTCTGCAGGCTGCCCAGCATCGTCTTGATCTGGGCGATGCGGTCGAGGGGGAAGCGCTCGACCAGCGGCAGCCGAGGATCGGCGATGGCGGCCTCTTCGGCCTTCGCGCGGATCCGGCCCCACTCGACGAGAGACCCCTGAGGGTCGAGGTCGAAGGCGGCCACCGTCTCTCCAGCCTGCTGAGCTGCGACGGCGATGGAGGTCGCGACGGTCGTTTTGCCGGCGCCGCCCTTCTGCGTGACGAGGGTGATGGTTCTCATTCGCAACGCTATGATTTCGCGACGTTAAGGCGCTGTAAATTCAGAGCGCCACGATGCCAAGAAATTGCAGCGCCGCAATGCCACGAAATTGGGAAGCTGCAGCATCGCAGTGTTGTAGTTTTGCAATTTTACAACGTTGTGAATTTGCAGTGCATGTCGCTGCAGGGCTGGCTGGCGATGGGAAGGGCAGGGAGCTGCGATACCTCCTGGCATGGCCAAAGAGATCCCCAGCGTCGGCGACCTGCGCCGCAACTCTGAGGTCACAGACGATCAGATCGTGGCCGTGTTGGACGCCTACCGGAAGGACGAGAACGCCAAGCCGTTCGCTTTCAAATCCGGCCACTGGATCGACGTGGCCAAGGCGATCTTAATTCGTCTTTGCACCGAGTTCGCCGAGGTGGCGCTGCACGATGCGGTGGGTCTCGGTGGCGAAGGCCTTTAGATCCGGGTTAGTGCCGGACTTGGCCTCTTTGGCGAAAGCGGCGCCGTCCGCGTCGTGGATCGCCTTCATGTCCTTGACGTAGGCGGCATCGAAGGCTGCACCTGATAGCTCCTTCATTCGGTCGAACCGACCCTGGAATTCGGTGTTCAGCGTGTCGGGGAACGAGAGGCCAGCGCCCGTGGCAATCGACTTCAGCTTGTCGCCCACGAGGCCGTGATCGTGCGCTTCGGTGTTGCCCTGGTCCTTGATGTCCTGGCGGGCCCCCTTGCTCGCAGCCAGCTTCCCAAGCTCGACTTCGTACATCCCACCCTGCGAGACCTTGGCTACGAAGGCTTTGTCCTCCTCGGATACGCTCGCTGCCTGTGCTGTTGCGAGGCCGTAGAGCGAGAGAACGGCAGCGACGCAGAAACGAGTGCTGGGACGAGCGTAGGACATGGGATGAAGCTCCTGTTGTCCCCCATCAAGCAGGCGACAAGGACTCATGATGCATCACGCTTCGGTGATCTCGTTCGGGGAGGTTGCGCTGCAAATCGTCGAGAGGGTCGCCGCTGACATGTCACCGCGCTCGGACGAGGAACACTTGGTGAGCGCGCACCTGGGTGTTCGAGGCATCAGCACAGCCCTCAGAAGATCGTCGACGCGTAAGGACCTCGTCCCGGGGAACGATCGAATATCCTGGCCTGAAGTTCAGTCTGACCGGATCGCCAGGTACTGGGTCAGCGGGCGGGCGGTGCTCAGATCGGCCATTCGGATCCGGCCCACGATCAAGGCAGCTGCCTTGGTCGCATAGGGGTAAGCGGATTGCTCGGCGAAGAGGCCATCTGAGGACGACACGATCCAGCGGAAGCACCCAGGGTAAGAAGTACAGGGCACCGCCGCGAGCCTGTAGCTGCGAGACAAGGCGTCGGCCTCATTGATCAGGCAGAGCGGTAGATGGTGGAAGGGCTCACAACAGGAGCCCTCCCAACGCTGGCGGTGAGTGCCTTACATGCGATGCATCATCCGCTTCTTCATCATGTGACGGCGCATCATCCGCTTATGCATCATGCGCTTCTTCATCATCATGCGGTCGCCACGCATCATCTGCACCTGCGTGATGCCCGATTGGTCGACCTGTAGGCTGTTGACGGACATCGGAGCTGCCACGGCGGAACCGGCGCCGAGGGCTAAGCCGCCGAGCAAGGTAGCAGCCGCTAGAGTCAGCATCATCTTCTTCATGCGAGATCCCCTTCAAAGAACGGACTTCCCGTCCGCACTGCTCGGGCAAGCCTGGAAATCTTTCGTAAGTTCCTAAAAGAGCAGGGTTTTTCGCTGTTGGGCGACAGTCCGGAATAAGCCAAAACTTTCTTCTACGGCCTCGATCTAGAGAAAGTTTCAGGCAACAGGTGAAATTTGTGCTGATGAAAGAAATATTTCGACGGATGTAGGTTTTGCCGTAATTTTATAATCTACATTATATTCAAGCTTTACCGCCACGTTGCAGCTTCCGTCCCACGCCACGGTGTGGATGCAATTTGGGAGGGGCCCTGTGACCAGACCAGCCAGTTCGGATCACGAGACCGAGTGTGGATCTGCGGTGCGCGCGCGCCGCCGGTTCCTCAAGTCAGCCGGCATCCTCGTCGCATCGACCGCCTTTCTGGAACTGAACCTCAGCCAGGCGTTCGCCCAGCGCGGCGCCACGCTCGCTGGCGGTACGGTTGACCTCGGCCAGGGCGACTTCGCCGTGTTGAACTACGCCTATGCCCTGGAGCAGCTGGAGGCTGCCTTCTACACCCAGGTGCTGCAGCAGCCCTACCGGGGCTTCAACCCCTCTGACGAGCAGAGCCTTACTGGCATCCAGAGCCACGAGGTCGCCCACCGCGAGTTCTTCCGCTCCGCGCTCGGCGGCAATGCAATCCCGGACCTGCAGGTCGACTTCGGACGGGTCAACTTCGCCAGCCGCCAGAGTGTGCTCGGCACTGCCCGCACCTTCGAGGATCTCGGGGTGGCCGCCTATAACGGCGCCGGTCAGCTCCTGCGCAACCCCGACTTCTTGGCCAAAGCCGGCTCAATCGTCTCGGTCGAGGCACGCCATGCTGCCACGATCCGTGACATGCTCAACCCCTACAGCGCATCGTTCGCCGGCAACGACATCGTCGACGGCAACGGCCTCGATCGCGCGCTCGTGCCCTCGCAGGTGCTGCCCAAGGTGGTGCCGTTCGTCCTCACCCCCGTCAGTGCGAGCCAGCTGCCGTGATCGCCCAGCCGACACTCGCCGCCGCCACAGAGGACGCCGCCATGACTGTATCCATGTCCGCAGCCCCCACGCTGATCGGGACCCTCGACCCCGATCTCGCCGCCCGGATGACGTCACGCCGGGACCTATTCAGCCGCGCCGCCGGTACGCTCGGGGCGCTCGCCAGCGCACCAACGTTGCTGGCGGTTGCCTCCACCGAGGTCTTCGCCCAGGGCCTGCCGGGGCAAGTCGTCGACGTGCTCCGTTTCGCCCTCACCCTGGAGTACCTGGAAGCGGAGTTCTACCGCACCGCGCTGGCCACGCCTCGCCTAATCCCGGCACGCTATCGAGCCGTGTTCACGCAGCTCGCCCGGCACGAGGCCGAGCACGTGCGGCTGCTGCAGGGCGCGCTCGGCGGTGCCGCCATCCCGCCGCCGGCTTTCGACTTCACGGCCAAGGGCAAGTACCCGGACGTGTTCGCGAACTTCGACACGTTCACGACGCTGTCGAGCACGTTCGAGGATCTCGGCGTGGCGGCGTACAAGGGGCAGGCCGGCAACCTGCAGGGAACGCCGGTGCTGACGACAGCGCTGCAGATCCATTCCGTCGAGGCGCGACACGCCGCCGAGGTGCGGCGGGTGCGCGGCTTCGTCGGTTGGGATGGAGCCTTCGACGCGCCGCTTACCAAAGCGGCGGTGCTGGCTGCTGCTGCGCCTTTCTTGGCCGGAGGCGCCTGAAGGCACCACACGCCGGTGGCACGGCATCAACCGCGCCTCTCGCCTCTACTCGGGGATGAGTTTGCCCGTGTAGACCACCGGCCCGGTCGGCTGCCCGGTTGGGGAGCCGCCAGGCGGCTCGACCGAGACAGCGATCGCGCCGTCCGGCGATGCCCCTGGCGGCAGCTTCACCCGGCTCGGAGTGGCGCCTACAAGGCCGAGTGGCTTCGGTCCCGCAGCGCCGACATACCAAAGCTGCAAGTTCCGGCCAGCAGGAGCTTCGGCACCGACCGGCCGCACCTGCGCTGTGCCGGTGCGGGTATCAACGCGCACGATCAGCGCCGGTAGCGCCCCGCCGCCCTGCACCACCGCGAGGTAGCGGCCGCGCTCCGGCTCCTGACGCAATCCTACCGCCACGAACAGCGCGAGCCCAGCCGCCAGCAGCCCGGCTCCGGCCGCCGTAATCCGCCAGCGCCGCACCTGCCTGCGCAAGGCGGCAAGCTGATCCGATGGTCCGGGGAGAGGGCCGGGTAAGGATTGAAGCAATGCCGCGCGTACTCGCGGCGACGGCGCGACGGGCGGGACAGCATCGAGCAGCGGTGCCAGCCGCCGCTCCCAGTCCCGCACCCGGCTCGCCGTGCCGAGATCGACGGCGATCTCCCGTTCCATCTCCGCCCGCTCCAGCGTGTCGAGCGTGCCAAGCGCGTACTCGGCGGCGCGCAGGTCAGGATCCGGTCCAGGATCAGGATTGCCTGGGCCGCTCACGCTACCGTCTCCAAGCAAGTCCGCAGGGACGCGAGCGCCCGGTGTAACCACGTCTTGATCGTGTTGACGGGTCTGTTGTGGCGCAGGGCGAGTTCCTCCCTGGAATGCCCCTCGCAGTAGGCTAGCACCACGCAATCACGGTGCATCGGCTCGAGCTGGCTTAGGCAGGTGCTAAGCGCGTCCCGGTACATGAACGCCGTCGCGTCGTCGTGCGGGTCCATCAGTCGCGCTACCCAATCCTCGCCGTAGTCCTCCGAAGGACCCTGTACCTCGGCCGTGTCTTTCCGGCGCAGAACGTCGATCGCCCGGTTGCGAGCGATGATGCATAGCCAAGTCAGCGGACGCCCGGTTGCAGGATCATAGCTTCCGGCCGCCTGCCAAACCCGCAAGTACACGTCCTGCAGAACGTCCTCGGCCAAGCCACGGTCCTTTTGGATACGCAGGATGACGCCGAAGAGTTTCGGGCTGGTTAGGTCGTAGAGCCGGGCGAGCGCTGCGGCATCGCCGCGGCCGACCTCAGCGAGTAGCCCCCGCAGTGCATCGTCGTCGGCCAATTCCAGCACTCAGCTTCTATGCGCGGCTGCTCAGGATGCCTCGTACCCTTCCAGACCCTAATTTCAAACCGCGTACCGACCGGATTGCGAGTTGGGCGGTCGCTGAAACTATTGAGCCGATACCTCCGTTCTTCGGGGGCGTGGTCAATCTCGGCGGCGCTATCGCCGGGGCTTGTTGTGGCACGTACCCCTCTCTTGATCCTTGCGGCTGCCCTAACGGTAGGCGCTCTCAGCCCAGCAAATGCCGCGACGAAGAAGGTGCGCGTGCCGAACCAGTACGACGGCTCGTGGACCATCGTCGCCACCACGGCTGCGGGCCCGTGCTCGGCCAGCACGAGCTACCACGTGCAGATCAAGGACAGCGACGCCTCGCTCCCCGGGGAGGACATCGACATCGACGGCGGTGTGTCGGCTGGTGGCGCTGTGCAGGCTACGATCACCAGCGGTGCGAACAAGGTGCCGATCGCCGGCAGCCTGACCGCGCAGGGCAGTGGCAGCGGCACATGGCGCACGTCAGGCGGGTTGGTCGAGTGCAGCGGTAGTTGGACTGCTAAGCGGGCAGGCTGAAGAGCCCCGCCGCCCGGTCTGATCACAGGCTGACGGGGCTCGGTGTCGTTCCTCACGGTCGGGGGCCAAACAGCCGAGCAAGCCAAAACGATTTGGCTGCTCGACCGATGGCGCAGACTCAGCAGTTGTCGGCGCCGGGCTTCACAGGCTGGCCCTCTGGAGCCTTCTTCGAACCGTCATCCTTCATGGCTGCGCCTGTGTTGTTCATCGCGCCGACCGTGCCGGGAGACTCCGCTTTTGCCCCGGGGCTCACCTTGGCGGTCGAGCCGCCATCGACATTTGAGCTCGCATCCTTCCCAGTAGCTGCATTCGTCGTTGTGCCGACATTGCACGGCGCAGCAACAGCCAGGCTCGCTGAGAGCGCCACCATCGTGGCGGCGGTGGCGATATTCAGGATCTTGGACATGCTTCCTCCAGTTTCTTAAGCCTGGAAGAAGACCAATCATCGTCCGTTGTTCCAGACGGCTCAGCGCGGCAACTGCTCACGCCCGGAGATACAGGGTTATCCCTTCCGCTCCCGAACCCGCACCCCGGCTCCGCCACCGTTCTCAGGGATGAACTCTAGGCCTGAGGCTTCAAAGGTCCGTCGTAGCTTGCCCAAGTTGTCGGCGAGCGAGTTCGGCACGCCGTCGCTCTCCTCCATGCGCCTGATCGTGGCCGACGAGACGCCGGACGCCATCGCCAGTTCGGCAACGGACCAGCGCATGAAGCCGCGAGCCATCCTGATCTGTGCCGCCGTTAGCATTCCGGACCCGTGATAAAAAACTGCTCTCGCATGAGCAGAATGTGTTGACGCACGATCGCACTTGAGCAATATTAGCTCATGGGCGCAGCAAACGGAAGCGGCGCCGAGCAGGATTTGCCGCTCATGTCCTACCGCACCGTCTCCTGGAACCGGATCTCCCGCTCGCTGCACGATAGCAAGCCCAAGATCCCCGCCGGCCTGCTCTCAGCCCGCGCTTTCATCCAGTTCGGCGCCGGCTAGCGCCCCCTCGTCGTCTCCGGCCAGTACGACCGTGCCGCCATCATGGCTGCCGCCTGCCGCGCTGCCCCCGGCATCATGGAGCGCTGCGGCGTCACCCGCCGCGTGGCGATGTCCTCCGCTCTCAAGGCCGCTTGGCAGGTCGCCAAGGCCGCCCACCGCGCCGCTGCTCACTAAGGCCCTGAGTCCAGAGGCCGTTTTCGGACTTCTGAGCGCCTGAAAACCTATTCGGCTCAGCAATTTGAGCGACTGAGTCCACCACCCCACCAGGCCCACCCCCACGAGCCCCATCAGGAGCGCGAACGATGTCCTATGCCCGCATTCCAAATTTCAGCCAGCCCGTCCCGGCCCGCAGCGACAGCCCGCGCACCGGTCGCCGCCGCCTCTCAGCCGATGGCCGCTACCTCAACCTGCCGAACGAACCCGTGCCCGGCGAGATCGAGCCCTGGCAGGCCGTCGCCCCCGTCCGTCCCGACACGGCGCACAGCCGCAGCCTGCGCTTCCTCGACACGGCCGGCGAGCTGCTGGCCGCGGTCGCCATCATCGGCGGCGGCATGGTGCTGACCGGCCTCGCCACCCTGCTCTGAACCCAGCCCGCAACCCGAGCGGGCCGGAAGCCCGCGGCCTCCCCTGAGGATCCGTGATGCGCAATCCCCTGTCGCGGCGCCCAGACACTTCTCGGCCGTCCCTGCGTGAGCGCGCCGCCAGCCTGCGCGCCGCCGCCGAGCGCCTGATCCGGGGCGAGCCGGTCCAGTCGACCGAGCCCGCACCTATCGGCCTCGCCTTTGGCGCGCTGGATCCAATGCACGGGCTGATCGAGCGTCACCGCGCGGCCTGGTTCGCCTTCCAGATCGCGCCACCGGGCGAGGCGACCATCCTCGCCAGCGACGAGCTGGACATCGCCCTACAGACGCTGCTCGGCACGGGGTGTACGTGCCGGGCGGATGCCGTCGACCTACTGCGGCACCTGCACTGGTTCCTCAACACCGAGGGCGTGAACAACCCCGCCGACAACTTCGACTGGCGGGTGGCCCAGGCGCGCGCGATCGACCTCGCGCTGCTTCTCGGCCCAGCCGCGTCTCGCCCGCGGTGACGGGCGGCTATTCCTCGACGGGCGAGGTCTTTCGGGTCGAGGGCTTGATCGTCAGGCCCTTGGCGTGAAGCCCGGCCTCGATGAGGCGGCGGATTGCTTCGGCCTCAGTCCCGATCCGCTCGCCGAACCTGAAATCCGCGATGGCCTCGGCCAGTTCGATCGGCACCGAGACGATCTTGCGAGTGTCCATTTCCTTCGTCCTCGGCACGCTCGCGCCTCCTGATCCGATTATGCGACTCACTTACATCAGCGGCGCTTATCTTAAAAATGATACACAATCATCGTTGACGCGGAAACAGGCGTCTATAACCTATGCCTGCTTCTCGCAGGTTTTGGGCGGCGCAGACCCTCCAATCCACTGTTCTCAGGAACGCCGCCCATTCCCCCATGGCTGGTGAGCGCGGATCTGCGCCCGCCGCCGGCCGTGAAACCTGACCCGCGGTTCGCGGCAGGCACTACCCCAACCCCGAACCTTTCATCCTGTGGTCCAAGGAGCCCGCGAGTGGTCTCTACGAAGCTGTCCAACGCCAACCCGTCCAACCAAGCCGTGCGCCCGTCCCTCAAGGAGCGCGTGGCTGCCCTGAAAGCTCTGGCCGTCCGTGCCGTCCGCCTCGACGCGGCCCCGCCGCCGGAACCGCAGCCCAACCCAGTCGACTGGTACAGCCCGCCGCCCGGCTTCATGTCCTACCCCGAGCGGGAGCCGATGAGCTTCCTCAACATCCCCGAAGGGTTGCGCTTGGAACTGGAACGCCTGCGCAACATCGCCGAGCTTGAGGTCGAGCGCGTGGTCGAGATGACCGGCGAGAACGTCCATGAGGCGATGCGCGCCGGCATCGAGAGCCGCATGCGTCGGCGCCTTCGCCTCGACGGGATCGAGGCTGCTCTGGCCCCGGAGGTGCCGGCCTCGGCTGGGGTCGAGGATTATGCCGGTCTCATCTACTACGAGGACGCCACCGGCAACGCGCGCCGCGCACCGGTCGCAGCCTGGATCAACTTCACGGCGATGCGCCTCTACACGGTGGCGCGCCAAGAAATGAGCCGGCAGTTCAACGCCCAGTGCGGCGGCCTGGACGAGGCGGGGAACCGCGCCCTGGACGCCAAGCTTCGGCGCGAGCTACGCATCGACGCCCTGTTCGCCCTGACCTTCCATTCGCACAAGGTGTTCGAGGCGGCTGATTTGAGGCGGTACGGCACCGAGGAGGAGATCGCCGCGGCCGCCCCAGAGATTGAGGTCGACCCTGTCCACGAGGCGATTGAGGCGGTGCGCCGCTGCCTCCTGGATTGCGTGGCAGCCCAGAAAATCCCGCAGCCGCCCGGCCACATAGATCCGCTGCCGGAGCAGGAGGCCGCCCACACGGCCCTGCACGTCAGCCTCGATGCCCTCAAGGTGACGGTGCCGACCACGGCGCGCGGATGCGCAGCACTCGCCCGGTTCGCCGTCGAATTCCACGCCAGCGAGGATTTCGCTGTCGATGAGGACGAGCGCGGCCAGCAGCACCTCCGCGTCCTCGACCTGATCGCCCGATCGCCCGCGCTTCTCCGGCCAAAAACCACTCAGCACTCGCCACCCAGCCTTGTCGACCAGATCGACTTCGCGTCCGCCTCGCTGGAGGACCTGCAGGCGCTTAACGACCTATCGGACCACGTCGGCACCTTCGCCTACGCCCTGGTTTGGACCGGCCGTTGCCACACCCAGGGGTGGGATGAGAGCAAGAACCTGGGCGATCAGTACAACGCCGCCGGGAAGCTGATGCGGTGGCTGGGCGATGCCCTGACCGACGTCGAGACCGCGGCCAACGAGGAGGCGCGCCGCCGTCGTCCGACCACGCCCTGCGATCGCGAGACGCGGCTGTCGACGCTGGCCGCCACGACCATCGGCAACGGCGACCCCGACGAGATCGAGGCATTCGCTCGCGATCTGACCGCCCATGCCGAGGCTGCGCGCCGGGGCCGCTGATAGCGGCGGCCCACCCCTTCGCGTGCCTGCGTACCGCCCCGGCCGGATCCCGCCGGGCCTTCCCATCACATCCCGAGACCTGACCCCATGGGCGACGTCCTGACATTTACCCCGCGGCCGAAGCCGGCAGTTCCCGAGATCCTGCCGCCACTAGCTGGGGCCGATCTACGCGCCAGCCTGGAGGAGGCGGCTCAGGTTGCTCTCGACGCGGCGGACCGGATTATCGCGGTTCTGGACCGCATGGACGGTGACGCCGACCATGAGGACGGCGGGGACGCTGAACCGTCCCTGGCCGCCCCCGAGAACACCGAGGGCTCGCAGGTCGTCTACATGCGCGGCGGCGATCAGGACCGCGAGGTCGATGCGCCCAAGACCGTGCTGCCGGAGGTGCTGATCGAGCCGCAGCCGAGGGGCGAGATCCTGCCCTGGCGCGGCCGCGGCAACGTCATCGCGGCGGCCGGCTCGTTCCTCGTCGACCTGCTGGAGCGCGCGTGATGTCGCCTCTGCCACTATCGCAACGCTGCGCCGGTCGCTGCCTGAGACGGCTTGCTTTCTGGTCACGACGCTATGGCTCCGCTGACTTAATCGGTGCCCAGAGGCGGCGCATGCTTGCGTAGAGCGTCCGGGTCTCCGAGCTCATAGATCCCGCTGTAATTGCATTCCCAGCAATTAGGGCGGTCGACCTGTCTCCATGACGGCACAGGCGGCCGAGAAACGGGCCGCTGCCGCTGCTCGAAGTAGCTTTGCTAGACCTGGCCCATCGACAAGTTGAATTTCACAACGTCACGCTGACAACAGGCACCCGCGCGATCGTAACCGACGGGTCCGCTCTGGGTGACACAGGATACGACGATGGCGGGCGGTCAGGGCGGGAACGGGCCGAGTGGTACTGGCGGCGGAGCGGCCGGCCAAGATGACCTGACTAGCAATGGAACGGGTGGCAGCGGTGGCTCTGGTATTCAGCTGGGCGCAGGCGGTGGCGGTGGCGGTAGCGGTGCCACCGGCGGCGCAGGCGGTTCCGGCGCTGGCGGTGCAGCTGGAGGTGCAGCTACACCTTCCCAAGGCGGCCCCGTCCTAAATGGTACTCAAGGCACATCTGCAGGTATTGGATCAAATGGTGGTGGCGGCGGTGGTGGCGGCGCACCAGTCACTCAACCTAATGTACTGGGGTCAGGCACTCTCAATGGTATCGATTTTTCTTTTGCGAGAGGCTCGGGCGGAGCTGGTGGAGCTGGCGATGGTACTGGAGGAGGCGGCGGCGGCGGCGGCGGCGGAACTTATCTAGGTATTACTGGCAACGTTGCTACATCAAACGGGACAATCCTCACCGGCGGCACCGGTGGTCAGGGGGGTAACGCTGGTGGCAGCTTTGGCTCTTTCGGCGGCAATGGTGGTGACGGCGGCGCGGCGATAATATTCGGTTCCGGCAGTACTTTTACCATCGCAGGCGGATCACAAGTTGTAGGCGGATCGGGCGGCGCTGGAGGAAGCGGCGGGGTAGCCGGTGCCGCTGGCATGCAAGGAACTGGCGGCGCGGGCGTCGTCGCTACAAATTCGACCGTCTCGGTGAATGCCGGTGGTACGTTGGCCGGCGGCACTGGCTCGACCATGGGCAACGCCGCGACGTTCACGTCGGGCGCGAACACGCTCAATCTCGGTGGCGCGATCAATGGCAACGTCGCGATCCAGACCGGCACGCTGCAGATCAACGCGGCCGCCGGTGGCTCGACGCTGGCCAACTCCATCACCGGCGCTGGCGGGGTCATCCAGAACAGCGCTGATACCCTGACGCTGGCTGGCGCCAACACTTTCACCGGGGCGACGACGATCAGTCAGGGCACGCTGGCCCTGTCGGGATCTGGCTCGATCGCCAACTCCAGCGGCATTGCCAACGCCGGAACCTTCGATATTTCAGGCACGACAGCAGGCGCCTCGGTCTCCACGCTGTCGGGTGCCGGCGGGACGACGCTGGGCGCGCAGACCCTAACCGTCACGAACGGCTCGACCAGCTACAGCGGTACGATCGCTGGAACTGGTGGTGTGGCAGTCACCGGCGGCACGCAGACGCTGACCGGGGCCAACACCTACTCCGGTGGCACGACGATCGGCGCGACCGGGAGCGCGACGTCCAGCACGCTGCAGCTCGGTGTAGCGACCTCGGCCGGCACGGGGCCCATCACCTTCGCCAGCATGTCGGGCAACGCCACCGCGCGACTTGGGCTCGATGTCGCCGCTCAGCCGGCCAACAACACCACCTTCTCCAACACGATCGCCAACTTCGGCTCTGGCAACGAACTCGCACTTGCCGGGCTGAGCAACTCCAGCGTCAGCTACAACAGCGCCAACACCTCGATCACCGTAACTGGCACCCGGGCTGGGGGCGGCCAGGTGAGCGAGAACTTCGTGCTGTCCGCTCCGCGCACGACCAGCTTCGCGGCGGTGTCTGACGGCAATGGCGGGACTGTCATCCGTGCTGCGCCAGCGACCAATCCTACTACTCCAGCTAGACCCGCCCCCTGCTACGTCACGGGCACCCGCATCCGCGTCCTGCGGGGGCACACCCTGCAAGACGTCCTGGTCGAGCATTTGCGTGTGGGTGACCTCGCCATCACTGCATCCGGTAAGCCCCGTCCCATCCGCTGGATCGGCTCCCGTGGCTATGCCGGCTTGACTGCCCCTAAGGCTGATTGCCCGGTGCGCATCAATGCTGGTGCTCTGGCCGAGGGTGTGCCCTCTCGTGACCTGCTCGTCTCTCCCGACCACTGCTTGTGGCTCGACGGGCTGTTCGTGGCTGCCGGTCACCTCGTGAACGGCACGAGCATCACCCGCGGTGAGGCTGTTCGGGACCTGACATACTGGCACGTCGAACTCGATGCCCACGACCTACTGCTCGCCGAGAACACCCCGGCCGAGAGCTTCCTGCCAGCTCCGGGCGTGCGCGTAGGTTTCGATGGCGTCCAAGCCCTCGACGCGGGCACGGCGCCTCTACCCTACGCCCTACGCACCGAACTCGGACCCGAACTGGCTGCGTTACGTGGGCGCTTGGCCCGTCGCGCTATCTCGTCGGGTGAGGCCGCCGACCTAGGCCCCATGCGGGCGTGGCTGGACCGCTGTGTGATCGGAACCGACGGCCTGCTGCACGTAGGGGGCTGGGCGCAGGATGCTGCGCAGCCCGACGCTGCGGTGTGCCTAGACATCTTGGTAGACGGGGCTGTGGTGGCCTTCACAGTAGCTAGCGAGTACCGCGCGGACTTGGCAACAGTCGGTGTCGGAGACGGCCGGGTTGGTTTCGAACTTGGTCTAGACATGCCTTTAGCGGCAGGCCTGCCGCACGTCGTCGAGGTGCGCCGCTCGGCCGACGGGACTTTGGTGTGCGCCAAGCAGGTCGACGCGGTGGGAACATGGACGGCGCTCTTGGCGGCGTGACCACCCCAG
>NZ_JAKSYH010000150.1 GCF_022829295.1 Methylobacterium sp. J-088
CCTGAACCGGAACGGTGGGGTGCCAGGGCAGGCGAACCTTCTTGGGCCGTCCGGCATCCCCCTTGATCAGGAGGTGAAGAAGGCCGACGCCCTCGCCTCCGTCGCGGACGCGCACGCCAAGGATGACATCGTCCTGCAGTCGGACGGCCAGGGCGGGACGATCGCCGTGCGGAAAAGCAGCTTGTTCCCCGACAAGGCTTCTGCCGCCACGGCAGGAGAAGGCAGCTCTCCCGGTGCGCCGGGTGCCAATCCGAACGTCCAGACGATCGTCCCGCCGCAGCCCGATAAGAAGGCCAACGAGGGCTTGGACAAGCTGATCGGCGACAACATCACCGGTGGCTATCAGAAGGCTCAGGGCGCAGTCGGCACGCTCGCGGCCATCAGCCGGCAGAAGGAAGCCCTCGACAAGGGCGTGATCTCGGGATCGGGCGCGGACTGGCGCACTCAGGCCCAGGCCATCGGGGCGCAGCTTCTAGGGATCGATCCTTCGAGCCTCAACGCCTCGTACAGCTTCGATGCTGCCTCGACTCAGAAGCAGGCCGAGTTGGCGAAGGCCGTCTCCCAGGCGGGTCACACGACCAACATGGATTTGCAGCTCGGTAAGACGATTGCGGGTGGCGACCGGTCGAAGACGGAGCAGGCGCTGCGCCAGATCGTGGACGCGCAGGAGACGTTGGCGCGGCATGCGATCGACGCGCACAACGCCTCGCTCGACCGGTACTCAAAGATCGCCCCCGAGGCCGCGGCCCGGACCGGCTTCTTCAGGGTCGAGACGCCCGAGGTCTATCGGTACGGGCAAGGCGCTCCGAACCCTGTTGCGGACCCGGGCACGCGCCTACCGAACTCCAACGCCATCCCGAGCCTG
>NZ_JAKSYH010000158.1 GCF_022829295.1 Methylobacterium sp. J-088
GACCGGTACTAATCGCCCGATTGGCTTGATCGCTCTCGTGATCCGTGTCCGTGTGTGACCGGCAGCCGCTGCAAAGCGGGTGACGATCACACGACACGGTTGTAAGAAGACCCGCAGCGACGACGCTGCATGCTTGCCGACCCGGACACACGCCGTCGCAGCACCCGCGCGGCCCAGTCCGAAACGAATTGCGATTCGCCGGTCTGTTGGCTTGATCGGCGTGCCAAGAACCCGATCCCATCTCGAACTCGGCCGTTAAACACGCCAGCGCCCATGGTACTGTGTCTCAAGACACGGGAGAGTCGGTCGCCGCCAGACCCGCCCATCGCAATCCAAACATGCCCTCACCACGACACCGATCCGGCCCCGGAGCCGGCGCCGACGCTCACACAGAGCCGGCGCCCCGGACCAGCCGCACACACTTGGCGCGGGGTGGAGCAGCCCGGTAGCTCGTCAGGCTCATAACCTGAAGGTCACAGGTTCAAATCCTGTCCCCGCAACCAACTCACCACACGACCAGCAAAGCCCCCGTTCACCAGAACGGGGGCTTTGTTTGTTTTGATCAGCGGCGGCGAAATGCCGTGCGCGGGCCGGCCAAGGTCGGTCACGGCTGACAGTCGGGCCGTCGCCAGGCTCAGTCCGTCGAGCTTACCTGTTTCCGGAAGGCCACCAGCACAGTGTCCGGCGTGGCATCGCATCCGGCCGGCACGACGATCTTGACGGCGATATCATCGGCCGCCGGGTTTCGCCCGGTGCTGAGCCGGGCCTGGGCCAAGCGGATGAAATAGATCGCGTTGAGGCTGACGGTCGCGAATCGGTGTCCGAGGTTCCAGCCACGATAGATGTAGGACACCCGATCTTCGGGATCCGGCGTGTCGACCAGCGAGGGATCCGATCCGTAGGGACCGACCCAGACGAAGGTGACGAGGGCCGCGCGCGCGCACGAACCCGCCACGACATGGTGACGTCCGGCGCTTGCGCGTGGCAACGAGGCGCCCGCGCCGAGATCGACCGAGGGGACGCTCGCCCCCGGGGCCGCGATCCCACCGGAATCAGCCGCTTGTGCGTGCGCATAGGCGCGGACCGCGAGCGATGCTCCCAGGAGGAGGCTCAACAGGACGAGGCAACCCCGCGCTGACGGAATCAGGCTCGGCGACTCGGCACGCATCTGCGCTCCTCGATCCAGAACAGCGCGGGACCGATCATCGCCACCACGGAAGCCAGCGCCACCAGGGACGCCCCCTGGCCGTCATGCCAGACATGGTAGGCCTCGCGGGATGGGAGCATCGCCAGGATGCGTGCGACGTTGATCGCCACCACGAGGCCGAAGCTCGTTGCGAGCGCCCCCAGCGCCGGGCGGCTGACGGGCTGATCGGCGATCTTCAGGATTGAGAGCCAGATCAATACCGCCAGCGACAGGTTGTGAAAGGACGAGCATCCTTCAAGGACGACGATCGCCCAATCACCACGGACGCTGAGGCTTGCTCCTTCCGTCCCGATTCCGTCGTAGACCAGACGGCCAATTCGATAGATCAGGCCGATCTCCGCGCCCTCGATGCTCTGATAGAGGATCTTGAAGACGAGCTTGCCCCAGAACGCATAGATGGAGAGGGCGAGCCAGATCTGCCCGATGCCGGCCCAGTGTCGATCCGCCCGCCTGGTGAGCAGAATCCAGCCGCCGGCAAGCGTCATCGCCAGGTAAACCCCATGCTGCTCGGGGATGAACCAAGCGAGCGCCGCCACCACCAGGATCGCGCGATCGGAGCGCGCCAGTGCCATCCTGCCATCCGGGATGGCAAGGAGCTGGGACAGAAGCGCGGCCAGCGCGAACGCTTCGCCGGCATTGAACTCGACGAGATGCTGTGCGGTCTGCGCCTTTTCGAACAGGTGGCGCTGCACGATCGCCGACAGCATGGTGCCCGCGGAGAAGATCAGCACGGCCCAGGCGGCAGCCCGGTCGGCGAGTCCCGCAGGGCCCGTGCCCGGCCGCATGCCGATGCCGCACCGCGCGCGCTCGATCATGGCCAAACCGTCAGGCCTGCGGCTTGGCATTGCGGAATCGCCGGCGGCGCAGGAAGGCCACGGTACCGCCGACGAGGATCAGACTGAGGGCGGCATTGACCTCCGGCGAGGGAGCACCCCCGGTATTGCCGCCGGACCCGCCACCCACGGAACTCAAACTGAAGGACGATCCTGCGAAGATCCCGGCGCTGAAGAGGGATGTCGAGGCGGCCGTCCCCGTGGTGGCCGGCGCCGCTGCCGGAGCGGCGTTCTGCTTCCCGTTCGTCAACGTGCTGTCCCAGCCGCCCGCGAGGGCGTTCCCGCGGCCGGCCCAGGCGGGACTGCACAGATTAACCGCGACCACTGCAAAGCAGGCTATACTTACGTACTTCATCTTTGCACCCACCCATACTGATAATTCCATGAGGCGGCCGTTGCGGCGACGAATGCAAGCAGTGTTTGATTTATTCGGATCCGATTCACATGTTTATCGCAGTGTTAATCATGTTTTTGCGTATTAACCGTGATAGGCGATGCGAAGTTAAGTAGATACTGCGCATCTCTATTAAGATTGACAGTTCTGGAGGCGATGGCGCGCCACCACCCTTCGCGTCTCGACCCGTTCAATCGCGGCGAAATCCGGAGGCCGCGATGGGCTGCGGCAGGCATGCTCCCCGCCGATGCGGATGTCGGTTCGGCGCACGATGGCGGTTCGGAGCAAAGGCTTCGCGTCATGCCTGCTCTGAGCGCGCTCGGACCTGGTTCCCGCCAACCGGCGGCGATCCGCAGGCGCTGCCCGTGCAGAGCACGATCGTTGCCGCTTGGGTCGTCAAAATCAGGTGTTGCCGAGCGGCTCAGCGCATAGTGAACTATGGTTAAACGATCTATTTACCAATAAACTCTTCTCATATCACTACATGCGGCCGTGAGAAGTGTGTCGTGAGCGAAGTCCAGAACGTTCTTGAGGGTCCGTGTCCCCGGCCCGCCGACAGGATCGGCTCGGGTCGTGTCGCCCTGTTCGACGGGCGATCCGACAGGCGCCTGCGCCCTGTCCCGTGCCTGGACGTCCGGGCGCCCGCGCTGCCCGATTGGAGTGGGCTGGTCGATCTGGTGCGCGCGGCCGCACGCCGTCTGCGCCAAATCGAGGTGCATGCCCAGGACCAGGATCGCTCCTGCAGACAGGCGTTGCGGCGTGCCCGCGACGCGGTCGTCGCTGCAGAGCGGCAAGCCCAACGAGCCGAATCCTTGGCCGACGTGGTTGGCCACCGTGTGGACGCTCGGATCGCCGCCGCCGCGGCGCGGGCCGATGCTGCCGAAGCCGGCGCGCGAGCGGCCGACGCACGGGCGAACCAAGCCGGGGCGTTGGCCGCGCGCGTACAGGCGGCGATCCTGTCGGAATTCCCGGACCCGAACGCGCAGGTCGCGGCATGAGCGCGCCAACCGCATCTTCATCACCCGCGCCGCAGCCTCAGCCGAAGCCGGGCGGCAAGCCGGTGCCGGATCCGCGCCGGATGCCTGTCCTCGTGGTCGACGACGTGCCCCTGATCCGCTCGGTGGTCCGTGCCGTCCTCGAACAGATCGGCGTTCGCGACGTGCGCGAGGCCCCTGACGGTACCGCGGCGCTGGCGATGCTGAGCGCGCATGCCTACGGCCTCGTCATCTCGGACCTGCACATGTTCCCGATGACCGGCTTCGAGCTGCTCCGCCATGTGCGGGAAGATCGGCGCCTGCGCGAGACGCTGTTCGTGATGATGACCACGAAGGAGCACGCCCACGCCTTCACGGCCGTGCGGCGGGCCGGCGTCAACGCCTGCTTGGTCAAGCCCTTCATGCCGGCCGATCTGCGCCGGACCCTCGCGGAGGTCTGGCCGGCCTGATTGCGGTCCGGGCCCTCTCGCGTTTCAGCGGATTGCGGTCTCCCGCCGTGCACCCGCCTTAACCCTGTCCGGACAGTTTTGGGATTCGCGATCGATTTGGATGTGAAGCCGACAGGGAATGGCTCTACTGTTTCCGCAGTGGTGCGCTGGCGAATGCGCACCGTGATCTTGCATTTTCACAGGTGGAGCGATGCGGGGCGCCCGGCTCGGCTATGTCGACACGATCCGCGGCGTTGCCGCCCTGGCGGTGATCTATTTCCATTTCGCGGACCATCTCGTGAAGACCGGACAGGCGGGGGGCGGGCTCGAGCGGGCCTTGTTCCAGGCGCTCACCCAGTCCGTCGATCTCGGCAAGGTCGCGGTGGTGATGTTCTTCGCCGTCTCGGGTTTCGTCGTGCCCTACTCGCTCGACGCCCGCAGCCGAACCCCCATCTGGGATTTCGCGATCGGCCGGTTCTTCCGCCTGTATCCGGCCTATTGGCTGTCGATCCCCATGGGCATCTGCGCCTTCTACCTAGCTTTGGGCCGGGATCTCCCGGTCTCAACCGGGCTGGCCAACCTGACGATGCTCCAGCAATTCGCCGGCATCGAGAACATCATCGGCCTGTACTGGACCTTGCAGATCGAGCTGATCTTCTACGGGCTCTGCGTGCTCCTGTTCTGCGCCGGCCTGCTCCAGCGGACGGGGGGCCTCGCGGGCGCGGCGATGGTGATGCTGGCGGCGGCCGTCCTGATGGCGGTGGCACGCTATCATCTCGGCAAGGCCCTGCCGGTGGCGCTGCCGCTGGCCCTGGCGATCATGTTCTGGGGGACGCTCTGGCGCCGCTGGCATGTCGATGGGCAAGGGGAGGGGCCGCGGGAAGGGCAGCCGGCGGCCCGCCGGGCCGCCCTCGGAATCCTCGCCCTGATCGCACTGGCGATCCCCGTCATCTCGGTGCTCGCCTACGGGCGTGACCTCGGATTTGGCGAGACGTGGTACCGCTACACCGCCACCTACTGGGTCGCGCTCCTGCTCTTCGCCCTGATGACCACGCGCTGCCGGATCGAGGCGCCGCTCTTCGCGTGGCTCGGCGCGGTAAGCTACGGCCTCTACCTGTTCGGCCCGGTCGCCCAGGAGGTGGTGATCGCCGCCGCCCGGTCCACGGGTCTCGTCGTTCCCGGCCACGCGCTGATCGCTGCCGCGATGCTGGTCGCGCTGGCCATCGCGGCCCAGGTCCATCGCTTCGTCGAGCGGCCCTGCATCCGGCTGGGCCGGCGCCTGATCGCGGATCGCTCGCATCCCGGGATTCCAAAGGGCTTGCCCTTCGGTCGGTTGCCAGGGTGAAGCCCTGGCGCGCGTCGCGTTGAAGCCCGACGACAGGGAATAGCGTGACAGCAGGGCGCTGCCCTGCACCCGCAAAAGGTCCCGGACCTTTTGAAACAGGACCGTCAAGGCCCGCCCGTCACCGCCCCCCGGCGCTGCGGCGCGTGCGCCGCTCAGCCTTGCGGGTCGCGGTCTCGCGCAGGTGCTGCTCGATGGATTCGTTGGCGCGGCCGCGCATGTGGCGGATCGCCTCCACGTCGTCGAAGGTCTCGGGGAAGCGTCGCGATAGCCAGAGATAGGCGCTCGCGAGCTTCACCGTCCGCTCCTGATAGTCGAGCGCGCCCGCGAGGTTCCCGCGCAGCGCCGGGACCGTGAGGCCCGCGGCCCGCGCCTGGCACCAGCGCTCCAGCAAGCCCATGGCGATCTCGTCGCGCCGGTCGATCGGGCAGACCGAGAAGGCGAACTTTTCCTCGATCGGCAGCCGGGCCCGGTCGACCGTCCGGGCGACGTCGAGCACCTCCTCAAGCGCCGAGGGCTGGAACGGCGAGCCCGCGTAGAAGGTCGCCCGGGCGAAATGGGTCAGCACCTCGTACAGGCTGTGGGTGCGCATCTCCTCGGCGACCGAGCGGATCGCCCCGAGATCCGGGCGGACGAAGAAGCGCGTGTCGGCCGCCGGTGCCGTCGGGGCGCCCGAGAGGGCGGTGCGGATCGGCTCGGCGGCATAGGGATCGGTCGCCGCCACGTAGCCGACATCCTGATGCCCGTAGCGGCCGGCCCGGCCGGCGATCTGCCGGATCTCGGAATGGGTCAGCGCCCGCTCGGCGGTCCCGTCCCACTTGCGCACCGTCGAGAACACGATCCGCTTGAGCGGCCCGAGATTGAGCCCCATGCCGATCGCGTCGGTGGTCACCAGCACGTTGGCCTCGCCGGAGCGGAAGCGCGCGGCTTCGGCCCTGCGGACCTCCGGCGACAGGGCACCGTAGATCGTCGCCACCCGGTGGCCGCGCGCCACAAGGATCTCGCGGTTCTCATGGACCGCCCGACGGGAGAAGGCCACGACCGCGTCGCCCGGCTCGACCTTCTCCAGGGGCACCGGCTCCTCGATGAGCAGGAGCGGCGACTTGCGGGTGAAGGGGATCACCTCCAGGGACTCGTTGGCGGCCTCCGCGGCCCGGCGGACATACGACAGGGCGTCGTCCGAGCCGCAGACGATCACGGTGCGGGCCGCGACGCCGAACAGCGCGTTGGTCCAGGCCCAGCCGCGGTCGGGATCCGACAGCATCTGGATCTCGTCGATCACCGCCACGTCGATGGGCCGGGTCAGGTCGGCGGTCTCGATGGTGCGGGCGGTGTGGGTCGGGTTCGCCTCGCCCAGCACCTCCTCGCCGGTGATCATGCCGGCGCGCAGGCCGCGCTCGCGCAGGGCCTCGTAGTTCTCCAGCGCCAGGAGGCGCAGCGGCGCGAGATAGGCGCCGGTCTCGGCCTCCGTCAGGTGCTGCAGGGCCGCGTAGGTCTTGCCGGAATTGGTCGGCCCCATGTGGAACAGGATTTTCCGGTTGAGGCGCCGGGCGGCCGTGAAGCGTTCGATATAGGCGCCGAACCCGACCTGATCGCGCAGGCGGCGCAGGCGCGAGCCTTCACGCGCTACCGCCTTGGCGTGCCGGCGCACGGGGGTGAGCGTGTCGTTGAGGGAACGCGGGAGTTTCGCGCCGTAGGTGAACACCCGGGACCGTAGGGAGCGATCCATGTGGGCGATGTAGGCGGCGGCATCCGCCCCGACCTCGCGGAGATCCACGAGGAGCTGCGCCCGCAGCCGGTCGACCGGCTTGTGCAGGCTGCGGGTGGCGTCGAGCGCAGTGCGCGCGAGGGCCTCGCGCAAGGGCTCCAGGCCGAGGGTGGGGTCGTTGCAGGCCGCCATGCGGGCGAGGATCGCGGCGGCCTCCGGGTCCGGGGCGATGTCGAGCCGCAGGTCCAGCCGACCGTTGTCGAGGAGCGGGATCTCGGTCCGGACCAGCCACGTGATCCGGTGGTCCTTGGTCACCACGGCCCGCAGGGTCGGGA
Organism: Methylobacterium sp. J-088; assembly: GCF_022829295.1. Lineage (GTDB taxonomy): Bacteria > Pseudomonadota > Alphaproteobacteria > Rhizobiales > Beijerinckiaceae > Methylobacterium. Next base: position 7,243 of record NZ_JAKSYH010000158.1, read on the forward strand.
TCGCCTTCCGGATCGCCGGAACGCCGGTCTCCGCGAAGGCCCGGGCCGCCCGCATCGCGCGCAACGCCTGGGCGACGCGCTCGTCCTCCACCTCCGCGCCGTACTCGGGCAGTTCGAGATGGGCGAGCAGCCGGTCGAGATCGACCGCCTCCGGCGACAGGCCGAGCCTCCCCAGGGACTCGATCAGGCTCTCGATCGTCGGACGGGGACGCCTGCGCGCCATGCGGTCACCTTCGGCAGAAGCGTCTCACGCCAACCCGGACGGGATCGGGCGCGTTCCGATCCCGACCATGCGTCGCGCCGACGCCGCGCGCCACTTCAAACGTGACGCTTGGATTCAGTCTTCGCGAGGCCGGGCGATGAGTGGCCCACCGCCATGGGTCGCTCGGCTGCGCCCGCGATGACGGCTGCGGGCGATACGGCATTGCGGTCTGGGCGGGTGTGCGCCTGCTCGGAAGGGGGCGGGTCGCCTCTCCCGTGTGAGCTTGCGGGTTCCCACTTTGGGGCCGGCCACCTCGGTTCAGGGTCGAGCGTAGGTCCCCTCTCCCGCGCGGCAGAGGGACAGGGTGAGGGATGAGAACTGTCCGGATGGGGCGCGACCGGTACGTGCCGCGATGGCGCGCTCGATCCTGAACCTTCTCGTCCCTCACCCCAACCCTCTCCCGCACGGGAGAGGGGGGCCCGTTGCGCTCGGGCATCGACACCGGCGTCCACCCGGGATCTGTGAACATCGTAGCCCGCACGCGGGGGAGGCCCCTCGTGCGCCGGTGCCTCCCTCAAACCTGTGCAGCCCGTAGCGATGACGCCCTCCTCACGGAAGCCGCGCCGTCTCGGCCAGCCAGCCGCAGAAGGCGCGGATCGCCGGATCCTCCGTGCGCGTCTCCGAGACGTAGGTGTAGTAGCTCCGCGCCGGCAGTGCGGGCCCCGTGAAGGGCAGGACGAGGCGCCCTGCCGCCACGTCGTCGGCGATCAGGCGCTCGGGCCCCATGGCGATCCCCAGCCCGTCGAGGGCGGCCTGGAGCGTCAGGTAGAAATGCTCCAGCGTCACCGAGGCCTGAGGCGTCAGGTCCTGTACGCCGGCCGCCCGCAGCCAGTCGGGCCAGACCCGCGGCAGCGTCGCGGCGTGCAGCAGGGTGTGCTGCCGGAGCTGCGCGGGTTCGTCCAGGGGCAGGCGCCGCAGCAGAGCCGGGCTGCAGACCGGGATGCGCCGCTCGGACAGGAACGGCTCCGCCACGTGGCCCGGGCGGGTCTCCGGTCCGCCCCGGATCGCCACGTCGAACGGCTCGGTCAGGCGCGCCAGGGGCACGTTGGAGGTGGTCAGCCGCAGCTCGATCGACGGGTTGACCCGCTGGAAGCCGGACAGGCGCGGGATCAGCCAGCGCAGGGTGAAGGTTGCCAGCGCGTTGACGTGGAGCAGGTGCGGGCGCCCCCGCTCCGCCTGACGGGCGGTCGCCAGGGCGATGCGGTCGAGGGCGGCGCCGATCTCGGCCGCGTAGGCGGCTCCGGCCTCGGTGAGCACGACCCGGCGGTTGTGGCGCTCGAACAGGGGCACGCCCAGCCAGTCTTCCAGCGTCTGCACCTGCCGGCTCACCGCCCCGTGGGTGACGTGCAACTCGTCCGCCGCCCGGGTGAAGCTTGCGTGGCGCGCTGCGGCTTCAAAAGCTTTCACGGCGTTCAGGGGGGGCAGCCGGCGATGCACGGGTCAGGTTTCCTCACGCGCGGGTCAGCATAAGTCGTTTGTCAGCCTTGAACCAGGCGGCCATCCTGTGACGGCAGCCAGAAGGTGACAGGATGGCCCTCGCATCGAACCTGACCGTGTCGTCCGAGCCCACAGCTCCCCAGGAGACGCGGCGCATCCTCGCGGTCACGGGGCTGAACCACGCCCTGCACGACGGTTATACCGACCTGATCTACGTGCTGCTGCCGGTCTGGCAGGCCGAGTTCGGCCTCGACTACGTCGCCCTCGCGCTGCTGCGCTCGCTCTATAACGGTGCCCTGGCGGCGCTGCAGATGCCGGCGAGCCGCTTGGCCCAATCGCTCGGCGCCCGGACTGTCCTGGCGCTCGGCACCCTGCTCAGCGCCCTGGGCTATGCCGTCGCGGGTGCCTCGGGCGGCCTGATCGGGCTCGGGGTCGGCCTGCTCCTCGGCGGCGCGGGCAGCAGCACCCAACATCCCCTGGCCTCGGCGGTGATCGCCCGGGCCTACGGACCCGGAGCCCGGGGCCCGCTGGGCACCTACAACTTCACCGGCGATCTCGGGAAGGCGGCGGTTCCGCCGCTGGTCGGCTTCCTGCTGACGCTGACGGGCTGGCGCCACGCCCTCTGGGTGGTGGCGGGCGTCGGCCTCGCGGTGGCGCTCGCCGTCGGCCGCCTGCTGCCGCGTGATCCTGACTCACACAAGGCCGATCCGGGCCCGGCCGCGCGGAAACCGGCGCGCGCCGATGGTGTGTCGGCGGGCCGGGCCGGGTTCCGGCTCCTCGTCGCGATCGGCATGCTCGACAACGCCGCCCGGCCGGCCTTCCTGATCTACCTGCCGTTCCTGATGCAGGAGAAGGGCGCGGCGCTGACCACGGTCGGCCTCGCGCTGTCCCTCGTCTTCATCGGCGGCGCCCTGGGCAAGGCCGTCTGCGGCCGGATCGGCGAGCGCCTCGGCGTGACCCGCACCGTGATCCTCACCGAATCCGGGACCGCCGGGATGATCCTGGCGGTGATCGCGCTGCCGCTGGCGCCCGCACTGCTCCTGCTGCCGTTGCTCGGCGTGATGCTGAACGGCACCTCCTCGGTGCTCTACGGCACGGTTCCGGAGCTGGCGCCGGACGGCCAGGTCGAGCGGGCCTTCGCGGTGTTCTACACGTGGACCCTCGGCGGCAGCGCGCTGGCGGCGCCGCTGCTCTACGGGCGGCTCGGCGACGCGGCCGGCCCGCACTGGGCGGCGGCGGCTGCGGCCGCGACGGCGCTCGCCGCGGTGCCGCTCATGCTGGCGCTGGCGCCCGCCCTCAGGGATGGATCCGCGCGGCGCCCGGCCTGACGCCGGCCTCGTTCAGAGGCTCCCGATCACGCTGACCCGCACGGAATCGGACCGTCCGTCCACCGCGATGTCCCGGACCGCCTCCGGTGCGACGCGAGCCGCCCGGTAGACCGCCTCCGACACCACGGCCACGCAGCCGAGGCGCTTGGTCAGTCCCTGAAGGCGCGCGGCGACGTTGACGGTGTCGCCGAGCGCGGTGAAGCGGGCGTCGGTGGCATCGCCCATCTCACCGACGATCGCCGGGCCGGCATGCACGCCGATACCGTAGCGCAGGATGTGCTCCAGATCCTCCGCCAGCAGGTGGTTCAGGGCGGCGACGGACTCGCCGATGAGGTCCACCGACCGCAGGGCGTCCCGGGCGGCCTGCTCGGGCTCGCCCTCCAGGCCGAACAGGGCCAGCAGCCCGTCGCCCAGGAACTGGTTGGTCGAGCCACCCGCGGCCCGCACGGCCTCGCCCACCGCGCCGAGGAAGCGGTTGATGATGAACACCGTGTCGTAAGGCAGCCGCTCCTCGGCGAGCCGGGTGGAGCCGCGCAGGTCCACGAACATCGCCACGATGAAGCGTTCCTCGCCGGATTCCGCCCGGTCGAGCAGGTCGGTCGGGCGTATCCGCGGCTGCGGCGGCAACAGCGGCACCACCGCGAGGTCGGTCTCGGGCCGGAACTGGCAGGCGAGGCGCACCCCCGGCCCGGCGGCGATGCGCGCCAGCACCGCCCCCTCGGCCCGGCCGGGCGGCGGCGTGCCGTCGCTGCCATCCGTTACCCGGATCCGGCAGGTCGAGCACCGGCCGCGGCCGCCGCAGACGCTGGCATGCGGGATCCGGTTGCGCCGGCTCGCCTCCAGCACGCTGGTGCCCCGGGGCACGCGGATCATCCGCCCGTCGGGATAGCTGAGCCGGACCGTCCCGCGCTTGATCTCCGCGAGCGTCCGCACCCCGCGCGCCACGATGACGGCCGCCACGAGGCCGGCGTAGATGAGGAGCATCCGGTCCCGGATGTCGGCGAGCCGTGCCACCTGATCGGGCAGGCCGACATGGATGGGCTGGAGCGCCACTGCCCGCCACGCGGGATCCTGGGCCAGGGCGCGGATCGCCCGGCCGCCCTGCGCAAAGCCGAGCAGCGCCACGACCGGTACCAGCACCGCCAGTGCCAGCAGCGCCGGCGCCGCGCGCCCGAAGCCGGGCTTCAGCCGCAGCCAGTAATACAGGCCCGCGCAGCCATGGACCCAGGCGACGACCAGCATGGCCGCCTGCATCGCGCCGAGCATCGGGGCCGCGACCCAGAAGGCGTAGAGTTCCTGCGCGTAGCCCTTGTCGAGCCTCTCGGTGGCGAAGGCGATCCGGGTCCCGGCGATGTGGCTGACGAGCAGCGGCGGGATCAGGAGGCCGGAGCCCAGTTGCAGGATCTCGCCAGCCCGCAGGCGGAAGAAGCGGCTCGCGTAGAGGGCCTGGAGCCCGAGCAGGATGTGGAGCGAGAGCGCGCCGTACAGGAGCGCGAGCCCCAGCGGGTTGAGCCAGAGGGCCGTGACGACGTCGAGGCCGTCCTCCATAGCGGCCAGGGAGACGTTGCCGAGCGTGTGGTTGATCAGGTGGGTCAGCACGTAAGCAAACAGCACCAGACCGCTCGCTAGGCGGAGGCGGCGCAGGGTCAGGGGCGACCGCCGCGGCGCGGCGACGGACGGCCGGGTGCCGGTGGGCTCTCCGGCGGGTTGCAGCGTCGCGATCGCGGCTGTGCGCGTCATGCTGGGGTCCGAGGGGATCGGCCGGCGGCTCGCATTTCCGTGACCCTCGTACCAGCAAGACGTGTATCGCGCCCGATCTATTTCGTCGCTTGCGTGTTCGCCGCGCTGCGTGGCGGGTCGACCCGGCGGCCTGCCGCGGGGTACCTCCGTCGACGCGGCACCCCGAACCTTTAGCCGAACCCCGGGATCCGATGCTGGACTTCGACTTCGCCCGACCGGCCGCCGCGGTGGCGACGGACCTGATCGGCGCCGGCCTGTTCGTCGATGGGGCGGGCGGCGTCATCGTCGAGACGGAGGCCTATGACCGGACCGACCCCGCCTCCCACAGCTTCAACGGCCCCACCCGGCGCAACGCCAGCATGTTCGGGGCCCCCGGGACGGTCTACGTCTACCGCTCCTACGGGATGCACTGGTGCCTGAACCTCGTGTGCGAGCCCGGAAGCGCGGTGCTGATCCGGGCGCTGGCGCCGACCGAGGGCCTGCCCGTCATGCAGGCCCGGCGGGGTCTGGACGAGGCGCGGCTGCTCTGCGCCGGGCCCGGCCGCCTCTGTCAGGCCCTCGGCGTCACCGGCGCCCAGGACGGCTGGCCGGTCGGGCGGGCGCCCTTCCGGTTCACGCCCCGCACCGAGCCGGCCGACGTGGTGAGCGACCGGCGGATCGGGATCACCCGCGGCGCCGAGACGCCCTGGCGCTTCCTGCTCGCGGGCTCCCGGTTCGTCAGCCGGCCGGTGCGCAGGCGCGGCCCGGCCAGCGGGACCGCGTGAGACGCTCCGACCCGGAGATGGGTTGGGCGGACGGTCTCACCCCGCCGTGAGCGCCGAGTCCGGCAGGCGCAGCACGATCCGGTACTCGGAGGCGTCGTGGCTGCGCTCCACGGTCGCTTCGAGCTGGCGCAGGGACATCTCGACCAGCAGCGAGCCGAAGCCCCGGCCCGGCCGCGGCTCGGCCACCCGGGCCATCCGCTCGCACCAATCCAGGATCAGCCCGTCCGGCCCCCGGTCCCAGGTCACCGACAGGGACCCGTCCTCGGCTCCGAGCGCTCCGTACTTCACGGAGTTGGTCGCCCATTCGTGCAGGATCATCGCCAGGGACGACACGTGCCGCCAGTTGATCGCCACGAGCGGTCCCTCGATCACCGTCGGGACATGGTCGCGGTACGGGCGCAGGGTCGCGCCGATCAGGCCCGCGAGGTCGCTCAGGCCCTGGCCGTCGGTGGGGTCGGCGAGCGAATGGGCCCGGCCCAGCGCCGAGATGCGGTCGCGCATGTCGGAGGCGAAGATTCCGATCTCGCGGTGCGTGCGCGAGCCCGCCGAGATCATGCCGCCGATGATCGCGAACAGGTTCTTCACGCGGTGGTTCATCTCACGCAGCATCAGGTCGCGGGTCTCGGCGAGCGCGTATTCCGGCGAGACGTCGATGCAGACGCCGACGATCCGCTTCCGGTCGCCGCTCCGGGTCGGACGCCCGTAGCTCCGGATGTGCCGGGGGGCGTGGTCGATCGCCCGCACGCGCAGGCGCGCTTCGAACTCGTCGAGCCCGTGGGCGGCCTCGGCCAGCGCCGCCTCCAGGCCGACCCGGTCCTCCGGCACCACGCTGGCGACCAGGGCCGGGACCGGGTGCGGCGTGTCGGGGGCGAGGCCGAAGATCGTGCCGGCGGTGCTGTCGACCACGATGGTCCCGGCGTCGGGGCAGTATTCCCAGACGCCGATCCCACCCGCCTTGACGGCCAGTTCCAGCCGCTCGCGCTCCGCCGCGAGCTGGCGCTCCAGCGACAGGGCCTCGGTGATGTCGGTCAGCACCAGGGTGGCGCCGTCGATGCTGCCGTTCTGCAGGCGATAGGGCAGGACGCGTAAGGACAGCGTCCGGTCGCCGTCCCGGGTGGTGAGGCGCCGCTGGATGGCCGAGCCGCCGGTACAGACCGCCTGCGCGTCGTGCAGATAGTCCTGGCCGGCGAGCCGGCCCGCGACATCGGCCAGCGGCCGGCCCCGGTCGCCGGGCTGAAGCGGGAAGATCGCGGTGGCCGCCGCCGTGAAGCTGCGCACCCGCAGCGCCCGGTCCAGCACGATGACGGCGAGGTCGGTCGATTCGAAGAAGTTGCGCAGGTCGGCGTTGGCGATGGTGAGCTGCTCGACCTTGATCTTCAACTCGTCGTTGACCGTGGACAGCTCCTCGTTCGTCGACTGGAGCTCCTCGTTCATCGACATCATTTCTTCGTTGGAGCTCTTCAGCTCCTCGTTCGTCGTCTCCAATTCCTCGACGGTCGAGCGCAGCGTGTAGCGCGTGCGCAGCAATTCCTCTTCCAGCGCCTCGACATGGTCGCCGCCCGCGTCCAGGTCGAGCAGGTCGAGTTCGCTCGACGGCTCAAAGGCGCTGGTGTCGCGCAGGACCAGCAGCATCGAGCCGTCCGGCAGCGGATCGCAGATCAATTCGACCTGCTGCAGGCCGTATTCCGAGCGCACCTCCACGTTCCGGACCGCCACGCGCTTGCGTGCGTCCCGGGTCCGCCGGAGCAGGGGGCCGATCACGTCGCGCAGGCCCGGCCGCGCCAGCGTGATCGCGCTGGTGCCGCCGGTGCGCGTCACCGGGAAGTCGAAGTAGCGGCTCAAGGGCCCGTAGGCACTGATGATGCCGCCATCCTCGTTCAGCACCATGCTGGGCGGTGCGTAGCGCTCGATCACGCGCCGCACCGCCGCCGACTCGTCGGCGATCGACGGTTCGCCCCGGCGCTCCTCGCACCCGCCGCGCCGGATTTCGCCGCGCCGGGCGCTGCCGGGCAGATCGATCGGGTATTGCGGCGAGCCCGGCGGCCGCTCGAACAGGCGCGCGTGCTGGTCGAGGACGGGGAACAGGTGCTCGAACCGGCTCACGCTCTCGGAGGGGCCGAGGAACAGGTAGCCGCCCGGCCGCACCGCGTAGTGGAACAGCGGCACCACCGATTGCTGGAGGCGCTCGTCGAAATAGATCAGCAGGTTGCGGCAGGAGAGCAGGTCGATCCGGGAGAAGGGCGGATCCTTGACCAGGCTGTGGCTGGAGAAGCGGATCAGGTCGCGGATCTCGGCCGCGATGGTGAAGCGTTCGGCATGCGGGACGATGTAGCGCTCGCGCATCGGGGCCGGGATGTCGGCCAGAGCCGCGGCCGGATAGCTCGCCTCCCGGGCGATCTGGAGCATGCGCTCGTCGATGTCGGTGGCGAAGATCTGCACGGCCAGCGGCAGGTCGAGGCTGCGGGCAGCCTCGGCGAACAGCATGGCCATGCTGTAGGCCTCCTCGCCGCTGGAGCAGCCCGGGATCCAGACCCGGATGTCCTCGTCCGGATCGCGGTTGCGCAGCAGCGGCTCGACCACCCGCTCCCGCAAGGTCTCGAACAGCTCGGCGTCGCGGAAGAAGCGGGTGACGTTGATCAGGAGGTCGCGGAACAGAGCCTCGCACTCGCCCTTGTCGGCGCGGACGCGGGCGAGATAGGCCCGGCCGGATTCGGAGCCCAGCACGTGCATGCGCCGCTCGACCCGGCGCCCGAGGGTGGTGCGCTTGTAGCCGGCAAAATCATGGCCCACGGCGGCGCGGAGCACCCGGCACAAGTCGTCGAGATAATCGGCCACCGCGCCCGATTCCGCATCGCCCGCATCGGTGCCGCGGCGGCGGAAGAAGGCCGAGAGGCAATCCACGATCTCGCCCGGCGGCTGCACGAAGTCGACGAGGCCGGTGCCGACCGCCGAGACCGGCATACCGTCGTAGCGGGCGGTGTCCGGCTGCTGCACCACGCAGACGCCGCCATGCTCCTTGATGGCGCGCAGGCCGGTGGTCCCGTCGGCGCCGGTGCCCGACAGGATCACGCAGGCTGCGTTGGCCTGCTGATCGACGGCGAGCGACAGGAAGAAGTCGTCGATCGGCCGGCGTAAGCCCCGCGGCTGCACGAACTGCGTGAGTTCGAGGACGCCGTTCTGGATGACCAGGCCCCGGCCCGGCGGGATGATGTAGACCTTGTCGCCGGTGATCCGCTCGCCGCCCTCGCACTGGAGCACCTCCAGCCCGGTATGCCGATCCAGCAGCTGGGCCAGCATGCTCTCGTGGTTGGGATCGAGATGCTGGACGATAACGAAGGCCATGCCCGTCGGCGTCCGGGCGCGGGCCAGCATCTCGCGCAGGGCTTCGAGCCCGCCCGCCGAGGCCCCGATCCCCACCACCGGCCCGGTGAAGGGCGCGGCCACGACCTGACCGGCGCCACCCAGGACTTCCGGGGCTCCCGCCCCGGGCTCGTCAAGGAAATCCTGGTGCATCGAGATCCGCGAGGGTGAGCTTCGCCTGCGCGACGGTGGCGACGGTGTTGGCGATCGTCATCAGGGACCCCTCGATGACGATGCCGCTCTCCGCAAGCGTCGGCCTCAACCGGGACAAGGTCCGGCTCAGTTCGATATCGTACGCAGAAAGCAACTCCGGTTGCGAGCGGCTGATGTCGAATTGGGATGCGAAAAGAAAGCGCACCTCGCCCGAAAGCGCCTTCAATTTCGACATGTACAGCAGATTGACGAACGGCCGCCCATCCTTGCGGAAATTCACGATCGTCGTCCGCACGGCATTGATCCGATCGTCTTCGAGGAAGGCGCGAATCTTGGCGCGGGCCTCCCGGTTCTCCGCATCCCTCTGCAGGACGCGGCAATTGCGGCCGACGACGTCCGTCGCGTCATACCCGGTCAGCTGGTGGAAAGGCGCATTCACCAGCAGCAGCGGGTTGTCGGTGGTGACGGCGGCCAGAGCGAGGGCGATGTGGGATCTGTCGAAATAGCTCTTCAGTTCGGCCGGAACGTTCTGCGTATCCACGGCAGATCCTCTGTCGCCTCACCGTTCGGCCCGTCGCGGCCGGTCCGGCCCGTCCCACTGGCCGGCCCGCCACCTTAAGAACGGCCACGCTGTCTGGTTCCCTGTCGGAGGCCAGAGCGGCGTTCTGGCAGAACGCGCGGGTCCAGCGTAGCGCTGGTGCCTAGATCGTGACCGGCTGACGTCCGATCGCATCGGGTGTGGCAGCATCGGTGGGCGGAGAGCTCGCAGCGGAAGCTGCCGGTTCGAAGGCCGTTGTCGCCAGTGCAGTCAGAGCAGAATCCGAATCGAACGAGACGATGCGCAGGAGCGTCGCGGCGGCCGGTTCCAGGCTCTCGCGTCCCTGTTCCCAGTTGCGCGAAGTGACGAGCGGAATTCCGAGCGCGACAGGCCCCCTCTCCCGCTCGGGAGAGGGGACCCGAGCACGACCCTGAACCGGTGGTGCCAGACCGGATGTGTGAATCCGCAAGCCCATGCGGGCGAGGAATAGGGTGAGGGATCAGGCCTATCCAAGCGAAGCGCGCCCGTCCGGCGCGTCGATGGCGCGCCCAATCCGGTGAGTTCTCGTCCCGCGCCCCAACCCTCTCCCGCCCGGGAGAGGGGGCCCGTCGCGCTCTGCCGCCCGCCTCAGCCCTCGCCCGCAATGATCCCCCGGATCCGGGTGGCGAGCGCCTCCAGCGCGAAGGGTTTTGTCATCACCCGCATGCCGGGGCCGAGATGGCCGTGGTTGAGGGCGGCGTTCTCGGCGTAGCCGGTGATGAACAAGACCTTGAGGTCCGGCCGGTGCCGGCGCCCGGCCTCGGCCATCTGTCGGCCGTTCATGCCGCCGGGCAGCCCGACATCGGTGATCAGCATGTCGATGCGCACGTCCGATTCGAGCACCTTCAGGCCGGAAGCCCCATCGGCCGCCTCGATCGCCGCGTAGCCGAGATCCTCCAGCACCTCGGTCACCAGCATCCGCACGGTGGGCTCGTCGTCCACCACCAAGACGGTCTCGCCCTGCTCGGCACGCGGCGCGTGGGCGAGATCGGGCAGGGTCGTGTCCCCCTCCGCCTCGCCGAGATGGCGGGGCAGGTACAGGCAGACCATCGTGCCCTGGCCGAACTCCGAGTAGATCCGGACCTGCCCGCCCGACTGCTTGGCGAAGCCGTAGATCATCGACAGGCCGAGGCCGGTGCCTTCGCCGATGGGCTTTGTCGTGAAGAACGGGTCGAACGCCTTGGCGGCGACGTCCGCCGTCATGCCGGTGCCGTTGTCCGAGATGCAGAGGGTCACGTACTGCCCCGGCTCCAAATCGCGCGCCTGCGCGGCCCTGTGGTCGAGCCAGCGGTTCGCCGTCTCGATGACGATGCGGCCGCCATCGGGCAGGGCGTCCCGGGCGTTGAGGCACAGGTTGAGGAGCGCGTTCTCGAGCTGACTCGGATCGACCAGCGTCGGCCACAGGCCGCCGGCCCCGATCGACTCGATCGCCACCGCGGGGCCGACCGTGCGGCGCACCAGCTCCATCATGCCCTCGACGAGACGGTTCACGTCGGTGGGCTTCGGATCGAGGGTCTGGCGGCGCGAGAAGGCGAGCAGGCGGTGGGTCAGGGCGGCGGCGCGCCGGGCCGCCCCCTGGGCCGCGCCGATATAGCGGTCGAGATCCGCGACCCGGCCCTGCAGCATCCGGGTCTGCATCAGCTCCAGGGAGCCGACGACCCCGGCCAGCATGTTGTTGAAGTCGTGGGCGAGCCCGCCGGTCAGTTGACCGACCGCCTCCATCTTCTGCGATTGCCGCAGGGCTTCCTCGGCCCGCATCAGCTCGGCGGTCCGTTCGGCGACGCGCTGCTCCAGCGTCTCGTTGAGGCTGCGCAAGGCCGCAGCGGCCCGGTCCCGCTCCGCTTCGACGGCCCGGCGCTCGTCCACGTCGATCAGGACCCCCGGAAAGCTGAGCGGCGTGCCATCGGGCCCGTGGTCGACGCGGCCGTTCGCCTCCAGCCAGTAGTAGCGCCCGTCGGCGCGGCGGACCCGATACTGGTGCGCGTAGGCCCCGCCGCGGGCGATCGCGGCCTCGATCGCCGCGGCGAGCCCCGCCCTGTCGTCGGGATGGACGGTCGCCACCACCTGGGCCAGGCTCAGGCCCTCGCGCCCCAGGGCCGGATCGAGGCCGAAACTCCGCGCAAACGCCTCGTCCACGGTGAACCGGTCGCTCGGCAGGTCCCACAGCCACGTGCCGATGATCGCGCCCGCTGCCAGGGCGAGCTGGACGCGCTCGCTGTTCGCGCGGGCCGAGGCCTCGCTGGCGCGCAACGCATCCTCCGCCTTCCGGCGCGCCGTGATGTCTCGGAACAGCACCGAGACCTGGCGCCGGCTCGGCGGCTCGATCCGAACCGCCGAGACCTCGATGGTGCGGTCCACGAGCGCGAAATAGCGCTCGAACCGGATCGGCGTTCCGGTGCGCAGCACGCCGCCGTAGAGTTCGAGCCAAGCCTCCGCGTCGTCGGGCGGCACGAGGCCGCGCAACGTCCGCCCGACGATGCCGGCGATGCCGGTATGCCGCTCGTAGCCCGGATTGGCTTCGACGTGGACGTAGTCGCTCAGTGGGCCGTGCGGCCCGTCGAGGAAGGTGATGACGCAGAAGCCGTCGTCGATGGCCTCGAACAGGGTCCGGTAGCGCTCCTCGCTTGCGCGCAGGGCCTGCTCGGCCGCGCGCAGATCCGTGCGGTCGCGCAGGATCGTGACGAAGCCGGGCGGGCCGCCGGCCGCGTCGCGCACGGCCATCGTCTCGCCGGAGACCCAGCGGCGCTCGCCGTCGGCGCGCAGGCGCCAGCCCACCTCCTCGGCGCGGCCCTGGTCCAGCGCGGTGCGCAGCGCCTGCTCCGGGCGGCCCTCCGCCCGGTCCTCGGGGGTGAACAGCTTCGCGATCGGCCGGCCCTGCATCGCGTCCGTGGTCCAACCGAGGATGGCCTGTGCGCCGGCATTCCAGTCCGTGACGCGCCCCGTCGGGTCGGTGGCGATGAGGGCGATGTGCGTCGCGCCGTCGAGGGCTGCCCATGGGCGCTGCGCGCCCGCCGTCCGGCGGTCCTCCACGGCTGCGGATCCGGCCGCCCGCGCGCGCAGCGCGGCCGCCTCCGCCTCCAGCGCATAGGCGCGCCGCAGAAGGTCGTCAGGCCCGGGCGCATCCATGGTCAAGCGCCCCGCCGCGCCGAGGCGCGTGCACACGGAGCGCGGCCAGTCTGGGTGCGGGCGAATCGGGTGGCGGGCACAGGGATCAGCCTGCGACAAGACGGACGTTGCGTGGGCGCCTTCTGCCGGAAACCGATCTTGGGCGCCACCTCTCCGCGGGCGGTCCGCCCCCGCCCGCATGGGGGGCGCGGTGCGAGCCCGGACGAGGCGTCAATGCGGCTCGGTGAGCCGGCAGGCCGCGCCGCTCGCCCTGGGATAGCCGTAGTAGATCGCTTCGGCCTGCACGGCGGCGTGGCCGAAGATCTCCGGCACCGAGACCGTCTGCGTGTCGAGAACCGCCCCACCGGCGCCCGTGAAGGTGCAGAGGATCGTCACCTGCGCGACCGGATCCGGCCCGGCATTGCGCAGGTCGATCAGCGCCCGCTGCGGCTCGTGCGAGTCAGGCGGCGTATGAAGGCGAGTCTCCTGAATCGCGAGGGGGCCTGCGGCCCGCCCCGTCGACACCGCCCCGAGGAGGAGGCCGGCCGCCATGACGAGACGCGCCAGCCGAATGGTTCGCAGCCCTGACATGATCGTCCGATCCCTGGCTCAGTTGCGCACCGGCTTGGCGTCGATCTGCATCCGGTAGATGGTCGTCGGGAACTTCACCGCCGAGGTCTCGCCGCCGTTCATCGCCGGCGTGCGGTTCATCTGCGCGGCCGGGATCCAGAGGCCGCCCTGCTCGTCGATCCACATCGCGTCGACCCAGACCAGCCGGGGATCCTGCACGAGTGTGCCCATCGTGCCGTCCGGTGCGATCTTGAGGATGCGCAGGCCGTCCGTGTCGCTCGCGTAGATGGTGCCGGATGCGTCGATCGCCGTGCCGCCCGTCGCCACGGTGGCGGCATGGAGCTTGACGTGCTTGGCCCGCTCGTCGTCGCTCACGGAGGCGTCGTCGAGATACTGGGTCTCGATGCTGTAGAGCGGGCCGGTGCAGGCTTGGTAGTAGAAAGTCTTGCCGTCCGGCGAGACCTCCAGCTGGTCGGCGTGGATGAACAACAGCTTGCCCTTGTCGTCCCGCAGCACCCGGCCCTGGCCGGTGAGCGGTCGCTGCGCGATCGTCGACCAATGCCCGTCGAGCACCCGCCGCAGGGCCCCGGTGTCGAGGTCGAGGACGAGCAGCCCGGGCTGGCCGGCATCCGTCAGGTAGACCTTGCGGCCGTTGAAGCGGAAATCGTCGATGAAGCTCCGGTCGTTGGTGGCTGCCTGCAGCGGGTAGACCTTCCGCACGGCGTTCGTGGCGAGATCGATCTGCACGAGCTTGGGGCCGCCCGGCAGCGGTGCCTCGCCCATGCCGGGGGCGCCCTTGTCGACCACCCAGAGGTCGCCATCCGGGCCGATCCGGATGGCGTTGACCGCCACGAAGGCCTTGGCCGGGTCGTCCCCGCTCTTCCAGGCGTTCCACCCCGCGTCGGGATAGGCCACGGCCTTGCCGTCCTTCCACTCGCCGAGCTCGATCCCCGTGTCCTTGGACTGGCGCTGGAACGGCGAGAACACCCGGCCGTCCGCCGAGCGGGTGACACCGTTGAACACAAGACTGTCCGACTGGATCATCGGCTTGAGGACGTCGGAGCCGGCCGGTGCCTCTTCGGCCCGCCCGGGCGTCGCCAAGCCGGCCACGAGAAGGAGGGCGAGGAGTGCGGAGCGTGTCATGCGGCGTTCCGGATCGCTGGGCGAGGGGTATTGGCCGGAAAGCGCGAAGGACGGTCCGTGTTCCGTGCCCGGTCGCGGACGGCTTGGATCGCGCCGGAAATCGCAACGGATGCGACGCTTCGCCCAGGCTGGATATCGCGCGTGTAAGAACATATAGTGAACGTAGAGGGTGGGCCGAATCGGACGGCCAAGAGGAGCACGGGATGGCACGCTACCGTTTCCACTGCACCAACGGCCTGGAATGCGTGTTCGACGCCCGCGGCGCTGAGGTTCGCGCCGCCGGCCGGTTAGGCGCCCGGGCCCAGAAGGTCGCGGCCGACGTGCGGCGCGCGCTGGCGAACCGGACCGACTGGGCCGAATGGCGTGTCACCGTCCACGACCTGACCGGGCGGCGCGTCCTCGTGCAGCCTTTCGAGGCCACGCGCGACCGGGTGAAGGCGGCGGCCTGAATGGTCTCGCGGATGACGACGGCCCGGCCGCCAGCCTCGAACCCGACGCGCCCGGGTCTGCTGCAGCCCGGCGCGAGCCCGGGGGACGTCGACCAGACGATCCGTCCGCTGATCCTGTCCGAGTTCATCGGCCAGCGCGCGGCCCGGGCCAACATGCAGATCTTCATCGAGGCCGCCCGCAAGACCGGGCAGGCGCTCGACCACGTGCTGTTCGTCGGGCCGCCCGGGCTCGGCAAGACGACGCTCGCCCAGAT